>NZ_JBKTWO010000001.1:0-129227 GCF_047249845.1 Thomasclavelia sp.
TTAACTTATAATATAAAAATATTATAGGTAGAGCACATATATATGTAAAATATTTAAAAATATAGCTTTATTATAGAAAAAAACTATATCTAATATATTAAATAAATTAATATTTAGATAAAAAGTATATTATGTTTATCTAGAATGGAAGTGTAATTATAAATGTTAGATATTTATTTAGAAGAGATTGTTATAAATAATAATTTTTTAATAAATAATTCAAAAAAACTTGCCTTGGAGTATACTTTAAGTATTATAATTATTATGAAAGGAAGGGCAGATATGAATAATAAAAAATTAGGTTTTGGGTTAATGCGATTACCTTCATTGGATCCTGATGATCCAGCAAAAATCGATATTGAACAAACAAAAAAGATGGTAGATACTTTTTTAGAAAGAGGTTTCACTTATTTTGATACAGCTTGGATGTACTGCGGCTTTGCAAGTGAAAATGCTACTAGAGAGGCTTTGGTAGAACGTCATCCTCGTGATAGTTTTACACTAACCACAAAGCTTCATGCTGGTTTTATTGAAACCAAAGAAGATCGTGATCGTATTTTTAATGAACAGTTAAAGAAAACAGGAGTAGAATTTTTTGACTATTATCTATTACATGATATCAATACTCATAGTATTGAGACATATGAGAAATTGGATTGTTTTAATTGGATAATAGAAAAGAAAAAACAGGGATTAGTAAAAACAATAGGTTTTTCTTTTCATGATGGACCAGAGTTACTAGATAAGGTTTTAACAGAACATCCTGAATTTGAAATAGTACAGTTACAAATCAATTATTTAGATTGGAATAGTGAAGGAGTACAATCCCGTAAATGTTATGAAATAGCAACTAAACATCATAAACCAGTTATTGTAATGGAACCTGTAAAAGGCGGAACATTAGCAAATGTTCCAAAAGAGATAGAAAAAAAATTTAAAGATTATGCCCCACAAATGTCTATTTCATCATGGGCAATACGTTTTACAGCTAGCTTAGATAATGTCATGATGGTATTAAGTGGAATGTCTAATATGGAACAGTTGTTAGATAATACTAGTTATATGGATAATCTTAAAATATTAAATGATGAAGAATACAAACTGATTGAACAAGCTGTTACTGCTATTAATTCAACTATTAGGATTCCTTGTACAGCTTGTTCATATTGCATTGATGGTTGTCCTATGAATATTAATATTCCGAAATACTTTTCTTTATATAATGCAGATTTACAGGAGGTTGAAGAAAAGGGGTGGACACCTCAGGGTGAATATTATGATAATTTAACTAAAACATTTGGTAAAGCAAGTGAGTGTATAAGTTGTGGTCAATGTGAAAAAGTTTGTCCACAACACTTGAATATTATTGAAGGGTTACAGGAAGTTGCAGTGCATTTTGAAAAATAAAATAATTTTATTTAGCATAGAAAGGTAGGAGTCAGTTAATATATTTTACTGATTCTTATTTTTTTAGTTTATAGAAATTAAAATTATAATATATAATATCCAAATTATTTATTGCTGATATTTTAATGATTATGATAAGATATAAGCAATGTATAGAGAAATATTTTAAAAATTTTTTGTTTTTAAATAGATTATGGAGAGTTTTAGTAATGAAAATTGAAAATATATTTGATAATTATTATATTAATGAGAGTGCTTTGAGTGATTATGGTTTTACTAAAATAACAGGAAAATATTATTTAAAAAAAATTTAGAAAATTATAATTTTTATGTAAAATTTATTATTACAAATGATATATTTGATGTTAGAGTATTTGATGCTAATGATGAAGAATATTTACCATTTTATATTAAAAGTGCTATTGGTGGTTATAATGTAAGAATTAAAAAAGAGGTAGAATGGTTAATTAAAGATGTTATAAAAAATTGTTTTAATTTTATTAATATAAGAGAGGAACTACTGATATATTTACAAAAGAAATATAGTACTATACCTGAATATCCTTGGAAAAAAGATCCTACATCTGTTACTTTAAAAACACAGACTGATAAATGGTTTGGTTTAATTATGAAGATTCCTTATAAATATTTAAAAATTGAAAAAGAAGGGAAAATAGATGTCTTGAATGTTAAAAATACTCCTGAGAAAATTAAAGATTTAATTGATTTTAAACATTATTTTCCAGCTTATCATATGAATAAAAAATATTGGATAAGCATTTTACTTGATAGCACAATTGAATTAAGTAGTGTAATAGAACTATTAGATGAGAGTTATGAGATTGTTAATAGAAAAAAATAATAGAGATGATTCTCTATTTATTTTTTTAATATTTTATAATAATTTAGAAACAAACTTATTAGATGTTTCAAAAGAATTGGCTAACTATAAAGATATATAGCTGATAATGATTTTGTATTTTTAATTAAAGGTTATTTTATGATAAGGGTTATTATTTCTTTGTATTCGTAAGACTTGTTAAAGAGTACAATATTAAAAGCAAAATATGAGGATAGGGGGTTGTTGAAATGAGTCAATTTGTTATAATTTAACTAATCAAGTCAGTCAAAGGAGTGATAAAATGAATCAAAAATTCTTTGAACTAAGTGAAGAGAAACGTTTAATGATTATTAATGCAGGATTAGAAGTTTTTAGTAAAAATGATTATAAGCATGCGTTAACTGATGATATTGCAGCAAAAGCAGGAATATCTAAGGGGTTATTATTTTACTATTTTCATAATAAATTAGAATTATATAAATATTTAGCTGAATATAGTGCTGATTTAGTGATAACTATGTTTGAAAAAAAAGATATAATTGATGGAAAAGATTTTTTTGAAGCAATTAAATTAGCTGTCTTATCAAAGATGGAAATGATATCTAAATATCCTTATATTTATGGATTTTCATTACGGTACTATCTAAGTCGTAAAGAACTAGTTGGTTCTAATTACGAACAATTATATAATGAGGTAATGGCGTCGTATGATTTAATTAGTCGATGTGATACAAGTAAATTTAAGGAAAATATAGATCCAGAAGAGGTTTGGAAAATTATTTATTGGATGTCTCAAGGGTATATGGAGGCATATAAAGATTTGGAGAATATAGATATAGAAGAAGTTCAAAATGAGTATTTTAGATATTTAGATTTGATTAAAGAAAATTTCTATCGGGAGGAATATTTATGAGTGTAGTTGAAATTAAGGGTTTAACTAAAGATTATGGAAATAATAAAGGTATATTTAATGTTAGGTTTAAAATTGAAAAAGGTGAAGTATTTGGTTTTTTAGGACCTAATGGTGCTGGAAAGACTACTACGATTCGACATCTTTTAGGGTTTATTATTCCTCCAGTTAATACTTGTTTAATCGAAGGTCTAGATTGTAGTAAAAAGATTGCAAAAATTCAAAAGAATATTGGATATATTCCTGGAGAAATAAATTTAATGGAAGATGTTACAGGAATGCAGTTTATTAAATTTATGGCTGAATATAGAGGTATGAAAGATCTTGGTCGGGCTGAAGAATTAATTGAAAGATTTGATCTTGATCCTCGTGGAAAGATTAAAAAAATGTCTAAGGGAATGAAACAAAAAATAGGATTAGTTGTGGCGTTTATGCATGATCCCGATGTTTTGATTTTAGATGAACCAACTAGTGGGCTTGATCCTTTGATGCAAAGTGCATTTGTGGATTTAATACTTGAAGAAAAGAAGCGTGGTAAAACAATTTTGATGTCGTCACATATGTTTGAAGAAGTAGAAAAAACCTGTGATCGAGTAGGGATTATTAGACAAGGGAAAATGGTTAGTATTGATGACATTAATACTTTACAAAAATCAAAACAGAAAATTTATATTGTAACATTTAAATATCCTGATGATGTTAATAAATTTAAAAATGAAAATTTTTCTTTTAGAAAAACGAAAGGTAATGTTGTTGAAGTAATTATAAAAAATGAAATTAATGAGCTAATAAGTAGTTTAGAAAAATATGATATTATTAGTTTAGATATAGCTCATCAAAGTCTAGAAGAAATTTTTATGCAATTCTATGGAGGAAATCACCATGTTTAACAATGCTCTGTTTAAATTAGAATGGAGATCAAATTATAAGATCTTAATTATATTTTGTTTAATTTTAACTATGTATACAACTATTATGTTAGCAATGTATGATCCTAAGTTAGGAACAGCCTTAGAAACTTTTGCTAAAAGCATGCCTGAAATAATGGCCATGGTAGGGATGAATGGGACTCCAACGAATTTAATTGATTTCCTCTCCACATATTTATATGGATTAATTATGATTGTTTTTCCATTAATTTTTGGGATTTTATTATCATTGCGATTAATGGTTAAAAAAGTAGATAATGGTGTCATGAGTTATTTGCTTAGTAGTGGAGTTGAGCGTAGATCGGTATGGTTTACACAAATGACTGTGATTATTACAAATATGTTGGTTTTAATCAGTTATTGTACGATATTAGGAATTATTTCAAGTGAAATAATGTTTCCTGGTGAATTAGATATTAGCGCATATATAACTATCAATATTGGTATGTTAATTTTACAACTTACACTATCAGGAATATGTTATATGTGCTCTTGTATTTTTAATGAATATCGTTTAGCTACATTATTTGGTTCAGGTATTCCGATTATTTTTATTATGATTCAGATGTTATCTAATATGCAAGGGAGTATGGAGGGTCTTAAATATGCAACCTTATTAACTTTATTTGATCCTTCTAAACTAATTTCAGGTAATAGTCAAGGTTATATAATGTTGGGAGTGTTAAGCGTTGTAGCGATTATTTGTTTTATTCTAGGATTATTGGTATTTAATAAAAAAAGTATGTCATTGTAAAAAACAGGATTGCCTGTTTTTTTATATTTATATATTACAGAATCTAGGATACAAGTTTTAGTAATCATAAATTAGTAAATCAATAAAATTTCATATTAGTAATTGCATTTTATTATATTAAAAACGATAAGATATTTAAACATCTTATCGTTTTAATCTTATAGAGTTATAATCCAAAACTTGTTTATCACAAGTTATACAAAATTATTTAGCTCTAATTTTCATTTTTTTTGAAAGAAAATATACACTAGCGCTTAACATCATTATAGAAATTGATAAAACTGCTATATTTGTATCATCACCAGTATTTACTGATCCTGTTACTCCAGTATCTCCTGATTTCAATACTAATTTATCCATTGCTTTTGTTAAGGCGTTTTCAGCATTTTTTATTTCTTCTTCACTTGCTTTTGGATCATTTAGTACTTTATTTGCTTCGTTTAGTATATTTGCAAATTCTTTCCATGTTTCTACTGTATAGCTTGCTTTATTTAATCTATTTGCTTGATTGATTAAATCTTTTAATAAATCTTTATTTGGAATTAATCTTAAGTCTAAGTATGCTTTTAATAATTCTATATATGCATTATCTACTTCTTGCTGTGTTGCTTTTTCATTGTCTAATACTGTTTTTGCTTTTAACATTGCTTCATCAAGATTAGCAATTGTTGCTTCAGTATACTTAGTCTTATCTAATCCAGCTGCTTTTTCATATAATGCTTGTAGTAATGATTTATCTACCACTTTTACTACTTCTAGATTAGCAATAGCATCTTTTAGATTATTTAATGCATCTACTACTTCATATTCTAATGCATTTTCATCATTGAATACTATATTTGCTTCATTTAGTGCTTCACTAAATACAGACCATGATTCAGCAGTATAGTTTTCTTTTTCATATTCAGCTGTAGAATCAATTAACGCTTTTAATTCAGTTTTATCACCTTTAAAGAATTCAAGCATATGAATTACTCTTGATAGACGGTTAAATGAAGCATCAACTGTTGCTTGATCAGCATTAGGATTAGCTAGGATTTCGTTAGCTTCTTGTAATGCAGCTTTGAATTCTGTTACTACTACAGGGATTAATTTATCTAGTGTCTCTTGACTTACTGCATTTGCAGTATCTACTGCTGCTTGTAATGCTGTTTTATTTTGAACATTTAATTTCACAACAATTGTATGAGTTGCACCAGCACTTTTTGCTGTATTGATTGTAAAGCTTCCATCTTCGTTAACAGTTACAGTATCATCTTTATCTAATACATTTACATATCCATGCTCTAAAGTGATTTTTAATGGAACATTTTTTTGTTTTGGGTCGCTTACATTGATTGTCATGACACCATCTTTTATTTGAGTAAATACTGATGCTGAATTTCCAGCACTAGCATCTGTTCCTTCAACAGTAATTCCATTAACAGTGACAGGGTCCATTGACCAAACATTCATTGCAAAGATTCCGCTGCTTGTTTCTTTAATTGCTTGAACATCTGCATCATTTTGGACAACTTGAATTGTATTATTTGCAGCAAACTCTGCCAATTCTTTTTCGCTAACGCCTGGTAAAATAATATATTGATAGCTATCACCATCAGCTGTTTTCCCATGATTTATACCCATTTTGAAGTATGTTTTTTCATAAGTTTCATCATTAACAAAATAACTGTTAATATCTTCATATCTGCCAGTTCTTGTTTCTTTTGTGATATCTACATTGGCATCTTGAATGAAGTAATAACCTAGATCATTTCCTTCACCTGTACCAGTAAAATGAACATAATCACCATTAGATAAAGTTAAACTTTCTTTATCTTTATCCCAAACTTGACCATTGATAGAAATCTTATTAGCTTCACTTGTCATCATTCTATTTTCGATTGTTGTTTCAATAGAAGCAGTTGATGTTCCAGTAATATTGGCACCAAGATTAACAATTTTTCCATCTAAGAAGAACCAAGATTTTTCTGCTTTTAAATCCATTCCTAATCCTAAATTAGATGCATTATAATACATTGCAGCAGTACCGTTTTCACCATTAGTTGTACCACCAACCCAAGATTGTGGAGAAAGTTTGTTATAACCAGCACCATCAGCTAATTTTCTTGTATCAACTGTTGTTCCGGGTAAACGATATGGGTCTACTGTTGGCCAATATCCCTCACCATATTGTTCTAAATCATTGTTGTAAATATATAATACTCCAGAACCTGTATGCCATCCTTTTTTGTTTTCTGTATTTCCAAATTCATAATTATAAATACGTGAAGAATACATGCTTAATCCAGCTGTATAATCTTTGTTAGCTTGAACAACACGATCCATAGATCCATATACTTTCATACCAGTATATGAAACTGCTTTGATTTTATCATTGTCCATAATTTCTTTTGCACCTAATAGGGCATCAAAATCTCTTGCATTAGTAAAGAAATCATAATAATCTTGACTTTGTTCTAGCCAATATTTTACTGCTTGTTTAAATAATGATTCGTATTTGTCTCCTGCACCATCTGCTAAAAGCATGATATTAGAAATTGTTTCAGAACCAGCAGCAAATTCAGTTGTAAATGGATTTGTGCCTGGGGCTCTTGAAATACTACGACCATTAACCATTGACATCATTTGTCCTTTATGCATTAAAGGAATATAACCATTTAATACTGTTTCGTAAACATTTTGAATACGTGGATCAACAATTTCAAAATCAGTTCCAGAAATAATAGATGTTATTTTACCAACACCTTTTAATAATTCATTTCCATAACTTCCTGTATAAGCATGTTTTGTATGTTGAATAACAGAACCATCTTTATATAATCCATCACCTGAAGTTACTAATTTCATAACATCAGGAACTTCATTTTTTACTAGATTCATTCTTTCATCACTTTTAGCAAGTATTGCACTTCCTAATACTGAAAGTCCGATATCTGTACGATTTGCTCCTGTGGCTGTATAACTTGGCCATTGGATAGATGGTTTTTTTGCATATCCTTCAATACTTTTGATTGCTGTTGCAATAATAGGATCATCACTAAAGTCAGAAACAATCATTAAAATATCTACTAATGGTTGTGTACATCCAATTTGCCAATCCCACCAGTTTCCAGTTGAATAAGAACCATTATATTTTTTATTAATGACCATAAATTCGATTGCGTTTAAGATATCATTTAATAATTCAGGGTTTTGATATAATGATGTTCCCTCAACGCCAAATGCTAAAGCTAATTTTTTGATTTTAGTAATTTGTGTTGTGTAATCAGCAGAAACTGTATCACTTTCTAATTTAGTCCATAGAGTTGTACGATCTGCATTTTTATTTAATGTTGCCCATAATTCTTGACCTTCTTTATCAATATTATTGACATATGCAGCAATATTTTTATCATTTAAATCAAGATCTTCACCAATTACACGACGTAACCAGCGATCATGCATTAAATCGTATTGGCTGTTATAGTTAGGGTTAGTAACTTTAATTGTTATTTGTCCTTTTACATTTTCATCTTCTACGCTTGTTACTGTGATAACAGTTTCGCCAATACCCTGGCAAGTTACTTTACCGTTTTGATCTACAGTTGCAACATTTTCATTACTGCTTGACCATTTGACTTCTAAATCAGGGTTGACTGCATTGGTAGGGTAAACTGTATATTCAAGGAAACGAACATCTCGAGGTGTTAAAGTGATTTCAGAAGCATCAAAACGGAATTCTAATACTTTAATATCACCATTAACAACTCTAATTGTTACTTCATCTTTAATATCAGGATTATCTTTAGATGCAACTGTTAATGTTGCAGTTCCTTCAGATAAAGCTGTCACTAAACCATTTTCGTTAATACTAATAACCTGATCATTACTACTTGTATAAATTAATGGTTTATGTTTGGCATTATCTGGTGTAATTGTTGTATTTAATTTGAATGTTTCACCAATAGAAATCACATCATTTACATTATTGATCTTAACTGTTTCAATGTTAAATTCTCGATAAACTTCAAATTCATAAATACTTGTACTGTATTTATTTCCGTTAGTGTGCTGCCATCTTTGATGTTGGACATACTTTACATAACGAGCAGGCTGTTTTTCAAATGAGATTTGTTTTGTAACAGTATCTCCTTGACTAGCATCTTCATCTTTATAAACAGTTGTAAATGTTTCACCATCTATTGATACTTGTACTTCATAGTCAGGACATTCTGATTCAAAGTAGATCATCACTTCACTAATATCATATACATCACCTAAATCAACTAAAAGCCACTGTTCATCAATCTTTTCAGCAGACCAGCGAGAATCTTTAGAGATAATTCCATCAACTGCCATTGGACCTGTAAAGCGTCCATCGTTAACTTCTGTTCCAGAAACAGTAACTTTAGCATTTAATGCTAAATTATAAACTTCTAAAGACGCTATAGCATCTTTTAGATTTTGTACAGTTTTATTCACTTCTGCTTGAGTGACATCTGCTTCAAATACTTCTTTTGCTTTAGTAATAACACTTTGTAATGCTGCAAAGCTTTCTTTTGTATATGCTTTTGAGTCATAACTTTCTGCTTCTTCTAGAGTTGCTCGTAACCATTCGTTAGATACTCTTTTTTCATCTAAAAACTTTAATTCTGCAGTTAATAGATTATGATCAGATAAATTTGTTTCTACCATTGTTATATCTTCAATTTCTAAGTTTCTAGAAAGAAGGATATTATCAACACTATTAACTTTCATAGTTGCATCTACACCATTAAAAGTATCATGCCATTTACCTTGATATCCATTAACCATATCAACTTCTTCTAAAAATGTATTAAATTCTGAATGTTGTTGATCAGCGTTAAAATCCCCAGTTACAATAATATATTCAGCAGTTTCATTTTGAAGAGCAGTTTTTAATTCTTCAAATTGTTTGCTACGAATAGACCATGATTCCCAGCTTAAATGAGTATTATAGAAAGCAATAGTTCGTCCACCTTTTGTAAGTAGAGAACGTTGATATACACGTTGTTCATCTGCTCTGGTAGAATCAACTTGTACTGTTTTACTTTCTTCTAATAAATATTTTGAAGCAGTACCAATTCCATATTCACCACCATCATGATCGATGGCTTTTGAAAAATATGTAGATGGATATGTTTCACCAGCAAATGTTGTTAACATATCATAGTTATTACGACCTGTAAAAACATCCACTTCTTGTAAACCTACGACTTCTAATTTATATTCTTCTGTTAATGCACGTAATGCATTAACATCAGGTTTTTTATTAGCAGCAATATTGAATGATCCAATTCTAATTGTATCATCTTTTGTATCAATCGCTACTTTTTCAGTCACACTTAAATCAATTATACTACTTCCATAATATTGACCATTACTTGAATGTTTCCACATTTTATTTTGTTGATATTTTACATATCGTGCACTTTGCCCTAAGGCATCAAATGTTTTTGTAACTGTATTGCCTTGGCTTCCATCAGTTACAGAAGCAATTGCTTCAAATTGTTTATCTTCTCTAGCAATTTGAATTTCATACTCTGGTGATTCAGCATGAAAATCAATTTTAATTTTATCTAAGTTGTATTCTTTACCTAGATCGACAATTAACCACTGGCTATCTGTTTTATCAGCAGACCAACGAGTACTTGTATCACCATCAACAGCTTTTTCCCCAACAAATTGAGGGTATTTCCAGTTACTTCCATCTGGTTTTCCACCTTCTACTCCTGAATATTCAACAGGTTTGTTGAGTGCTAAGTTATCACTTTCAGCAGCATTAATGGAAACAAGTTGTAACTGTGCAAAAGCCATAACTAAAACAAGTACAAATTTTAATAATTTGTTCATTGTTTTTTTCATGTTTTCCTTCTGGTATATTATAAATGATCTATTTAATAGTCATTGGTAATATACCTTTTCCTTTCTTTACATTTGTTTTTGAATTGAAAAGTTTTATGTACAATTGATTTATATCCAGAGTATTAATTGTTCAGAAAAGATTTAAAAATCAACGACTACTATAAATTTATCTTTTTCATTAGATTATCTATTACTTTGATTTAGCATATTTATATTAAGTAGTTGAAATATACAAAACTAAAAATAATACTCTTATGACTGCTTGTGTTATATAAAATAGTTAATTAATTTGTTATAATGATCATTTATAAATTGTATTTAAAATGAAGTATTTTAATATTTATATCATTTAAAAAACTATTATAGTAATGTATTAAGTTATATAGCTGATACAAGTACTAATAAACTTCAGAAATTCTAATCGTATAAATATTTGTTATTTTATATGGTTAGTATTTATTTTTACTACAAAATTAGTTGAGGAGCAGTTACATGATGTAGAAAAAAGAAGCATTAGTTTGTATCCTAAAACATTAATATCTTTGATATTAGTGTTTTAAATAAAAGCTTATAATTAATGCAAAATATGTATTTAGAATAAATATAAGATATTTTTATGTACATAAATTCACTTTTCAAAGTTCTCAGCGGTTAACTACAAAAACTTACTATGAATTTTAAGTTAATTAAATAACTTTATTATAGTTAGCTTTCATAATAAAAACATTTACTCCCAAGCAAAAAAGTAAACGTTTTCAAATATATTGTAATCGGTTTTTTATAATAATGCAATATTAAACTACTTCTTTTTTTATTTTAAGACAATTTTTCATGAATATATTAATATATCAGATATTCAATTTATTATCTGTTAAATATCTTATGTTTTTAATATAATTTTATATGATTGTTTAATTAGTGTAAAAGATATTATAATATTTTTAGGATAAAATATAAAAGAATGAAATAATTGGAGAATAATAATTATGTTGATTTATATAAATTGTATAGAAGGGATGTTATATCAATGATTAAAGTAGGAATAATTTCTGATACACATAATAGTTTGAGAGAAGAAATAATCAATGAACTTCATACTTGTGATTATATTATACATGGTGGAGATATTATTGATGAAAAAATATTGAATAAACTAAAATCAATATCAAAAGTATTTGTAGTGAAAGGCAATAACGATTATTTAGATTTAAATGAAGAAATATATTTTCAAATTGGTACTTATACTTTTTATATGGTTCATGAATTAGGTGAAAAAAAAGATGTTGATTTTTATATTTATGGGCATTCTCATCAATTAGCTTGTTATAATAAAGGAAAAACTTTATATGTTAATCCAGGTAGTTGTGGCAAGAAACGTTTTTCTTTACCATTAACATATATACTTTTATACTTACATGACAATTATTATGAACTTACAATTAAAAAATTGCATCTATAAATGGTGTAAAAGAATTGAGATTTATATAATATATGCACATATAACCGAAATAACAATAGCTGGTAACAGGTTAGCAATTTTAATTTTCTTTTCCCAAATCAGATTGATACCAACACAAAATATTAATATAGAACCAACTATTGAAAGATTATCAAATGCTAATGGTGTCATAACAGGTTCAATAAAACTAGAAAAAAGTGTTATACTTCCTTGGAAAATGAAAAGTGATATAGCAGCAAAAATACATCCTTTTCCTTTAGACGCAGCCATAACCAAAACAATGATTGCATCCAATACAGCTTTAGCTTCTAAAGTTGAAGTATCACCAATTAACCCATCTTGCAATGCTCCTACAATTGCCATAGCCCCAATACAAATTGTTAGTGTGGTTGTCACAAAACCATCAACAAAGGCATTATCGCTAGTATTTTTTGTTATTCTTTTCAACCATTCTCCAAAATTCTCAAAATGAGCCTCAATATTTAAAAACTCTCCTATTAACGATCCAATTGCTAAACTGCTTATAATCATCATAGTATTACCGCTTACTAAAGTTTCATTATTAATAGTGAATATTTTTTCTAGAGCTCCGATAATTCCTAAAAATAAAACACAAATGCCGGTTGCATTCATTAAGGTATCTTGATAACGCTGTTTTATTTTTGAGCCAAATAATAGCCCACATACTCCTCCGATTAAAACACCACATGTGTTAATAATTGTTCCTAATCCTATCATATATGTTCTTCCTTTTAATATATTAATACTATAACATTCGATAAAACTACTGTCGACATAAAAATATTATCTAGAAAATAAAAAACTCACTAAAAATTATATTTAGTAAGCTTATTTTTAATAAATGATATAAATAGTTAGTCTTTATTATTTACTATGATACCATCGTTTGAAAGGGCTTCTTTTCCTAAATTAATTAAGGTATCTGAAGGTAAATCACCATAATCTACATTAGGATATATTTTTTTGGCAAGTTCTTTGCCACGTTCAATAGGGGTTTTTGACATCAAATCTCCAATTTCTTTTGAGGTCATTTCACCCATATCTATATTTTTACTCATAATCTCACCTCCTTTTATTAGCATAAACAGCTTTTTTTAAATTATGCTTTTAAAATTAAAATTTAGTAAAAGTAATTTGTTTATATAGTAAATATAATAATAGAAAGAGATCATATAGTTAACTCAATTTTGCGTAAAAATGCTACATATTTCATAGTGATGCTTATGGAAATATGTAGCTTATATTTATTGAGGTATGTCATAAAGAATATACATGTGATTATTATCGAGTTAATGAAGATGATGATCTTGATTTATTAGTTAAGAATTTGAAATCCTAGATTATCTTAATCAAAATGATGATTAATGGATTAAAAATTGTAAAAGTATTTGAAAATATTTTTGATTGAAATACATGAAAGAAGTTTATAAACTAATAATTGAAATAGACTAAAATTTAATACTTATACATCAAAAGTATATAGTTTATAAGTTGATTTATTGATATCTTCATAATCTAATAATAGAATAAAATTCTTAATTAATTACGAGAAAGATAGAGATATTGTATAGATTTTGTAGGCAAAGAATAGATTTTATTGAAGCATGCACAGTGTGTCGGGATGCAAAAATATTAGCTTATGAAGAAGTACATGATTTTTAAAGATCATATTAATGATTTATCTACAATAAAAAATCTTGAAGAAAAATTAGATCAATGGAAATTGGATTTTGAAATGCATTAAATAAAGGTAGTAAAAATACCTGATATTTATTAAGAATAATAGATTTGTTATTTATATTTGTTGGAATAAATGCTTATACTATTGATAAGGACGATTGATTGTTATGAAACCAATAAAAAATATAATAATATATTTATTGAGGAAATTAATGACTTAAATTTCTAACCAGAAAGATTTATTAATTTATGACCCAATTAAATAGTAATAATAATTTTTTTGTAGTGGGTATAGATAGATTCTAATATTATTGGTTATATGGGTTTATCAAATTTCTCGGATGAAAGTGCCAATAATTTTGAAGTTGGATTTATTAGTAGGGTTACTGATTTTTTATCATATCTTGAAAATACAATATTTAATTATATGTAAAATATTTTAATTATTTCGTCACAAGATAAATTAGTAAACAAATTACTGATTATTTATCAATGTTTTTATGATTTAGCTGGGGCAAGAGGCAAGGAATATTTTTACTATAATTCTAATGAACTAAGAATATCACATCAAATAATGAAAAATTCTTTAAAAATAATAAATAATTTTTCAGATTTGCCTAATCAAATTATCGATTTGATTACTTGTAATTGTGAGGAACCAGATGTTGAATTCTTTGAAGAAATATATGCGGAAATTATAAATTTAAAAGAAAATTTTTCTAATATATATTGGAATGTATTGGAATGATTTTTATGATTTAATCGTTAAAGATAATAATTTTATTGATGATTATTTGGAAGATCATATATTAGAGGCGGATAATGAGCATCTGGAAGACATTGTGCAAAATGCTACAAACAAAGTATATGCTTTTATTTCTAACTCACTTTTAGTAAAGGATTCAGCAATGGATTTATTAACTATTTTAGAAAGATTATGTACTGTAGGCGAAGAAATTAGTAAAAGATTTAATAAAATAGTTAATATTATTGGGTTTATTGATAATACTAAATAAATAATTGTTTAATGAAGATTGCTTTTTGTTAATAAAGATAACTATATATGAATGTAACTGAAAAACTTTTATAGTTTAAAAGGAACACCAAACTTTGTTTTGAAAATAAAAAAGTAATTATTTACAAGCTTCTTCGATAGAAACGGTTGGCATTTTCCTAAATAAATTTCTAAGTCTATTTAAGTGTTAACAAATCTTATTAGGTTTCCAAAGCTCAAATCATTTAAAAAAGTAGCTGATTTGTGTGCAACGTGTGTGCAACTGATTCAATACAGTAAAAATAAAAACGCACCAACAATGCACCAACAGATTTGCTAAAGTGTTAGTATCAGCGAGTTATGAGGTGTGCAACGTATGTGTGCAACGTGTGCGCAACGTGTGTGCAACCGAAAAAGTCTGTCGACATTCCACAAAGTTCCAGCAAGTTTCATTAGGAAAAATACAAAAATAAAAAGTCTTAAAAATTAAAAAAGCCCTGATTAAATCAAGACTTTTCTTGTTTTAGTGTAAAACTGTAATTATTTACAAGCTTCTTCAATCGCTACTGCTACAGCTACTGTAGCACCAACCATTGGGTTATTACCCATACCAATTAACCCCATCATTTCTACATGAGCAGGAACTGATGAAGAACCAGCAAATTGAGCATCTGAATGCATACGTCCCATAGTATCAGTCATACCATAAGAAGCAGGACCAGCTGCCATATTATCAGGGTGTAAAGTACGTCCAGTTCCTCCACCTGAAGCAACTGAGAAATATTTTTTACCTTGTTCAATACATTCTTTTTTATATGTTCCAGCAACTGGATGTTGGAAACGAGTAGGGTTAGTAGAGTTACCAGTAATTGATACATCTACACCTTCTTTATGCATGATAGCAACACCTTCTCTAACGTCATCAGCACCATAGCAGTTAACTTTAGCACGAGGACCATCAGAGTAAGCTGTTGTAGATAATACTTTTACTTCACCTGTAAAATAATCGAATTGAGTTTCCACGTAAGTGAATCCGTTAATTCTTGAGATGATTTTTGCAGCATCTTTTCCTAAACCGTTTAAGATAACTCTTAATGGTTTAGTTCTAACTTTATTAGCTTTTTCAGCAATTTTGATTGCACCTTCAGCAGCAGCGAAAGATTCATGTCCAGCTAAGAAAGCAAAACATTCAGTACCTTCATCTAATAACATAGAACCTAAGTTACCATGTCCTAAACCTACTTTACGGTCATCAGCAACTGATCCTGGAATACAGAATGATTGTAAACCAACACCGATTGTTTTTGCAGCGTCTACAGCTTTAACATCTCCATTTTTGATTGCCATTGCAGCACCGACAGTGTATGCCCAACAAGCATTTTCAAAACAGATTGGTTGAGTTGATTTTACGATTTCGTAAACATCAATTCCTTTTTCATCGCAGATAGCTTTAGCTTCTTCGATTGATTTGATATCAAATTTAGCTAGTGCAGCGTTAATTTGATCAATTCTTCTTTCATAACTTTCAAATAATGCCATTTTCGTACCCTCCTATTATTCCTTTCTTGGATCGATGTACTTAGCAGCATCATCGAATCTACCATAAGTTCCAGTAGCTTCTTTCATTGCTTCATTAGCATCTTTTCCAGCTTTAACCATATCCATCATTCTACCTAAGTTAACAAATTCATAACCAATAATTTCATTATTAGCATCTAAAGCGATTCTATTAATATAACCTTCAGTTAATTCAAGATAACGAGGACCTTTAGCTTTTGTTGAATAAGAAGTACCAGTCATACTTCTTAAACCTTTTCCTAAGTCTTCTAATCCAGCTCCAACAGGTAAACCACCTTCAGAGAATGCAGATTGAGTACGTCCATAAACGATTTGTAAGAATAATTCTCTCATTGCAGTATTGATTGCATCGCAAACTAAGTCAGTATTTAAACCTTCTAATAAAGTTTTTCCTACTAATGCTTCTGAAGCCATCGCTGCAGAGTGAGTCATCCCTGAACATCCGATAGTTTCAATTAATGCTTCTTCAATGATACCTTCTTTAACGTTTAATGTTAATTTACAAGCACCTTGTTGAGGAGCACACCAACCGATACCATGAGTTAAACCAGAGATATCTTTAATTTCTTTAGAATATACCCATTTTCCTTCTTCAGGAATTGGAGCACATCCATGTGAAGCACCTTGAGCGACACTACACATTTGTTCTACTTCGTGTGAATAAATCATTTTTTCTAACTCCCTTCGTGTTTTCGATTATAAATAGCTAGTCACACTATTTAAGGCGAACTAAAATCACCTGAGTAAAGTATAGAATAAAGCAAGATTAAAGTCAATGAAACATCAACGATTATCCAATAAATTCGACAAAATATTTAATTAAAAAAATGAATTTTAGGTATGGTGTTTTTATAGATATGGTAATTTATTACAGATAGTTTTGTTGTAGAAAAGGACAATTAATAATTGATTTATTAAATTATTTTATTTGCTTTTTGCTTGCATATGTAGTTAGTTTGTGCTAATTTGTATATGGTTAGTTATAGCTAACTTTGTGTGAATGAATGATTCTTTCTAATCAGGATTAGTCATCCTAGATTAAAGAATCACAAAGGAGGAAAATAGATGAGTAAAATTAAAAATGTATATGCTCGTGAGGTGCTAGATTCACGTGGTAATCCTACTGTAGAGGTGGAAGTGATTACAGAATGTGGAGTTTTTGCTAGTGCAATCGTACCAAGTGGTGCTTCTACAGGAGTCCATGAAGCAGTTGAGTTACGTGATGGTGATAAAAATCGTTATTTAGGCTTAGGAACAATAAAAGCAGTAAAAAATGTTAATGAAATTATTGCAAAAGAATTAATTGGTAAAGAAGTAACGAATCAAAGGGAAATTGATGAAGCGATGATTGCATTAGATGGAACACCAAATAAAAGTAAGTTAGGTGCAAATGCAATTTTGGGAGTGTCTTTAGCAGTAGCTAAATGTGCTGCTTCTAGTCTGGATTTACCTTTATATCGCTATATTGGTGGAGCAAATAGTTATGTTTTACCAACTCCAATGATGAATATCATTAATGGCGGGGCTCATGCAGATAACAATGTGGATTTTCAGGAATTTATGATTATGCCAGTTAGTGCGCCAACATTTAAAGAAGCTATTAGAATGGGTGCAGAAGTATTTCATGCTTTAAAGGCTGTTTTAAAAGGAAAAGGATTAAATACAGCAGTTGGGGATGAAGGAGGGTTTGCTCCAAATTTAGCTTCTAATGAAGAAGCTATTAAAACTATTTTAGAAGCAGTAGAAAAAGCTGGGTATAAACCAGGTGAAGATATTAAATTAGCAATGGATGTTGCAAGCAGTGAATTTTATCAGGATGGTAAATATGTATTACCAGGAGAAAATAACAAGTCATTTACTTCTAAAGAGTTAGTTGATTTTTATGATGAATTATGTACAAAGTATCCAATTATTTCAATTGAAGATGGCTTAGATCAAGATGATTGGCAAGGATGGAAATACTTAACTGAAAAATTAGGTGATAAAGTACAATTAGTTGGTGACGATTTCTTTGTTACTAATACAAAACGTTTAAAACAAGGAATTGAACAAAATGTTGCCAATTCAATTTTAATTAAAGTAAATCAAATCGGAACTTTAACAGAAACATTAGAAGCAATTGAAATGGCACAAAAAGCAAATTATACAGCAGTAATCTCACATCGTTCTGGTGAAACAGAAGATACGACTATTGCAGATATTGCTGTAGCTACTAACGCTGGTCAAATCAAAACAGGTTCTGCTTCTAGAACAGATCGCATTGCTAAATATAATCAATTAATTAGAATTGAAGATCGTTTAGGTAAACAAAGTAAATATTCTGGGCTATCTGGATTTTATCAATTAAATAAATAATTTTAAAAAATATTATAAAAATATTGCATAGTAGGTTAGTTTGTGCTAACATATAACCAGTTAGTTAAGGCTAACTAAGAAAAGGAGAAAAGTATGAAAGTAGTATATGCCTCAAGAACAGGAAATGTACAAAGTATTATTGATCAATTAGATGTTGATGCTTTAGAAATCAGTTCAGGTAATGAAATTATTACAGAACCATATATCTTAATTACTTATAATGACGGTTATGGAGATGTACCTGCAGAGGTAGAAGCATTTCTAGATAGTAATGGTGAAAATATCAAAGGTGTCATTGTTAGTGGCGATCAAGGGTATGGAGAAGCATACTGTAAAGCTGGTGATGTTATTGCTGAACAATACAATGTTCCTTGTCTTTATAAAGTAGAAAATGCTGGAACTAATGAAGATGTTACAAAAATAAAAGAATTAATCAAATAATAAGTTTGACTGTTAATATCTTAATACCTACACTATAGTTATATCAAATCTTACCAAATATTAATTAAACTTTAGTATATATCAAAACTTACCTTTTTCTTGACATGTAGATATACTAAATTCCCGTTTTAAAATAATTTAGAGTAAGTAACATCTTAATAAATAGTTTATCAGATTATACTTTATTGTTATGTTTTGTCCTTCGTATATACATAACAAATCAGTAGCAAATAAATCATAAATAACCTTCAAATTTAATGATTTATTTATAAAAGTGAACAAATTAGGAATTCACATCCAAAATATCTTTATATTAATTTAGCCGTTATAGCACTATTTCCTTATGTTCATTTAATAAAACCAGAATCTTCTGGTTTTATTTTTTTTATTTTATTGATATACTAATAACGGAGGACGTTATTTATGCAAGAGTCAGGAGAAATGTATTTAGAAACTATATTAGTATTAAAAAATAAAAATGAATTTGTTCGTTCAATTGATGTTGCAAAACAACTTGGCTTTAGTAAACCTAGTGTTAGTCGAGGGATTGGGATTTTAAAGACAGAAGGTTATATTACTGTAGATGATAAAGGTCATATTGATTTAACGAGTAAAGGAAAAAATAAAGCAAACTCAATTTATGAAAAACATAAGATCTTAACCCATTTTTTAATGAATACTGCAAAAGTTAGTAGGGAAATAGCTGAAGATGATGCTTGTAAGATTGAACATATTATAAGTGATGAGGTATTTGAGGGGATTAAAAAATTTCTGAATATATAAACGTAAGCTCGTGCTTGCGTTTTTTGTATTAAGATGATTGAATATACAGATATTAATCAATGAAAATTTTTAATCTATTAATTAGTTATCTATTAGTAAAATAAAAGAATTTTTTTAATTAAATTAATCAATTGACAATAAAATTTTATTGATTTATGCTTGATTTATGAGTTACCGGTAGCTCTTTAAAAAAGGAGCGAAAAATTATGTATCATTCAAGATTTAAAGGAACCCATTACCAAATTGGGTATAAATGGGGGAAAATGTTATTTAAAAATAATCATTTATTTTTAGATAATGTCCCATTTGAATTAACACAGGAACGAAATGAATTTGCATTACAGTGTTTACCATATTATCAAGAATTTTTTCCTGAAGTTGTTGAAGAAATACAAGGAATAGCAGATGGTCAACGATGTTCATTTGAATCTATTTGTTCAGTTCTTTTTAGTATGTACTGTATTGTTCCAGAAGTGCATTGTTCCTGTTTTGTATTAAGAAACCAGAAAGAGATATTATTAGGACGCAATAGTGATTTTTTGACAGAAATTGAAAAACTATACACTAATTGTATTTATCAATTTAGCAATGGTTCTTATTCTTTTAATGGCAATACAACAGCATGTGTAGAAATTGAAGATGGAATAAATGAGTATGGTTTAGCAGTTGGACTAACATCTGTTTATCCAGCTAAAAAAAAACCTGGGTTGAATGCTGGAATGATGTTACGATTATTTTTAGAAAAATGTAAGACAGTTAATGAAGTTATTGGATTGATTAAGATCTTGCCAATTGCATCAAGTCAAACTTTTATTTTAGCAGATATAAATGGCAATAATGCTCTGATTGAGTGTAATGCTGAAAAAACTGAAATTGTTAGTAATAGTAAGACAGTTTGGGCAACAAATTTATTTCATACAAAGAAAATGGAAAAATATAATAACTATGAAATTGATGATTGGAATGGAGAATTACGTTATCAAACAATAGCAAAAGCAGTATCAAATGAACAAATCAATTCTTTTGATGATGTAATTGATTTATTATCAGGAAAATATGGTTTTCTTTGTCAATATGATCGAAAAACTGGTAAAGATACTGTTTGGTCAGTAATTTATGATTTAAAACAAAAAAAAGTATATCGAGTTGAAGGAAATCCATCTCGAAAGAAGTTTATTGAAGATAAAAGATTTAAGCTTAGATAAACCCTCATTTTAGAGGGTTTTATCAATTATTTGTATAGAATAAATATTTATAACAGGCACCTGCGCTAATAACTAAAGTAATTAATAATCCAGCTAATAAGCTAACAGCAATACTAAAGACACCTAGATAATGACTTAATGTATAAACTAAAATTATTTCTGTAGTACATTCAATAATACTAATGATAAACATTAATTTATTTCTATTTAATGCTTGTAAAAGAGCACTAAGAGGAGTTTGTAAGTAAAAGATGGTAAAAGGGATTGCCATATATTTAAGATAATTTGCACCACTAGTTGTATTATATAAGATCTTTAAGCAGAATTCAGGGATAAAATAAAAGATAAGGGTAAAAGGAACACTAATTAAAAAACTACCTAGTAAAGCTAAAAACATATGTTTTCTTGCAGCAGATATTTTTTTATAAACTACATCATCTGTTATAACAGGTAAAAATAGGCGATAGACAACATTATTAAAAAAAGTAGGAGTAACTAATAAGGAGATTACATAGCCGCTAATAATTGCATATTGCTGGTGAATAGTACTTTCACTTAAATTGAATTTAGTTAAAACAAATACCAATGTGATTGGTTCAAGAAATGAAACAACACAATGATATAATCTAGAACCAGTTAAAGGCATAGCAATATTCAACATATCTTTTATTTGGAGATTATTAATGATACTCTGTTTACTAAAAGAGGTAATTTTATGATCTTTTAAACGGGTGGATAAATAAATAATTGAACTTAACTCACCAACAGACATAGCTAAAGTTGCAAAACTTACTAAATAAGTATCAGCTAAAAAAGAAAATTTTCTAATCATAAAATAACTAAAAGCTAAACGAGCTATTTCCTCAACGAATCCTGCTTTAGCTACAAGAAAAACATTTTGTCGTGCGAGAAAATAGTTTTTAATAATACCACTGATTCCAACTAGGGGAATAAATAGCGCTAAGGATAATAAAGGATAAAAAGCGCCTTCATTTTTTAATAAATCATGACTAATAAATTTTGAAGCAAATAATAAAGTACTCATTACAATGACACAAGTAAAAAGGCAGATGGTAAAAGCGGATATAACAATCTTTTTATTATTATATTTTGGGTTTGCAACTAACCTAAAAACTGCTGAGGGAATACCAAGTTGTCCTAAGGTGATACATAAGGAAACCGTAGGCATAACTAGTATATATAAGGCCATTGCTTCGCTGCTTAATTGACGTGCTAAAATCATTCGATTAAGGATACTGAATAATTTAGCAATGGCAGAACTGGCGGAAAGAATGATAAAAGAATTTATTAGTTTTCTTTTCATAAAGCACTTCCTTTCTGACGAAATTTGTCATATAATATGTAAGTGACTTTGAAATGGAGGGCTGAATGTGGAATCGATTGACGATTTTAAATTTAATAAACGTGACCTTAATTTTTTAATTAAATTAAAAGCCCGTGACTTTAAACAACAAAATATTCATAATATTACTGAACAGCAAATAAAGGATTATTTATTTGAACGCAAATGGCGGCAAAAAGATGCAATTCCTATGTGTGAAATAATCGATGATATCATGAGCCTTGATTTTTCTGAAATATTTGACTATTTAAGTTTACAAGTTGTAAAAGAAGCATCGCGTTTGAGTATAAATGATTTTACAGATTTAATTTCAAAATAGTTGCTAAAGCAACTATTTTTATTTGAAAGGAGTATTTATGGAATGGCAGATTATAAATGATTTGGACTACAAACACTATATGCAGGAATATAATATAAATTCACTTTTAGCAAAGATTTTTGCTTATAAGAATTATTCACAATCTCAAATTGAATTAATATTATCTAATCGTTTGATTTATCATGACTTTTCATTATTTTCAGAAGCTGAAATAACGTTAGAAAGAATTCAGGAGGCAATTGAAAATAAAGAAAAGATTTGTATTTATGGTGATTATGATTGTGATGGAATACTAGCAACTTCAATTTTAGTAGATGCCTTTAGACAATTGGGAGTTGAAGTTGGGTATCACATTCCAAGTCGTTTAGAAGATGGTTATGGTTTGAACTGTCAGCGAGTTGAACAGATGGCAAGTAAAGGTTATACTTTAATTATTACAGTTGATAATGGAATAAAAGCATATGATGCAGTTGAACGGGCCAATGAACTAGGGGTGGATGTAATTATTACTGATCACCATACCTGTGACGAGGAGCTTCCGGAGGCATTTTCAATCATTCATACTAAAATTTCCCCTGATTATCCTTATAAGGAGATATCGGGAGGGTTTGTAGCTTATAAATTGGCTAGTGCTTTACTAAAAAGACATGATAAATATTTGTTTTGTTTAGCAGCAATTACTACTATTTCTGATATGATGCCACTACTTGATGAAAATCGTGCTTTAGTTAAACGAGCTTTAGAGTTTATGAAAGAAAATAAATTTACTCAATTAGAATTATTAATTGGTAATAATCAAAAATATAGTGTTACAAGTATTGGTTTTACTATTGCACCTAAAGTTAATTCATTTGGAAGACTTAGTGAATTAGTTAATCCCAATCATTTGGTTAAGTATTTTCGTCAAGATGCGTCAATTGGAATATTAAAAGCAGTTAGTTCCAAAGCAGTTGAAATTAATACAAAAAGACAAGAAATGACAAATAAACAATATCAGAATGTTTTAACTGCACTTGACGGGAATGAACAATTTTTATATAGTTATCAAAATGAAATTCATGAAGGCTTAATTGGTCTGGTAGCGGGTAAGTATACTCGTCAATATAATCGACCAAGTTTTGTGATGAGTTTAGATATAGATAAAAATATTTATAAGGGTAGTGCTAGAGGAATTGAAGGATTATCATTAAATAATATTTTTAAACAGGTTGAAGATATTTTAGATAGTTATGGAGGACATGCTCTAGCAGGAGGATTTAGTGTTAAGTTTGATAATGTTGAAAAGCTTAAACAAAAATTAACTGTTTATTTAGATGAACAGTTAGAAAATTATCGGCCACCTTTAATTGATGTATTAGAAGTATTAAGTGATGAAATTTGTTTAACTAGTGTAAAACAATTAGAACAATTAGAACCACTAGGTAATGGTAATGAAGAAGCATATTTTTATGCAAAAGACCTACCAGTAAAGAAAGTAATTTTATTATCGAATGGTAAACACCTTCGTTTTGATCTTGATTTAGCTAATACAAGGGGGCAGGCATTGTTTTTTAATCATGGTGATATGTTTGAAAAATATAAAGATGTTAAAAAGATAAATGCTATTGGTAAATTTAGTATTAATGTCTATAATAATATTGAATCAGTTAATCTAATTATCGAAACAATTAAATAGTTTTATTTAATGCATAAAAATGGTATAATTGAATATCATAAGGCATGATTGTAAAGGAGAAGTAGTGTATAAAATGGATTTAACAAAATTTGTAGCTAGCATAAAAGATTTTCCTGAAGAAGGGGTCATATTTAGAGATGTAACGCCATTGATGAAAGATCGAGATGCTTTTAGAGAAACAATTGATCAATTTGTTGACTGGGCTAATAGTCTGGATGCAAAAGTTGATATTGTCGCAGGGCCAGAAGCACGAGGTTTTTTATTTGGCTGTCCTGTAGCTTATAACATTAATGCGGGATTTGTACCAGTTAGAAAACCTGGTAAATTACCTAGGAAAACAGTATGTGAAACATATGCATTAGAATATGGAACTAATGAGGTTCATATTCATGCTGATAGTATTGAACAAGGACAAAATGTAATTATTGTTGATGACCTACTGGCAACAGGGGGGACTGTTGAAGCAACTGTTAAGTTAGTAGAAAAATTAGGTGGAAAAGTAATTGGAATTGCTTTTTTAATTGAATTAGAAGAATTAAAAGGAAGAGATAAACTAGAAGGTTATAATGTTTATTCAATATTAAAATATTAAAAAAGAGCATGGCTCTTTTTTAATAATAAGGGAGGTGTTTTTATGATGGAATACAAAGGTGCAGGGGATAGTGTTTCAATAAAAGATGTTTTAGAAGTATGTAATAAATATATTACTAGTCAAGAAAGTCTTACTTTAATAAATCAGGCTTATGATTATATTATGGAAAAACATAAGGATCAAAAACGAAAAAGCGGTGAACCATATACTAATCATTTGATTTGGGTAGCTTATATTTTAGCAACTTTACAAACTGGACCAGCTACGATTACAGCAGGGTTGCTTCATGATGTAATGGAAGATTGTCATGTCAGTCGTGAAGAAATGGTTGAACGTTTTGGAGAGGAAATTACAACATTAGTTGAAGGGGTTACGAAAATTGGTAAAATGCCCTTTAAAGATGAATCAGATGTTTATGCTGAAAATCATCGAAAGATCTATATTGCCATGGCAAAGGATATTCGAGTTATATTAATAAAGTTTGCCGATCGTCTTCATAATATGAGAACATTACAATTTATGCCTCCTCATAAACAAAAAAGAATTGCTAGAGAAACTTTAGAAGTATATACACCAATTGCTCATCGTTTAGGGATCAATGATATTAAAACTGAATTAGAAGATTTAAGTTTATCATATTTAGATCCTGTAGCCTTTAAAGATATTTCTAATCTTTTAGCAGTTAAACAGGAAGAAAGAAAAGAATCTGTTGCTAAAATGATGGAATCTGTTAAAAATATGCTTGATGAAAATAAATATGAGTATCGAATTTTAGGAAGGGCTAAATCAATTTATAGTATTTACAAAAAAATGTTTGTTAAAAAGAAACGTTTTGATGAGCTATATGATTTATATGCTTTAAGGATCATTACTAAAGATAAGATGGATTGTTATGGTGTTTTGGGTTTAATTCATGATCATTACCGTCCAATTCCTGGAAGATTTAAAGATTATATTGCTATGCCAAAACCGAATATGTATCAATCTTTGCATACTTCTGTAATCGGTGAGGATGGAAATACTTTTGAAATTCAAATCCGTACTGAAGAGATGGATGAATTAGCAGAATTAGGGATAGCTGCTCATTGGCGTTATAAAGAAAACAAAGGTTATTCTTCTAAAAAGGAACAACAGGAAATTGGTGAAAAATTACAGTGGCTAAGAGAGTTTATTTCTTTAAGTGATGATATTAAAGATGGTGATGCAAAAGAATATTATGATTCATTAAGAAGGGATATTTTTGAAGCTAATGTTTATGTTTTAACCCCACAAGGGAAAATTGTTGAATTACCAAATGGTTCAACTCCAATTGATTTTGCATACCGAATTCATACTGAAGTGGGTCATAAAGCTGTTGGTGCTTTAGTTAACAATGTTATGGTGCCAATAGATACAAAGTTAAATACTGGTGATGTAGTTGAAATCAAGACAAATAAGCAATCGCAAGGGCCCAGTGAGGATTGGTTGAAATTTGTTCGTACGGCTGGTGCTCGTAATAAAATCCGACAATTCATCGCATCTAGAGAGGCAGAAACTAAGAAAGATGCAATTGAAGATGGACGTAAGGTTTTAAGAGAGGAACTTAGAAAACGACAGTTAGATGAGAAAAAATATTTAGATCCAGATACTTATAAAACTTTTTTAGGGTCATTTGGTGCTCGTTCATTTGATGATATTCTTTATTTTATTGGTAAAAAGAGTTTGCCGGCAATGACTTTGATTGATCGAGTTGTTCCTAAAAAGAGTGGTTTTTTTGATAGTATTTCTAAAATGCTGCAAAGAAATAATCAGGTTAATGAAAAACAACAATCAATAAGAAGTAATTCAGGCGTTGTTGTTAAAGGAATAGATGGTTTAAAGATCCAGTTATCTAAATGTTGTAATCCGATTCCTGGTGATGATATTCAAGGCTTTGTTTCACAAGGTCAAGGAATTAAAGTTCATCGTAAAGATTGTCCTAATATTCAAATGCCTGAAGTGAAATCTAGATTAATAGATGTTTACTGGGATTTTGCTTCAATTTCAACTATGAAGTTTCAGGCTGATCTGGAAATAATTGGTTTAGATCGAACTAATTTACTAAATGATGTAGTTACGTCTTTAGGACAAATGAAGATTAATATTTTAAATATTCATGCAGATGTTATTGATATGAAAGCAATTATTAAACTCAAGATTTCAGTAGAAGATGCTTCGCGATTGCAACAGGCAATTGATAATATTAATAAGATACAAGGAATATTTGAGGTTAAAAGAATTATTCATTAGATAATTAATATTTTTAAATTAAGTGAAAAAGAATTAGAATCTGATTGATTTATGATGAATTCTTCGCAGTTAATGAGTAAAATGTTGTTTATGATTGGATTATAATCAACGATAATGACTATAATATTTAGTAGATCTATAGCAAGTAATATTGGTTGATTTAGAATTGTTATTTTATTAAAAAGGATAATGATATTAATTATCAGTAAATATTCTTGCTTTTAAAAAAAATATTATATATAATATTTTTAATCCAGAGAACAAGCTTAAACAATTATATCTTTTTTTAGAGAGAATACGGGTGGTGAAAGTATTTAAAAGAAGGTTGTGGGACACTTGGGAGGAGTTACTTTGAAGTAAGTAGAAGTAAACGTATGTCGCGTTAAGACAAGAGAGCGTGTTGTTTAACACGAATTAAGGTGGTACCGCGTTAATTAACGTCCTTATTTTAAGGACGTTTTTATATTATTAAGGAGGAAATGAAGATGATGTATAAAGCTGCTCGAGGAACAGTGGATATTTTGCCTGAGCAAAGTGCTAAATGGCAAACGTTAGAACAATTAATTAGGACTATTTGTGCTAATTATAATGTTAAAGAGGTGCGAACACCAATATTTGAACATACAGAATTATTTTGTCGTGCAGTTGGTGATACAACTGATGTAGTTAGTAAAGAAATGTATACTTTTGCAGATAAGAAAGGTCGTTCAATAACTTTACGCCCTGAAGGAACAGCGGGTGTGGCTAGAGCGTATGTAGAAAATAAGATGTTTTCTAATCCTGATAAAATTAGTAAATTATATTATATTGGACCAATGTTTAGATATGAACGTCCTCAAAATGGGCGGCAACGTCAGTTTCACCAATTCGGGGTAGAAATGATTGGTTATGAATCACCATATTTAGATGTTGAATGTATGACTATGGCAGTTACTCTTGTTGAAGCGCTAGGATTAAAAGGGGTTAAGTTACATATTAATACACTTGGTGATAATGAAAGTCGTGATGCTTATCGTAATGCTCTAAAAGCTCATTTTGAGCCATATTTAGATGAGTTGTGTGGTGATTGTAAAAGTCGTTATGAAATTAATCCGTTAAGAATTTTGGATTGTAAAATTGATCATGATCATCCAGCTATGGCTAAGGCACCAAAAACAATCGATTATTTAAGTGAAGCAGCAAAACAACATTTTACTAAAGTATGTGAACTATTAGATGATTTGGAAATTGAATATGTAGTCGATACAAATTTAGTTCGTGGATTAGACTATTATTGTCATACTGTATTTGAAGTTATTTCTGATGATCCACGTTTAGGAGCTGGTTCAACAGTTGGTGGTGGTGGTCGCTACAATGGTTTAGTTCAAGAATTAGGTGGACCAGAAGCTCCTGGTGTTGGATTTGCCTTTGGAATGGAACGCTTGTTAATTGCAATGGATGATGATTTAGAAGAAGCTGATGGATTGGATGTATATGTAATGCCTTTGGGTGATCAAGCTAAAGATTTAGCGGTTCAGATTACAGCGATGCTTCGTGCTAATGGTTTTAGTGTCGATATGGATTATCAAGGGCGCTCTTTAAAAGCTCAATTTAAAACGGTTGATCGAATGGATAGTCATTTTGCAATGATCATTGGTGATCAGGAAGTAGCTGATGAAGTAGTAAATATCAAATGTACTCATTCAAAAACACAGGATATAGTACCAATTGAAAATATTGTAGCTTATATTGAAAATCATATGGAGGGACATGTTCATGAATAGAACTCATAATAATGGCGAATTAAGAATTAGTGATGTTAATAAATTTGTTGAATTAAAAGGATGGGTAGCTAAAAAAAGAAATCTAGGATCTTTAATTTTTATTGATTTAAGAGATCGTTTTGGAATTACCCAGATTGTTTTAAATGAAGAAATGGAAGCTATAGGTAGAGAAATTAAAAATGAGTATGTGTTACATGTAGCTGGTAAAGTAATTGAACGCAGCTCTAAAAATCCTAATATGCCAACAGGGGATATAGAGATTGAAGCTATGCATATTAATATTATTAATACTGCTAAAGTTACGCCTATTTATACGAGTGATGACACTGATGCCAGTGAAGATGCTAGAATGCAATATCGTTATTTAGATTTAAGAAGACCAGTAATGCAAAATAAAATTATAACACGTCATAAAATTACTAGCAGTATTCGTAATTTTTTGGATAATCATGATTTTATTGATGTAGAAACTCCTTATTTAAATCGCTCAACGCCTGAAGGAGCAAGAGATTTTTTAGTTCCTTCCAGAGTTCATAATGGTTCTTTTTATGCTTTACCTCAATCACCGCAATTATTTAAACAATTATTGATGGTTTCGGGATTTGAACGTTATTATCAGATTGCTCGGTGTTTTAGAGATGAGGATCTTCGTTTAGATCGCCAGCCAGAATTTACGCAAGTTGATGTTGAAATGAGTTTTATGACAACTGATGAAATCATTACTATGGGAGAAGAATTATTAGCTCAAGTAATGAAAGATGTTAAAGGAATTAACCTTCAATTACCGTTGCCACGTATGACTTGGCATGAAGCAATGGAAAAATACGGAATTGATAAACCGGATATTCGTTTTGGATTAGAGTTAGTAAATTTAAATGAAACAGTAAAAGATGTTGAATTTATGGTTTTTAAAAGTGCATTAGAGGCTAATGGACATGTTAAAGGAATCAATGTTAAAGGAGAGGCGGATAATTTTTCTCGTAAAGCGATTGATAAGTTAACAGATGTAGTTAAAACATATAAGGCTAAGGGACTAGCCTGGTTAAAAGTTAAGAATGGAAAAGGTGAAGGACCAATTGCTAAATTTTTTAACGATGAACAAATGACACGTTTATTAACTGCTATGGATGCTGGTGATAATGATTTGTTATTATTTGTTAGTGATGTTAAATATAGTGTTGTTTGTGATGCTTTAGCAGCGTTACGTAATCATTTGGGAAAAGAGCTAAAATTATTTAATAATGATGAGTTTGCATTTTTATGGATTGTTGATTTCCCAATGTTTGAATATGATGATGAAACAGAACGTTATTATGCAGTACATCACCCATTTACTCGTCCTAAAGATAGTGATATTGATAAAATTGAAAATGATCCAGCTAATTGTTTAGCTGATGCATATGATATTGTTTTAAATGGTTTTGAATTAGGTGGAGGATCACAAAGAATTTATGAACAAGACTTACAAGAACGGGCTTTTAAAGCGTTAGGATTTACTCAAGAAAGAATTGATAGTCAATTTGGCTGGTTTGTTGAAGCTTTTCAATATGGTACACCACCACATGGAGGATTTGCATTAGGTCTTGATCGTCTAGCGATGCTGCTTACAGGAAGTGAAAATATCCGCGAAGTTATTGCTTTCCCTAAAAATGCTAGCGCAGTGTGCCCAATGTCTAAAGCCCCAAGTAATGTTGATAATGCACAGTTAGAAGAATTAGGAATCGCGGTGATTGATGATGAACAAGAATAGAATTGATGCCGTTGTAAGTAATATGAAGGAAGCTGGTCTAGATTATTTATTGATTAGTGAACCTTCATCAATAGATTATCTGATTAATTATGTCAATAATCCTGGTGAAAGAATGTATGTATTAATGTTGGCTGTAAATGGTCATCATAAATTATTTTTTAATAAATTATTTTTTGTTGAAAATGATTTAGGAATTGATATTGTTTGGCATAGTGACACAGATGATGCTGTACAATCAATAGTTGATAATCTTAATAATCCAAAGGTAATTGGTGTTGATAAACATTGGCGTGCAAATTTTTTACTTAGTTTAATGGAAAAAATCCCTGATGTTAGATTTGTTAATGGCTCAAAGTGTATTGATCATGTTCGAATGATCAAGGATGAAATAGAGCAGGCTTTAATGATAGAAGCTAGTTTGATCAATGATAAAGCGATTCATGAAGTTATCCATCAAGTATCTTTAGGATTATCAGAACTTGAAGTAGCAGACAAGTTAGGTGAAATTTATAATAAATTAGGTGGTGATGGTAATAGTTTTGATGCAATCATTGCCTATGGTGCTAATGGGGCTAATCCTCATCATGAAAATGATAATAGTCACTTGAAACCGGGAGACAGCATAATTATTGATATGGGGTGTAAATATAAAGGTTATTGTTCAGATATGACTAGAACAGTTTTTTATCAAGAAGTTAGTGAGGAAGCAAGAAAGGTTTATGAATTAGTAAAATCAGCTAATGAAGCTGCAGAAGCAATAATAAAGCCTGGAGTTAAATTGTGTGATATAGATAAAACTGCCCGTGATTTAATTACTAAAGCAGGATATGGTAAGGAGTTTAATCATCGTTTAGGTCATTTTATTGGAAAAGATGTTCATGAATATGGTGATGTTTCTGTAAATTTTGATTTAGAAGTTGAAGAAGGCATGATTTTTTCAATTGAGCCAGGAATTTATTTACCAGGTAAGTTTGGGGTACGGATTGAAGATTTAGTAATGGTTACTAAAGAGGGATGTAAAGTATTAAACAGTTATTCAAAAGATCTAAAAGTAATTTAATGATTAAGAGAATAAATCTTAATCATTTTAATTGTCGATAAAAAATTATACTTTTTAGAATACGTTAAATACTTTTATCTTAATTTGTGCTAAAATGGTGGAGTGAGGTGACAAAAATGTATTATTTTATAGGTATTAAGGGTTCAGGAATGGCACCGTTAGCGGAAATTCTTTATGAACTTGGGAATGAAGTATGTGGTAGTGATATAGATAAATATATTTTTATAGAGGAAGAATTAAGAAAAAGAAATATTCCGATTTATTCTTTTGATGCTAATAATATTAAAGATGGTTATACTGTGATTATTGGTAATGCTTTTAATGATGAACATGTGGAAGTTAAAGCTGCATTAGCTAATCCAAATGTTAAATGTTATCGGTATTTTGAGTTTTTAGGTCAATTTATGGAAAAATTTATTTCTATCAGTATAGCAGGTACTCATGGTAAAACTACAACAACAGGGATGGCTTATCATTTGTTTGAAGGTTTTGATAAAACATCAGTTTTAATTGGTGATGGTACTGGTCATGCGGTTAAAGATAGTAAGTACTTTATTGCAGAATCATGTGAATTTCAGGATCATTTTTTATATTATTATCCAAAATATGCTATTATTAATAATATTGAATTAGATCATGTTGATTATTTTAAAACATTAGAAAGATATATTGAGTCATTTGAAAAATTTGCAAATCAAGTAAAAGATACAGTTATTGTTTGGGGCGATGATCAAAATATTAAAAAAATTAATTTTAAAAAAAGAGTTATGAGATTTGGTCTAAATGACTATAATGACGTTAGGGCGGTAAATATAATAGAAAATAATTTAGGTTTTTCTTTTGATGTTTATATTCATAATGAATTATTTGGACATTTCAATTTGCCATTCTTTGGTATGCATATGTTATATAATTCACTGGCTATTATTACACTTGGTTATTTAGAAAACATGAGTAGTGAATATATTCAAAATAGATTGGCAACTTTTGAAGGTACGAAACGCCGTTATAGTGTTACTGAAGTAGGTAATAATGTTTACGTTGATGATTATGCGCATCATCCTACTGCAATTAAATATGTAATAGAGGCAACTAGGGTCAAATATCCTAGCAAAAAGATCGTAGCAATATTTAAACCAGATCGTTTTTCTCGGGGAGCTCGATTTGCAGTTCAATTTGCCCAAGCAATGGATTTAGCTGATTATCCATATTTTTGTCCTTTCCCTGAAAATGCTGCAAAAGAAGACGGTATCGATATTGATATATATGATATCGCTAAAAATTTACCGAGAGCAAAAGTTATTGGAGAAGATCAAGAAGCAGCTGAAGAGTTAGCCAAATATGATGATGTAGTTTTCTTGTTTATGTCTAGTAAAGATATATATAAACTTGAAGAAAAAGTTATCACGATAAAAAAATCTATATAAGTATTAAAAATTGTGGTATAATATTTTTTAGAAAGTCGAGGTAAAGTTATGACTGCTATAGACGTTTGTTACTGTGTTTTAATTTTGTCAGGAGCTTTTGCATTAGTTTGTTTAGGAATTCTTTTGCTTCGTAGTTCGACAACAGTAAAACAAGTTGGTAACACAGTAGAAATGGCTCAAAGTACAATTGATAAGGCAGAAAAAATCATGGATGATATAACTTATAAATTGGATCTTTTAAATGCACCGATTGAATCAATTGCTCGTTTCTTCGATCCGAATCGACCTAAGTTTAATCCGATTAGTGCTATTATTAGTTTGTTTAGAAAAAAATTTTAGAAAGGTGAAAGTGTTATGAAAATTGGAAAATTTATAGCTGGTATTGGTATTGGTACAGTAATTGGGATGTTATTAGCTCCTAAAAAAGGTAGTGAATTAAGAGAAGATCTTAAGGAAAAATCTCAAGAGTTATATGATAAGGCTCAAAATATGACTAAAGAAGATTTTGAGGATTTGATTAATAATACGATTGAAGAAATTAAACTTTCAATTGATGAATTTGATGTTGAGGAATTTAAAGAATCAACAGGTACTAAATTAGCAGAGGTAAAAGTAAAATTAGAACAATTAGCTAGCTCTGTTAAATCAAGTGATGAATATGCAAACTTTAAAGCATCAGTTGCTAAAGTTAGCAGCGATTTAACAAATAAGCTAAATGAAATTAAGACAAAAATTCAAGACAAAGATTTTGATGCAATAAAAGAACTAGATGATGCAATGGATGATATTGAAGATGAGCTAGATGTCATCATTGAAGATTTAAAAGATTAATGAAGAAAGTTACTATTTATGATGTTGCAAGAGAAGCAGGTGTTTCTCTTGCAACAGTTTCTCGGGTGATTAATGGTTCAAATGTTGTTCGAGAAAAAACCAAACAAAAAGTCTTGGATGTTATTGAACGCTTAGATTTCAAACCAAATGATATTGCTAGAGGACTAGCAACAAGCAAAACTACTACTATTGCAATAGTATTCCCGCAATCATTATTTGCTCATGTAAAGGATATGATCGGTGGTATTGGAGATACTGGTAGACACTTAGATTATAATATTAATATGTATACTACTGATGATATTGGTGATGAAAATACGGTTGTTGATGTTACCGAGCGTTTAGTTAAATCACGAGTAGATGGAGTTATCTTATTTAATAATGATAATATTGATGAAACTATCGATTCAATTGTTAAATATAATTTACCAATTGTAGTTATTGGTAAAAAGATTTCTGGTGAAAATATAGGTTCTATATATATTGATGTTAAAAAAGCTGCTGAAGAAATTGTTGATAAATATTTAGCAAATGGAAAAGATGATATTGTCTATATTTTGCCAAAGCAAAATTTAATCAAAAGTGATGAAATTATTGAGGGTATCAAAGATACATATAAAAAATATGATAAAGTTTTTACAACTAATCAGATTTTAACTAGCTCAAGCCATTATGAAAATACTTACCCTAATTTTGTTGAATATTTTAAAAAACATCGACATGATTTGGTGTTTTGTGGGTATGATAAAGATGGGGTAGCAGTGATTAATGCAGCTCAGGAAAATGGAATCAGTATTCCTGGAGAAATGGAAGTTGTGGGTATGTTGAATACTAGCTATTCAATAATGTGTAAACCAACATTATCTTCAATGAATGTACCTGTTTATGATATGGGAGCACTTGCAGTGCGTTTATTAACAAAGTTTTTACATGAAGAAAAAATTGATTCTAAAGAAATTGCTGTACAACATATGTTTATTAAACGAGATTCTACTAATGAATAGATATTTTCTATTCATTTTTTTACTATGCTGGATAAATTAGTTAGTGCAGTTAATTAAATTTAATCAAATCTTTAAAGGCATCTATAATAAAGAAAGAGGGAGGAGTTTTATGAAAAAAACTTTGAGAATAATAGCGATATGTACTGCTTTTTGTTTTATTTTAAATACAGTAGAAGTGTTTGCAGGAGGAAAAAACCTAATTTATAAAAAAACTGAATCAACTTTACTAGATGTTAATGAAATGACAATTTATGATGAATCAATTGCATTTCTTAGATATGATTACACACGTGATGCAGAAATTTTGTTTGATGATCAAGAACTGCTACCACAGACACCAGTAACTAGTAATAATAAAATAGAAGGTAAAACATGGTATCCTCATGCAAAATCAGAATATGGTGGGGCAAATATGCATATTGATTTGGGTGGTTATTATATGATCACTGATATTGGGTATATGGATGCTAATGGTTCACCCACAGTAAAAATTTGGCAGGGAGATCCTTCAACATGGAAACAGCTTGGGTCTTTACCTACTAATTATTATATGAAATATCGAGTGGAACATTTTGAAACCCCTCAACCAACTCGTTATTTACGAGTTACATGTAATAGTACAGATAGCGGGATTAATGAATTAGGAATTTATGGTTATAAAGTAAGTGAACTAACAAATAAAGACATACAAAAAACCGGACCTGAAAAAGAAGTGTTTCAATCTTCAAATTTAACATCTGGTCAAAAAATAGGCGCTAATGCTTTTTGTGATGATCCCTATACAGCACTTTTGGCACTTGGAAATATTAGGGAATATTATAACTGGTCTTGGATGACCCATCAAGATGGAACACATAGTTTTACAAATGTGGTTGATAAAGATATTTATTATAAAACTCTCAAAGATATGAAAATAGATGTAATCCCTTGTCTCCAAATGACTTCTGAAGCGTTTCAAAATGAAAATGAGGATTGGAAAACAATTAAAAATACAATTCCTGTAGAAGAAAACGCTGATACAAATGATCCTGTATCTTATGCTCTTCATAGTAATGCGATGTATAATTTTGCTGCTCGCTATGGTAGTAATTCTAATCTTGATTATTCCACTCTTAATGTAAATAAAAATGAGATGATCAAGGCAGGTTTAAATATTTTAAATGGGGTAGAATCATGGAACGAACAGGATAAAACATGGGAGACAAAGGACAGTTATTTTACCCCTTATGAATATGCTGCAATGTTAAGTGCAGATTATGATGGACATGAAGGCGTTATTCCTAATGGAGGTGTCAAAAGTGCGGATCCAAATTTTAAGTTGGCAATGGGTGGTTTAGCATCCTCTGGTGAAAATGCTACTGCCTATCTTACTTTAATGAAAGAATGGTTTGATTTTAATCGACAAGATGGTAAATTTGCAGCTGATTTCATTAATTACCATGATTATATTACTGATGAAGAAGCACCAGAAAATTCTAGATTTAGAAATAATATTCGTACTATTGTAGATTGGAGAAATAAAAATACACCTGGGGTGGATATTTGGTGTTCAGAGTTTGATGTGTTTGCAAAAGATTTAACTCAAGAAGGAGTTGACAATCATAATAATCCTGCATATGCAAAAGGAAGAGCAGATCGACTTTTGCGGGCTTTTCTTGTAGGGGAACGAGAAGGCCTTGATCGTCTTTCTATGTTCATGTTACGAGATGAATGGTCTGGTGTTTATGCAAATTCTGGTTTAACCACAGGAAAGGGAGATTGGGACAAAAAGGAGTCATGGTATTACATCAGTATGGCCACCGATACCCTTAAAAATGCAGATTTAGTTGATTATTATGAATCTGCTGATATATATATTTATAAATATAAGGATAGAAATACTTCGGAAGTTATTTATGCTCTTTGGTCACCAACTGCTGATGGAAGCAAACTTAAAGAATATCCTTTGATGGTAGGGGATTGCAAGAAGGCTTCATTTGTTACTCCGTTTTATGGGTATAAAGAAGGTAAGAAAAATTCTGCTGTTATTGAAAATGGAATAGTTTCAGTAGATGTATCAGAAACAGTAACTTTTGTAAAAACTAGTGGAGAAGATGTAGAGGCAGAGTTTTATCCTCAAGAAAAAATTATGGTTCAAGAATTACGTTTAGGCGATCTTAATGGTTCTCGAGAAACAGTAACTTTTGATAATAGTGAAATTGTCAATATATCAGCTGGACAAAGACCATCTCAAGATAATTATATGTTAAATCAATTTTATAATTTGTTTGATGAACCTGAATCATCACCAGTAACACCATGGTTGAAATTTAAAGAAAAACCGGAAACTATTTTTGGGAAAATAGCTGTGTCTTCGCAACAAAGTTATCCTTATGATGCAATAGTTACATTTGATGATTATTATGATATTACATACATTGGTATGTATGATACATATAATACTGGTAAAATAGAGATTTATGATTATGATAGTGGAAAATTGATTTATAGTTCTAATCTAGATTCATTTAATTGTTGGAAAGTCAATCCAGTAACTAATGAAAAGATTTTCACAAATAAAATTAGGATAGTAAAATATAATACAGCAGAATTAACAGAGATGGTTTTTTATGGACGACTCGCCAATAGTAAGGTTGGTGAAGATGTAAAACCAGTTAAAGGAGAAGTCGGTTGTTCACAATTAAAAAAAGGTATCAAAGTAGCTGTATCAGAAATTGATTTAGGACAGTTGAGTTTAGCTGCTCCTAAGAATCATAAAGGGATTCAAGAAGCATTTACTAATTTATTTGATGAATCAGAAAACACACCCAAAGATTCTCTTACTGCATTAAAACAGGGAACTTCTTTTAAGACTAGTTTTAGTAATATATGGAATACAGATACCGTATTTCCTTATGATGCTGTTTTAAGATTCAAAAACTGTCCCTTACTCAAGACAGTAGGAATTTATCTTGGGTATGGAGAAAAAACAGGCAAAATTGAATTGTACAATAATGAAAATGGTGAACTTTTGTTAGATCAGGAATTAGTTGGAAATGGAAAGTGGATATATCTTGATTTAAATGAGGCAGTGTATACAAGTTCTATTAGAATAGTAAAATATAATGCCCGTACAATTGGAGAAATGCAGTTTTATGGCAATTAAGATAAAGTTAATTGCTGGCATGTTGACTTATTAAAAAATATATCATATAATTCTATTACGACGTTGAAAGAAAATAGTAATCAAAATAGGCATTTAAGAGACCTTGTGGCTGGTGAAAACAAGGATGTACTACTGATGAATACACTCTGGAGTTTCTAGATGCAAAGTCTAGACGGGTAATTCCGTTATTGATTTTGAGCGCATGTGTGAGCATGAATAAAGGTGGTACCGCGAGATTTCGTCCTTTTAGGATGGAATCTCTTTTTATTTTATAGATGGAGGATAAGAGATGAAAATTTATGATGAATTAGTATGGCGTGGATTAATTAAGGATGTTAGTTCACCTGATTTAGAAGAAAAGTTAAATAATGGAGGGATGACTTTTTATATTGGTACAGACCCAACTGGTGATAGTTTACATATTGGACATTTCTCATCGTTTTTGATATCAAAACGATTAAAGGAGGCAGGTCATAATCCTATTTTATTGGTTGGTGGTGCAACAGGGTTAATTGGAGATCCTAAGCCTGATACAGAACGACCAATGATTACTAAAGAAACAGTGGATCATAACTTTGCTTGTTTAAAAAAACAAGCTCAAGATTTATTTGGGTTTGAAGTAGTAAATAACTATGATTGGTCAAAAGATTTAAACTTTATTGATTTTTTAAGAGATTATGGTAAGTATTTTAATATTAATTATATGTTAAATAAAGATATTGTTAAACGTCGTTTAGATGCAGGAATTACGTATACAGAATTTTCTTATATGATCATGCAGGCGATGGATTTTGAATGGTTATATAACAATAAAAATTGTGTAATGCAAGTGGCAGGTCAAGATCAATGGGGAAATATTACTGCTGGTATTGAATTGATTCGTAAAAAAGATGGTAAAGAAGCTTATGGATTTACAATGCCTTTATTAACAAAGAGTGACGGTACAAAATTTGGTAAAACTAATGGTAAAGCTATTTGGCTAGATAAAGAAAAAACATCTCCATATGAGATGTATCAGTTCTTTATTAATTCTGAAGATGATAAAGTAATTGATTATTTAAAATTCTTAACTTTCTTAACTCCTGAAGAAATCATGGAATTAGAAGAAAAAAATAAAACGCAGCCACATTTACGAGAAGCTCATCAGGCATTAGCTCGTGAAGTAATTACATTCTTGCATGGTAGAGAGGCTTATGATGAGGCTGTGAATATTTCGAAAATGTTATTTTCAGGACAAATTCAATCTTTAACATTAGACCAGGTTAAAGTTTGCTTTGAAGGAGTTCCTAGTGTAGAGGTAAAAGAAGATTTAAATATTTTAGATGCTTTGATTACTTGTGGTGGTGCTAAAAGTAAACGTGAAGCAAGAGAGTTTGTTAATGGTGGTTCTATTCTAATTAATGGGGAGCGAATTAAAGATGTTGAGTTTATAGTAAGTAAATCAAATGCTTTTGGTAGTGAAGCAACAGTAATTCGTCGAGGTAAGAAAAATTATTTTGTTATTAAACATGTTTAAAAGTGGACAAACGTCCACTTTTTTCACAATTTATTCACATTTGTGAATTTATTTTTCTTTGGGTGTTTTTTTCCAGAGCATCGTATTTTTTTCATTAGTCAAACTAGTCAGAAGATTACTTTTAGCTTGTGGATATTTTTGATATAAATCATTTAATAAGTGTTTGAATTCTTCACGTTTAGTATGTTTATCAGCAGGACAGGTAGAGATTACAATAGGAACATTAGCCTCTTTTACTGCTGAAACTATATCTGATTCATAAGCATAAACAAAGGGACGGATAAAATTCATTTCTGTTCTAGTTAGATACATTTTAGGAGTAAAAGTTGCAATTTTACCACCATACACCATATTCATAAATAATGTTTCAACAGCATCATCACCATGATGAGCAAAAGCAACTTTATTGCAACCATATTTTTTTGCGCCATCAATTACTAATGCTTTTTTAAATTTTGAACAAAGTGAACATTGTAATCTACCATCATCTGTTTTATTTAGCTTAAGAATTTCATAAACATCACTAGGTTCATGATATAATTCAATATTATTCTTTTTACAAAAAGCATCTACTTCACTAAAATCCATATTAGGAAATCCCATTTCAATATGAACACCAATTACATCAAACTTTACTCGAGCAAATTTTTTATATAGTGATAAGCAGTATAAAAGCAAAGTTGAGTCTTTCCCACCTGAGACACCAACGCAGACTTTATCACCATCTTGAATTAAATCAAATTCTTCATCGGCTTTTCGAATACAGCCTAAAACTTTTTTCATTGTCATTTTAATCACCGTATTCTATTTTATCAAATTTATCAATATATGCAAAGATATTTGCATTTTATTGAAATCCTCTGTAAAATGGTAAACGGTGATAAAAAATGGATGGAATTATATTGGTAAATAAACCTAAAGGAATGACAAGCCACGATGTGGTTAATAAATTACGAAAAATCTTACATACAAAAAAAGTTGGTCATTGTGGAACGTTAGATCCTGATGCCACAGGTGTATTAGTAGTATGTGTTAATAAGGCAACAAAAGTTCTTCAATTTTTAACAAGCGAGAATAAAGAGTATATCGCAACATTAAATTTAGGAACTAGTACAGATACATATGATGCTAGTGGAATGGTCTTAGAAGTTAAAGAATATCAGTCAATTGATAGTGATAAAATAATTAATTGTATAAAAAGCTTTATAGGTGTACAGGTTCAAAAACCTCCGATGTATTCAGCTATTAAAGTTAATGGGAAAAAGTTATATGAGTATGCTCGAGCTGGAGAAACTGTGGAGATACCAGCTAGAACAGTTAATATTAATTATATAGATGTTTTAGAAATTAAAAATAATTTGATCAAGTTTAAAGTTGGATGTTCTAAAGGAACGTACATTCGCTCATTGTGTTTTGATATTGCTACAACATTGGGGTATCCTGGTCATATGCAGGAGTTAGTCAGAACAAAATCAGGTAAGTTTTCTTTAAGTGAGTGTTATACATTGGAACAAATAGCTGATGGACAATTTAAATATTTAGATTTAGAAACTGCTTTAAGTGATTATCAGTGGTTAGAAGTTGAAGATGAAAATATTGTTTATCATGGGAAAAAGATCAAAGCTGATATTAATGAACAAGTTGTTATCGTAAATAAGAATAGAAAAGTTTTAGCGATGTATGGACCTGATGGTGAAGGGTACTTGAAGAATATAAGAGGATTATGGTAATGGAAATCATATATTTAAATGAACAAAATAATCTGGTTTTGGAACCAAGTTGTGTAGCATTAGGATTTTTTGATGGTTTTCATTTGGGACATTTAAAATTGGTTAGAGAAGTTATAAGTGTTGCTGAAAAGAATAGTTTAAAAAAGGGATTGTTGACTTTTGATGTTCAACCAAAATCTTTTTTAACTCATCAACCATTTAAGTATTTGATGAGTTTAGAGGATAAGATTAAATTATTAAAGAGATATGATTTTGATTATCTTTTCGTGTTGCGATTTAATAATACTTTAGCGAAATTAGAACCTAAAAAATTTATTGAAGAATACATTATAGAACCTAAAATCAAACATGTGGTATGTGGTTTTGATTTTCATTTTGGAAATCGGGGATTAGGTGACAATAATATTTTAATTGCAAATAGTAATGATGATTACCAAGTAACAGTGATTGAAAAATTAGAATATGAACATCATAAAATATCATCTAGTTATCTTAGGGAATTATTGAATAATGGAGATGTAGAAACTGTTACAAAATTATTAAATCGTCCATATAGTGTAAGTGGTGAAGTTATATATGGACGCCAAAACGGTCATAAGATTGGATTTCCAACAGCTAATATTGATGCTAAAGATTATGTATTACCTCAAAACGGAGTTTATGGTGCAAAAGTATATATTGATGATAAGGTTTATTTAGGAATGGCAAATCTTGGTTTTAATCCAACTTTTAAAACTTTATCTAAAGCTTCATTAGAAGTCAATATATTTAATTTTGATGAGGATGTTTATGGTAAAATAATTACTATTGCATTTATAAAGAAAATAAGAGAAGAAAGAAAATTTGAAAGTGTTAATAAATTGATTGAACAGTTAAATAAAGATAAGCAACATATTATAACACATATATAATTATAAATTTTTAAAATTATATAGCAATAAAGTATTATTATATAGTTTTTACCAGACATAATTTATGATTAAACCTTTAAAACCATTGGGAGAGTAAGGGTTCAAAAGATTTTGACTGGTAATTATAAAAAAGTAAAATCGCCTGGTAAAAAAACATAAAAGTGTTGATATATAAAGGTTTTGAGGTATAATAGAATATGAAAAGTGGCTTATTTACTAGGGTTTAATAACAACATAAGATGTATTGAAATACTATCTAAAATGACTGGTATTCCTAAATCGACAATGTTTAATAACAACATAAGATGTATTGAAATTCTTCAGCTGAGCCTTCATTTCCTTCATCACTTTCAGTTTAATAACAACATAAGATGTATTGAAATCCCCTCAACCTACACCAGCATCAAAGCAAAATGGGTTTAATAACAACATAAGATGTATTGAAATTATAGCTTCCCTCGGCACAAATACCAATACTATCAGTTTAATAACAACATAAGATGTATTGAAATGGTTCTAAAAGTACACTTGTATCTGCAACACTCGCAGTTTAATAACAACATAAGATGTATTGAAATAAAATTGGAGTTCTCTATAACGAGCGATAGTGATTAGTTTAATAACAACATAAGATGTATTGAAATTTTATCGCATTATCTCTTAATTTATCTCTTTCATTCAGTTTAATAACAACATAAGATGTATTGAAATTTTATCGCATTATCTCTTAATTTATCTCTTTCATTCAGTTTAATAACAACATAAGATGTATTGAAATTATCCTCTGTCAATGTTACCCTGCCAGCTTCGATGTTTAATAACAACATAAGATGTATTGAAATTCGTAGTAACCAAAAGGAATTTTTGCAGTTTCTTCAAGTTTAATAACAACATAAGATGTATTGAAATTCTTTTTTGAAAAGTTTACATAATTCTTCGTAAAGAGTTTAATAACAACATAAGATGTATTGAAATTAATCATTCTAATAATTTTTATATTAATTGTGATGGTTTAATAACAACATAAGATGTATTGAAATACTTTAAATTTCAAATACTTGTTTCTCATTTCAATGGTTTAATAACAACATAAGATGTATTGAAATTGATATAAGTATTGGACAAGCTAGACAAAGAGTACGTTTAATAACAACATAAGATGTATTGAAATTCATATCCTATATCCATATCAAATGGATTTAAATATGGTTTAATAACAACATAAGATGTATTGAAATTTATATGAATTAGGAATTCGAGTACCGCCAATTGAGTTTAATAACAACATAAGATGTATTGAAATGTTACGTAAAAAAATTAAAAACGGGGAACTTGTTTCCGTTTAATAACAACATAAGATGTATTGAAATTTATATTCGCTAACATAATAATTAAAATATATTTTTCGTTTAATAACAACATAAGATGTATTGAAATGTGTAAAAAATTATTTTTGTTTTAGTTGGTTTTGTGTTTAATAACAACATAAGATGTATTGAAATAGTGGGGTAAAGCATTATTTAAAGCCTAAACAGAAAGTTTAATAACAACATAAGATGGATAGAAAGAAATTTTTTATAATTTATTTAGTACTATGATAGTTAAGTTATTTTAGTTCTCTAGTTGTAAAAATATTAATTGTATAAAAATGAATAATAATAAAAAAATTTAATTTTTGTTGTTTATATGAGTGTTTTTTGATATGATTTAAATAGAAGATGATTTTAATTTGTTAGGTTTAAGAGATTGATTATATAATAATAAGAAGTTTTAAATGTTTGCTGAAATATTTAAAATGAATCCCTTTATGATTATAAAAAATGCAAAGGGAGGTAAAAAATGAAAAATAAAAAAATGGTTATAATGTTAGGGATTATTATTTGTATTTGTATAACTATTGTTTTTCTTGATAGAATTAATGGCTCTAATACCTTAAATATACCAGGAGTATCTAATAATCTAGAGGAAAGAGAAAATTGTAGGCATTGTATCCTTAATCGTTATAAAATTATTGGGAAAATAGAAAATCTAAAATTAAAGAAAAAACATTCCATGAATGTAAAAGGTTTGGTTTGGGATGTAGAAGTGAATGAAGATAGTATATCAGATAGTGAATATGATAAAGATACAATAGATGAGTGTCTTTCTAAATTATTTAGTGATGTTAAATATGAAGTGGAAATTGAAAACCAAGATATAATTGAATTTAATAATAATAATTTTATTCCTAAAAATAAAGGTGCAACTGCAGCTAAAATACGTATTATTGTTGATATGAAAGAAAGATATAAATGTGGGCCGCCACCATTTATTGAAGAGATTATTAATATAACAGTTAATTAAAAGGAATCATAAAGACTCAAATTGATATAAATAGGTTGTTTTTATAATATTAAATAATTTTAAATATTTAAAAAGAATCTCTTTATGATTATAAAAAATACAAAGGGAGGTGAAGAAATTGAAAAATAAAAAATTGATTATAATATTAGGTGTTTTTATTTGTGTTGGTATATCTATGATTTTTATTAATAAATTTGATGCATATAATGATTTAGAAGAAAAGGAAGATTGTAGACAATGTATTCTTCATGATTATACTATAATTGGAGAAATAGAGAATTTAGAATTAAAGAAAAATCATCCTATGAATATAAAAGATTTAGTGTGGAATGTAGAAGCTAAAGAGGATAGTACATCAACTGGAGATTATGACGAAGAAACAATAAATGATTGTCTTTCCAAGTTATTTAATGATGTTAAGTATAAAGTAGAGATAGAAAATAAAAATATAGTTGAATTCAAGGATGATAATTTTATTCCTAAAGGTATAGGTACAACTACAGCTAAAATACGTATCGTTGTTAATATGGAGGAAAGATATTTGTGTGGACCACCACCAGCTATTGAAGCTGTTATTAATATAGCAGTTAATTAATAATTAAAAGAGTAATAGAGTCTTAAATAAATTATTTTCATGAAAAAAGCAGTACATAGTTTTGAAGTGAACCCATAAAGTTGGACACAGTAAGTATTAACATACTTGACTGATTAAGGAGAGTGTAAATAATTTTGTGTAAACTAAACCTCCAATGGTAGAATTAAATTAACTACCAAAGGAGGATTTTTATTATGGGTAAAAAAGATATAGTTAAATATAAAATTGATGAGTATAGTGTTACATCATCTACTGATATAACTAATGCATTAAAAGACTTATTAAGTAAAACATTACAAGATGTGTTGAACTCTAAATTTGATGAACATATGGGATATGACAAGTATGATCAAAAAACAGATAAAACTAATTTGAAGTGCACCTCCATAATTTGGATAAACAAATTATGGGGTGCACTTCATTATATGTATCAGCTTTTTTAGTTTTAAAGTTATTTTACTGGTAATAATAAAACTGGTGATATGATGTATGGCTGGTTGATTTTCGCAAGTTTTTTATGGGGGAGTAATGTATTAGTTATGAGATATATGCTAGAATATGTATCAACATATTATTTAGCGACAATAAAGGTCTTTCTTTCAATATTAGCAATTTTATTTGTGATGAGATATAAGAAAGTAAAGTTTAAAAGAAGACGTGATTTCCTGGGATTGAAAGTAGCAATATTTTCTATAACAATAAATTTTATTTTAACATTTGAAGGATTAAATTTAATTAGTGGTAGTTCTAATGCAATAATTAATTCATTAGCACCATTAATTACAATCCTTTTAGCTTGGGTTTTATATAAAAATAAAGTAAGTAAAAATCAGTTAATTGCAATGAGCGTTGCTTGTATAGCTTTTTTGATTTCGATAAACTTTAAAGTTCAACAGCTTTCTTTAGGACATTTGATGTTAGTTGGGGGGATAATCTTTTATAGTTATGGTAATCTGCTGATTCAACATGATTGTAAAAAAGAAGATAATTTAACTTTTACATTAGAATATTTAAGTTATGGTTTTATTCAACTATTAATAATATCTATTTTATTTCCACAATCAAATAATTTTGGAGATATTTCAATTATGTTATGGATATTGTTTATTCTATTTTCAGGAATTGGATTTGCAATAATTCAGTTGATTTATTTTAGAGCTGTACATGAAATTGGAAGTGTTAAAACTAGTTTTTTATTAGGATTAAATCCTGTGTTTACATATATAGGCTCATTATTATTGCAAGAACCATTTGACTTTAGTAAGATGATGGCAATGGTTTTAATGGTTGGAGCAATGTTTATTGCTAATAGAAATAATCTTTTAGATAAACAAAAAGATAGCTAAAACTATCTTTGGTAATATTTAATTATTGCTTGAGTTCCTAAGTTACCGTCTCCATTAGATTGTATAGTTTCAAACATTTTCAAAACAGTATTTAAGATTTCAAGGTCAAGGTTGTTAGCATCATTTACATCCTTGGCTATTTTCATGTCTTTGATATAATGTTTGATATAAAATCCTGGTTCAAAATCATTAGATAACATTTTAGGACCATTATTGTTCATTTGCCATGATCCAGCAGCGCCACTAGAAATACATTGAAGCATTGTTTGAGGATCAAGGTTAACGCTTTTTGCATAAGTGATAGCTTCACATACTCCTGCTAATGCTCCAGCCAAAGCAATTTGGTTAGCCATTTTTGTATGTTGTCCATAACCTGATGAACCAACATAATTAATGTTAGTACCTAAAATTTCTAAAATAGGTTTTACCTGCTCATAGATTTCTCTATCGCCACCTGCCATGATTGAAAGAGTTCCATTAGCAGCTCCAATATCTCCGCCAGAAACCGGACAATCTAAACTAAATAAGTTTTTTATTTTAGCTTGCTCATAGATCTTATTTGCTAAAAGTGGGTTTGAAGTTGTAAAATCAATTAAAACTGTATTTGGTTGAGCACTATTAATGATTCCTTTTTCACCAAAATAAACTTCTTCGACATCCTTAGGAAAACCTACCATGGTCATAATTATATCTTTATCTTTACAACATTGTTCAATATTATCACACCATTTGATTTTTTCATTTAAAAGATCTCTAATCTTATCTTTACTACGGGTATAAATAGAAATATCGTAATTGGCTTTACTTAGATTTAAAACCATTCCTCTACCCATTACCCCAACACCAATAAATCCAATTCTTTTCATTTATCTTTCCTCCAACAAATCTTTAAATAAATTTAAAAGCCTTTGTTGTATTTTATCATTATTTTTTTCTGGATGCCACTGTACAGCAATAATATTATTTTTTTCAATCCCCTCAATAACATTATCTTTAGTTTTAGCACTAATAATAAAATCATTAGCTAATTGATCGATTGCTTGATGATGAAAAGAATTAGTCATAAATTCTGTTCCTAAATATTTTTTTAATAAAGAATTATTTGTGGTTTTTACTAGATGATGGTAACCAGTCATTTCTTTTTGCATGTGAAAATCTGATTCAAGATCTTGTATTAGTGTTCCTCCAAAAGCTATATTAATTGTTTGTATGCCTCGACAAATGCCTAGAATCGGTTTGTTTTGCTTGCTAAACATTTTGATTAAAGAAAATTCTAACTCTTCTAATTCAAATAGTTCTTTTTTAGTTTTAGGGTGTATTTTTTCTTGATAATAAATTGGATCAACATCAAATCCCCCAGTAAGTAATAGACCATCACAATTATCAACAAGAAATTGTTGAGTATCTTTACTTACTGAGCCAATCGTGATTATATCCAGATGAGCTTTTTTGAACATTTCGAGATACTCATTATAAATATATAAAACCCGTCTGGTATTGTATGAACGAAGTGGTGCTAATATTTTTTTATTCATTAATAAATTCCTCCTTATATCTATATATTAAGATAGATGAAAATAATGTAAAGTATTGTAAAAATTATTAGATTCTATTTAGACATGACTAGTATGTTGTGGTATACTACTATAGGTAAGCTGTATATAAAGAGGGATGTGCAAATGAAATTTTTAGATAATATATTAGAAAAGTTTGGTAGTCAAAATGTTATTATTGCATGTGTAAGTGTACTAATAGTTATTATATGTATAATTGTTTATCGTGTTGTTAAATTAAAAATGTACCGTAAAGAAATAGTAGAGCTTGAAAATCAAATGAATGCGATAAAAACTTTGCCAATCCAATACCGTTTAGGAAGAGTAAAAGGAATTGGTAAAAACATGCCTGAAGTACTTGAAAAATATGAAATATATGAAGCTGAGTTTAATGAATTAAATGTATATCAAAATAATGATATTGCTCCATTGATCAATGAAATAGATGAACAACTTTTTTATCGGAAATTATCTGGGGTTCATAGTAAATTAGTGAAATTAAGAGATGAGATTAGTGACTATGAAAAAAGAGCCCAAGATTTATTAAAGAAGATTGAGGTTATTACAGAAATTGAAAATGTTCAGCGGGTAGCAATTATTAAGATTAAAGAAAAATATCGAGCTGCTAGTGATAATTTTGCTGCTGTACGATTTAAAATTGAGGATTTTGTTCCAGCAATTCCTGCTATTTTTAATGATATTGACAGTCGTTTCGTTTCATTAGAAGATATGATGAATAATCAACGTTTTGATGAAGCTGAAGCATTTGCTTCTAAAATTGAAAAGGATGTAGATTTATTAGCTGCTAATCTTCGGGATTTACCTACATATATTTCGATTGTTCGTAAATATATACCTAAACGTTTAGAAGAATTATATGAGATTTTAGAAGTGATGAAAGAAAAAGATTTTTCAATTGAAAAATTAAATGCTTCAGTGCGTTATAATAAAATTTCTACTGATTTAGAAAATACGATTCAAGCAATCAAAGACTTAATGTTAGAAAATGTAGGTGCTTCTATTGAAGTAATGACCGAAGATCTAAATACTTTAGGAGCTGATTTGGAAAAAGAGCAGACTGCTTATAATCAATATGAAGAAGCGCGTAATAATTGTTATCGTCATATTGAACGCTTAGATGAAGGGTTAAAACGTACTGTTAGTTCTTTTGATGAATTGCAACAAAATTATTTACTTACTGATTATGATATTACAATCAATGATGATTATAAAAAATTTAAGTTAATTGTGGATGATTTATCAAAATTAACTACTATTATAGAATCAAAGGATTTCTCATATAGTGTTTTAATTGAACAGTTTAGTGAATTAGTAACTCGCTGTCAACCGTTTGATGATGCTTTGACCAAGTATAATGAATTAGAAAATTCATTACGCCTTCAAGAAAAAAGGGCTTTAGATGAATTAGATAATATAAATATTGTTTTATTAGAAATAAAATCTGAGATAAAAAACAAACATTTACCAATGATCAATGAATCGTATAAAGATTATATTGATGATTCATATCAAAAAGCAGATGAAATCTTAAAATTTATTCGTCGTCGGCCAATTGATTTAGAAAGATTATCAGTTCAAGTTGATGCAGCACGTGATGTGATATATAAATTGTATGATAATGTTCATAATTTAATTGTCACAGCAGAGATGGTAGAAGAAGCAATTATTTATGGGAATCGTTTTCGTAGTTCTTTTTTAGAAGTTAATACGGAATTGACTAAAGCTGAATTATTGTTTAGAAATGGTGAATATACTAAAGCACTTTCTACTGCTGTTGATATTATTGAAAAAATAAATCCTGGTTCATATGAGATGTTGATTAATAAAAACACAAAGTCAGTGTAGGACTTTGTGTTTTAATTGCATATAGTAAAATAGGGGGTTATTATGATATATTTAGATTATGTAGCAACAACGCCGTTAAATTCAGAGGTTTTAACGACATACCGAAATTTATTAGAAAATTATTTTTATAACGCTGATTCAGCATATGATAAAGGTATTGAAGTTAATCGCTTGATGGAGCATTCACGAAAATTATTAAGTGAAACATTTAAAGTTAAAGAAGATGAATTGGTTTTTACTAGTTGTGGTAGTGAAGCAAATAATTTAGCGATTAAAGGAACTGCCTTTCAATATCAAAATCGAGGTAAACATATCATTACTACAGCAATTGAGCATTCCTCAGTTCATGAAAGTTGTAAAGAATTAGAAAAAGTATTTGGCTTTGAAGTTACTTATTTAAAAGTTGATCAAAGAGGTTGTATATCTTTACAAGAGCTGCAGGATAGTATTAGGGATGATACTATCTTAGTATCTATCATGTATGTAAATAATGAAATTGGTGTTGTTAATCCTATTGAAGATATTAAAAAGATTGTTAAAAAGCATGATAAGATAAAGTTACATTTTGATATGGTTCAAGCTTTGGGAAAATTGCCAATTGATTTAAATGATGTTGATCTTGCATCTTTTTCAGCTCATAAAATTTATGGATTAAAGGGCAGTGGCTTATTATTTAAGCGACGCTCAACTACATTAGTACCTTTAATAAATGGAGGTCAACAAGAATTTGGGTTACGAGGAGGAACGTCAAATGCTTGTACTAATATTGTTTTTGCAAAAACTTTACGTTTGGCATTAGAAAATTTTGATGATAAAGTACAGCATATAAAGAAGATAAATGAGTATACAAGGAATTGTTTAAAACAAATTCCAGGAATAGTAATCAATAGTGATGAGACTTGCTGTATTGCAACGATTTTAAATTTCTCGTGTCCCGGTTATAAACCAGAGGTTATTTTACATGATTTAGAAACTAAAGAAATTTATCTTTCAACGCGTAGTGCCTGCTCTTCTAAAACAAGCAATATTTCACGAGTTATGGCACAATTGCATTTAGATGATGCGATTGCATCAAGTGCGCTTAGAATCAGCTTTGGCGAGCATACTAGTAAAGAGGATATTGATCAGTTTTGTTACTATTTAGAAGAAAGTTTGGTAAAATTAAAAAAGCAGAGGTAGAAAATGGAAGCAAATTATATATTAGTTCGCTTTGGCGAGCTTACAACAAAGGGAAAAAATCGTAAATTATTTACAAATCGTCTTTTAAAAAACACAAAAGAAATTTTAAGTGATTTTAAACAATTAAATTATGATTTACAACATGATCGGATGTATATTATTTTGAATGGTACTAATCATCAAGAAGTAAGTGATAAATTAAAAACAGTTTTTGGTATTTATTCTTTTTCGGTAGCTTATAAGCTGGAAAAAGATCTTGAATTAGTCAAACAAGCAGTTTTGCAAATAATTGAAAGCAATGAAGGAAATACTTTTAAAATTAATACTAAGCGATCAGATAAAAATTTTCCAGGTTCTTCTCAAGATATAAATCGAGAAATTGCAGGATATGTTTTTCATCACACAACAAAAAATTTAAAGGTTGATGTTCATAAACCTGCAATTTTAGCAACTGTTGAAATTCGATATGATGCAATTTATGTTATGGATAATATTATTAAAGGAGCTGGTGGTTATCCTGTTGGGGTTGGAGGAAAAGCTTTATTAATGATGTCAGGAGGAATTGATTCACCAGTAGCTGGTTATTTGACCTTAAAACGTGGTGTTGATCTTGAATGTATTCATTTTGCTGCACCACCATATACCAATGAATTAGCACGTGAAAAAGTTTTTGATCTAGTTGATAAATTACGACATTATACGCATGGACAAATTAAGGTACACGTTATTAATTTTACTAAATTGCAATTGGCGGTTTATGATCATTGTGATGAAAGTTATGCGATGACAGTAATGCGACGAATGATGTATCGTATTAGTGAAAAAATAGCTAATAAAAATAATTGTTTAGCTTTAGTTAATGGTGAAAGTATCGGTCAAGTTGCTTCACAAACTTTAAATAGTATGCAGGTAATTAATGAGGTTGTTAAAATTCCAGTATTGAGACCAGTTTTATGTTTAGATAAGTTAGAAATTATTGATATTGCAAATAAAATTGATACTTATGAGATTTCAATTCGTCCTCATGAAGACTGTTGTACAATTTTCACGCCTAAAGCACCTGCGACAAAACCTAAAAGTTATAAAGCTGAATCTTTTGAAAAAGAATTTGATTTTGAAAAATTGATTGAAGAATGTATTGAAAATGATGAGGAAATTGTAGTAAATAATACTTATAAGCAAAATATTGAAATTTTTTAAAAAAAGATGTATAAGTTTTTAACTTTGACACAAGATATATGTGTCAGGAGGTGAAACTATATGTCACAAAATAACTCTAGTAGAAACAAATTAGTTGTCCCTGGAGCTCAAAATGCAATTGACCAAATGAAATACGAAATTGCAAACGAATTTGGCGTTAATTTAGGTCCTGATACAACTGCTCGTGAAAACGGTTCTGTCGGTGGCGAAATTACAAAAAGATTAGTTGAGATGGGACAAAAACAAATGACTTCATCAAGTCGTTATAATCAATCTAAATAGATGATAAAACCCTAGAAAATCTAGGGTTTTAATTATTAAGAGTGATTCAAAAAAATTTTTTAAATATTTTTTACTAAGATGTATAATTTAAAATTTATAACACAAAATATATGTGTCAGGAGGTGAAACTATATGTCACAAAATAACTCTAGCAGAAACAAATTAGTTGTTCCTGGAGCTCAAAATGCAATTGATCAAATGAAATACGAAATTGCAAATGAATTTGGCGTTAATTTAGGTCCTGATGCAACATCTCGTGCGAATGGTTCTGTAGGTGGCGAAATCACTAAAAGATTAGTAGCTATGGGACAATCTCAAATGAGTTCATCTAATTACAATCAATCAAAATAATTATTTTAAGACCCTAGCTCGACTAGGGTTTTAAATTGTCAATAAATAAAAATTTTAAAGGATAAAACATAAAAAAAGCAATAAAAGTTGGAAGTGCTTTCAAAAAATGTTGAGTTTAATCAATATTTTAGGTACAATTAATATATGACAGAACTAAGGAGGAATTATAGATGGTAAAAGTAATGGCTATAAATGCAGGAAGTTCTTCATTGAAATTCCAGTTAATCAATATGCCAAGTGAAGAAGTTATTACTTCTGGACTAGTAGAAAGAATTGGTTTAGAACAAGGTAACTTTGAAATGAAATATAATGGTGAAAAGTTTACTAAACAATGTCCAATCAATGACCATAGTATAGCAGTACAGTTGTTATTAGATGCTTTGATCGATCATAAAGTAGTAAACAGTCTAAGCGAGATTGAAGCTTGTGGACATCGAATTGTTCATGGTGGAGAATATTTTAATGATTCGGTTAAAGCAGATGAAGAAGTTGTTGCTAAAGTTGAAGAGTTATCAGAATTAGCACCACTACATAACCCTGCACATATCATTGGTTATAATGCTTTTAAAAAAGCATTACCTGGGGTAGAGCATGTGTTTGTTTTTGATACTGCTTTTCATCAAACATTAGATCGAGAAAGATATTTATATCCTTTACCATTAGAATATTATACGGATTTAAAAGTACGTAAATACGGAGCTCATGGAACAAGCCATAAATATGTTTCACAAGTTGCAAGGGAAATGTTAGGGAACCCTAAACATTCTAGAATCATTGTTTGTCACTTAGGAAATGGAGCAAGTATTTCAGCTGTTCAAGATGGAGTGTGTATTGATACTTCAATGGGCTTTACACCACTGGCAGGAGTGATGATGGGAACACGTTGTGGTGATGTAGATCCTTCAATAATGCCTTATTTATGTAAAAAGCTAAATAAAAGCCCTGATGAAATATTAGATATTTACAATAAAAAATCTGGAATGTTAGGTATTTCTGGTATTTCTTCAGATTCACGTGATATTGAAAATGCTTTATTTAAAACTGGAGATGATCGAGCGTTATTAACTGGATTATTATATGCACGGATCGTGTCTAAATTTATTGGAAGTTACTTTGTTGAAATGGGTGGGGTTGATGCAATTGCCTTTACTGCAGGTGTTGGTGAAAATGCATCTTATCTACGTCGTTTAATAATCGATAATGTTTCTAGAGCATTAGGAGTTTTCTTAAATGAAGAAGCTAATGAGATGAGAAGTAAAGAAAACCGGCTGATTTCACATCAGTATTCTAAGGTTGATGTTTATGTCATTCCAACTAATGAAGAGGTTATGATTGCTCGTGATACAATAAGGGTACTAGGATTATAAAGAATTAAAAAGTTATTGAATATTTATTTCAATAGCTTTTTCTTTATGTCATTTTTATTTATATTTACAATAAAATATGTTATAGTTGATTGTATTATAAGGAGTGAGAAAATGGATCAAAATATTATTGCAAAAATTGAATCATATGACTATATTGCAATTTATCGTCATGTTAATCCTGATTTTGATGCTTTTGGTAGTCAGCTTGGTATTTATGATATGATAAAAACAACATATCCTAATAAAAAAGTTTATGTTTGTGGTGATTTTAGCTCAGAATTAGTAGAAAAATATACAGTAGACTTTAATGATGATGCAGTTGATTATAACAATGAGATATTAGGGATAGTTTTAGATACCGCTAATAGAGAAAGAATTGATGATGACAGCTATATAAAATGTAAAGAAATTATTAAAATAGATCATCATATAGTTGTAGATAGTTATGGGGATTTAAATTATGAAGATAGTACAGCTAGTTCTGCAAGTCAATTAGTTGCTCAGCTTTTTAAAGATAATTCTGTTTTAAAAATATCTAGGGATGGAGCGGCAGCTTTATATTTAGGAATTATTGGTGATACTTCTAGATTTTTGTTTAAAAGTACGGATGCTAGAACATTTGAAGTTGCAAGTGTTTTGTTAAAGACAGGAATTGATATAGTTGAAATATATAATCGTATTTATCTAAAAAAAGCCAAGGATCTTGAAGTTAATAAGTTTATTTTAAATAATTATAAATTTGATGGTGGTATTGCTTACTATGTTTTAAAGGATAAAGATTTAAAAAGTTTAGGAATAAGTAGAGAACGAGGATCTGATTTTGTCAATATTCTTTCAGGTATTGAAGAATATAAAATATGGTTAGCAGTAACTGAAAATACTGCTGATAATAATTGGCGTATCAGTATTCGATCACGTGATATAGAAGTTAATAAGCTTGCACAAAAGTATAATGGTGGCGGACATGCTCTAGCAAGTGGAGCAAAATTAGATGATATTGAGATGCTGCCAAAATTAATCGAAGATCTAAAGGAGCTTATAAATGAATAAAATTAATGAAATATTTGCAAATTTTATTGAAGGATTTGCCTCGCACAGTCATCAAAACAATGTAGTTAATAAATCAGGGAAAGGAGCTTTTATCAAAGCTTTCGTAATTACTTTAGTTATTGCTTTAATCAGTGAATATGCATTATTGATACCATTAAATATTAGAGCCCCGCAATTTATTATATATGTTTGTTTTTTATTAATTATTTTTAATTTGTTATATTTTTCTTTTTGCCGTGGTTTTAATAAAGTTATGAAATACAGTTTGATTATTACAGGTGGATTAGTTATTTATGTAGTTGGAGGAACTTTTGCTAGTTCAACAATATTTAATGCTAAAAGTTATCAAAAACAGTTAACATTAGACAAAAAAGCTGATTTCTTTGAGGATAATAAAACTATTTCATATCAGTCTATTCCAGTTGTTGATCGTGACAGCGCAATTAAACTAGGGGATCGTAAGATGGGGCAAATGGTTGACTATGTTTCTCAATTTGAGGTTGATGAATCATATGAACAAATCAATTATAATGATAATCCTTATCGAGTAACACCTCTTGAATATAGTGATTTGATTAAATGGTTTACTAATCGTGGGGATGGACTACCTGCATATATTCGAGTGAATATGGTAACTCAAGAATCAGAAGTTGTTAAATTGAAAGAAGGAATGAAATATTCTAAATCAGAACATTTTGGAAGAAAGATTGAACGTCATTTACGGGCTAATTATCCAGCTTTGATGTTTGATACCCTTGCTTTTGAGGTTGATGAAAAAGGAACACCATACTGGATTGCTCCTGTTTATGATTATAAGATTGGAATTTTTGGTGGTAAAGATATAACTGGTGCAGTGCTTGTAAATGCAATTAATGGTGATCATCAGTATTATGATATTAAAAAAGTTCCTGAATGGGTGGATCGGGCATATCCGGCAGAATTGGTTTTAGGCCAGTTGGAAAATTATGGAAAATTTACAAATGGTTATATTAATACGTTACTTTCTCAAAAGGGAGTATTACGTCCAACTGATGGTTATAACTATGTTGCTATTAATGATGATGTGTATTTATATACAGGTTTAACATCAGTTTCTAAAGATGCTTCTAATGTAGGGTTTGCAATGATCAATTTACGAACTAAAGAAGGAAAATATTATAATATTTCAGGAGCTGAGGAGTATTCTGCAATGTCTTCTGCTGAAGGACAGGTTCAAAATCTCAAGTATAAAGCAACTTTCCCGATTTTGATTAATGCAGGAGGACAACCGACTTATTTCTTATCTTTAAAAGATGATGCTAATCTTGTTAAAAAATATGCTTTTGTCAGTGTTGAGAACTATCAAATAGTTGCAACTGGCGATAGTGTAGCCCAAGCTGAACAAGCATATTATGCTTTGCTTGAATCAAATGGTAAAAAGACGGATGCTGGTGATTTTAAGACGCATAAATTAACTGGCGCAATAACGGCTATCAATGAAGCTGTTATTGATGGAAATAGTACTTATTATTTTAAAATCGAAGGTAATGAAACCGTATTTATTGGTGATATTAGTTTGAGTAATCGTTTCCCGTTAGCTAAAGTGGGTGACAATGTAACAATTGAGTTTGTTAATAGTAAGGATGATAGTGAGGTAATTACTTCAATTAAATTCAACTAGCAGAAAACTATAGTTTTCTGCTTTTTTACTTGGGGTTTGACTATATTTACAATATAAATTATGTTATAATCTTACAATGAATTGAGGTGTTTATATGAAACCAAGAGTATTGGTAGTTGATGATGAAAAGGATATTAGGGAATTGATTGGATTTTATTTAAATAAAGAAGGTTTTGAAATGTTAGAAGCCAGTAATGGTGAAGAAGCGTTAGAAATTTTTGAAAATGAATATGTTGATTTGGGAATTATTGATGTCATGATGCCAGTAATGGATGGATTTGAGCTAGTTGAGAATTTAAAGGAGTTCAAAGATGTTCCTGTAATCATGTTGACAGCTAAAGGTGAAAGTAAAGATAAACTCCGTGGTTTTTCAGTAGGGGCTGATGATTATGTAGTAAAACCGTTTGATCCTACTGAATTGATGGCTCGTGTAAGAGCAGTGTTAAAAAGATATAGTGTAAATACGTCAAATATCATTAAATTAAATGAAGTTGAATTTGATGGAGAAAAATATGAAATTCGTTATCATGAAGAAACAATTCATTTACCATTAAAACAATTTGAATTAGTATTTGAGTTAGCTAAACATCCTGATCAAATTTTTAGCCGCGAACAGTTAATTGAAAAAATATGGGGAATGGATTATGATGGTTTTGATCGTACCGTTGATGTACATATAAAAAGAGTTCGTGAAAATTTAGGTCATTTACCAGGCTTTAAAGTTGTTACCGTAAGAGGGCTTGGATATAAGGTAGAAGTTGAATGATGAAATCTATTTATGGTAAATTAATTTGTGGTTTTTTAATTACCATAGTTTTTAGCTTTTCAGTTGCCGGATATGTAGCTTTAAGAAGTAATTATGATCAAATTGCAGATATGGCACAGAATGAGTTGAGTGCGACAAGTGAATACGTTGTAGGGATTTTAAATAGTCTAGAGGATGCTAATATTAATGATATCATGAATCAGTATGCAGTTAGTTCAGAAGTTAACATTACACTATATTCACCAAGTTATGGATATTATACATATGGTGGTAATAAATATGCTCCATCTAAAGAGACGATGGTTAAATATTATTATGATGATAGTAAAAATGGCTGTTATGCTGAACAGAAAAGTATTCAGTCATATGGTAGTAAGACGAATATAAAAGACATGGATGTATATGTTTATGTTCAGAAAGATACAAGTTATGAAAAAAGTATTTTTGCAAATTCAGCTGTACTTATTTTAGGATGTGTGTTTTTATCAGGAAATTTAGTATTTATTGCGATTGCTGATATTATTGTTAAACCAATTACACGTCTAACCAATGCAACTAAGGAGCTGTCTAAAGGTAATTATAGTGTACGAGTAAATTATGTTGGTGATGATGAGATATCAAGGTTAAATCAGGGGTTTAATCAAATGGCTCAGCAGTTAGCTAAGCAAGAGGAAACTAGACAAAAGTTTATATCAGATATTTCTCATGAATTTCAAACACCATTAACTGCAATTCAGGGATTTGCTAATATTTTAAAAGAGGAAGATTTACCAAAAGAACAACGTCAAAAATATGCTGATATTATTTTATTTCATTCTAAACGTTTGTCAACGTTATCAAAAAATATGTTACAATTAACTCTTTTAGAACGTGAGGAAGTTGAATTAGAGTTTACGACTTTTTCTATTGTTGAACAATTATCAAGGGTAATTTCAACTCAAGAAAACCAGGCGATTTTAAAGGATATTGAGATTGAATTTGAGAAACCTCGAAAGGATATCATGGTATGCGGTGATGAACAGCGATTAGAACAAGTATGGATAAATATTATTTCAAATGCAATCAAATATACTGATAACGGTGGATTGATTACGATAAGAATTAAAAAAACTTCTAGAGAAGTTGAAGTTTCGATAGAGGACACAGGACATGGAATGTCAAAAGAAGTTATTTCGCATATATTTGAACGATTTTATCGTGAAGATAAAGCTCGTTCAGTTGAAGGCAATGGACTGGGGTTATCAATTGTTAAATCTATTATTGATTTACATCATGGAAATATTGATGTTATTTCACAAGTTGATGTGGGGACAACCTTTATTATAAAATTACCAAATGAACGCAAATCTTTTGATTTAAAAGAAAAATTGTCATTGAATAGGAAGGATTAATACATGGAATTATTAAAACAAAGAATTTTAAAAGATGGTATTGTAATTATGCCCAATATACTTAGAGTTGATAGTTTTTTGAACCATCAAATCGACTGCTCGTTATATCGTGAAATTGCCAAAGAATTTAAAGAGCGCTATAAAGATTCTAATATTAATAAAATATTAACAATTGAAGCTTCAGGAATCGGAATTGCTTTAGCAACAGCTTTTGAATTTGATGATGCACCAGTGGTTTTCGCAAAAAAAGGTACTGCAAAAACAACAAGTACACATTATTATAGTTCTAAAGTACATTCATTTACTAAAGGAATTGATTACGATGCAATAGTGAGTAAAAAATATTTAAGTGAAGATGATAACATTTTAATTATAGATGATTTTTTAGCTAATGGACAAGCTGTTTTAGGAATGATCGATATTGTCAATCAAGCTAAAGCCACAGTTGCCGGGGTTGGAATCGTAGTTGAAAAGGGATTTCAAGATGGACGGAAACTAATTGAAAATAGAGGATATCGTGTTGAATCTTTAGCAATTATTGATGATTTTAAAGATGGAACAGTAATTTTAAGATAATGAAAAGGGGATATAAATGTATTTAAAAAGAATTGAATTACATGGTTTTAAATCATTTGCCGATAAAGTTAATGTTGAATTCCAACCAGGAATTACAGGAATTGTTGGACCTAATGGTTGTGGTAAATCAAATATCTCTGATGCTGTTAGATGGGTACTTGGAGAACAATCAGTCAAATCGTTACGTGGAGCTAATATGTCTGATGTCATTTTTGCAGGAAGTGAAGATCGTCGTGCTCAAAATTTAGCCGAGGTTACACTTGTTTTTGATAATAGCGACCGTTTTATGAAATATGATTATAATGAAGTAGAGATTACAAGACGCCTCTATCGTCAGAATAATGAAGCTGAGTATTTAATCAATAAACAGCAATGTCGTTTGAAAGATATTGTGGATTTGATTATGGATACTGGGTTAGGTCGAGATTCTTTATCAATTATTTCACAAGGTAATATTTCTAGTTTTGCTGATAGTAAACCAGAAGAACGAAGAGGAATCTTTGAAGAAGCTGCGGGAGTTTCTAAATATAAGAAGCGTAAATTAGAGTCAATTCGTAAATTGGAAAGAACTAAGGAAAATCTAGAACGAATCGGTGATATTGTAGTAGAGTTAGAAAAACAGGTTGGTCCCTTAAAAAGACAGAAAGATAAAGCAGAGAAGTATTTAGCTTTAAAAGATAAATTAACTGCAATTGAAGTTAATGTTTTAATCAGTGAAATAAGTGAAGCTAAAAAAGCTCTTGACGAACTAAGTAAATCAATAAAAGATTTAAATGAACGACAGATATCTTTGGAAACTGATATTCAGTTGAAAGAAAATAATAATGATGAAATAAAGAAAAAAATGTTTTCGTTAGATCAAGAAGTTAATGTGCTGCAAACTAAATTATTAGAAGCTGTATCTAATGTTTCTAAATTAGAAACTGCTAAAGTAGAGGTTGATCAAAAAAGAAAACATGCTTTAGAAACACTAAGTAAAGAAAATTTACAAGAAAATATAGCTAATATGAAAGCTATTTTAAGTGATATTGTTAATGAGTATAATGATCGTGTAGAACGTTTAGAAAATACTGAAAAAGAGTTAAACGAAGTAATTGAAAATCAAGGAAATAGAAATAAACGATTGGCTAAATTAAAAGAGGAAATAGAATATTTAGCTAGTGAAATTAATAAAAATAAGTCACGAAAAGAAATTCTAATCGATGCAGTTGAAAATAAATCAAATTATCATCATGGAATTAAAACAGTCCTATCACTTGCAAAAAGCAATAAGAATATTATTGGTGTTTTAGGTGATTTGATTACTACTCAAGAAGGATATGAACTGGCTATATCTTCTGCTTTAGCTGGAGCTCTAGAGTTTATTGTTACAACTGATGATTTAACTGCACGTGAAACAATTAAATTTTTACGTGATAATAAAGCTGGTCGAGCAACTTTTTTGCCGGTTAGTACAATGAAGCCACGTGAGGTTCGTGAAGAACATCTGATTGTAAGTAAGACAATGGATGGTTATCTTGGGGTGGCTAGTGATTTTGTTAGTTACGATGATAAAATTAATAGTATTGTATTAAATCAATTAGGAAATATTATTGTTGCTAAAAATATAGATGCAGCTAATGAGATCAGTAAAGCAACATTTTCTCGTTATAAGATCGTTTCCTTAGATGGTGATGTAGTTAATGTTGGTGGTTCTTTAACTGGTGGTAGTTTTAATAAACGTAAGTCATCTTTGGTTCAAAAAAGAGAACTTGAAGAAGTTGCTATTGCTTTAGAAAAGCAAGAAAAAGAATATGCAAGTAAACGTAATGAGCATAATGTACTAGATAATGAAATTAAAGAAGTCTCTCATGCTTTGTTACAAAAACAGATGGCTTATGCAAAATTAGAGGTTGTTGTACAAGGCAAAAGAGAAGAGTTAATTAAAGCGAAGTCTGAATACGAATCATTGTCAGATCAAGGTGTAGAATTAGAGGATTTTGCAAGTGGTAAAACTGAGAGTAAATTAATAAATCAATTGAATGAAGCAATTAAATATCGGGATGATTTAACTGAAGAAATTAAATCTAAACGGGAACTTAGGATGTCTTATGTTAATCAAAATGAGGCTTTAGATGTAGAATTAAGAGAATATCGTAAAGATTTAAAAGATGTTCAAAATGAAGTTAATAGTAGTGCTATTAAAGCAACTAAACTAGAAACAATGTTAAATAATCATTTAACTCGTTTAAATGATGAATATCGAATGACTTATGAATATGCTGTGGAACAATATCAAGAAGAAATCAATGTTGAACAGGCTAAGTTAGAAGTTTATGAATTACGAACTAAAATAACAAGATTGGGAAATGTTAATATTGATGCTATTGAAGAATATAAAACAGTTAGTGAAAGATTTGAAAATATGAATCGTCAGCGAATTGATTTAATTCAAGCCCAAGACAGTATTTTAGAAGCAATTAGGGAAATGGATGAAATCATGGTTGAGCGTTTCTCTGATACTTTTGAAAAAATAAATTTGGAATTTAATACAGTATTTAGGAGTTTATTTGGTGGTGGAAAGGCTAAAATAAAGTATACTGATCCAGCAAATATTTTAGAGACAGGTATTGATATTGATGTTCAGCCACCAGGTAAAGCAGTGCAAAATATAACTTTATTTTCTGGTGGTGAAAAGGCATTGATTGCTATATCATGCTTATTTGCAATATTAAGGGTTAGACCGATTCCAATGTGTATTTTAGATGAGGTTGAAGCAGCTTTAGATATCGCAAATGTTGAAAGGTTTGCTAAGTATCTAAAAGAGTTTTCAGGAACGACCCAATTTATTGTAGTTACGCATCGTGAAGGAACAATGGAGGAATGTGATTTGCTTTATGGAGCAACAATGCAACAAAAAGGGGTTACTAAATTAGTAAGCGTTAAATTAGAAGAGGCAATTGATTTAACTGATCCAAGTTAGGAGGAATTTTAGATGGGATTTTTTAGTAAGGTTAAAGAGAAGTTTGTTGGTAAGTCAGCTAAGCAAAATGATAAGTATGTAGCAGGACTAGATCGCTCAAATGCTACTTTTTCTGATCGAATCAATGAACTAGCAGCTAGATTTAGAGAAATCAATGATGAGTATTTTGAAGAATTAGAAAATATTTTAATTATGTCTGATGTTGGAGTTTCAATGGTAATGAAGATCGTTGATGAAATTAAAAATGAAGTACGTTTACAAAATATTACCAGTCCTAAAGAAATTAATGAAATAATTGTTGATAAAATGTTTGTAATTTATGCAAACGATAGTGTCATGACAACTAAAATAAATTATGCAGATGAAGGGTTGACAGTAATTTTAATGGTTGGAGTAAATGGTGCTGGTAAAACGACTACAATCGGTAAATTAGCTAATCGTATTACCAAAGATGAAGGCAAGAAAGTTATGGTGGCAGCTGGAGATACTTTTAGGGCAGGAGCAATTGACCAATTAGCTGTTTGGGCAGGAAGAGTTGGTGTTGAAATTGTTAAAGGTCGTGAAGGTGGCGATCCTTCAGCAGTAGTCTTTGATGCTTTAAAGCAGGCTAAAGAAAAGAATGTTGATGTTTTGATTTGTGATACAGCTGGACGTTTACAAAATAAAGTCAATTTAATGAAGGAATTAGAAAAAATGAATCGTATCATTAAACGTGAAGTACCTGATGCGCCTCATGAAACTTTATTAGTTATTGATGCGACAACGGGCCAAAATGGTGTTAGTCAAGCAGTTGAATTTTCAAAAATCACTGATGTAACAGGCTTAGTTTTAACAAAAATGGATGGAACTGCAAAAGGTGGAATAGTATTGTCAATTAAAGATCAATTAAATTTACCAGTTAAATTTATTGGACTAGGTGAAAAGGTTGATGATTTACAAGAATTTGATTTAGATCAATATATTTATGGTTTATGTAAGAATTTAGTAGAGGAGTAACATGGAATCTAGTTTGGAAAAGAAACAGAGAGTAAACTTATTGATGGATTGTTATGGTGATTTATTGACAGAAAAACAGCAGATATATTTAGATTATTATTATCATAATGATTATTCACTTTCGGAAATTGCAGAAATATTAGATGTTAGTCGTAATGCGGTTTTTGATAATTTGAAAAAAGCGGTGCATTTATTAGAAAATTATGAAGAAAAGTTAGAATTAATGAAAAAACATCAAGAAAGACTTGACTTAATTCAAAGAATTGAAGAAGATATATCTAGTGAACATAAAGAAATAGAAGAATACTTAGATTTACTAAGGAAGATATAGGAAGGGGTAATTATGGCTTTTGATTCATTATCAGAACGTCTGCAGGGGACATTAAAGAAAGTCTCTGGACAAGGGCGTTTAACAGAAAAAAATATGGAAGAAATGCTAAGTGAGATTCGTTTAGCATTATTAGAAGCGGATGTAAACTTTCAAGTTGTAAAAGAGTTTATTGCTTCAACTAAAGAAAAGGCTTTAGGACAAGATGTCTTAGGGTCATTAAAACCAGGACAGGTAGTAGTAAAGATAGTTCATGATGAATTAGTTGAATTATTAGGAACTAGTGTTGCTACAATTGACTACGATAAAAAACCTACTGTTATTATGATGGTTGGTTTACAAGGGTCAGGTAAAACTACTACAGCTGGTAAGATTGCTAATTTAATTAGTAAAAAGCATGCGAAAAAACCATTGCTGGTAGCAGCTGATATTTATCGTCCTGCTGCAGTTGATCAGTTGAAAACATTAGGTGAACAGTTAAATGTTCCAGTTTATGAAAAAGGAACTTCTCAATCAGCTGAATCAATTGTTGAAGAAGCAATGCGTTTTGCCCGCGAAAACAATAATGATGTAATCATTATTGATACTGCAGGTCGTTTACATATTGATGAACCTTTGATGAAAGAGTTATCAAATATTAAACAAATTGCACATCCACATGAAATCCTTTTGGTAGTAGATGCTCTTACAGGACAAGATATTGTTAATGTTGCAAGTTCATTTAATGAACAATTAAGTATTACAGGGGCAGTTTTAACAAAATTAGATGGGGACTCTCGTGGTGGAGGAGCTTTATCTATTCGACATATTACCCATGTACCAATTAAATTTATTGGGACTGGTGAAAAATTAGATGCTATTGATTTATTTTATCCAGATCGTATGGCTGATCGTATTCTTGGAATGGGAGATGTTGTATCTTTAGTAGAAAAAGTTCAAGATGTCTATGATGAAAAAGATACGATGAGAACTTATAAGCGAATGCAATCGGGGCAATTTGGTCTTGATGATATGCTTTCACAAATGCAGCAGATAAGAAAATTAGGACCTCTTTCTGGAGTGTTAAAAATGATTCCTGGAATGCCTAAAATTCCTAAACTTAATGATGAGGATTCAGATCGTAAGTTAAAAGAAACTGAATCAATTATCTTTTCAATGACAAAAGAAGAACGACGTGACCCTAGCGTAATTAATCTAGCTCGAAAAGAAAGAATTGCAAAGGGATGTGGAAAAGACATTGCTGCAATTAATCGCTTATTAAAACAATTTGAAGAATCTAAAAAAATGATGAAAATGTTAGGGAATTTTGATCCTGAAACAGGAATGCCAACACAAAAACCTAAAAATACTAAAATGTTTGATCCAAACCGTAAAAAAGTCCGTCATAAAAAGAAAAAGAAAAAATAAATTTGAGATATCAGTATATATCTGATATCTTTTCTGTTTTTGTGGTAGAATGTAAATAATATATGTTTTAAAATTAATAAGTGAGGAATAGTTATGAAGAAATTATTACTGTTGTTAATACTTACAGCTATTTTTATTACTGGTTGTATAAGTAGCAGCAATGATAAAGAAGCAAAATATATAATCATATATAATGATGCTCATAATTTAAAAACAGATGAGCCTAAAGCGTATATGGATTTATATGACCAAGATGGAAAACTTATTAGCAATCAAGAATATCAAAATTATATTCAACGAATTCAAGAAGATGATAAAGAAATATTTTTGTATGGGGATCATAAAGATATTTTAATTTATAATAAGGATAAAAAAGATTTTTCTATAGCTAAGACAAGTATAGCTAATATTGAGCAATTAAATCTATGTGAAAATGATTATTTGATTCACCGAAATTTAGGCTATCATGATGAAACTAAGTTATCTTATGATTTAGAGGCAATTTTATATGATCGTAAACATCAGGAATTACAACATTATGATATGTTAGATGTAGAGGAACAAATAGTTGATGCAAAGATGACTTCGAATATCGTTGTTTTGTTTACTGATGGCTTAAATGAGATGGCTCCTATACATAGGGCACATATTTTAGATAAGGAAAGTGGTAAAGAATTAACGGTAGAGACATTTGAAAATCCTTATGAAGCTCATGTTTCTTTAATAGAAAATGATAATATTTATTATTTATGTAATCAGGGAATAAAAGATATAAATAATCAGAAGATATATACTTTTCCTGAAGAAATTATAAAGCTGCTTGATGATGTTGAAAATGTAAGTATTGATATGATTGATAATATATGGTATTTAACAATTGATAAGGATAATTATGTTGTTAAAAATAAGATTGAAGAGAAAAATGAGATTATTTTTAGTCATTTAAATAGTAAAGGGAATTTTTTGGCAGCCGTAAAGAGCAAAGATAGAAAGATTAATTTTTATAAGATAAATGATAATATGCAAGAAACAAAATTACCAATTAAGTCGATTAAAATTAAAGATGATAATAAAGTATTTTCAATGATTATTGAATTATAATTTTTTTATTGGCAGTAAAGTAAATCTGATAAAAATAAACTTATTAATTCATTATTTTGTCTGATTAGATATTAATGTTTAATCTTTTGGTTATTAAAAAACGGATAATGGTTTTAATAACAAGGTCGATTTTAGTAATTACAAATTTAATATTTAAATAAATTGAGGTGTCAAGTAAAAAAACTTGACACCTTTAAAATGATATGTTAAAGTGTACAAGTAAATTAATTAGGAGGAAATATAAATGGCAGTAAAATTAAGATTAATCAGAATGGGTGCTAAGAAAGCTCCTTTCTATAGAATTGTAGCAGCAGATTCTAGAGCTCCAAGAGATGGACGTTTTATCGAAATGTTAGGAACTTATAATCCTTGTACTAATCCTGCACAAGTTACAATCAAAGAAGAAGAAGTATTAAAATGGTTAAACAATGGTGCACAACCATCAGATACAGTTAAAAACTTATTATCTAAACAAGGAATTATGAAAAAGTTTGCTGATTCAAAATTAGGTAAATAATTATGGATTATGCTAAGATTCTTAAAGATATCGCAATTGAATTAGTTGAAGACAAAGAGCATTTAGAAGTGCGTGAAATGCCTTCTTTAGAAGATAATGTGGTTGTTTTGCATGTGTATTCGGCTCAATCTGATATTGCTAGATTAATTGGTCGCAAAGGAATGATGGCTAATTCAATTAGACAATTAATGTCAGTAGCTGGTCGTAAGACTAATAAGAAACTAGATATTAAGTTTGAATCGTATGAATAATGATAGATGTGCATAGCACATCTATTTTTTTGGAGGAAAAATGGATAAAATTAAGATTGGTAAAATTGTGGGAACACATGGTTTAAAAGGTGAAGTTAAAATTAGGTCTAGTAGTGATTTTAGTGAGGAAAGATTTAAAAAAGGGAATTTTTTAATTGTTAGATATCAAGAAAATGATATTGAGTTAGAGATTGTTTCTTCTAGAGTTCACAAGAGTAATTATTTGATTTCTTTTAAAGATAATCAAGATATTAATTTAGTTGAAAAGTTTATTGGATCTTTTGTTTATGGTTTTAAGGATAAAGAGTTGTTGGATGATGATGAATACTTTTATGATGATTTAATTGGATTAGAGGTTAGTAGTACAGATGGTAAAATGATTGGAGCTGTTACATCAATTTATGATAATGGACGCCATGATATCTTAAATATTGATCATAATGGTAAAAATGTTGCTATTCCTTATGTAGATGCTTTTATTAAAAGTGTTGATATGGATAATAAGATAATCACTGTAGAATTGATTAAGGGGCTAATTGATGAAGATTGATATTTTAACATTATTCCCAGAAATGTTTACTGGTTTTTTAAATACCTCAATCATAAAAAGAGCGATTGATAAGGAACTTGTTGAAGTTAAATTACATGATTTTAGAGAGTTTTCTAAAGATAAGCATAAACATGTAGATGATTATCCTTATGGTGGTGGACAGGGCATGGTATTGATGTGCGAACCAATTATAGAATGTTTAAAGACTCTTATTACTGATGATAGTATTGTCATTTTAATGTCCCCTCAAGGTTTAACGTTGAATCATGGTTTAGCAGTTGAGTTATCTTATAAGAAGCATTTAATTATCATATGTGGACATTATGAAGGGTTTGATGAAAGAATTAGAGATTACGTTGATATGGAAGTATCGATTGGTGATTATGTGCTGACAGGTGGAGAATTAGGCAGTATGGTTGTTAGTGATGCTATTATTCGTTTACTTGAAGGTGCAATAAAAGAGGATAGTCATCAGGATGATTCTTTTAGTCATGGATTATTAGAATATCCGCAATATACTCGTCCACAATGTTATGATGGAAATGCGGTACCAGAAGTATTGTTAAGTGGACATCATGAAAATATTCGTAAATGGCGAAAGTATCAGTCATTGAAAAAAACCTATTTAAAAAGACCTGATTTATTACGATCATATCAATTTGATAAAGAAAGTTTAGAAATGATGAAAAAAATCAAAGAAAATGATTGATTTTTACAATATATTTCTTTATAATAAAAAAGTCGCGAGACTGCAGATGTTCCGCTGGTTAATCGAATGAACATTTAAGACAAATTTGCTAAAGGAGAATAAAAATGAATTTACAATTAGTAGAACAAATTACTAAAAAACAATTAAGAAATGATATTCCTCAATTTAAAGCTGGGGACACATTAAAAGTATTTGTAAAAATTAAAGAAGGTGACAAATTCCGTATTCAGTTATTTGAAGGGGTTTGTATTGCAAGAAAAGGTAGCGGTATTTCTGAAACATTTACAGTAAGAAAAATCTCATATCAAGTTGGTGTTGAAAGAACTTTCCCTATACATACACCAATTATTGATCATATTGAAGTAGTTAAAGTTGGTAAAGTACGTCGTGCTAAACTTCACTATTTACGTGGTTTATCTGGTAAAGCTGCTAGAATTAAAGAAATTAGAAAATAAGAAACGGATACCCGTTTCTTTTTTATTAAAAATATATAGATATAATTTTTTAAACGACATTAATCTTATTAAACTAATGATTATTATTTATAAAAATATTTAGTTAAAAAGTCTATATTATCATATTTGCTGATGTTTAAATCTTGTATTATAACCATAAAAAATTGATGTTTTTATGGTTGTAATATAATAAATATAAAAATAAAACTGTTTACAAATATTAAAAAAGCAGATATTATTTTAGTAATGGAAAAATTTTTTAATTAGGTTGAACTGGATGGTATATCTTTTTCTATTTCGATAATAACTTTGTAGGAGGCTTTGTAATGGCAAAGAATAAGGAACTAATCAAGTTTTCACTTGAAATGATAGCGGTTATAGCTATTGCTGCTGTGGTTTTTACTAAAATTGTAATTCCTGTACGTGTTGATGGGGAAAGTATGTATCCTACTTTACATGATAAAGATACTGCTATTGTAAATGCCTTATATTTAAGTAAAAGTGATATAAAAAGATTTGATATTATTGTTTTAAGATGTGATAAATTAGATAAAGATATTGTTAAACGAGTAATTGGTTTACCAGGAGATACAGTTGTTTTTAAAGATGATAAATTATATATCAATGGTACATATTATTCAGAGGACTATCTAGATAAAAAATATATTGAAGAAGCAAAGGAAAGATATAGCACAGAATTATTTACTAATGATTTTGAAATTACTTTAGAAGATGATGAAATTTTTGTGCTTGGAGATAATCGACTTCGTTCCGCTGATTCAAGAACACTTGGAACATTCAAATATAGCGATATTATTGGTAAAAAAGGGATTATAATATATCCGTTTAGTAATATGAAGTTTATTAGTTAGGGAGGTAAAGTATGTCAAAACAGATTCAATGGTTTCCTGGACACATGGCCAAAGCACGAAGAGAAATTAGTGAAAAGATAAAATTGATTGATATTGTTATTGAACTGGTGGATGCAAGAGCACCGCTTTCTTCTAAAAATCCAATGTTTGATCAGATTTGTAATAACAAGCCAAGATTAATTGTAATGACTAAAAAGGATTTAGCTGATGAAAGAATAACAGCTAGATGGATAGAATATTTTAAAAAGAAAAATATAGATGCAATATGTGTTAATTTGAAGAATTTTAATGAGTATCAGTTAGTTATTAATGTATGCAAAGAAATTTTAAAAGAAAAGATGGAACGAGAAGCTAAACGGGGATTAAAACCACGGGCGATGCGGGCGATGGTGTTAGGAATTCCAAATGTTGGAAAATCCACATTTATTAATCGTTTAGCTAAGCGTAAAGCAACAGTTACAGGTAATCGTCCTGGTGTAACTAAGGCACAGCAAATTATTCGTGTTGATAAAGATTTTGAATTATTTGACACACCAGGAGTATTATGGCCACGGTTTGAAGATATCAAGATAGCTCGAAATATTGCTTTGATTGGATCGATTAAACAAGATATTTTACCATTAGATGAGCTATTTATATATGCGGTTAAATATTTAGAAACAGTCTATCCAAAAAAAGTGACTGATCGTTATGAAATTGAGATTGATTTTAATGATAATTGGGTAGAAAAAGCCTATGATGATATTGCTAAAAATCGTAAAATAAAACCGGTTCGTGGTTATACTGATTATGACCGTGTAATGGAAGTTTTTTTTAATGATATTTTTGATGGCAGTATGGGAGAGATAACATGGGAGAGACCAGATGAAACGCTATGAATATGAGGCTAAATATTATCAAGAAGGTTATGATTATATAATTGGTTTAGATGAAGCGGGTCGGGGACCAATGGCTGGTGAGCTGGTAGTTGCAGGCGTTATTTTTCCAAAAGGTTTTTATGATGAAAGAATCAATGATTCTAAACAGCTTTCGGAGAAAAAACGCGAGGAATTATATACTCTAGTGATTGATAATGCTTTAGCTTATGATATAGAAATCATAAGTGTTGAGGATGTTGATGAACTTAATGTATATCAAGCAAGTAAGCAGGGAATGGAAAGATGTTTAGAAAATTTAAAACGTGAAAATATGTTTGCGTTAAGTGATGCCATGCCCTTAAATTATATACATCATGAAGCAATTATTAAAGGTGATGCCAAAAGTATTTCAATTGGTGCAGCAAGTATCTTAGCTAAAGTAACAAGAGATAAATTAATGAAGGAATATGCAAAGATATATCCTGAATATGGTTTTGATAAGCACAAGGGCTATGTTACCAAGATGCATAAAGAAGCGATTGAAAAATATGGAGTTTGCCCAATTCATCGTAAATCTTTTGCACCTGTTCAAAGAATTCTTAATAAACAAATGTCATTTGATTTATAAAAATGACATTTGTTTATTTTTTTGCAGTAATCACGGATTTGTTGAGGTAAAAGATAATGAGGTGATAAGTAATGGAGGAAATTCTATTATATTTTTCGTTAAAATATCAAGGAGACTTTGATAAAATATATCAAGCTTTGGAGCGAAAAGAAAAAGTAGATAATTTATTAAAGGAAAAGTTATTAAAAAGTTTAAAATCGCAATATACAACCATAATATCAGAAGATTATCCTAGTTCATTAAAAGAAATCAGCTGTCCACCATTTGTCTTATTCTATTATGGTGATTTAACGTTGACTGCTACTAAGTGTATTGGTGTTATAGGGATGCGTCACCCTAGCGACTATGGAATCGAAGTGACAAAAGTAATGGTGGCCAGCTTAACCAAAGAAAATTATACAATTGTAAGTGGTTTGGCTTTGGGAATAGATGTAATCGCACATAAAAGTGCAATGAACAATCTAGGTAAAACAATTGCAGTTCTAGGTAGTGGGATCGATTATTGCTATCCATTAAAAAACAAGTCAGTATATCAGGCAATGAAAAATAATCAGTTGGTTATTAGCGAATATCCTGGTAATTTAGTACCAAAGAAAATTAATTTTCCTCGAAGAAACCGCATAATTTCAGGGTTGAGTGAATCTATATTAGTAACCGAAGCAAATAAACATAGCGGAACAATGATTACAGTTGGCCATGCTTTAGAGCAAGGAAAAGATATTTATTGTATTCCTGGTAGAATAGATGATGCTTTGGGGTGTAACCATTTGATTCAGCAAGGTGCAAAATTGGTTATGAATATAAATGATATTATTGATGATTAAATACTTTTTTTAAATTTTTATTGACAAAAGAATAAAAAACACTAATAATTGTGTTATTCGTGTGGAGGAAATGAAATGAGCAAAAAAATAGTTATTGTCGAATCGCCATCAAAATCCAAAACAATTGAAAAATATTTAGGAAGTGATTATATTGTTACTTCCTCAAAAGGTCATGTTAGGGATTTGGCTACCTCTGGAAAAGAGGGATTAGGAGTAGATGTTGAAAATAAATTTACACCTAAGTATGTAATAAATAAAGATAAACGCGATGTTGTTAAAGAATTAAAACAATTAGTAAAAGAGTCGGACGATATATATTTAGCAACTGACCCTGATCGTGAGGGCGAAGCGATATCATGGCATTTAGCACAAGTGTTAAATGTTGATATGGATAAAGAAAATCGGGTCGTTTTTAATGAGGTAACTAAAGATGCAGTAGTTGATGCCTTGAGTCATCCTCGTAAAATTGATCAAAATTTAGTTAAATCACAGGAAACAAGAAGAGTTCTTGATCGAATCATTGGATTTAAATTATCAAAATTATTACAAAAAAAGATTAAATCTAAAAGTGCTGGACGTGTTCAGTCTGTTGCTTTGCGTTTGATTGTTGAAAAAGAACGTGAGATTGAAGCTTTTGTTCCTCAAGAATATTGGAAGATCAAAGCTGAGTTTGAAAAAGACGAAATTGAATTTACTGGTGAGCTTGCTAAATATAATAATAAGAAATTAGAAATTAAAAATGGCGAAGAAGCAAGTGCGATTTATGAATCTTTAAATAAAGAATTTGAAATTACAAATGTAAAAAAGACTACTAAGAAAAGAGAATCAAAACCTCCTTTTATTACATCTACATTACAGCAAGAAGCTTCATCTAAACTTGGTTATAAGGCAAGAAGAACGATGTCAATTGCTCAAAAACTTTATGAAGGGATAACATTAGAGGATGAAACTGTTGGTTTGATTACGTATATGCGTACAGATTCAACAAGGTTATCTGATTCATTTGTAAGTAGTGCTCAAGAATACATTAATGAAAAATATGGTAAAGATTATGTTGGTAAAGTAAAAGTTAGTAAAAAGACTGAAAATGTTCAAGATGCTCATGAAGGGATTCGTCCTACAAGTGCATTAAGAACACCAGAAAGTGTGAAAGAATTTTTAAAGCCGGAAGAGTATAAATTGTATGCTTTAATCTATGCTCGGGCTATGGCTTCATTAATGGCACCTGCTAAATTTGATGCAACTTCTGTTTCTATGATGAATAATGGTTATGAATTCAAGACTAGTGGTTCAGTAATTAAATTTGATGGATATCTAAGGATCTATGGTGATTATGAAAAGCAAAGTAATGAATTATTACCAATGCTTTCGGAAAAAGAAATGCTGGAAAGTAAGAAAATTGAAAAGAGTCAACATTTTACTAAACCGCCAGCTCGATATAGTGAAGCTAAATTGATAAAAGAAATGGAAGAATTGGGAATTGGGCGTCCAAGTACGTATGCAATGATTATTGATACGATTCAAACTAGAGGATATGTCGAATTGATTGAAAAAGCCTTTAAACCAACTGAATCGGGTATTTTAACAAGTGATCGTTTGACTCAATACTTTAATGATATTATCAATGTTGAATATACTGCTAAAATGGAGCATGAATTAGATGATATTGCTGAAGGTGAAGATGATTATGTTAGTGCTTTGCAAAGTTTTATGGATATCTTTCAACCATTGTTAGATAATGCTTATGATAAGATGGAGGTCATTGCTCCAAAGAAAACAGGTGAGCAGTGTCCTGAATGTGGCCATGATCTAGTTGAGCGCAAAGGACGTTATGGAACTTTTGTAGCTTGTGAAAATTATCCAGAATGCAAATATGTAAAAAAAGATCCTGTAGAGATTGAGTATACTGGTGAAGATTGTCCTAAATGTGGCAGTAAGATGGTCTTTAAAAATGGTCGTTTTGGACGCTTTGAAGCATGTTCGAATTATCCAGAATGTAAATATATTAAAAATTCAAAGAAAAAGGAACCTGTTATGACTGATGAAACATGTCCTAATTGTGGAGCGCCAGTTGTAATTAAGCAGGGACGTTGGGGTGAATTTAAGGCCTGTTCGAATTATCCAAAATGTAAAACAATAATTAAGTAGAACGTAAAGTTCTACTTTTGTTTTCAAATTAGAAATGATAAACTATAGAAGGTGATAAAAAATGGAAAAAATAGTAAATATAATTGGGGCAGGATTAGCTGGTGTAGAAGCTTGTCATCAATTAGTAAAAAGAGGATATAAAGTGCGTTTATATGAAATGCGTCCTAAAAAAATGACACCAGCACACCATAGTGAAAATTTTGCTGAATTAGTTTGTTCAAACTCTTTACGAGCTGATGGAACAGGTAATGCTGTAGGAGTTTTAAAAGCAGAAATGGAGATGATGGATAGTATCGTTATTAAATTTGCAAGAATGCACCAAGTTCCAGCTGGAGGAGCATTAGCAGTAGATCGTGATAATTTTTCAAAGGCGATAACAGATTATATTGTTAATCATCCCCTAGTAGAGGTAATTCACGAAGAAGTGACAGAATTTCCGGAGGGTAAGACGATTATTGCTTCTGGGCCTTTAACTAGTGATAGCTTATCTAATGCAATAAAGGATAAATTGGGTGAAGATTATTTTTACTTTTTTGATGCTGCAGCGCCAATCGTTACCAAAGAAAGTATTAACTTTGATATTGCTTATTATAAATCGCGTTATGATAAGGGGGATAACGAATACATAAATTGTCCAATGAATGAAGAACAGTTTGAAATTTTTTATGATGCATTGATTAATGCAAAAGTAGTAAAATCAAAAGATTTTGAAGAAAAATTTTTTGAAGGCTGCATGCCTTTTGAAGAAATGGCTAGACGAGGGAAACAGACTTTATTATTTGGCCCAATGAAACCTGTTGGATTAACCGCTCCTGATGGAACACGACCATATGCTGTAGTACAATTACGCCAAGATAATGTTCAAGCGAGTTTATATAATATTGTCGGTTTTCAAACCCATCTTACCTGGCCAGAACAAAAAAGAATCATTCAAATGATTCCAGGACTTGAAAATGCAAGTTTTGTTCGTTATGGAGTAATGCATCGAAATAGTTTTATATGTTCACCTAAACATTTATTGAATACATATCAGCTAAAGACTTATCCAGATATATTTATGGCTGGTCAAATTACTGGTGTTGAAGGATATGTGGAATCTGCCCAAAGTGGAATGGTAGCAGGGATGAATATGGTAAGGATGTTAGAAGATAAAGAGATGCTGGTTTTTCCTGATGAGACAGTTATGGGTTCTTTAGCTAAATATATTACAAATGCTTCTAGTGATAATTTTCAGCCAATGAAAGCAAATTTTGGAATTTTACCCGATTTTCCGGTTCGTATAAAAAAGAAAGAACGGAAAGAAGCTTACGCTACTCGGGCATTAGATACAATGAAAAAATTTGTGAATGAAAATGAACTTGGATAAACTAGCCAATCAATATCTTGAATATCTTCAATATCAACGACATTATTCAATTAAAACAATTGAATCATATAATCGTCAAATCAAGCATTTTATTTGTTTTTTAAATCAAGAAGCAATTGAGGATTATAATGATGTTAGTTATTTGATGTTACGAGGTTATTTAACAAAATTATATGAAGAAAATTTAGCTAAAACATCAATCAATCATAAATTGAGTGCTTTACGTAGTTTTTTTAACTATCTGTTAAAAGAAGAATTAATTGCGGATAATCCATTTTTATTGATTGAGTCCCAAAAAACAATTCAGCGTAATCCCGATTTTCTTTTTTTAGAAGAGATGATTGATTTATTGGAAAGCATTGAAACCAAAGATGATTTAGGTATTCGCAATAAAGCAATGTTAGAATTGATGTATGCTTCAGGGTTGCGATGTTCAGAAGTTGTTAATCTGCAAATATCTAATATTGACCTTGATCAAATGATTTTATTGATTCATGGAAAAGGAAATAAAGATCGTTATGTTCCATTTCATGAATATGCTCGTGATTGGCTGATAAGGTATATTGAAGATGCTCGTACAAATTTAATGATTAAAAATGAGGGTCACAGTTTTGTTTTTGTTAATAAATTTGGTAATCCCCTAACAAATCGTGGAGTTGAAGATATCGTTGATCGGGTAACTCGACAATATGATTCAACTAAAAAGATACATCCTCATACTATTCGTCATTCTTTTGCAACGCATTTATTAAATGCAGGAGCTGATATTAGAACGGTGCAGGAACTTTTAGGACATGAAAATTTAGCTACAACACAAATATATACTCATATTACAAAAGATCATTTAAAAGAGGTGTATTTGAATGCGCATCCACGAAGTAAAGAAAAAGTATGAAAATCAAAAAAATGCTTGTATAGCTCGCTTTTTTATGATAAAATATGTCAGGTATGAAAAATACACACATTATGAATTCACTTATCTAGTGCCTGCTTGGGTGATAAGTGTTCGAAATAATGGAGGAAAAACAAAAAGGAGGAAGTTACAATGTCAGTAATTTCAATGAAAAAATTATTAGAAGTAGGTGTTCATTTTGGACATCAAACAAAAAGATGGAATCCTAAAATGGCTCCATACATCTTTACAGCAAGAAATGGAATTTACATTATTGATTTACAAAAATCATCTAAAAAAATTGATGAAGCTTATAAAGCAATGAATGAAATCGCTGCTAAGGGTGGAAAAGTATTATTTGTTGGTACTAAAAAACAAGCTCAAGAAGCTGTAAAAGAAGAAGCAATCCGTTCAGAAAGTTTCTATGTTAATTCTCGCTGGTTAGGGGGAACTTTAACAAACTTTAAAACAATTCAAAAAAGAATTAGAAGATTAATTGAATTAGAAAAAATGGAAGCTGATGGTACTTTTGAAGTATTGCCTAAAAAAGAAGTTATTTTACTTAAAAAAGAAGCAGCTAAGTTAGAAAAGAACTTAGGTGGTATCAAAGAAATGAGAAGATTACCTAATGCTTTATTCGTTGTTGATCCAAAAGCTGAACATAATGCAGTTGCTGAAGCAAGAATCTTAGGAATTCCTGTATTTGGTATCGTTGATACTAACTGTGATCCTGATGAAGTTGATTATGTTATCCCAGCTAATGATGATGCAATCAGAGCTGTTAAATTAATTGTTGCTGCAATGGCTGATGCAATCTGTGAAGCTAAAAATGAACCTTTAACTGTAGCGTATATTAAAGATGAAGATGATAAAGAAGTGTCTATGAATGATGCAATCACTTCAGTTGAAAACAATCAAAGAAGAGCTCCTAGAAATAAAGGTGGAAGACCTAATCCTAGAAGAAACAATGCTCCAAGACCAAATAAAGATAACACAGCTGGAACTGAAAAATAATTCTGTAGAATAAGGGAAAGCATGGCTTTTCCTTTTTAAATAAAAATACATAAAGGAGATAATAAAATGGCAATTAGTGCAAAATTAGTAAAAGAATTACGTGAAAAAACTGGTGCTGGAATGATGGACTGTAAAAAAGCTTTGGAAGCTTGTGATGGTGATATTGAAAAATCATTTGACTGGTTAAGAGAAAAAGGAATCGCTAAAGCTGCTAAAAAAGCTGATCGTATTGCTGCAGAAGGATTATCAGCTTTTGTAGTAGATGGAGATACTGCGGCAATCGTTGAAGTAAATTCTGAAACAGATTTCGTTGCTAAAAACGCGGAATTCCAAGGTTTAGTTAAAATGATTTGTGAAACTATCGCATCTAACAAACCAGCTGATTTAACTGCAGCATTAAATATTGAACTAGATGGTAAAAATTTAGAAACAGTTATTGCAGAAGCTAGCGGTAAAATTGGTGAAAAATTAAGTCTTAGAAGATTTGAAGTATTAACTAAAGAAGCTGATGAAGTATTCGGTGCTTATTCTCATATGGGTGGAAAAATGACAGCTATCGTTAAAGTTGCTAATTCTACTGCTGAAAAAGCTCGTGATATTGCTATGCATGTCGCTGCTTCAAATCCTCAATATATTGATAGAACTGCTATTCCTCAAGAAGTATTGGATCATGAATTAGCAGTATTAAAAGCTCAAGCAATGGAAGAAAATGCTCAAGCTGCTAAACCTAAACCAGAAAATATTATTGAAAAAATGGTTGAAGGTAGATTAAATAAAAACTTAAAAGAAATGTGTTTGGTTGATCAGGAATTTATTAAAAATCCTGATGAAACTGTAGCTAAATTCTTAGGTGAAGGTAAAGTTTTAAGTATGGTAAGATTCCAAGTTGGTGAAGGAATGGAAAAAAGAGAAGAAAACTTTGCTGAAGAAGTAGCTGCTCAAATGAAGGGTTAATTTTATATAAAAGGTTTACAGTTTATTCTGTAAACCTTTTTTGTTGCCCTATATTAATGATAAACTTAAAACTAAGTGGTAAAAATCCAACTGTAGAGATTTCTTGCTACTGATTACTAGCTAAAGATAAGTGTATATCTTAAAGTGTGAATGAAATGAAGCTGGATATAAACGTCTGATTTAACGAATAGAAACTATATCTGAGAAGATAAGATGGTACAATATATTTAAGTGTAATAGTATAACAAGGCTATAAGCAGTGTAAAGAAATTTTTATTATGGAAGGCCTTTAGAACATGTTGTATGATGTAGTAATGATTAAGATAATCATTTTAAGGGGTCAATTTAAAAGATTAAGAATATTAATCATCATTGGTGTTATGTTAGTCTATGAACATAGCATCAAATCAATGATAGATTGGAAATGAACTGGATTATTATTTATTTCGTGTATTAAACAGTTTGATGTTAAGTGCATGAGATTTTAATTTTTAGCATTTGTTTAACTATGAAAGCAAGTTATCGTAAGAAGAGTACTTTTAATACGTAAAATGTTTTAGTGTTAATAGCTTATAAATAATTTAAATGATATAATTTTTGGTAAAGATTGTTTATTGTACATATAAGAAGCAGGGGAAAGATTAATGAAGAACAAAATCCAAATATCATTGAAAAAAAAATTAATTTACGGGATAGTTATTTCAATTATATTATCAACAATTTTTATATATCAGCATAATGAAGAAAAAAAGAAACAGAACAAACTTCAAATGCTCAGTGATAAATACTATGGAAAAAGTGTAATAGAATATCAGCGTCAAGCGTTTTCTAAAGCTCTTATGTATATAGATAAAGCTATTAGTTATGTGAAGAATGAAAAAAATTATCAATTACGTGTGACGATCAATCAGAGCTTGATAGATATAGATGCAATGATTAACGATTATACAAATCTAATTAAATTAAATAATCAGGATACTGCTTATTTTAATGACCGGGGGAATTTATATTTATCAAAAAATAATTATGAAAAAGCGATAGCTGATTTTGAAAATTCATTAAAATTAAAATTAGAACAAGAAAGTATTATCAAATTATTACAAAATACTTATATGCAAATTGAAAAATACGATAAAGCTTATCAATGGGCACAAAAATTATATCAGTTAAATAATAATGAAGAAAATTATTTACTTTATCTACAAGCTGGCTACTTTAACAAAAAATATGATGAAATTTTAAAGGATGCTTTAAAATCATATCAAAGTAAACCAAGTGATGCTTTAGCAACAATAGTAGCTAATTGTTATTATCAAAAGGGTAAGTATCCAAAGGCTTTGGAATATTATAATTTAATTAATGAAAAAAGTAGTGAGATTTATTTATTGATGGGCTATGCTAGTTATTTAAATGAAGATTATCAAAAAGCAAAAGAGTATTTATTATTAAGCAATAATCAAGATGAAAGTGTATTGGCAATGATTAATGGTTGTGATCAGTATTTAAATAATAGAGGGGAAGAATTAGCTAAATCTAAATTTTTAGATGAAAACGGTAATTTTGTTAATGACTATTACAAATATTTAGCATATGAATATTATAATCAGAATGATTATTTACAAACAATTAAATATTTATTAATTTATTTAGAAAAAACAAATGATGCTAGTCAGTATTTTGTATTAGCAAATTGTTATAATTTAATCGAAAATTATGATGAAGCAATTACTTACTATAGTAAATCAATTGATCATAAACTAGAGAGTGGTAACTGTTATTATAATCGAGGAATAATTTATTTAAATAAACAGCAGTATCAAAATGCCGTTACCGATTTTGAACATAGTTATGAATTAAATATAAAACCTGATTATTCTAAATATAATCAAGGAATAGCGTATATGAATATGTCTAAATTTAAAGAATCAACACAGTGCTTTTTAAAGGTAGTTGCAATAAGTAGTGATCAAGATCTAATTACAAAAGCAAAAGATATTTTATCAAGATATTATGTTTCATAAACGAGCTTATTTTTAAGTTCGTTTTTTTGATGACGTAAAAAGATAGTTATTATAGCGTAGGTGGTTTTAATGATTATTTAAATATACTATATAATATATATGAGTATATATTTTATGTATTCATAAATAGAGAAGAAAGGAGGCGTAACGATGAAAAAGAAAATCGTAGCATTTGCATTGCTGCTGACATTAGTGATAACCAATATGTCATGTATATGGGCTAATGAAGACTATAAATACCAATTGTCATATATTCAAAATGAACAAAATCAAATACTTGACTTCATAACTTTAGAAGATGCTGTTGCAGAAATTCAACAACTTAATAATGCAAGTGGTTTAAAGTTGAAAGTTACTGATGCTAGTGAAGTGATTGTATTATCAAAGATTATTCAGGAATTAACTTTGGATTTACCGGAAAAAGTAAGTTTACAGATATCTGATTGTAGTAAAATAATTTTAGAAAATAAAATTGATGCAGATCTGACAATTAATCAATCAACATTAGTAACAAGTAATGAAGATGATAAAATTAATATCGTTAAGGGAAGTAAGAATTTTCATTTAGATACAGGTAGTGGTGATGATTTTGTAAATTATTTAAATGATGGAATAATCGATGATAATATTGATGTTTTAAATGATGCCTATTTTAATAATGTTGAAACGATTAAGTTAAATAACGTATCACAAATTAATAGTGATGCAGTATTTAGTAATGATGAAAATAATCTTTATATAACTACAAGTAAGGCTTGTTATCTACTAGAACAAAAAGCTTATAGTTTTAATGGTAACAGCAGTAAAACTTTAGTTTGGAAAAGTAATATAAGTGGTTATGGACAAGAACTTACATTTAATTTAAATAACGATAATAGTAAATTTGAATTAAATCAAATTAATCCTCAAATGACAGTTAAAAAAGCAATACTAGTACTAAAAGATTCAAGTGATAGTTTGAAAGTTGCAAAAAATGAACTTTATTTTAATAATGTACTTTTAAAACTAGCAGATATTTCTAATGTTGAAATATCTGCGCGGACAATCAGTATTGCTAATGTTGAAGTAGCAGATGATGAAGGTTATCTTAAATTAATAGATAAAATAAATGGTTTAATGTTTAAGGTAAACTTTGATCGAGATAGGCAAATGCAAATTAACGGTAATATTGTTAAAGTAGCAATTGATAGTGTAATTAATAATCTTGATAAAATAAAAATTGCAGGAAATAACCTGCATTTACATGTTATTAATACTACTGTTGCCTTAGATGTTGATTATTTTGGTAGTCCAGGATTATTTTGTTATCAAGAATCAAATGGAATTAATCAAAATAGAAACTATGTAATTGATGGTAGAATCGTTAATTTATTGAATTGTGATAATATTAGTATTATCACGGATAAAACTAAAGATTATCATCTTAGGGTAGATATTTCAAAAGGAATAATTGATATCGATGGTAATAATTTAATTATTAAAGATAATGAAGGTCAGATTATAGAAACGGTTATCTTAAATGATGATTTTAATTTAGTCATTAATGGAAATGATTTAGATAGTAATTGGATTTTAACAGTAAATACCCTTTTAAATGGTAAAATCAAAATTATTGGTAATGGGGGAAATGATGTCCTTGATATCAAGAAATTACAAGCTGATAAGATTAAATTGGAATTTGATGTTGAAGAGATCAATGCTAATTTTGATCAAGATACATCATTAACTGCTCAAGAATTAATTATTAATGGCACTGCAAAAAAATTTAATGCTAATTTTGCTAGATTTGAAATTAGTGGGGCATTCAAAGTTATTATGGATCATCACTTGTCATTAGATAATCTTGCTGGATATGGATTAGGAATTGATTTATCTAGTCAGTTGAAATTAACTAATGGAATGATTAAGGCTAATGATATTGATATTGCTTTAAATAACAAGATTGAAATTGTTGATCAGGAAGTTAAATCAATGATTAATGTAAATATTGTTAATGCAGTAGAATTGTTTATGGACAATATGAAATTGATTGCAACAATTGGGGCAGTCAAATTAAAGTCTGATAGTGAAGTGATAATTGATCTTAAGACTGGAAATGGCTCTAGTAATTTATCAGTAATTACTTTAGTCTTAAATAGTCAGGCAATTAATCAATTAAATGATTGTGAAATTGACAGTGCTTTAGATGTAGTTATTAGTGCTGATAATATTTTTACTGGTAAGTTGATTAGTGATGGTGAATATCAAGCAACGGGATCAAGTGAAGCATCAAGTGGAGCATATGTTGTTATTTCAGCAATTAATCTTAAAGCATCTAGTGAAATAGGTGCCAATATTAGATCAAAAGGTAATGTTGCAATTACAAGTAATGTTACTAATCATGCTGATTTTAGTACTAAAGTTAAAATTGGTGATGGTAATATTGATTTTGAAGGTTTAAAGAATTCATTAAATGATATTTTAGATTTTGTAGATGATAAAATTAGTAACAGTAAGATATTAGATTTAGTTAGAAATACTTTAATTGATATTTTAAGTATTATTAGTTCAATAGATAGTAGCAGCAGTGATTTGAATATGCAATTACTAGGACAACTAGTAGGTTCTGGGGTAATTAATTATATGAATATTATTAATCAAGCAAACCTAACTGGTAATCTAAAAATTGTTGGAAATATTCAGATTTTGGCTAATCGCGATGATATTATTACAATTGTAGCTGATGGTAGTGCAATTAAAGAAACTGGTTATTTTCAAAAAACACCAGGTGCTGGAGTTGCTCTTACACTCAATATAATTTTAGTTGATCAAAAAGCTTCATTAAATTCTGTAAAGACATTAGCTGATACACTGACAATTAGCAGTTTGGCAAACAGTAAATATGATATTAATGTCAAAGGCGGTTATGTAAAAGAAGGATTTGGTAGTGGTGGCGCTATTAATGGTAATTTTATTACAATTGATAATCAAGCTATCATTTGTAAAGATAGTAATTTAGTCCTTGAACAAGATGTAGTTGTTAAAGCTAAGGAAGATACAGCGATTACAATCATTAGCGATGCTAATGGTGATGGTGGCAGCTTTGGCAGTGCTATAGGATTATTAGTTTATTTAGATAATGTTAAAAGTATTATAGAAAATAATATAACTTTTAATAAAGTTAGTAATTTAAATATTGAAGCTGTTTCTAATGCAATGATCAAAAATGATATTATGGCAGGAGGAAATGGAGGAACTTCAAAGGCACCAGCATTTGGTGTTAATGTATTGGTTAGTAGAGTAGAAGTATTGTTAGATAGTGGGGATGTTATTAATGCTAAAGACATTAATATTTATGGTGAAGCAGTTAAAACACTAACTTCAAATCTAACAAGTAATTTATTAGCAGGAACGCCTGGTTTAGGCAGTTCGGTAGGAATTAATATTATTAGTGGTAAAGTAGATGCTAAATTATTACGAAGTGTTAATATTGATAACTTGAATATTTCGACTAAATATAATACTCGTAGTGATCTAGTAGTTATTGCATCACCTGATGGTGAAATTAATCAAGAAGATGATTTGTCTATTAAGGATTTTGCACCCTCAAAAATCTATGATAATGTTCGTAAGTCAATTAGTAATTCAATTGATAATATTACAACTTCAATCAAAGATTTTAATTTATTAGATAACTTATTTAAAGTTGAATATGATACTACTGAAGGTGAAGTAGCAAAAGCTTCAACAGTAGTTGGCAATGTAGTAATTGGTGAAGCTAATGCAATAATTGGTGAAAATGTTAAAGTAAATGCTAAGGGCAATGTAGATGTTTTAGCAAAGGCAGCAGTTAATTTATACTGTCTAGCTTATTCAAATGTTGAAGGTCAAGATGGAAAATCAGGTGGAGCTGCAGCGGTAGCGGGAATTATTGTTAAATATGCAAATAATGCATTAGTCAATGGTGATATCGTAGCTGCCAATCTAACTGTTAAATCAGTTACTGATGAAGTTGAAAAAATTATTGATTTAGATAGTAGTAAAATTGCTACCAATGATACTAATACGTATATTTTATCAACTGTTTCTGGAACTGGTGGAGCAAATAGTTCTAAGAGTGGTTCAGTTGTAGTTGCTTATATTAGCCAAAATTATCAGGCTAAAGTGACTGGAAATGTTGATTTATCAGGAGCATTTGAGGTGATTAGCAGTGTTCATGAAAAAATTCTAACTAGTGCTTTAGCTAGTCCTGATGTTGAATTTGGTGTTAAGATTGGATGGAAAGCTAAATCTAAAGGTACTGGAATTGGGGTCAGTGTTAATTTTGTGGATACACAAGTAAAAGCAATAGTTGGAGATGAAAATAAAAAAGTTACTATCAAGGCTGATCGAATTAAAGTATTAGCTGACTATGCCACTGATACAACAGTAGTAGTAGAAATAGGTGAAACGAATTCAATGGCATCTAATAAATCTACTATGGATGGGGCAGTAGCAGTCAACTTAATTGAACCAGTTATTAATGCTAAAATTAATAATGTTAACTTAGATATAACAAATGATTTAGATGTAAATGCAAATTATACTGGAAGTACGAATACTAAAATAGCTGCTCAAGCTTCAGCCGGTAGTAAAAGCAATGGGGGAACAGTTTCATATTTATTGATTCGTTCTGATTTAGAGGCTAGTGTAAATGCTGATGGTAAAGTGGGTAAAACAGCTAGTATTCTTTCTAATGCTGATATCTTTAATGATTTGTATGCTGAAGCAACAGCTGAGGGTGCATTGATTGGTAAGTATACCCAAGTTTTGAATATTGATTTTAAAGCTGAATTAAAAGCTCAGTTTAAAGGTAAAACAACACCTTTATCTTCTCTGGCAAGTAAAATTGCTGGTAAATTTGGGGGAACTGGAGGAACTTCGCTATCAACGGGTCTGTTAGCATCTAAAGATGTAACAACACCAGACACTAAAGATCAATCTGGTGGTGAAAAACAAAAAGGGAATCAGGTATCCATCAGTGCAGCTTTATCAATGATGATGCTTGAAAATACTGTTAAAGCTTTTGCAACTGGTGGTCTAACGGTTGGTAAATTGAATGTTACAGCTTTAAATAATTCAAATTATCATATTGTTAGTGTTGGAAATGCTAAAGCTAATAAAACTGCTGTTTCGTTAGGAGTTGCTGTAGTCTTTAGTGAAAATAATACAACAGCATATATTGGTGATGTTACAAGTAATGGAACTATCGATGTTAATGCAACTAATCGAGTAAATTATGATGATAAATATTTAAATGATTTAACTATTTCAGTTTACAATAAAGCAAAAGCTAAAAGTGATATTGGAGGCGAAGATAGTGGTTCGTTAACTTTGGCAGGGGCTGGAGTTTATTTAGAAGTAAATGATCGTACAGCAGCCTATATTAGTAATGGTGCTAAGGTTATCGCTCAAGATAAAATTAGTTTAAATGCTCAAGAATTCTCTAAGTATGCGATTAGAGCTTTAGCATATAGTACTAGTAATGAAACTAAAGGTAATGGAATTGGCCTTGGTTTTGCAATGTTGAATATTAATAGTGCTTTAGAAAGTTATATTGATCAAAATGCTTATGTTAAAGCAAGTGATCTCGATATTCTTTCAAATAAATATGATGTTGATTCAAATAAATTTAAATTTGAAATTGAGTTTCCAGATCTTGATTTAGGAAATTTAACTGATTTAGATAGCGAAATCATTGATAAATTAAAAGAACAGTTACTACAGGCAACCGCATTTTTATCAATGCATAATTATTATGTAGATGTTTTAGGTGGTAGTACTGATTCTAAAGGCAGCTTTAATGCTTCTGGAGCAGCAGGCGTAATTCTCTTTAAAGATAAACTACGCAGCTATATTAGTGATAATGCTATTATTGAATTAATAGGGAAATTAAATATCAATGCTAACTGTGATACTTCATTAATGATGATTACAGGGGCATTAGCTACTACTGAAACAACAGCTGTAGGATTGAATTGCATCATGGTTGAAAATGAAAATATAGTTGAAGCTTTTATTGGTAAAAATTGTAATATTAATGCTAGATCTTTAAATATCAGTGCTAAAGATGATAAAGAGGCATTGATGGTTGGAGTTGCTGCAGGTAAATCGGAAAAGGCTACTATTGGTGGTGCGGTAAATGTGATTTTATCAAATAATCAAGTAAATGCTTATGTTGATGAACATAGTAAGTTATTTATTGTTGAAGATTTAACAATTTTAGCTGAAAATTTATTTGAGTCTGATAATATTATGTTAAATGGATTTATTGGCGGTAAATTTGGAATGGCAGCAAGTGTTTCTTTTATTGATTTTACTGGAAATACTTATGCAGGAATTAAAGATGGTGTTGTAGTTGCTGGATTTAATAAGCTTGACAGTTTTGCTGGCAGTTTATCAGTAAAAGCAGTTGCTAAAGAAGATATCATGACCGTAATTTTTGGTGGTGGTTATTCATCATCAGCTGCTGTTGAGGGAACTGTTGCTTATAAAAATATTAATTCTACAATTAAAGCCATAATTGGTGATAATTGTGATATAAAGGTCAAACAATTAAATTTAGATGCAGACAGCAATACTAGAATGCTTGGTATTTTAGGTGGTATTACTGTTAGTAAAGGTGGAGCTGTTGGTGGTGCTAGTGATTCAAATAATTATAAAAAGCATATTTATAGTAAAATCGGGGCTAGCCGAATCAATACCAAGTATAATCTATCAGTTAGTAGTAATAGTACTGACTATGTTTTATCAATCGTAATTGGAGTTGGAGGCAGCAAAACAGTAGCCTTAAATGGTTCAATACCAGTAACGATAATTGAAAATGAAATTGAGGCATCACTTGATGGTGATGATGAAGAAATTACAGTTGGTGAGGATTTATTGATTAACACGCTTCATAATTTAACATTAGTTGAATATGCGGGTTCCCTTAATGCTTCAAAAGTAGCTGTTGGAGCAGCTGTAACAACGATTACAGTTACAGGGTCATTAAAAGCTTATCTAAACGGTCGTAATATTAATGCTAAATCAGTTAGTGTTAAAGCAATTAAAGAAGACGATTATAATGTTGGTTCGATCTCTGGTGGGGCTGCTAGCAGTGTAGCTGCTGAAGGGGCTGTTCTTACATTATTAGTAAATAGTGAAGTATTAGCTATAATTGGTAAAGATAGTCAATTAAATTTGGCTGGAGATTTAAGTGTTTTAGCAAGTAATAAAATAACCAATATTTCATGTACTGGAGCCTTATCAGCAGCTGGTTCAGTTGGAGTTGGAGCAAGTGTTGTAACCCTTACTTTATCTAGTCAAGCTAGCTGTATCATTGATGAAAATGTTATTGTTAAGGGTAGTGAAAATGTTGTAATAGTTAGTGATGTCGATTATCAATTTGATATTTATGTTGTTGGTTTTGCAGCAAGCGGTTCAGTAGCTGTTGGGGCTAATGTGATTACGATTGTTTTTGATAGTGTTGTGAATGCTAAAATAAATAAGAATAGTAATATTAGCGGTGATGGCAGTCTATTGATCATGGCTCGTGAAAATCAGCATTTAGATGCAAAATTAGGTGGTATTGCTGGAGCTGGTGCGGTTGGTATTAATGCTTCAGCTATTACGATGGTAGTATCTTCTAACGACAATATCGAAATCGGTGATAATACTATTATTAATTTATCTGGTAATAAAAATGCCAGCTATGATGGAATTATTGCTACGGGAATTAAAATCTCGGCGTTTGCTAATCAGGAATATTATACTTATTTAGCAGTGGCATCAGGTTCAGGTACTGTTGCTGTAAATGCTAATGCAGTTGTTTTAATTCTCAAAAATAAGGTTGGTATTAACAGTGGTGCAATGAGTTCGTTGACGACAAGCAAAGATGTTAATATTAATGTTGAAAACAATACAGATTTAAAAGCCTATATTGGGGCTTTAGCTATCAGTGGTACTGTTGCTGTGGTACCAGGGGTATTATATGTTAACTCAACTAAGAGTGGCAAAATTAATTTATTAAGTGATATCAATGGTGCTGATGTTAATATCAATAGTTTTGATTCAAGTAATTTTGAGGGAATCTTAGTTGGTGCTGGTGGTTCAATAGTAGCAGTTAATGGTATTGCTTTAGTCTTAATGATCGATGATACGGTAGCATCTAATGTTAATGGTGGTACAATTAACGCTGTTAATGTTGATGTACAAGCAGCAAATAAAGTTAAAAATCGCATTTTAACAGGAACTTTTAATGCTGGTGGAGTAGCTGTTGGTTTACAAACGATCGTCATTATGATGAATAGTTCAATCGATGCAGCAGTTAATCATGTTAATGCTAATTCATTAGTAGTTAAGGCTGCGGGAATTGAGGATTTTGATAATATTGCGGCAATTGGCGGCAGTGCTGGTGGAGTAGCTGTAGCAGGTAGTGCGCTAGTAATTATTTTAAACAATATAGTCAGTGCTAAAATCAATGCACAAGCAAATGTCAAAGCGAATACAATAATCGTTGAAGCTGATGATGATATTATAATTGGAGCTAATGCTGGTAGTGCCGGTGTTGGAGCAATTGGAGCTGGAGCAGCAGTCAATGTATTATTAATTAAAAATACAATTAATGCTCAAGTTGGCCATGATGCTTTGCTTACGGGTATTAATGGCAATTATGCTACGTCAATAAAGGTCTTAACCAAAGTAACTCGGGATATTAAAGCCATAACTGCTTCAGCAGCTGTTGGCGGTGTTGGTATTTCAGGTAATGTTCTTGTTTTAAGTATTGGTAGTGTGGTTGATTCTCAAATGAATGAAGCACTTAAAATTAATAATCAGAACCAGATTGTAGAAATACAAAATGCAATTAATAAAATAGATTTATCAAATGCTCAAAATGTTGCTGGTGGTGATTTAGAAGTTGATCTTGGCCAGGCAGTTAATGCAGCTAAGGTAAGTGATAGTAATAGTGCCATCGTTGAACAAGGAGCATATCTTAAAGCTAATGATGTGGAAATAATTGCTGATGATAAAACAACTTTAACGGTATTAACAGGAGCTGCTACAGCTGGTTTAGTTGCTTCAGTTGGAGCTGCAGTATCAGTAATTACAATTGGTAATAAAGTAAATGCAATAGTCAATGGTAATATTGATGCAACTAATACAATTAAGATTCATGCCTTAGCTGATGAACACAGTTATGATATTACTTCAGTAGCTGGCTCAGGTTCGATTTTTGTTAGTTTAGGTGCCAATGTTGGAATTGTAAATATTAGTACCATTATTAATGCAGCAGCTGGTAATATGGCAAGTTTTAAGAATTTTGAGATGTTAGATATTAAGGCAAATTATCAAAGTAAAAATAGTGAGTTAATTAAATTAAATGTTGGTTCGATTAGAGCCGGTGGTTTAATGGCAGCAGGAACAACAGTTGTTACATTGAATTTTACAGCAGCTTTAAAAGCAATGATTGGTGATGGTAAAACAAATACAGTGTTAATTGATGCTGTCAATGGAACTATCAATGCTTCAAGTAAACTAATTAATTCAGCAGTAATTAATGGTATTGCTTCAAATGGTGGTATTATTTCCGGTGATGCAATTGTTTTACTTGTCAATGCTAAGGGCTCAAGTACTGTCTATGTAGGCGGTAATAGTTGTCAAATTAAAACGATTAATGCAATTAATAATGTCCAGCAGCCTGTTACGATTAGTTTAAGAACTGATAATTATGGGGCTTATCAAGGTGGAATGATGGTCGTTAATGTTACTAGCCAATCAAATATTAATAATTTTGTTTATGGAAATATTAAAGCGAGTCAGGATATTAATTTAAAAACTTATTATAATACTGATGATAATAATAATCAGAGTGCTAAAATGACAATTAGTACCAAAACCGGTTCAGGAAGTTTAGTTGGGGTAGCAGGAGCGATTCCAACAATCAAGGAGTCTTCAAATATTAACAATACAATTATTGGAAATATTGAAGCAAATAACGTATCTTCAATTATTAGAGCACGTTTAGATATTTATCTAACGATGAGCGGAGCTAGTGCGGGATTAGTTAGTGGGGCAGTAAAAACCATAACAGTTACTACCGATGCAAATATTTCTAATAATATTGGAGACAAGAGTTTATTAAAAGTAACTAATTTAACCTTAAATAATATAATTCGAACTTATCAGGATATTGAAATTACCGGGGTTAGTATTACTGGTATTGGGGTCAATACAACGATCGTTGATGCCAAGATCACTCCTACAATATCAATTAATGTTGGTAATGGTGCTAGTATTTTTGCTAAAGATAAAATTGAATTATATAACTGGTACAATGTTCAACCGTTATTTATTAGTGATAATTTATCATCACTAACCAATACGGGAATCAAAGTCATTACTTCATCAAATGGCGGCAGCTTAATTGGTGGTGATGGAACCAAGACTTATTTAAATCATAATAGTAAAATTTATACGCATATTAATGCTAATGGAGTTGTATATGCTGGAAATGCTGTTAAGATTGCAAGTTATGGTGCTTTTGATGCTAATTGTGAATATAATTCAGCGACTCTTTCATTGATTTCAATAGGTGCCAATTTAGTTACTGTTGATGTTAGTGGAATTATCTTGAATGAAGTTCATGAAAATGCTCAAATCATTAGTCATGCCATCGTTATCTTTGCTATTAATTGTGGAGATATTAAGGTTACAACAATTCAATCAAGTGCTGGAATTGCAGGTGGCAATGGTAATGAAATTGATGTTACAGGTACGTTTAATATTAAAAACCAATTTGATAGCAGCGGTAAATTGATGACTTTAGATAAAGAAAGTTTACAATCATGGTTAACAAATAATAACATTAGTAATTTTATTATTAATCAAAATTTCACTGATGCTACTGTTGATGCTGGTGCAATTGCAATTTATGCTCTTGGATATTTGAAAATCCAGGGAACTGTTGAGGGTAAATCTTTATCCGGGGTTAACGTTGGAGTTTCTAATATTGACTATAGTACAACTATCAATGTTAGTAATATTTTTAAAGATAAAAGTGAAATCAATTCTTATCGTAGTTTAAGTATTCAAGCTTTCTATAGCGGGGATATTACTTTGACAGCTAAGACCTCATCAGGAAATCTTATTGGAATTGATAGTACAAAAACGAAATTTAGAGAAACTACAAATATCTTAAATCAATTTGAAAACAATGTAGTAATTAAAGGACAAACAGTTGCTATTCAGGCAGTTCGGGCTCTTAATAGTGCTAATATAACCAATGATTGTAATCAAGCTGGGATTATTGGCAGTGGTAAAAGTGAATTAGATATTACTTTTGCTGGTGATGCAAAAAATAACTTTGGTACAAATGTTACAATTCAAACAACAGGTGATCTAGCAATAGAAGCAACTATTAATATTGAAGGGATTAAAGTGTTAAATTATGGTGGTTGTCCTATCTCACTTATTTCTGGTGATACAACGAAATCAACATTAACAATCAATTCCGGTGCTTATGTAACATTTGGAAATAATTTAGTTATAAACAGTGATGGTGATGTTGCTATTATTGCCAATATTGGTAATGTTACAGCTCATGTAGAGACTGTAATTCCTGATAAATATAGTGCAGTAACTGCTAACTATGCAACGACGACAATCAATGTTTATACTAATGGTAAGATTGATTTAGCAAATCAAGCAAATATTCAAGCGAGTGGTGATCTTACTTTAAGAGTTATTATTACAAAATTAGATTTATATGCTAAAGCTTATTCAAAAGTTTATGCAGCAGGATCTTATTCACATGCTAAATCTTATATTAACTTGAAAAATATTCTTTTAGCAATCAATGGATCTAATGCAACTTTAAAAGCAGGTAAGACTTTAGAAATTCAAGTTTTAACAAGTGATGATCTAAGTTGTCATACGTATGCGTTTGCTGAAATAGGTGGCGGGGTAACTGGTAAAGTTTATGCTACTTCTAATGTAAATATTAGAATTGACTCTAATATTACTTTAACAGGTAATGGAGATTATACGGGTAAGGATGTAAGTATCTATGCCCAAACACCAACTCAGGATGATAAGATTCAAAATCAAGAAGCTCATTGTGAGGCTAAAACAGTAGTTAATTATGTTCATCAAACAATAAAAAAAGTTCTTAGAGTTGTTGAAACAGTTACAGAAAAAATTTGTGGCTGGTTACCTTGGCCACTTAATAAACTAGTGAAATGGATCGTTAAAACGGTTGTTAAATTCATTGAAGTGGTAGTTGATGTAGTTGTTGAAGTTATTTTAGGCAGTGATGTTAAAAAAGATACTGATGGATATTTTGATGATTATAATTCTTCAAAAATTATAATTGATGGAACGATCAATTATGGAATGAGTGCTGGTTTAACGATTGTTGTTGATGCTAATGGTAATGTTCAAGCACCAACAGGAACAAAATGGCATCGTGAAGGCAATAAGATTATAATTGATAGCTTTGGAAGTTTAGGAATAGGTTCATGTAAGATAGTCTCAGCAACAGGAACTCTTCATGGAGCGATGACAATAGTTCGTAATTCATTATTAAGTGATATTAAGATCACTAATAATTCAAGTTATGATTTATATATTGGAACTTTAGATTTATCAAATAACAGTGCTGAAGATGCTGATTATATTATTCAATGTATGGATAATCTTTATGATAGTAATGGCAATATAATTCGTTCATCAAATTATAAAATCACAGAAACCTATAAAAATAGTCAAAATATTGATGAATTGAAAGCCACAATTACTTCAACAGATTCTAAGGCTAATGTTTATTTAACGGGAGATCTCTATCTACCAGGATTTATGTTAGTAATGGATATTGCAGGAAGTTGTTATACAACTGGCAAAAGTGAATTATTTATAGGTAATTTAAAAATTAATAAATTAATTAATTTAGGTACTAAAGATAATTATTTCTTAGTTTATTTTGGTGGTGGCGATTTTAATTCAACTTTTGAAATGAGTGTTGTAGAAGCTTATTTAAGAATTGTCTTAGAAGAGGTCGTAGATGGAAATTTAGCTGATTATCAAAATAAGCAATTAGTATTAGAAATCAATAAATTAGTAGCTGCTGGTAATTTATCATTATCATTAGCTGATGGAATTATTACGACTAATAAAGCGACAATAAATACTAATGTTACTTTAGAACCGATTTATGAAAAACAAATTAAAGCTAAATATACAGTTGATGAAGAAGGTAATATTCTTTATGAATATGTATTAGATGCTAATGGTAATAAAATAATTGCTAAAGATGAAGAAGGTAATGAACTATATGTTGTTGATGAAGATGGAAATATTTATTATCAATATGAGATCGTTACTGAAGAAGTTGAAGTAATTATTGATTATCGTGAAGTTATTTCAAGCAGTACTAGTGATATTACAACAATGAGTGTTGTTAGTAATTTAAATATTAAGGGTAATATTGTAGTTAATAGTTTTGATTTGAAGGCTGGAAATACTAATTTGATTTTCATGGAAGGAAGTTTAAACAGTAATGATGGTGTAAATATTATTATTGGTGGTGTAATTAATACAACAAAGACTTCAGGGGTAGATATTACAACTGATAAATTAACAATTATTAATACGGGAAATAATGTTATTAATAAGTTATTTATGAGTGTTGATGAAATTGAAATAAGAGGATTTGATAGTATTGATATCATTAACAATAAAGATTTAAGTGGTCTTGTTAATGGTGTAACTGCTAAAATTACTGCTAAAGCAGTTAATTTACAAAATAGCAGTATTGACTATCTGATTGTTAATGCAACTGATAAAGTTAGTGTTAATGGAACTATTAAAAATGTAAGTATTGATACTTTAAAAGATATTATATTAGTAACGGATGTAGATTTGGTTGTTAATCATATTTATACTGCAGGCAATCTTGATTTAGAGGTCAATGGTAAGCTTACAGCTAAGAGTGATGTAACAAATGTCAAAGCAATTAATATTACGATTCAGGCAAATATGATAGGTAATACGGATAATTTCTTAGTGATCGATATTGATGGAACAGCTGATCTAATATCAGGAAAAGATGTTTATCTTGAGATTTTAAGTGATTTAATAATCAAAAAAATAACTGCAAAAGATACTGTCTTCTTAAAAGGAACGGGTAATATTAGTCAAATCGATAATGGTAAAATTATTGGTAAAAATTTAGTTATTGATATTACTGGGGATTTAGGAACAGCGCTCCAAGTAATTAGTTTGGATATTGAAACAATTGATTTAACAAGTTCTAATGCATACTTTAGTAATGCTTTAGAAAATGATTTACAAGTTATTAAAATGAATGTTAATGATGTAATTTGTTTAATGGCAGGTAATCTTACAGGAATTAATGAAATTTCGGGAAATTATCTAATTGCTAAGATTTCTGGTAATTTTGGTAAGATAGAAAAAGTCATTAAAACAAATGTTGATAAGATAAAGCTTAATGTTAGTGGATCGATTTATTTAAACAATAATCTAACTAAAGATTTAATAATAGAAAGTATCATAGCTAGAAATGAAATTATTATGGCATCTGGAAATATCCAGGTAAGCGATGATAGACAAAACAATATCGAAGCTAAACGTCTAGAAATGAATGTAGCAGGAAGTATTGCAAGTAGTTTAGCGCCAATCAAAATGTTAGTAGAAAAGATAAAGATAACAGTACAAGATGATATTTATCTAGTTAATGATCTAACTAAAGATTTAACAATAGAAAGTATCATAGCTGGAAATGATGTTGTGATGACTATAGGCAATGCTGCAATTGGTTCGTTAGCTGCTAATGGTAATGTTGATTTAAATGTAAGTGGAAATATTATCGCAAGTAGTGATGAAGTTAATATAGTTGCTAATCGTTTGCAAATTATTATCAGTGGTGATGTAGCAGAATTTGATGAGGTGTTGAAAACCTCTGTAAATACTTTATTAATCATTGCAGGAGATAGTATCTATATAACCAATGATTCAGAAAAAGATTTATTAATTGAAAATATGACAAGCAATCAAGAAATTGGGTTGATAACTGGTAATTTAACAGTTATGAATCTAGTCACTGATGATTTAGAGATCAGAGCAAAAACAATGGCAGTTGCTTATTTAGAGGCAGCAGTGGCTAAACTAACAGCAGCAGGCGATATTACCGGTTTAAATGATCAGACTAATATTAAAACAGCTAAACTAGTAGCTGATGTAGAGGGAGATTTTGGTAAACAGGATCATTTCATTAATACCGATATTGATACATTAGTAATTGAAGCTGATAAAAATATTTATTTAAATCAAAATATTAAACGTGACTTATTAGTTGAAAAAGCCGAAGCTTTAAACGGCTGGATCGATATTAACAGCGGTGAGATTAAGATTCTTGACTTATATTCAAGGAATTTAGGAATTACTTCTAATGAAAGTCTGGTATTAGGAAGTTTAACAATTTTTGATCAGGTTATCTTGGAGATCACAGGAGATGTTAGTGCTCTTGATAATGAAGACTATTCTTTGGCTGCCAATCGCGTAGATGCAAGAGTAGGGGGAGACTTTGGAACTGGGGAAATGCCGGTTCGTTTCCAGATAAATGAATTATCGATCATTGCAGGGGATAATATCTATATAACCAATGATTTAGAAAAAGATTTATTAATTGAAAATATGACAAGCAATCAAGAAATTAGGTTGATAACTGGTAATTTAACAGTTATGAATCTAGTCACTGATGATTTAGAGATCAGAGCAAAAACAATGGCAGTTGCTTATTTAGAGGCAGCAGTGGCTAAACTAACAGCAGCAGGCGATATTACCGGTTTAAATGATCAGACTAATATTAAAACAGCTAAACTAGTAGCTGATGTAGAGGGAGATTTTGGTAAACAGGATCATTTCATTAATACCGATATTGATACATTAGTAATTGAAGCTGATAAAAATATTTATTTAAATCAAAATATTAAACGTGACTTATTAGTTGAAAAAGCCGAAGCTTTAAACGGCTGGATCGATATTAACAGCGGTGAGATTAAGATTCTTGACTTATATTCAAGGAATTTAGGAATTACTTCTAATGAAAGTCTGGTATTAGGAAGTTTAACAATTTTTGATCAGGTTATCTTGGAGATCACAGGAGATGTTAGTGCTCTTGATAATGAAGACTATTCTTTGGCTGCCAATCGCGTAGATGCAAGAGTAGGGGGAGACTTTGGAACTGGGGAAATGCCGGTTCGTTTCCAGATAAATGAATTATCGATCATTGCAGGGGATAATATCTATATAACCAATGATTTAGAAAAAGATTTATTAATTGAAAATATGACAAGTAATCAGATTATTGATTTGATTATTGGTAAGGCAACGATTAATTATTTGGCAACAAATAACCTCAACTTAATAAGCAATGATCTAATAATCAAAGAGATGCAAATAAATGAATTAGCAAAACTAGATGTAGATGGTGATATTGGAGTAATTACAGGAAATGATCATAATTTTAGTGCTAAACGATTAGAATTAACGCTTAGTGGTAATCTGGGTAGTGAAGATGTGCCTGTATTAGCTTCGATTAGCGAAATGAATGTGATTGCAGGGGATAATATTTATCTTAGTAATGATGATGGTCTTGATTTATTAGTTGAAAAAATGAGCAGTAATCAATTAATCGTCTTAATTACAGGAAATGTGGAAATTGTTAATTTAGAAACTACTGATTTAATATTGAGCGCAAATAATTTGATTCTTGATCAAATTATTGTTAAAGAAACAGTGAGAATGCAATTATCTGGTAATTTAACAGTTCGACAAGAATTGGATTCAAAGAATATTCTTGGTGATAAATTTAATATTATCGCTAATCGTTTGGAAATCAGTTCAAGTGGAAATATTGCAGAAATTGATTTACCACTTTATGGTGCTGTTAAGATAATGAATATTACAGCTGGTGATAATGTTTATTTAACTAATGATGTAACTTTAGATTTATTAATTGAAAATTTAGCTAGTAATGAAATAATGGCAGTTGTTATGGGAAATGTGGAAATTACAAGTTTAACAACTAAACAACTAGATTTAGTAAGTAAAGAAATGCTTCTTACTAAAATTATAGCAGAGCTTGCTAAAATGGAAATTAATGGAAATCTTATTGTAAACACTGTTGATGATGCTAATTTAACAGCAGATATCCTTGATTTAACAGTTAGTGAAAATATCGGTGAACAAGATAATGTAGTTAATTCAGCGGTTAAAGTAATGCAAGTAATTGCTAATAAGGAAATTTGTTTGAGTAATGATAAGAACCTTGATTTATTAATTAAAGAAATAATTAGTAATGAGTTAATTCAATTAGTAGTTGGAAATGTAGAGATTTATAATTTACAAACAGCAAATTTATTATTAGATGGTAATGATCTTATTTTAACTAAGATGGTTGGAAACAAACAAATTGTTCTTAACTTATCTGGTAATCTTGAAGTAAATAATAGTAATACTAATAATTTATCTACTAAGAGCTTAAAAGCGGATATTGCTGGTAATATTGCTAGTGATAAAACCCCATTGAAAATGGATGTTGAAGAACTTACATTAGCTGCAGCAAATGCCTATATAAATAATGATCAAGCAACAGATATCACCATAAATAAATGGTTAGTTGGTCAAGATAGTAAATTTAATTTTAAAAATGCAACTATAAATTATTTAAAGACTGGTAATAGCTTAAAACTTACTGGTGATAAACTTAAGGCACGAGATATAATTGCTGGTAATGAAGCTAAAATTGGTGGTAATATATTAAATATTGCTAATATCAAGGCTGGCAGTGTTGATATTCAGGGTGCTGATTCCAAAATTGATACGATCGTAGCAGCTATGAATATTAAGATTAATTCTCCTGTTTTAGAATTAAATAAAGTTAGTGGTAATGATTTATTTGTTTATACAGGAAGTAATTTAATCATTGAGTCTTCTTTAACAAGTGAGACAATTACAGCACAAAGTTTAAAGCAAACCAACATAGGTAATTTATTGATCAATATAATTAATACTAATGGTATTATTGAATTAAATAATCATGGTGATGTTAGTGGTCAAAATGGTGTAACTAATATCAATGGACCAGTGTTAATTATTAAAGCTAATAATGTTTTGAATCTAGTTACAAATATTGATGCATTAAAAATAGATGCCAGTGTAGTTAAATTGAATAATCTTAAAGGTTTAACAGTTAGTGGAAATACTAGTAATAGTACATTTGTTGTTAATGGTAAAGTTAATGCAAATAACTTTATTGCCAATTCATTATTAGATCTTAAATCGGGAAGTCTTAGTGGAAATTTAGTGGCTAATACACTTAAATTAGTTTGTGGTTCAGTTGATTTAAAAGCAAAAATTCACAAACTTGATGCTATTATTAGTGGTAAGTTTAAAATAGTTAATCAAGGAAGTTTACAGATTGATCGCATGCAGGCTAGTAATATTGATTTAACAAATTTTGGTGATGTTAATAGTGCAAAACAGGCAATTGCTGGAGATGGTATGGTTTTTGATATTCAAGGACAGGCAGTTTTAAATACTAGTGTTAATAGAATAGCTGGTCAAGCTAGTACTGGAATTGAAATCAATAATAGTAAAAATTTAAAAATAGATACTATTGAAAGTAAAGATGGTGTTACTAGTGGTGGAGATTTAAAATTAGTAATTAATGGGGATTTAGATGTTAATAGAAAGCTGCAAGGTAATAATCTTCTTGATGTAACAGCTAATTCATTAAATATTCCAGCTGCTCTTTTGGCTAATACAATTATCTTAACTGGTAAAGAAAAAGCTATTATTAATGGTGAAATTATAAGTAATGATTTTACTTTGAATGGTGCTAATGAAAATGATTTGATCATTAGTGATACGATGGGAAATGTTACTGTAAAAATGCCAGATAATAATAGTAATACAAATATTATTATCAATAGTCTATCAAAATTATTTAGTTACCAAGGTGGATTAGGTAATGATATTGTTAAAGTACTAGTTAATCAAATAACAGGAAAAATGTCATTTGCTAGTCAAGGTGGTAAGGATAGTGTTGCAATTGATTTAGCTAATGCTAAAGGAAAAGCAGCAATTGATATTAATTCATTTCATGATGTTATGATGATGTTAGGCAGTAAAAATGATAATTATCGTTTTGATCGAAAAATGATGAGTGTTTCTAATGAACAGTTTGAAGGAAAAGTTCAAGCTAATAAAATTAGTAATTATAAAGTTATTGATCAGGGTGGTAAAAATGAATTTATCTTTGTTGATACTTTTGCTAAAACGACTATCAATTCTGGAAATGGCAATGATACTTTTAAAATAGGTGTTATTGTTAAAAATAGTGATAATGCAACTGATACAACAGAAGGTTATCTAAGTTATGGTAATAGTCATAAATTAGTGATCGATGCTGGTAATGGTAATAATTCTTTTAGAATTTATAGTTCTAAAAAAGGTTTAGAGATTATTTCTGGTAATGGAAATGATACTTATGAGTTAAAAACATTTATTAAAGAAGATGGATATAAAACTTATCAAAACGGAAAGATTAAGATAACTGATCGTGGTGGTAAGAATGTAATTAGCATAATCAAAGCATCAATGTTTAACAAATATGATATTGATGATAGTAGCGTTTTAGGAGATGGTTTTGATTTAGAGTTTACTGGTATTGATAAAGTGAATGTTAAATCATTTAAACCAGCCGATGGGGCAACTAAAGCATCTAGTTTAGCTGTTGATATGCAATATAGCATTATTATGCTGGTTCAAAATTATAGTTTATATCTAATCGTTTTTGGTTTAATGGTTTTAGCATTAGCAATTTTCATTATAAAAAAAAGATCTATAGTAATAAAAAAAGATAAAATCAGGTGCTAATATTGCACCTGATTTTACAATTTTGTAATAACAATACATTAATAGTATCATTTATCGACGTAAAATGCATAGATTTTAATTTAATTGAATGATATAATTTTTTATTAGAAGTGTTCTATAAGGAGGGAAAAAAGTGCGTATTGCAGTGTTAGAAGATGATAAAAATGAATTAGCTGAACTGCTATTAGCTTTAAAGGAGGGCTGGAATCCAATTGGGGCAGTGGAGTGCTATAACTCTGGTGAACAATTACTTTTAAGTGCAATAGCTAATAACTTTGATATTGCTTTTTTAGATATATACATGAAGAATGAAAGTGGTATAGATATTGCTAAAAAACTACTTGAGATATCCCCAAATGCAGAGATTGTATTTACTACTACAAGTTTAGATCACGCCATTAAGGCATTTGAATTAAATGCACTTCATTATTTGGTAAAACCAGTCACAAAAGAAATGATAAAAGATCTTTTACAACGATATAATGCTAAAATAAAAAAGAAAAGACCGGTTATTTTAGTTAAAGTAGGGCGTAATCATCAATTGCTGTTTTTAGATCAGATTACATATCTTCAAAGTAACAACCATATGACAATTATTAATTTATTAGGTTCAAAAAGTATTTCTGTTTATTCAAAAATAAGTGACTTGGAAAAAGAATTAGACGAATGTTTTGTTAGGATACAAAGAGGGATAATTGTTAATATGAGTTTTATAGACAGAATGGATAGTAAAGAGTGTGTACTTCAAAATGGGGAGAAAATAATGCTGAGCCGTAAGGAAAAAAGGATAATTCGGAAAATTTATGAAAATTATATTTTTAAATGTTTAGAGCAGCAGGAAAATAAATATGATTGATTTTTTGAGAAATAGTGGAGGCTTTTTTATTCAATTATTTCCATGTATATTGCTCTTTTTGGTATCTTTAAATGAAGATGATTTACGTTTTTGTCGAAAGCGAATAATATTATTTTTCTTATTTATAAATATTATATTATCACTTTTATTTCCTTATATAATGCAGTATATAGTTAAATTAAATATTACACCTGAACTGTTTGGTAATTTTTATATGTTATTTGTGGTAGTAATCATGCTTATTTTATTTCAATTTGTTTCTAATGAAGCATTGATTAAGAAATTATTAATAATATGTTTTATTTTGTTTTATGCAACTATTCAATATTTTGTAGCTAATTGTTTAATTACTATTGTTTCAAACAATGCTAATTTAATGGTAAGTGAAGTGTATGGTCCGTTTGCATTTTGGGTTTTCTTTTTGGAAACAATAATAATGTTACCGTTTTCGTATTTGCTTATGGTAAAGATTGTTAGACCCCACTTAGCCGAATCATCGATATTTGATTTGAAACGGGAATTCAAATTTATAATTATTGTCACATTATTTTATTTTGGATTATTAATAATTATTATGAGTATTTTATATAATGGTCCTTGGGGCAATAATATTGCTATTTTAATTACTGTTTCGTTTTTAATCTGTATTTGTGCGCTATCATTGAATTTATGGGTGTTATTCTATGAAATGCGTAGGATTCGTGAGGAAAGTATGATTAAAAGTCAAATGATGATTCAAGAAATTCAGTATCAAAAAATTAATAAAGAAATTGAAAATGCCAAACGAACTCGACATGATATACGTCATCATATGAGAACATTACAAACTCTTATTGAAAAAGGAGATAGTGATATGGCATTGGGCTATATTTATAAGATTACTAAGAATACTCAAAGTTTTGATGAACAAGAATATTGTGAAAATTTTACAATTAATACAGTACTTTGCTATTATATTAATTGGGCGAAAAGTGAAAATATTGTATGTAATGTAATTGCAAAGTGTGGAGATGTTCCTATTGATGCGCCAGACTTGACTATCTTGTTAGGGAACTGTTTTGAAAATGCTATTTTATCATGTCGTGAAGTTGAGAATAAGAAATTAATTTTAAAAATTGGAGTTGTTGGTACTACTTTTGCGGTTGAATTAACAAATTCATGTAAGGAGGTTCATTTAATTGGCTCAAGACAGAATGATAATGATTTTTTACCAATTAACTCTTTTACTTCGTTACGTTCAAGTGGTTATGGATTAAAAAGTATTGAAAATACAGTTTATAAGTACGATGGAACTGTAAGGTGTCGTTATGATAAAATCAAGCATGAATTTACTACTAGAATCATATTGAATTTTAAATAAAAAGATAAAAATTTTAAAGATGAAATTTTAGTTTTAATAAATTAAAATGAATTTATCATAACTATTAATGTACCTTGACTAAAGGAAGAAAATATGATAAATTTTTTAGAGAAAAAGTAATCTTTATTGTTGATGATAAATGCACAAATATGCATAAATTTTGTTGAGAAAATATAAAAAGGAGATTAATATGAAGTACAAGCGGGTATTATTGAAATTAAGTGGTGAGGCATTGGCTGGAGAAGATAAAACGGGGATAAGCGCACAAACTGTTGCTGATATTGCACGACAAATCAAAGATGCTAAAAATCTAGGTGTAGAGATTGCAATTGTATGTGGTGGTGGAAACTTATGGCGTGGTAAAACGGGTGCTGACATGGGAATGGATCGTTCTAGTGCCGATTATATGGGAATGTTAGCGACAGTGATGAATGGTTTGGCAGTGCAAAATGCATTAGAAGCTATAGATGTTCCTACTCGAGTTCTTTCGGCCATTGAAATGCGCCAGGTAGCTGAACCTTATATTAGAAGAAGAGCTATTCGTCATTTAGAGAAAGGAAGAATCGTAATATTTGGAGCTGGTACAGGAAGTCCCTTTTTTACAACAGATACAACGGCCGCTCTAAGAGCAGCGGAAATAAACGCAGATGTAATCTTAATGGCAAAAAATGGTGTTGATGGTGTATATTCTGCAGATCCTAAAGTAGATTCAAGTGCAATACGTTTTGAAGAAATTTCATATTTTGATGTTTTACAAAAGGATTTAAAGATCATGGATCAAACTGCTATTACTTTATGTAAAGATAATAATATTGATTTATGTGTATTTAATATGTCTGAAGATGGAAATATTGCTAAAGCATGTAATGGCGATAAAATCGGAACAACTATTACAGGAGGAAAATAAAATGATAGATATGATTTTAGAAGATACAACTGAAAGAATGAATAAAACGATTGAATCTTTTCAACGTGATTTAACTACTGTTAGAACAGGTCGTGCTAATCCATCAATGCTTGATCGGGTGATGGTCAATTATTATGGTTCGCCAACTCCAGTTAATCAGATTGCTGGTATTTCAGTAGTTGAAGGGCGTCAATTAGTTATTAAGCCATATGATAAATCTAGTATTAAAGATATTGAACATGGTATTTATGAAGCTGAATTAGGATTGGCTCCACAAAATGATGGTGAAGTTATTAGAATTATGGTACCTGCTTTAACTGAAGAACGACGTAAAGAGTTTGCTAAACAAGTTTGGAAATTTGCTGAAAATGCAAAAGTATCGATTCGTAATATTCGTCGTGATAGTAATGATGAAATTAAAAAAGTTGATGGCAGTGAAGATGAGATAAAAGCAGGTCAAGAAAAAGTGCAAAAATTAACTGATAAATTTGTTAAAGAAATTGATGAAATTGCTAAAGTTAAAGAAAAAGAAATTATGACAGTATAATAGGGATGCTAAAGTAAAATTTAGCATCTTTTTTTATAATGCTTATAAGAGAAATTTTGAAAGCCTTTTTTTTATGAGGAATTTATGGTATAATCTCGAATAGTTAAACAGGAGGTCAACAAATGTTTTTTAAAAAAGATAAAGTAGAAGATAATGATTATCATGATCTTGATTTAGATAATATTCCTAAACACATAGCTTTTATTATGGATGGAAATGGAAGGTGGGCTAAAAAAAGAAAAATGCCACGTACTTATGGTCATCATGAAGGAACAAAAACAATTCGTGATATTGCTTTAAAATGTAATGAGTTAAAAGTTGAAGCAATGACCGTATATGCTTTTTCAACTGAAAACTTTGCTCGTCCTGAAAAAGAAGTACAGTATATTTTTAAGTTACCAAAGGATTTTTTTGAGTTATATATGAAAGAATTAATGGAAAATAATGTTAAGATTTGTACGATTGGTCATTTAGATATGGCTCCCCAGGAAACCCAAAGTATCATTAATACAGCAATTGAAAAAACTAAAAATAATACGGGTTTAAAATTATGTTTTGCTTTTATATATGGTGGTCGTGATGAAATTGTTCATGCTAGTAAAAATATTGCAATCAAATTAAAAGAGGGATTAATTAAAGAAGAAGATATTAATGAGCAATTATTTAGTAGTGAATTAATGACTAAGGATCTTCCTGATGTAGATTTGATGGTGAGAACAAGCGGGGAACAACGCTTATCAAATTTTTTATTATGGCAGTTAGCTTATGCTGAATTTGTATTTACTGACGTACTGTGGCCGGATTTTAATGATGAGGAATTATATAAAGCAATTTGGCTGTATCAAAATCGTGATCGACGCTTTGGAGGTTTAAAATAATGAAACAAAGAATTATTACTGCTTTTTTACTTATGGCGGTAGCTTTACCTTGTGTTATTTTAGGAGGATATTATTTTAAGGGTCTAATTGGGGTAATCTTAGCACTTTCTGTTTATGAGATGTTGCATATTTGTACGCGTCCTAAAATTAAACTTTATATCTACCCAATCGTGTTTTTGTTTTTTAGCTATGGATTTTTATTTGACCAAGATGATTTATTTTTGGCTTCATATGGGATTTTAGTTTATTTGATTATTTTGTTTGCAGCAACAATTTTTGATGAAACGCTAACAATTGAAAGAACGAGTTATATTTTTACTATGGGCGTATTAGTATGTGCAGGTTTACATTCATTAATGTCACTTCGTGATGTATATGGATTTCAATATTTGTTGTTGCTGGCATTAGCTACTTATGGTAGTGATACAGGGGCGTATTTTGCGGGAGTATTTTTAGGAAAGCATAAGTTGATTCCAAGACTTTCACCTAAAAAAACAATTGAAGGATCTATTGGTGGAATAGTTTTGGGTACAATTTTGGCGGTTAGTTATGCAGGATATCTTGGACTAGTTGAAACAAATCCTGTTTTAATTGTAGCTTGTTTTGTTTTAACTTTTACTAGTCAAATTGGAGATTTGGTTTTTAGTGCTGTAAAACGTCATTTTGGGGTAAAAGATTATTCTGGTTTATTACCTGGTCACGGTGGTATTTTAGATCGAATTGATAGTATATTATTTAATGCGATTGTATTTAGTTTCTTTTTAGTAATGGTGAGGTTATAAAATGAAAAATATTACAGTATTAGGGGTAACTGGTTCAATTGGAATGCAAACTGTTGATGTTGTTAAAAATCATCCTGATGAATTTAAAATTATTGCAATGTCAGCTGGATATAATATAAATAAAGTTGAAGAAATTTTAAAAATGATCGATGTTAAATATATTTGTGTAGTTAAGAAGGAAGATGCTGATTATTTGCAAGCTAAATATCCTGATAAATATATTTATCATGGAACAGATGGTCTAATTAAAATTGCAATATTGAATGAGGTAGAGATCGTATTAAATGCAATTGTCGGATTTGCTGGTTTATTACCAACAATTGAAGCTATTAAAGCTAAAAAAGATATTGCTTTGGCAAATAAGGAAACTTTAGTTGTTGCAGGGCATATAATTACTAAGCTTGTAAAGGAATATGATGTAGCTCTTTTGCCAGTTGATAGTGAACATTCAGCTATTTTCCAATCTTTAAATGGCGAAAGTAAAAAACAAATAAAGAAAATTATTTTAACAGCTAGTGGTGGCAGTTTTCGTGATAAGACTCGTGAAGAACTTATTGGGGTAAGTGTTCAGGAAGCTTTAAATCATCCTAATTGGTCGATGGGAGCTAAAATTACGATTGATAGTGCAACACTTTTTAATAAAGGGTTAGAAGTTATTGAAGCAAAGTGGCTTTTTGATGTTAGTTATGATCAAATAGAGGTTTTAATTCATCCTGAGAGTATTATTCATTCAATGGTTGAGTTTGTTGATACTTCAATTATTGGTCAATTAGGAAATCCTGATATGCGCTTACCAATTCAATATGCTTTGACATATCCGCAACGTGATGTTTTATTTGGTGGAGAAAGTTTAGATTTAGCTAAAATTGCAACTTTAACTTTTAAAAAACCAGATTTTAATCGGTTTAAGGCTTTATCATTAGCTTATCAAGCTGGACGTGAGGGTGGTAGTAAACCATGTGTCTTAAATGCTGCTAACGAGCAGGCTAATGAATTATTTAGAAATGGTTAGATAGAATTTTTAAAAATTGAAGAGTTAGTTGAAAAGGCTCTTTGTAATCATCAATTTATCAAGGACCCAACTTTACAGCAATTAATTGAAGTTGATACCTGGGCCCGTAATTTTGTGTTAAAAGAGATAGGAGAAGATTAATGCAGACATTAATAAATATAGTAGTTTTTATTTTAATCTTAGGAATTGTTGTTTTAGTACATGAGTTAGGGCATTTTTTAACAGCAAAATCTTTTGGGGTTTTTTGTAGTGAATTTTCAATTGGAATGGGTCCGAAATTATTTTCTCGGAAAATTGGTGAAACGGAATATGAAATTAGAGCATTACCAATCGGTGGTTTTGTCAGTATGGCTGGTGAAGCTGATAATGATATCGAAGAGTTTAAGGATGTTCCTGTTGAAAGAACGTTAAAAGGAATTAGTTGTTGGAAAAAGTGTGTTGTTTTCTTAGCAGGTGTCTTTATGAATTTTATATTATCACTAGTCATTTTAATAAGTGTATATTGTTTTATCAATGTTCAGACTAATACTTCTGAAATTGGAACTGTTAGTAATGATAGTCCAGCGATGATGGCAGGGTTAGAAGCAGGTGATACGATTTCTAAAGTAACTTATAATGGTCAAGAGAATATTATTGCTTCTTTTAGTGATCTTCAGGAAGTATTAGATAATTCAAATTTGAAGTTAAATAGTGATCAGCTTACTTTAAAAGTTGAGATTGTTCGTGATGGTAAAACAATGACTAAAAATGTCAATGCTAAATATGATAAGGACAGTGATTCTTATGTTATGGGGATTAAAGCAGCTACAAGACGTTTAAGTTTTTTTGAAGCAGTAAACTATGGTCTAGATCAATTTAAAACGATGGCATTATTGATATTTACTACTTTAGGTAAATTAATTACTGATTCTGCTAATACAATCGGTCAGTTATCTGGACCTGCAGGGATATACAATGTTACTTCAGAAATAACCCAGACAGGTTCGATTAGTCAATTGTTGATTTTATTATCACTGTTATCTACTAATATTGGAATGTTTAATTTATTACCAATTCCTGGGTTGGATGGATGTCAGGTGATTTTTGCTGTAGTAGAGAAGGTAATTGGTCGTGAGTTACCGACTAAATTAAAATATACTCTTCAGGTAATTGGATTGTTATTGGTATTTGGTCTAATGATTTTCGTTACCATTAATGATATTTCTAAAATATTTGGTTAAAGGGAATTAAATTCCCTTTTCTTGTGCTATAATAGCATTCATGAATTTAAGGTTTAAATGTGGGGTGAAAGAATGGAAGATAAATTATTAATATTACTAAAGAACTTAAAAATTAATGAACAAGTGCATAATTTAAATGAGGGAAAAATAACTAAGGTAGTAGTAGGAAAAGATGATAGTTATACATTTCATTTATCATTTAAACAGTTAATTCCTTTTGCTGAATATCAGTTATTATTACAAGGTAGAGAAAATTTCCCCTATCCTGTAAAGTATCAAATTAATTATGAAGAAACAAATTTTAATGTTGAAGAATTATTACCATATGTTGGGTATCTTTTAGAAAAATTAAAATTAGATTATCCTGTCTGTTCTACTTTAACTGTAGATAATTTTAAAATTGGGTCAATTATAAAGATCGAGACTTGTAATGAAATCCAATTAGAACAATTGTCACAACTAAGATTACAAATTGAGGGATTATTTAATAGTGTCGGAATTAATAAAACAATTGATTTTTATATTGATGAAAATAATGATGTATTTAAAGATATTAAAGAAGAAATGGAGGCTTATGAGCCTGTAGAAATTGATATGTCTTTATTACAAAAACCAGAAAAAGCACCAGTACAAGAAAATAATTATAAAAATAATTATCGTTCTAAAGGGACTGCTATTGATATGAAAATTGAAGAAATCACAAATCAAACAATGGAGAACAATATTATTATTAAAGGATATGTTTTTAAAACAGAAATGATTAAAACAAGGGCTGGAAAACATATTCAAAGTCTTTGGGTTACTGATTATACTGATTCCATTATTGTTAAAAGATTTGAAAACAATTCAAATAATTCACTTGAAGAATTGAAAGTTATTGGCAAAGGAAATATTTGGATCAAGGTACGTGGTGAAGCACGATTTGATAGTTTTGCTCATGAAACTGTATTAATGGCAAGAGAAATTGAAGTAATCAAAAGTCCTGCACCAAGAAAAGATACTTGTGAAGCTAAAAGAGTTGAGTTACATACACATTCAAAAATGTCTGCAATGGATGGAATTGGTACTATTTCTCAATACATTAATGCTGTAGCTTCATGGGGACATAAGGCTATTGCTGTAACTGATCATGGAAATGTTCAGTCTTTTCCAGAAGCTCAAATGGCAAGTGGTAAAGCAGGGGTTAAGATGATTTATGGAGTTGAGTTTAATATGGTGGACCCCGTTTTAAATATCGTATATAATCCGATTGACACATCGATTGAACATGCTACTTATGTTTCTTTTGACTTAGAAACAACTGGACTTTCAGTAATTCATGATGGAATAACGGAATTTGGTGCAGTTAAGATTCGCAATGGTGAAGTGATTGACAGAATGCAGCGATTTATTAACCCTGGTAAAACAATTTCTTCTAGAATCACAAATCTTACTAGTATTACTAATGATATGGTTAAAAATGAGCCAACGATTGATGTTGTTTTACCAGAAATAATGGAGTTTTTTGGCGACTGTATTTTAGTTGCTCATAATGCTAATTTTGATGTTGGTTTTTTAAATGAAAATTTAAAACGTAATAACTTACCAGAAATTAATAATCCTGTAATCGATTCTCTTGCCTTAGCTAGGGCAATATTAAAACCAATGAAGTCATATCGTTTAGGAAATGTTTGTCGTACATATCGGGTTAATTATGATGATGAAGTTGCCCACCGGGCAGATTATGATGCCCAAGTATTGGGTGAAGTTTTTAATTTAATGATTCATCAGATTATGCAAACTGGCAAATATAGTTTATTGGATTTATGTGAGTTGACAGGTGATGATATTTATAAAATTGTTTATCCTTATCATATGACTGCTCTGGCCTTAAATAAAACAGGTTTGAAAAATATGTTTAAGTTAGTTAGTGAGGCAAATACAAAATATTTCCATGGAGGAACACGTATTCCTAAAGAACGGCTTGAATATTATCGTGAGGGTTTATTATATGGCAGCAGTTGTTATAATAGTGATGTTTTTGAAGCTGCACTAAATCTTTCGGATGAAAAACTTGAACAAGCAATGAAGTTTTATGATTATATTGAAATTCAGCCAATTGAAGATTACTATCATTTAATTGAACGTGGTAAATTACAAGATCGTGATGAATTGATCAAGTCATTACATCGGATCGTTGATTGTGCTAAGAAATTGAATAAGATGATTGTAGCTACTGGTGATGTTCATTTTCTTGATGTGAAAGATAAAATATTTAGAGATGTTTTTATCTCAAATCCAACTATTGGAATTGGTCATAAAGCCCATCCATTATGTGATCGTCGTAATCCAAAAGCTAAAAATCCTTGTCAATATTTAAGAACTACGAATGAAATGTTAGAATGTTATCCATATTTACCTCAAGAGGAAGTCTTTGAATATGTAGTTACTAACACTAATAAAATTGCTGATATGGTTGAAGAAATCAAGCCGGTACATGATAAACTTTTTACCCCTAAAATTGAAGGGGCTGATGATAATTTAAAAAATCTATGTTATGAAACAGCTTATAAAACTTATGGGAAACCATTACCAACAATTGTTGAAAAGAGATTAGAAAAAGAATTAAGTAATATTATTAAACATGGTTTCGGGGTGATTTATTATATCTCTCACTTACTAGTTAAAAAGTCAAATGATGATGGTTATTTGGTTGGTTCTCGAGGGTCAGTTGGTTCTTCGTTTGTTGCGACAATGTCAGGGATAACCGAGGTTAATCCTTTGCCACCTCATTATGTTTGTCTTAAATGTTCACATAGTGAATTTTTAGAAGAAGGGGTTATTGCTGATGGTTATGACTTGGAGGATAAGGTTTGTCCTAAATGTGGTGCAATAATGAAAGGAGAAGGTCATAATATTCCATTTGAAACTTTCTTGGGTTTTAATGCCGATAAAGTTCCAGATATCGATCTTAACTTTTCTGGGGAGTATCAAGCTAATGCACATGCTTTTACGAAGGAAATTTTTGGTGAAGATCATGTTTTTAGAGCGGGGACTATTTCTACTGTAGCGGAAAAAACAGCTTATGGTTACGCTAAAGGATATGCTGAATTAATGGGAATTGATCAGACAATCAGGAGTGCTGAGTTAGAAAGAATTGCTGCTGGTTGTGGTGGGGTAAAAAGAACTACTGGTCAACATCCAGGGGGGATTATTGTAATTCCTGGAGATATGGATGTATTTGATTTTACACCTTATCAATATCCAGCTGATGATTTATCAGCAACATGGAAAACTACCCATTTTGATTTCCATGCAATTCATGATAATGTGTTGAAATTTGATATTTTAGGACATGTAGATCCAACTGTTACTAGAGCGTTGCAAGATTTAACGGGAATTGATCCTAAAACAATTCCTACTAATGATAAAAAAGTCATGTCACTTTTTACAAGTAGTGAGGCATTAGGATGTAATTTGGATTTTATTGGGTGTAAAAATGGTGCTTTAGGGCTACCGGAATTTGGTACTACCTTTGTTCGAGGCATGCTAGACCAGACAAAACCTAAATCCTTTAGTGATTTGGTTATTATTTCGGGGTTATCTCATGGTACAGATGTTTATTTAGGAAATGCTGAAAGTTTGATTAAATCAGGTACTTGTACTCTTTCTGAGGTAATTGGGTGTCGTGATGATATCATGGTTTATTTAATTGAGAAAGGTTTACCGAACAAAGATGCATTTGATATTATGGAATGTGTTCGTAAGGGGAAATCACCTGCTGTTTTCCCAGAAAAAAAATATGAAGAATTAATGAAAAAATATAATGTACCACAATGGTATATTGATTCTTGTAAAAAAATTAAATATATGTTCCCTAAAGCTCATGCTGTAGCTTATGTTCTTTCAGCTATTCGAGTTGCATGGTGGAAAGTTTATTATCCACGTGAATATTATGCTGTTTATTTTTCAACTCGTTGTGATTTTTATGAAATTGAGACTTTGATTCAAGGAAAAGATGCTATCATGGCAAGACGTGAGGAAATCACCCAACTTAGATCTGAGAGAAGTTCTTCAAATAAAGATGAAGGATTGTGGGATGTTTTTGAAATTGCTTTGGAGATGATTGAACGTGGATTTCATTTTAGTCCAATTAGTTTAGAATATTCACAATCAAGTAAGTTTATTTTAGATCCAAATGATGAATATGCATTAATTCCTCCATTTAGCGCAATTGATGCCTTAGGAGAGGCAGTTGCTTCAACTGTAGTGGAAGCTCGTAAAGATGGACCGTTTTTATCAAAGGAGGATGTAATTAAACGAACTAAATTGAATAATTCACATATCAAAACATTAACTAAAATGGGTGTTTTTAATGGTATGCAGGAAAGAAATCAGTTATCACTTTTTTAAAAGGTTGCAATTATAATTGAGATGTGTTATTATACAAGTAGTTTCATAGAGAAGCGAGTGGGGTAACCCACTCTTTATTATTGAATAGAGGTGAAATAATGGAACTTTTAGATAAAATTAAAATAATGATCGAACCAATTTTAAAAAATAATAATGTTTATCTTGATGATCTTGAGTATGTTCAAGATCATGGAGAATGGTATCTTAGGATCTTTGTTGAAAAAAATGATGGTTTCTTAGATATGGATACTTGTGTTGCAGTAAGTGAAGCAATTAGCCAAAAAATGGATGAGGAAGATCCGATTAAAGGAGAATATTATTTGGAAGTTTCTTCGCCTGGTGTAGAGAAACCATTGAAAACATTTGAACAAGTCAAATCTTCTCTTGGAAAATATGTTTATGCTAAATTCTATAATCCTGTAGCAGGTTTAGATGAAATTGAAGGTTTTATTAAAACAATTGAAGATGAAACGATTGAATTTGAATATTTAGTTAAGAATATTAAGAAAAAGATTGAAATCGATTATAACAATATTAAATTTATTAGACTAGCTGTGAAATTTTAGGAGGATATAAAAGTGGCAAGTAAAAAATTCATGGACGCATTAAATTTGTTGATTGAAGAAAAAGGAATTGAAAAAGATGTTTTCTTAGAAATGTTAAAAGAGTCTATTGCAAAAGCATATAAGAAAAATTATTTAAATCCTGATGCTAATGTCCGTGTTGAAATTAATGAAAAAACTGGGAAGTTTAGATTATTTGAAATCAGAACGGTTGTTGATGATCTTGATGATGAAGATATTGAATTATCGTTAGAAGAAGCTCAAGCTATTAATCCTTTTCATAAAATTGGAGATGTTGTGGAAACAGAAGCTGATGTTGAACATATTGGTCGTTTAGCAGCAATACAGACAAAGCAATTATTTAGACAAAAAATTCGAGAAACTGAAAAAGAAACACTTTATAATGAATTTGCAGATAAAAAAGATGATATCATTACTGGTATTGTTGATCGTGTTGAAGATAAATTTGCAATCGTTAATATTGGTAAAACTGGAGCCTTTTTAGCTATAAACCAACAAATTCCTGGTGAAAGGATCAAAGAAGGACAACATTTAAAAGTGTATGTTAGTGATGTTGATCGGGGAACAAAAGGTACTCATATTGTTGTTAGTAGAACTGAGCCAAACTTTGTTAAAAGATTATTTGAATTAGAGGTGCCTGAGGTATATGATGGAACAGTTGAAATTAAAGCTGTTTCTCGTGAACCAGGGGAAAGAAGTAAAGTAGCTGTTTATACAAGTAATGAAAGTGTTGATCCAATTGGATCTTGCGTGGGGCCTAAAGGCAGCCGTGTTAAAAATGTAGTTGATGAATTAAATGGTGAAATGATTGATATTATTATTTGGAGTAGTGATCCAGTTGTATTTATTTCAAATGCTTTAAGTCCTTCAGAAGTTAAACATGTTGCAATTAATGAAAATGATCATAGTGCGTTAGTTGTGGTACCTGATGACCAGTTATCTTTAGCAATTGGTAAACGTGGGCAAAATGCTCGTTTAGCTGTAAGACTTACGGGATGGAAAATTGATATCAAATCAGTTAGTGAAGCTTTAGAGCTTGGATTGATTACTTTAGAAGATATAACTATTCCAGAAGATAATTCGCCTGTTGATTCTAATTTTGAAGAAGAATTTGCACAAGAAATGTTAGAAAAAACTTCAGATGAAGTTATTGATGATACTGAAGAAGAAATTATCGAAGAAGAAATCATTGAAGAAGTTGTAGAAACTGCACCAGTTAAAAAAGTGATTGAATATGAAGATTTTGAAGATTTGGATGATGAATATAGTAAATATGATGAAGAAATCGATTATGATGAATATGATAAATATTATGATGCTGATTAAGGAGTGATGATCTTGCGTAAAATACCATTAAGGAAATGTTTAGCTACCGGTGAACAATTGCCAAAAAAGGAACTGATTAGAGTCGTTCGTAATAAAGAGGGCGAAGTGCATGTTGATCCAACTGGTAAGATGAATGGACGGGGAGCTTATTTGAAAAGGGATAAGAAAGCATTTGAAATTGCAAAGAAGAAAAAAGTTTTAGCTCGTGCTTTGCAAGTTGAGATTCCTGACCAGATTTTTGAAGAATTGGAAAAATTTGCTAATGAATAATTTTTTAAATACACTTGGTCTGGCTAGTCGTGCTCGCAAAATTGTTACTGGGGAAACATTAATTAATAAAATTCGATCTAATGAAGTATATTTTGTTATTATTGCAACTGATGCAAGCGATAATACAAAAAAGAAACTTACTGATAAATGTACTAGTTATAATATTGATTATGTTATTGCTAGTAATATTAATGAACTTTCTAAAGCGGTTGGTAAAAATAATCGTGTTGCATTAGGTATCCAGGATGCTGGATTTGCTAAAAACTTAAAAGAGAAGATAGGAGGGTGAAATTATGGCAAAACAAAACAAAAATTTGAAAAATAAAAAAGGGGCTCCTAAAAAGAAACAGCTTAAATCAAATTTTCCAAATAAAAAAGAAGAAACTGCAGTTAAAGAAGGGGTAATTGTATACGAAGAAGGTATTACAGTTGGTCAATTAGCAGAAAAGATTGGTCAAACCCCTGCAAATGTTATCAAAGTATTATTTTTACTTGGTACAATGGTTACGATTAATTCTTCATTAACGGATGAACAAGTAGAGCTAATTTGTTTAGAATATGGTTTTGAAGTAGAAAAACATATTGAGGTTAGTGAGGTTAATTTTGAAGAAATAGATATTATTGATGATGAAAAAGATTTAGTTGCCCGTTGCCCAGTTGTAACAATAATGGGGCATGTTGATCATGGTAAAACAACATTATTAGATACAATTAGAAAATCGGCGGTAGTTGAAGGGGAATTTGGTGGTATTACTCAACATATTGGTGCTTATCAAGTTGATGTAAATGATAAAAAGGTTACTTTTTTAGATACACCAGGTCATGAAGCTTTTACAGCTATGCGTGCTCGTGGGGCTCAAGTAACAGATATTGTTATTATTGTTGTTGCAGCTGATGATGGAGTTATGCCTCAAACTAAAGAAGCGATTGATCATGCAAAAGCAGCAGGAGTTCCAATTGTTGTAGCGATTAATAAAATTGATAAAGATGGTGCTGATCCGGAAAGAATTAAAGGTGAAATGTCAGAATATGGTTTATTACCTGAAGATTGGGGTGGAGATACTGTATATTGTGAAATCTCTGCTAAGCAAGGAATCGGAATTGAAGAGTTGTTAGAAACATTGACTGTTGTTGCTGAGTTAGCAGATTTAAAAGCTAATCCAAATCGTTATGCATACGGTAGCGTTGTTGAAGGCAAACTAGATAAGGGACGTGGTCCTGTTGCAACTTTATTAGTAGAAAATGGAACTTTAAGAGCAGGTGATCCAATTGTTGTTGGTACAGCTTTTGGTAAGGTTCGTCAAATGTTAGATGACCGTGGTAAAATAATCAAAGAAGCTCTTCCTGCAACCCCAGTAGAAATCACTGGATTAAATGAAGTGCCTGCTGCTGGTGATAAGTTTATGGTTTTTGAAGGTGAAAAGCAAGCTCGTAGTGTTGGTGAAACACGATTAAAAGCAAAACAAGATAAAGATAGAGGAACTGGAGCGGCTTTATCACTTGATGATTTATTTTCACAAATTAAAGATGGAGAGATTATCGACCTAAATATTATTGTTAAAGCTGATGTTCAAGGAACTGCTGAAGCTGTTAAGGCATCACTTGAAAAAATTGATGTTGATGGTGTTAGGGTAAATGTAATTCGTTCTACTGCTGGTGGTATTACTGAAGCTGATGTTTTATTAGCTACTGCATCTAAAGCAATTATTTATGGATTTAATGTACGTCCAAATGCAAAAGTGCGCCAAAAGGCAGAAGAAGAAGGAATTGAAATTCGTCTTCATAACATTATTTATAAAATGGTTGAAGAAATCGAAACTGCTATGAAAGGAATGCTTGCCCCTGAAGTTAAAGAGGTTGTAACTGGTCAAGCTGAAATTCGTCAAGTTATTAAAGTTTCTAAAGTGGGGAATATTGCTGGGTGTTATGTAACAGATGGATTTATTCGTCGTAATTGTGGAATTCGTTTACTTCGTGATAGTGTTGTTGTATATGAAGGTAAATTAGGTTCATTAAAAAGATTCCAAGATGATGTTAAAGAAGTTGCAAGTGGTTTTGAATGTGGTTTAAGTATTGAAAACTTTAATGATATTAAAGAAGGTGATATTGTTGAAGGATATATCATGGAGGAAGTTGAAATTAAGTAGGTGATTGAATGGTTCTTAAAAAAGAAAAATTAAGTGGTATTATTCAACGTGAATTATCACAAATCCTTCAAGTTGAAGTACGTGATCCTAAAATTGGTTTTTGTACAATTACAGCAGTAGATTTAACAAATGATTTATCAATTGCTAAGATTTATGTTACTTTTTTAGGGAAAGATTTTAATACTCGTAAAGGTATGGAAGCGTTAGAACGTTCTAAAGGTTTTATTCGTTCGTTACTAGCTAAACGTTTAACTATTCGTAAAGTACCAGAGTTACATTTTGTTCATGATACTTCATTAGAGTATGGTAATAAAATTGAAAAGATTATTGATGATATTAATCATCATGATAAGTAGATTAATCAAGGTATTTAGCTTACAGTTAAGTAAAAAATCTGTAAGTTAAATACTTTTTTGTTTAAAAAAAAATTTAATCTTATATGGAAGATTGAAGATAAATTTGTCAAATGATATAATTAACTCAGTAAAAAGTTTTAAAAGGAGAATAATATGGCAAACACAACTTTAAAACAACATATACCTATTTTTATTTCTTCAACTTATGAAGATTTAATTCCTTATCGTAATCAAGTTAAAGAAGTAATTGTTAAATTAGAACAAATAGTTAAAGGGATGGAGTATTTTGGCTCTAGCCCTGAAAATTCTTTAGATACATGTTTACATCAAGTAGAAGAAAGTAAAGTTTTTATTTCTATTATTGCAATGCGCTATGGATCAGTTCATGATGAAAGTGGTTTTTCTTATTCAGAGTTAGAATACAATAAAGCAAGAGAAAAAAATATTCCAATTTTAATCTATATTTTAGATGAAAATCAACCAATTCCTCCAAAGTTTGTTGATACTGGGATTAAGGCTGAAAAATTAAAAGAATTTAAAGAAAAGGTGAAAAAGTTACATACAATAAGTTTTTTTACTACGCCAGATAATTTAAAAGAACAAGTAAGTAGAGATTTAATTGCTGTTTTAAATAAGATAGATAATGTTAGTATAAATGAAAATAGTAATATTTTAAAAACACATGAAATCTTAGATGAAAAAATTATTAATGAATTTTTATTAAGACCTAAAAAACATGCAGGATTAGAAGGAAAAATAAAATTGCAGGTGGTTGAGCCGTCAGTAATGGTAAAATCAGAAATTATTAAGTCTAATGGCTTAACGGTAGGCGATACTATTGGTCGAAAGGTTAAAATTGTTAATTTTGAAAAGAATGACTTTATTAGTAATTCAACAACTTTTTTATATGCAGATGGAGAAAATGCAGATTGGTTAGAAACAATAAAAGAAAATGATATTATTGATGTTAAAGTTCGTTTAAACTGTTGTATAGTTAAAGAAAAAATGACACGTCCTAATGGTGAGATAATATCTGATTTAACAGATGTTGTATATTGTTCAATGACATTATTAGAAATTGATGAGCAGAAATTATAAAATATTTGTGATATAAATTGCCAGAGCTTTATTCGTATAATCTAGATATAGATGTGCTATAATATGTCCATAGATAGAGGAGGACGAAAAAATGAGACAATGTATCATAAATGGTAAAGTAATATTAAAAGATAAAGTGATTAATGCTAATGTTTATGTAGAGGGTGAATATATTTGTGAAATCTCACAACGTTTACCTGATAATGAACAAGTTATTGATGCTAAAGGGCGTTATGTTTCACCAGGATTTATTGAATCCCATAGTCATGGGCGCAATGGTAGTGATTTTATGTATCCTTCTTTTGAAGATTTAAATACGATTACTAGTAATTTTATTAAAAGTGGAGTTACTGGGATTTTAGCTACAACTATGACTATGTCAAAAGAAGATACTTATACAGCAATAAAAAATATTGCAGAGAATATAGATAAAGTTAGTGGAAGTAAGATTCTAGGTATTCATATGGAAGGACCGTTTTTTAACCTTAAATATAAAGGAGCACAACCTGAAGAGTATATGATTGATCCAACAATAACTAATTACAAAAGTTTAATTGGTGAATTTGGTTATTTAATAAAGAAAATAAGTTTAGCTCCTGAATTAAAAAATGCTGATAAGTTAATTGAGTATTTAGTAAACGAAGGTGTGGTTGTAAGTTTAGGACATACTGATGCGACATATCAGCAGGCAATAAATGGAATTAAAGCTGGAGCTACTTCTGGGACACATACTTTTAATGCTATGACACCACTTACTCATCGTAATCCGGGTGTTGTTGGTGCAATCATGGAAAGTGATGAGGTATATGCGGAATTAATACTTGATGGAATTCATGTAAGCTATCCAGCAGCTAAGGTGTTATTAAAGGCTAAAGGGTTAGATAAAGTAGTCTTGATTACAGATTCAATGGAAGCTTCAGGTCTTGATGATGGAGAATATAAAATTGGTAATCAAGCTGTATATGTTAAAGATAATTCTGCGCGTTTAGAAAGTGGAACCTTGGCTGGAAGTGTTTTAGCAATGAATACTGCAGTTAAAAATGCATATCAGAATCTAGGTTTAACGATTTATGAAGCAGTTAAATTAGCTAGTTATAATCCTGCTAAAAATTTAAATTTAATTGACTTAGGAGAATTGGCAATTAATAAAAAAGCTGATATAATCATGTTTGATGAAGAGATAAATATTGACTTTGTCATGATTGATGGAAAGGTATTGATCGGTGGATGAAATGGTAACATTAAAAAATGAATTTTTAGAAGTAACACTTGAAAATAAAGGTGCAGAAATCATTAAAATTGTTGGTCAAAATGATAAAATTAATTATATGTGGCGACGAGATCCTATTCAATGGGGAAGTAGTGCACCAGTTTTATTTCCGATTGTTGGAGCTTTACAAAATAATGAGTGTCGCATTGATGGTAAAACGTATAATATGACTCAGCATGGTTTTTCTCGCCATAATGAGTATGTGGCAAATCAAATTAGTGATCAGGAAGTGATTTTCACATTAACTTCAAATGAGAACATCGTTAAACAGTATCCATATTTATTTAAATTAGAAGTTATATATCGTTTAGATAAAAATATTTTAGCTTGTAACTTTAAAGTTACAAACATAGATAATCAAGAAATTTATTTTCAAATTGGTGGACATCCAGCCTTTGCTTGTCCTTTTATGGAAAATGAGTCAAGTAATGATTATTATCTTGAATTTAGTGAAGATGAGATATTAGATAGAAAAGTAATTGATCTTGAAAAAAAAGGAATAACCCATGAAACTGCGCCTTTTTTAGATAATGAGAAAAGATTTTTTATTCGTCAAGAATTATTTAGCAATGATACAATTATTTTACAAAATTTTAAATCAAAAAAAATAACTTTAAAATCTTTAAATCACAATAAGTCTTTAGTTGTTCATATGGATAAATTTACACATTTAGGAATATGGGCAGCTAAACATGTTGGTGGTTTGATTGCAATTGAACCTTGGTTTGGTCATAGTGATTATGTTGATTTTTCAGGTGAGTTAAAAGATAAAGAAGGAGTTATTGCATTAAAAGCTAATCAAACTTTTGAGGCAACTTTAAAAATTGAAATTAACCAATAATGACAAATATTTTATAATTACTGTTTTATAATTTAATTATGAAAGTGAAAATTATTGAAAAGACTCATGAATTAGATTTAGAAGATGAAATCAATGAATTTATAGTTAAAAAAGATCCAGAGATTTTAGCAATGCATTATCAAGTAGCAATGACTTTTTCTAGTGAATTAGAGTATAGTTTTAGCTGTTTGATAGAATATGAGGATAAATAAATTTTATTTATCCTTTTTTGCATAGTTTTTGAAAAATATGTTAAAAATAACTATGGAGGTGATACCATGGCAAAAGATGTATGTTGTCATGTTGACAGTTGTGTATATAATCATGACTGTAAGTGTGATGCCCAAGAAATTACAGTATGTAATTGTAAATGTAATGAAGCAAAAGACGTTAAAGAAACTGCTTGTGATACTTTTAGATGTAGATAGGGACTTCGGTTCCTATTTATTTTATTGTGAAATAAAACGTGTTATAATGGTATCGGTGATGAATATGAAAAAACTTGTTTTTATAATCATTTGTATACTGCTGACGGGCTGTTCTAATAAAGATATCGTTGATGACAAGGGTAATAAATTATATGAGCAGTATCTTGAATATGAAAAAAGACTGGCTAAGCAGCAAGATTATCAAGAAGGTAATGATGAATTTATGATCAGGCTTGTTGTTAATAAGATAGATGATAATAATAATCGGTATGATATTATCATTGACAATCCCAAGATTAATATGTATCATTTACAAGCAATTGCTAAAGTTAGACAGGATGAAAGTGAAAGTCTTCCTAATTTAGGAATCTTAGAAAATGATGTTTTTTCACTTATACCAAATCTTGTTGACAAAGAAAATGGAATTTATAAAGGCGTAAATTTATCAGGGATCACAAAAGAAAATAAGTTTGATGTTTTAATATATCTAACATTTTATAGTGATAAAGAGTGTAAAGAAAAAGAAGAAAGGTATATAAAATTATATGGTGATGCGACTAGATAAGTTACTTGCAAATTATGGGATTGGAACACGAAAAGAAGTTAAGTCTTATATTAGAAAAGGATTTGTTGAAGTAAATGGAGTAGTAATTAAAAAGGATGATAGTAAAGTTGATTATCAAAAAGATACTATTACTTTTGATGGTGAAATTATAGAATATCGTCCTTATGTATATTTAATGCTTAATAAACCACAAGGGTATGTTAGTGCAACTAAAGATAATGTTCATCCTACTGTTATTGATTTGATTATCGGTTATGAAAATTACGATTTATTTCCAGTAGGAAGACTTGATATAGATACCGAAGGGTTGCTTTTAATAACTAATGATGGTGATTTTTCGCATAAGTTAATGGCACCTAGTAGAAATCATGCTAAACTTTATTTTGCTGAAGTTGAAGGTATTATGGATGAAAAAGACGTGGACACTTTTAAAAAGGGGATTGTTTTAGATACTGGTTATCAATGTAAAAGTGCCAAATTGAATATAATTGAAGTGGGTAATAATTGTTGTAGAGTGGAAATAGAAGTTTTTGAAGGAAAATTTCATCAGGTTAAGAAAATGGTCGAAGCTTGTGGGAAGCGGGTTACTTTTTTAAAGCGTTTAAAAATTAAAAATTTATCATTGGATCGTAGTTTAGAACTTGGTGATTTTCGTGAACTTACAGATAAGGAATTAGTCGACTTGATGAATGATTTATGATAGAATATGCATATATGTAAAGGGGAGTAGTAATGCGACTTAGAAATAATCCAAAGGCTTATGAGATAATGAATGAAAATAGTGATTTTGTTGTAATTGAGCCTGAAAATTTTAAAAATAACTGGAAAGATATCTTTGGTAACGACCAACCAATATATATTGAAATTGGAATGGGTAAAGGTGATTTTATTTATCAAAATGCCTGTAATTATCCAGATATCAACTTTATTGGAATAGAAAAATATCCAAGTGTACTAGCAGCTGCAATTAATAAAATTAATCAACAAGATAAAAAAGTAACAAATCTTAGATTAATACGTTATGATGCAATAGAATTAGAAAAAGTATTTAGTGAAAAAGAAGTTGATAAAATCTTTTTGAATTTTAGTGATCCATGGCCTAAAAGTCGTCATGCTAAAAGAAGATTGACTTCTAATAAATTTTTGGATGTATACCGTAAAATATTAGTAGATAATGGAGTAATTGAATTTAAAACCGATAATCAAGGTTTATTTGAATATTCCTTAATATCTTTAAATCAGTATCCTATGGATTTAGAGTATGTAAGTTTAAACTTACATAACAGTCCAGAAAATGAAACTAATATTATGACTGAATATGAACGTAAATTTTGTACGAAAGGACCAATTTTTAAATTGGTGGCAAGGTATCGATAAGATGGATAAATTAATAGAAATTAAGACTATTGAAGAATTTGACAAGATTCGCACTGGTAAAACGATTATAATGTTTACAGCAGACTGGTGTCCTGATTGTATGTTTGTAAAACCTTTTATAGGTGATATTGTAAGTGCTAATCCTGAATTTAAGTTTTATCTAATAAATAGGGATAATTTATTAGATTTATGTAAAGATTTAGATATTTTAGGAATTCCTTCTTTTGTTGCTTATGAAGATAGTGAAGAAATAGGACGTTTTGTAAGTAAGTTACGTAAAACAAAAGAAGAGATTCAAACATTTATTGATAGTGTAAAATAAGAGGTGTAGAGATGATATTTCATGGATTTTATAATTATGATCACATTGGTGATATTATGTTAGCTAGATGTGGTGAAGGTAAAACATTTGATTATAATAAATATGATGATTTGGTTGTATTAAAAGATGAGAATGGTAATATAATTGGTTATAATTTATTAAATGCAAGTAAACATCTAGGGAAGATCAACAATGGATTGATTGATTTTAATGAGCATCAAATTGAGACTTTTAATAAATTACTAGATAAAAATAATTTAGCTCCTGTAGTTATAGATAAAACACCGCGTTTTATCGTAGGTGAAATTATTTCTATGACTGAACATCCAGATTCTGATCATTTACATGTATGTCAGGTTGATTTAAAGACGGAGCAAACTCAGATTGTATGTGGTGCTCCAAATGTTGATATTGGTCAGCGAGTAGTTGTTGCAACAGTTGGTGCAATTATGCCAAGTGGTTTAATAATAAAACCATCAAAATTACGTAAAATAGATTCAAATGGAATGATTTGTTCAGCACGTGAATTAGGGTTACCTAACGCACCCCAAGTTCGAGGAATTTTGGTGTTAGATAAAGATAAGTATAATGTAGGGGATTCATTTTTCTAGAAAGGGTGATAAATATGTTTAGAAGCTTATTTAAAAAACATGAGCAGGATGATGACATTTTTGAAGTTGATCCAGTTGTTGAACAACGTCGTAAAGAAAAGTTTAGTACACCTTTAATTTATGATGAGGAATTTAAAGAAGAAGAGGCTAATGAGCCAGATGAAAAGGTGGAAAGTAAGCCTAAAGCTAAACCAAAGACTAGTGAAGTTAAAGCAGTAGTTGAGGAAAAACCAAAATCTGTTTATCAAATGAGTGAGGTTATTTCACCAATGCATGGCATTTCTAGACGAAAAGAGGCTGAAAAAGTTGAAAAGAGAAAAAAAGTTTCAAAACCTAAAAAGAAGAAAAATAGTGACCAGTTAGTGCCAGTAATAAGCCCTTATTTTGGTAATTATGAAGAAAAACCAGTAATTGAATCAGAAGCTAAGTTAACTTCTATAAATGAAGAAAAAGAAGCTGAGAAATTAACAAAAGAAATTGAAAAATTACCTACTGTTGAAGAAAATCTTCGTAATATAGCTAAAATAGTTGAAGAAGAAAAGGATCAGTTAAAAATTATTGAAGAAAGAACTGGTGAATTTAAATTAGATTTTGGAACTAATGAAATTGAAAAACAGAATTCATTAATTGATGAAATTGATGATGATATGTCATTAGATGAATTAATGAGTTTATATGAAAAGAAATTTAAGGATTAAAAATGATTAAAGGAATTGGTTGTGATATAGTAGATTTAAGTCGCCTTGATACTAACAATGATATTTTAGCGTTAAAAATTTTAACTGTTCAAGAGTATGAAATTTATAAAAATAAAAAAACGTCTAAACAAAAACGAGAGTTTTTGGGAGGTCGTTTTGCTGGAAAAGAAGCTTTTTTTAAAGCAATTGGAATTGAAAAAGGATTAAATTCTTTCCAAGATATAGAAATATTAAATGATGTGAATGGTAAACCATATCTTAATTATCCTAAATCATTTATTTCGTTAGCGCATGAAAATAATTATGCTGTTGCTTATATAGTAATTGAAGTCTAAACGACTTCTTTTTTTGTTAATAAATTATAAATAAAATAATCAGTCAGTTAAGAAGTATATATTTGGGATTTTGTTATTGTGCTATCTATTTTTATATGTATAGATTTATTAGTAGTAATTATCAATACGGATAAAATTGCTTGTTTATATGAATAGCTGGATATGGACTAAAGATTTTTTCGCCATTTTTAAGTAGACATCATTGGACTATTTAAACATATTTGGGTGTTATTTAAACAAAAGTAGGAAAATAGTAGTCATCAGTGACTATTTTTAATTTTTTTAAGTGATAATGACGAAAATGCCAAGCTTGCAAAAATGCTTTTTTATGCCTATAATTGCTTTTGCAAAGGAGGGGATTAAGATGTTAAATCAAGTAATGTTAGTGGGTCGTCTTGTAGATATTCCGGTGATGAAGACGACAAAAGGAGGTGTTAAAGTTGCTAATGCTACACTACAAATTGAACAAGGATTTAAAAATGGTTTAGGTGCTTACGAAAGTGACTATGTTACAGTTTCGTTGTGGCGGGGGATCGCAGAAATGATTATCGAGACCGCAACACCTGGTAGTATGATGGCAATAAAAGGAAGATTGCATTCACGAACTTTTGAATGTGGTGATTCTAAAGTAATTACCTCAATTGAAGTAATAGCAGAACATGTCTCATTACTCGATAAATATTTTAATCAAGATAAATAAATATTATTTGAGTTTACCCTATTAATTTGTTATAATATCATAACGAAAGTGGGTGATAAAAATGGCTATTGATCAAAATAAAATAAGAAATTTTTCTATTATTGCGCATATCGATCATGGTAAAAGCACCCTGGCAGATCGTATTCTTCAAATGACTGGAGCTGTAGCTGATCGGGAAATGAAAGCTCAGTTGCTTGATAGTATGGATTTAGAGCGTGAAAGAGGTATAACAATAAAATTGAATGCAGTTCAATTAAATTATACTGCTAAAGACGGACAAACTTATTTATTACATCTTATTGATACACCAGGACATGTCGACTTTACATATGAGGTATCTCGTTCGCTAGCAGCTTGTGAAGGAGCAATATTAGTTGTTGATGCTGTTCAAGGAGTAGAAGCTCAGACATTGGCAAATGTCTATTTAGCACTAGATAATAATTTAGAAATACTTCCCGTAATTAATAAAATAGATTTACCAAGTGCTGATCCTCAGCGGGTAATTAAAGAGGTTGAGGATGTTATTGGATTACCAGCTGATCATGCTCCACTGATTTCGGCAAAGACAGGTCTAAATATAGATGAGGTTCTTGAAAAGGTTGTTCAAGAATTTCCTGCACCATCTGGAAATATCAACAATCCAACTCAAGCACTTATTTTTGATTCATATTATGATAGTTACCGAGGAGTAATTGTTTTTGTCCGAATCAAAGAAGGTAAAATTAAAGTTGGAGATACAGTCAGGTTTTTAGCGACTGATGCAACTTATGAGGTTACTGAACTAGGAGTTAGAACACCTAGAGAAGTAAAAAAAGAAGAACTGGTAGTTGGTGAAGTAGGCTGGTTTTGTGCATCAATTAAATCGATTCAAGATATACATGTCGGGGATACTGTTACAACACTTGAAAATGAGTCAAGTGAGCAGTTACCAGGGTATCGACAAATGAATCCAATGGTATATTGTGGACTTTATCCGATTGACAATGCTCGATATAAAGATTTACGTGAAGCTTTAGAAAAAATGAAACTAAGTGATTCTTCGCTTATGTTTGAACCTGAGACATCTCAAGCTTTGGGTTTTGGTTTTAGATGTGGTTTTTTAGGATTGTTACATATGGATGTAATCCAGGAAAGATTAGAAAGAGAATTTGATTTGGATTTAATTGCAACAGCACCTTCAGTTATTTATCATTGCTATTTAACTGATCGTAGTAAAGTTGTTGTTGATAATCCTGCAATGATGCCTAATCCTCAAGTTATTGAGCATATTGAAGAACCATATGTAAAAGCTTCAATTATGACACCAAATGAATTTGTTGGCGTGATTATGGAACTTTGTCAAAATAAACGTGGTGAATATGTTGATATTGAATATATTGATGATACAAGAAGAAATGTTATTTATGAGGTTCCTTTATCAGAAATTGTTTATGATTTTTTTGATAAATTAAAATCTAGTACAAAGGGTTATGCTTCACTTGATTATGAATTGATTGGATATCGCACAAGTAAATTACAAAAAATGGATATATTATTAAATGGTGAGATAGTTGATGCGTTATCAACCATTGTTCATAAAGATTTTGCTTATGGTAGAGGTAAAATTATATGTGAAAAGCTTAAAGAAATTATTCCTAAACAAATGTTTGAGGTACCGATTCAAGCAGCATTACAAGGGAAGATTATTGCTAGGACAACAATTAAGGCAATGCGTAAAAATGTTCTTGCTAAATGTTATGGTGGCGATATAACTCGTAAAAAGAAATTATTAGAAAAACAAAAAGAAGGTAAAAAGAGAATGAAAGCAGTTGGTAATGTTGAAATTCCTCAAGAAGCATTCATGGCAATATTATCAGTTGATGAAGATAAGTAGTATTAAAATACTACTTATCTTTTATATTGAATATATTTAAATAAACCTTTAAAATAATATGTATAATCATACTGAGGAGGAAAATTATGACAATTAAATTACCAGATAGTTTTTTCTTTGGGGCAGTTATGGTAGAACCTCAAACGAATATTAACAAATGCCTGTATTCTAATTTGGACATGTATTTGGAACAAGAAATTAATGTTTTAGATAATAATAGAGGTTTGGATATTGAAAATAATACATATCAAGAATATGAAGATAAGATCAAATTTTTGAAGAGTATGAATTTTAAGTCAATAACAATTTCTATTCAGTGGACAAAATTATTAGATCGAAATGGAAATATTAAGACAGAAGGAGCAGCTTGGTATCATCAGTTAATTGATTGTGCAAATAAAAATGAAATAGATCTTTTTTTTAATATCTATCATTATGATATGCCTGAGTATCTTATTAAGCGTGGTGGTTGGCAAAATCGTGAAGTTGTAGAAGCGTATGCTAATTTTGTGAAAAAAGCATTTGAAGAATTTGGGCAAAAAGTGAAATATTGGTTTATTTCCAATGGACCAGTTATTAAATCTGAACAACAGTTTTTATGTGGAATTTGGTATCCATATTTAAAAGATTTTAAACAATCAATTAATGTACAATATAATATTACTTTAGCACACTGTTTAGCCATTATGAATTTTAGAAAATTAAAAAAAGAAGGTAAAATAATTAAAGAGGCTAAAATCGGAGCAAATAATTGTTTTATTCCTGTTTATACTAAAGATAATCCAACACCTGAAGATTTAGGAGCAGTTAAAATGATTGATGGTTTATATAATCGCTGGTGGTTAGACATTGCAGCACATGGTCATTTACCAAATGATATTCTTGATACAATTAAAAATGATTGGAAAGTTAGTATCAATTGTCGTCCTGGTGATGAAGCAATTTTAGCCTATGGAAAGGTAGATTGGCTTGGATTTAATTATTATCAGCCAACAAGAGTTCAGGCTCCAGATAGTAACTTTGATGGAAATGGATTACCTTGTATTGCTAGGGCATATATCTGGTCTGAAAGAAAAATGAGTATAAATTGTGATCATGAAATTTATCCTAAAGCAATTTATGATTTTGGAATGAAAATAAAAATGGAATGTCCTAATTTACCTTTTTATATCTTTGAAAAAGGAATAAAAATTGAGGAAGAAGAAAAATTTATTGATGATGCTAAGGATGTCCAAGATGATTATTGGATTGAATATATTCGTGAGCATTTGGAATGGACTGCTAAAGCAATTGAAGATGGGGTTGATTGTTTAGGATATCATTTTTGGATTACTTTAGAGAAAGATTGGAAGAGAGTTGAAAGGAAAAATACTGAATGGATTAAAGAAGTAGCAAGAACTAACCAATTTGAATAGAAAGTGATTTTGGTCACTTTCTTTATTTTGTGGTAAATTTCTGTTTTGATTTACTTAAAAGAATATATAGTCTATAATGATTAGGTAATAAGGAGGCAAAGAAATGTCATTTAATTTTCGAAATAAAATGCATAAGATTCGTTTT
>NZ_JBKTWO010000002.1:0-114253 GCF_047249845.1 Thomasclavelia sp.
TAATGATAAAATGCGTGTGTAACTATGAAAATTTTTTCGTTCGTAGAGTACTTTAATTTATGACAATTTTGTGGTTAAAAGTTATTTTTATTTTAAGGGGGGATTAGGATGAATTGGTATGTTATTTTTGTAAATAAAGATAAAATTAATCAATTATTAGTTTATTTTAATAATCAACCTGGTATAAATGCTTTTATTCCTAAGATTGAAAAGCTGATAAGTAAGGAAGGGAAAAAAGATTTTTTAGAGGTTCCCATGTTTCTTAATTATCTTTTTATTGAAACATCATTTAATGAACAAGAATTTGGTGAAATGATAAAAGAAATTAAAAAAGATTTAGGCTCTACGATGAAAATGTTACAGGATGAAACACAAACTATTTATGCATTAACTGTCAAAGAAAAGAATCTCTTAGAGTCTTTATTAAATAAGGATTATTTAATAAAGCATTCAATAGGAATCATAGTTGATTCTAAATTAATTATTCAAGATGGACCATTAAAAGGTAAAGAAGAATTAATTAGAAAGATTGATCGTCATAAAAGATTAGCTTTCTTAGATAATGTTTGTGGCAAACTGATGAAAGTTCCTTTGGAGGTAATAAGTAAGTCATAGATATGGTTATAGAAGAAAACTGGTATGTGTTATTTGCATTAGTTGCAAAAGAAAAAAAATTGTGTTCGGTCTTAACTAAAAAAGGTTTGAATGCATTTATTCCCCAAATGGAATATTATCGCCGAGATATTAAGGGGAATGCATTAAAGATGTTATTTCCAGGATATATTTTTGTTAGAAGTGAAATGAAGCAGAGTGATTTTGATGATTTTTTATATAGGTTAGAAGATCAAAGAGATGGTTTAATTAAACAGCTTAAAGAAGATGGTGTAGCAGCTTTAAGAAAAGAAGAGATAGAAATGTTTAAAAAACTTCTCAATAGTAAAGGTATCTTAGAAATGTCCCAAGCATTTATTGAAGATAAACGAGCTATAGTTACAGATGGACCATTAATGTATTATCAAGATCATATAGTTAAGATTGATAAACACAATAAATTAGCTTACTTAGATATGGAATTTATGGATAGACAGATCTTAGTAGGGCTAAATATTAAAAGCAAAATTTAATAAATGGAGCTGGTTTACCGCACATTTTGTAATTTGAATATAGTTCTTCTTTGGGGTAGGGGGAACTGTATTCTTTTTTATTAATTTAAAAATATATAACTGCTAGGGCAGTTTTTTGTTATGGGGGGAGATCAAGATAAATAAATTATTAATTGTTGGAAGTGGCGGCCATGGGAGATGCTGTTTGGATATTGCAAGAGAGAGTTATGACCATATTGCTTTTCTAGATGATCATCATCTTAATGAAGTAATCAATGATTGTAAAGTCATTGATACGATTGATCAAATGAACTGTTATTATCAGGAGTATAAAGATATTTTTATTGCGGTTGGCAGTAATAAATTAAGAAAGAAACTGATTAAACAGGCTCATAAAAAAGGCTTTAATATCATTTCTTTGATATCTAAAACAAGCATAGTTTCTAAATATGCTTCAATAGATAAAGGAACTGTCATATTCCCTGGTGCCGTAGTTGAAAGTAATGCAGTTATTGGTAAAGGATGTATTATCGCTGCCAATGCAACTGTTAATCATGATGCCATTATTGAAGATTATGTACTCATATATTCCAGTACGGTTGTTAAGCCAAATACATTAGTTAGCTCATATACTCGTATTGGCAGTAATTGTGTCATAGGTTTTGGAATTAAAGTAAATGCAAGCAGTGATATTCCTGATGGAACAGCTGTTAATGATAATCATGAGTATGGTTTTGAAACGGGGGTATAGGATGTATCGAAAAGGAATTAAGAGAGTGCTTGATTTTATTCTGTCATTGGGGGGACTTATTGTATTGAGTCCTGTTTTTGTTATTTTATGTTTATGGATAAAATTAGACAGTAAAGGACCGGTGTTGTTTAAACAAAAAAGAGTGGGGATCAACAAATCGTATTTCAATATATTAAAGTTCAGGACGATGTATATTGATACGCCTAAAGATATGCCTACTCATATGTTGAAAGATCCCGATCAGTTTATTACTAAAGTGGGTAAATTTTTAAGAAAAACGTCTTTAGATGAACTGCCTCAAATCATCAATATCTTAAAAGGAGAAATGGCTATTATTGGGCCAAGACCGGCATTATGGAATCAATATGATTTAATTGAAGAAAGGGATAAATATAATGCTAATGATATAAGGCCAGGTCTTACAGGCTGGGCTCAAATCAATGGTAGGGATGAACTAGAAATACCAGTAAAGGCTAAATTAGATGGAGAATACGTAGAACGTATCTCTTTTTTATTTGATCTAAAATGTTTCTTTGGGACTATAACATCAGTATTAAGATCTGATGGAGTTATAGAGGGGGGAACTGGTAATATGAAAGGGAAGTGCAAATGATGAAAAAAGTATTAATAACAGGAGCAGGAAGTTATATTGGAACATCATTTGAAATGTATGTTAAAAAAAATTATTCGAATGATTTTAAAATAGATACTCTGAATATGTTAGATCCAAATTGGATTAAACATGATTTTAGTGGTTATGATTCAATCTTTCATGTAGCAGGAATTGCTCATGCTGATATTGGTAATGTTAGTGAAGAAACAAAGAAATTATATTATCGAATAAATTGTGATCTAGCTTATGAAACGGCTTTAAAAGCAAAACAGGCAAATATTAAACAGTTCATCTATATGTCTTCAATTATTGTTTATGGTGAAAGTGCTCCTTATGGTAAAATAAAGGTTATTACTAAAGAAACTGAGCCATCACCAAATAATTTTTATGGTGACAGCAAGTTAAAAGCAGAAGTAAAATTATCTTTTTTACAAGATGATAGTTTTAATCTTGCAATAATTAGACCACCAATGATATATGGTCCTAATAGTAAAGGAAATTATCCAATGCTATCTAAATTAGCGAAAAAGTTACCTGTATTTCCTAGTGTTTCAAATCAAAGAAGTATGCTGTTCATTGAAAATTTATGCGAGTTTGTAAGTTTATTGATAAGGAATAATGATAAAGGTATTTTTTATCCTCAAAATAATGAATATTCAAGTACGGTAGAAATAGTTAAAAATATTAATCCAAAGATTAAAATATTGGGAATTTTAAATGTTGGAGTGGTCATGGGGTCGAAAATCCCTGGTAAAGTCAGTAGTTTATGTAACAAGGCTTTTGGAAATTTGGTATATGATAAGTCGTTAAGTGTCTATAAAGATAGGTATTGTCGATATTCATTAAAGGAATCGATTGAAAAGACTGAGGAAATATGATGAAGATATTAATTATATCTCAATATTTTTATCCTGAGAATTTTAGAATAAATGATTTAGCATTAGAATTAAAAAAGCGAGGACACGAGATTACGGTATTGACAGGACTTCCTAATTATCCTAAAGGTGAATATTTTGAAGGATATTGTAAAGATAGAAATTGTGACGAGATTTGGAATGGTATTCCAATATATCGTTGTAAAATGAGAGCTAGGAAAACAGGATCAATTAACTTAATTAGAAATTATTTTAGCTTTGTTAAAGAGGCTAATAAAAAACTACGAGATTTGGAAAGTAAAGAATTTGATTTAATCTATGTATTTGAAGTATCACCAATTACAGTAGCTTTACCGGCAATTAAATTTAAAAAGAAAAAACATCTACCAATTATTATTAATATTCAGGATCTATGGCCAGAGAATATTATAGCAGTAACTGGAATCACCAATCCAATTATAATTGGATTAGTGAATAAAATGGTAAATTATATTTATAAGTATTGTGATCTTATTTTAACAGCAAGTCCCAGTTTTGTATCAAAGATTAAAGATCGAGTTAAAGATAAAAATAAAGTTAAATATTGGCCTCAATATGCAACAGTAGTAAAAGCAGCTGAAGCAGCTAGTATATTGGATAAAGATAAATTTAATATTGTTTTTACCGGAAATATTGGCGAAGCTCAAGGAATTGATTTGGCGATTGAAGCGGCTAAAAGGTTGAAAAACAAAAAAATATGTTGGCATTTTGTTGGTGAAGGAAGAAGTAAAGAAAGATTGATGAATCTGGTAAGAGAATACGGTATTGAAGATAATGTGAAATTTCATGGATTTCACCCTGAAAGAGAAATACCAAAGTATTTAAAAGATGCTGATGCAGCGCTTTTAATCCTCAAACCTAATCCTATATTTGAAATGACTATTCCCGCAAAACTACAGACCTATTTAGCTTGTGGGGTACCAATTATTGGATGTGTTAGTGGAGAAGGTAAAAGAATTATCGAGGAATCAAAAGCAGGTATAGTTAGTGAAAATATTTCAGTCGATGCATTAGTTAAAGTTTGCAATAATTTTATTGAACTAAGTCCCAGTGATATAGAAGAGTATAAGAAAAAGGCTTATGTATATGGGGAAAATAATTTTAATAAGGATTCACTGATTAATTATTTAGAAAGGTCAATGGAGGATTTAAATAATGTCAATATTTAAAGATAAAACGTTAATGATTACCGGGGGAACAGGATCATTTGGGAATGCGGTATTAAACCGCTTTTTAAATACCGATATAAAAGAAATTAGAATATTTTCAAGAGATGAGTTGAAACAAGATAATATGAGACATGAATATCAGGCTAAATATCCTGATATTTTTAATAAACTTAAATTTTATTTAGGTGATGTTAGAGATATTAATTCAATTAAAAATGCAATGTTGGGGGTAGATTATATTTTCCATGCCGCAGCATTAAAACAGGTACCTAGCTGTGAATTCTTTCCTATTGAAGCAGTTAAAACAAATGTTTTAGGAACAGAAAATGTTTTAACTGCTGCAATAGAGTGTGGTGTTAAAAAAGTTGTTTGCCTGTCAACTGATAAAGCAGCTTATCCTGTCAATGCAATGGGAACTAGTAAAGCAATGATGGAAAAAGTCATTGTAGCAAAAAGCAGGACTGTTGATCCCAATAAAACTAAAATAATGTGCACAAGGTATGGAAATGTATTGGCATCGAGAGGGAGTGTAGTACCACTTTTTATTAACCAAATAAAACAAAATAACCCGTTAACGTTAACTGAGCCAACGATGACAAGATTTGTCATGACATTGGAAGAGGCTGTAGATTTAGTATTATTTGCTTTTGAAAATGGAGAGTCAGGAGATATTTTTGTCCAAAAGGCACCAGCTTGTACAATTGAGGTATTAGCAAAGGCAGTGAAAGAGTTATTTAAGGCGAATAATGAAATAAAAGTAATTGGTATACGGCACGGTGAAAAAATGTATGAGACTTTATTAACAGATGAAGAGTGTGCCAATGCTATTGATTTAGGAGAGTTTTATCGTGTTCCGGCAGATAAAAGAGATTTAAATTATGATAAATACTTTTTTGAGGGAATTAAGAAGACAAAATTTACTCAATTTAATTCAAATAATACAAGGTTAATGGATATTGAGGCGGTAAAAAATAAGTTATTAGAAGTTAGATTAGTTAAAGATGAGATAAATAAATGGGAGAATAAGTAATGGCTGATTTAACAACTATTATTTTAACTTTTAATGAGGAAAAAAATATTGCTAATGCAATCAATTCCGTTAAGTCAATTTCTAAAAGAATTGTGATAGTTGACAGTTTTAGTACTGATAAAACAGTAGAAATTGCTGAATCTTTGGGAGCAGAAGTGATTCAACATGAATTTGTGAATCAAGCTAAACAATTTATTTATGCAATGAATATTTTAGATATTAAAACTATTTGGATCATGCGCTTAGATGCAGATGAGATAATTTCTAAAAATGCCGCTAAAGAAATTGAGGGAATCTGTAATATTAATATTAATTCAGATATTAATGGTATTGTAGTACGCTTTGAAGTGAATTTTTTAGGCAAAGCATTAAAACATGGCGGAATATATCCATTTAGAAAAATGATAGTTTTTAAAAATGGTAAAGGCTACATGGAAGACCGAAATATGGATGAACATATTGTGCTTCTTGAAGGAAAAGCAATTGAAACTAAAAATGACTCATATCATAAAGATTATAAGAATTTATCAACATGGATAGATAAACATAACAAATACTCTTCTAGAGAGGTAAATGATTACTTTGATTCTTATAAAAATAATAAATCGGTAAATCTGAATAAATCAGCTAGGTTTAAAAGATTTATTAAGTTTAAAATATATTATAAATTGCCTTTAGGCACAAGAGCACATCTTTATTATTTTTATAGATATTATTTTAAATTAGGTTTTTTAGATGGTAAAGAGGGAAAGATATTTGCCTTTATGCAAGCTTATTGGTATCGGTTTTTAGTTGATGCAAAAATTTATGAACATGTCATAGATGATAAAAAGGAGGTCTAACATGAAAAATATTTTAATATTAATGGGTAGATATTTACCAGGATATAAAGATGGTGGACCTGTAAGAACAATCGTAAATTTAGTAGATATTCTTGGTAATGAATATAATTTTAATATTATGACATCTGATAGAGATCATGGAGATAAAAAATCATATGATAATATTGTTATTAATGATTGGAATGCAGTTGGTAAAGCAAATGTTTATTATGTTAAAGATGAGAAATTTAAATTAAAAAAAATACAAAATATTGCGAAAAATAATGATTTGATTTATTGTTGTGGACCATATAATTCATATGCGATAAAAGTTATGATATTAAAAAGATTTAATATTATAAAACAACCATTAGTTATCGCTTCTATGGGATCTTTTTCGCAGGGAGCTTTGTCATTAAAAAGTAGGAAAAAAAAGATTTTTTTGAATCTATTGAAGATTTTGGGCTTATTTAAGAGGATTACTTGGTCAGTTACTTCAGAGATTGAAGAAGAGGAACTAAAAGAGGTTATTGGTTTAGATGCGAAATGTATTATTGCAGAGGATCTTCCTAGAGATACTGTAATAAAACATATTAGAATAAAACAGGAAAATGAGTTAAAGATTATTTTTTTATCAAGAATATGCCAGAAAAAAAATCTTTTAGAAGCGATTAATATATTAAAAAATTTAAATTCTGGAAAAATAATTTTTGATATTTATGGAAATAAAGAGGATATAGCATATTGGGATAAATGTCAAAAGGCATTGATTTGTCTTCCCAAAAATATTGAATGGCAGTATTTAGGCGAAATAAATTCTGAGGAAGTGCCCAAAATATTTGCAAAATACGATATTTTTCTTTTTCCGACTTTTGGTGAAAATTACGGACATGTTATAGGTGAGGCACTATTATCAGGATGTGTTCCTGTAATAAGCGATACAACTCCTTGGTTAGATTTTAATCAAAACAAATGTGGAAATGTAGTATCACTTAGTAATAGAAATGAATTTGTAGACATATTAAAGAAATATCTACATTTAAATAATTTGGAATATAGTATATATTGTAAGAATGCTCAAAGTTACATATTAAATAAAAATAAAAAAAGTATTAATGAAACAGGATATCGAAAGGTATTTGATTTATGAAAGTGTTATTTTTAACAAATATTCCTTCACCATATCGTGTTGATTTTTTTAATGAGCTAGGAAAGTATTGTGATTTGACAGTACTTTTTGAAAAAAATAAAGCTGATAATAGAGAGTGGACTAGTGATATAAATAAAAATTATAATGCAGTTTTTTTAAAAGGAAGATCTATGGGAAATGACAAAGCACTATGCTTTGAGGTCATAGAATTTATTAGACAAAATTTTGATTGTATAATCATAGGTGGATATAGTACCCCTACAGGAATGTTAGCAATTAAATATTTAAGTTTCAAAAAAATCCCCTTCATTTTAAGCAGTGATGGAGGATTTATAAGACATGAAAGAAAAATTAATTATTTAATAAAAAAACATTTTATTTGTAGTGCTAATTATTACCTGAGTAGTGGAAAAGCAACATCAAAATATTTAATTCATTATGGTGCTAAAAAAGATAATATTTTTAATTATCCATTTACTTCTCTTTATAAAAGTGATGTATTAACTGCGCCTATATCTTCTGATGAAAAAAAAATTTTAAGAAATAAATTAAATCTTCCAGATGGAAAAATAGTCATATGTGTTGGACAAATGATATCAAGAAAAGGTATTGATATATTATTAAAAGCAGCAGAAAATTTTGATAAAAATATTTATACATATATTATAGGCGGTAAACCTACAGATGAATATTTAAAAATAATTAAAGACAATAATTTAAAAAAAATTTATTTTTTAAATTTTATGAATAAAGAAAATTTATATGAATATTATAAAGCTGCTGATTTATTTGTTTTACCAACTAGAGAAGATATATGGGGATTGGTTATTAATGAAGCAATGGCTAATGGACTTCCTATAATTACCACTAATAAATGTATAGCAGGTTTAGAATTAATTAATGGTAATGGCTATATTGTGCCAACGGATGATTTTAATGCTATTTCATTAATGGTAAATGAGATATTGAGTAACCCAGTAAAACAAGTTAATTTATCAATTAAATCTTTAAAAATTATAAAAGAATATACAATAGAAAATATGGCACAAAAAACTTATAAGATATTAAAGGTGATAGAGAATGAAATTAAAAAATAATAAAATTATATTTAATGAAACTGAATATATTATTAGTTTATTTTTATTAAGTTTAATGCATCCAATTTTTGGATTAATAATGTACATATGCTTACTTAAATTGATAAAGAAATACGGCGTAATTGGTGCGATTAAGTATATGATAATTGTTACAATGAGAAGCGCATTAAGCACAGCTGTTGGAGTTTCACTTCTTTCTTTGAGTAATATAAAGTTAATAATTTTTATTTTATTATCATTGTATATTATTTTAAAAACATACTCTAGAAAGCTAACAAAATCAAATTTAATATGTATTTTTTGTTCTGTTTTTTGTGTTTATACAATTATAGCTAGCTTTATAACTGGTAGCTATCCTATAACATCAACTTTTAAGGTTTTATCATTTGGACTAGTATTTTGCTCAGTTATTATGGGAATTGATTTTACGAAAGATAAAATTGACTGGTTAGACTATCTAGTAAAATGTATGACTCCCTTTTTCATAGTCAGTATATTTTTAATTCCTTTTTCACAATTTAGATTAATTAATGAAAACTTTCAAGGGGTTTTCAATCAAGTTAATATGTTTAGTATTTTAGCAGCTCTATATATTCCATTACTTTTAAATAAAAAATTAGTTTTTAGAAATTTTAATGTGAATATAGTTTTAATCATTATAACTATATCTATGCAATATCTTACTGCATCAAGGACAGGTTTATTTGTATCAATTATAATAATTATTGTTAATTTTGTATTAAAAAAACATACAATTTTCATATATTTTACAATTGGATGCATATGTTTTTTCTCTTATTTAGTATATAGCAGTAACTCATATATTAAAATTACAGTCGATGAAGAATTAAAAGAATATATTTATAAAGGTGATACAACCGATATTTTATTTTCTAGAAGAGAAATGCAAAAAATGCAAGAAGAAAAATATAATAATAACAAATTAATAGGATCAGGTTTTATGATGCCATATATTAGTAACTATTCATCCTTAGGCTTAGAAATGTCTTTAAATGTAGAACCTGGAAATCTTATTTGGTGTCTTAGAGGTGATGTTGGTATTATTGGAACAATTGTATTTGTTTTGTTTTTAGTCAGTATATTACTTTTTGGGAATTTTAAATATTTATCTTTATTGATTTCATCAATAGGTGTATGTATGGGGGAAATGGTGTTTTTTAGTGTTAATAGTATAGGAATATTATTATATGTTTTAATTGCAATATATTTGGTAAGTTGCACAAGTAATAAAAAAAGGAGACGACTTAAATGAAAAAAAGATTAACGTGGGTAGATATTTCAAAGGGAATGGGAATATGTTTAATGTATTATGGACATATTGGAAGTCCTGAAATAATCAATTCATTGATTTATGCATTTCATATGCCTCTGTTCTTTTTTTTATCGGGTTTTGTTTTTTCAGTTCAATTACCTTTTTTTGAATTTGTTAAGAAAAAAGGGAAGAATTTATTAAAACCTTTTTTTATTTTTGGGATAGTAATAATTTTTATTAATTATTTTTTAAATTTATTTTTAGGTGAGAATTATGATTTTATAAGTAGTATATATTATATGCTATTACAGCAAGCAGGAACACCATCAAGATTATGGTTCATACCATGCATATTTGTATGTGAAATAATATGTTATTTTATAATTAGAAATAAAAAAGGATTAATTTACTTTTTTATTTTTAATATTTTTGCATGGATAAATGTTATCATTTTTAAAATCAATATACCGTGGTATATTGATACAGCAATTATTTCAAGTTTTTTTATGTTATTTGGATATAAATTAAAAGAAAGTAAAATTAATTTACTGTTAGATAAATACCAGTTAGTAATATTAGGAATTTTGTTTGTTTTAGGTGTTGTTGTAAATCGTTATTTTGGAAGGGTTGATATAGCATTAAATCAATATGCAAATCCTTTTTTATTTTATGCAAATGCGTTATTAGGGATTGTTTTATGTATAAATATATCAATGAAAATAGATAGTAAGATATTAAAATATGTTGGTCAAAATTCACTTTTTTTTATGTGTTTAAACAGTATTGCAATTAAAATAATCTCTCAAAGTTTATTTATTATTAGTGATTTTTTAATATTAAATAGTATTTTAAGTAATTTGTTAGTTTTATTGTTATCTCTGATTTTTGTTTTTTGTTGTTCACTATTGCTTCATAAATATTTTAACAAAATTATGAAATATATAGGATTTTGATTAAAGTACTTAATATTATTTGGCAGATAAAAAACTAGTAATAAGATTGAAAAATTTTTTAAATCTATTAAACAATAAGTTTATTTGGTATTTGAAAATAGTTTTTATGACTAGTTAAATATTAAGATTATAAGTTTATAAGATTAATTATGGAGGAAAAAATGAGAATAGCATTTATAGCACCTAGTCTAAAAATGGGTGGATATGAGAAAGTAGTTTTGGGATATGCAAATGAATTAGTTCAAAGAAGTCATGATGTATATATACTGTGTGGTTTTTTAGAGGGAGAATTAGTAGAGCAGGTAAATAAAAAAGTGAAAATTGTCAATTTTAATTCAAAATTAAGAACTTTTATTTTTCCTCTTATACATTTTTTGAAAAAGGAGAAAGATATAGATATTTTATATTCAGGATTCAGATGGTACAATTGCATATCGGTAATAGCAAAAAAATTATCAAAAAATAAGACAAAAATTTATGCAAGTCAGCATGGATTTGAAAGACAAAGTAAAATTATTAAATTTATTTTAGGACGAATTATTGAAAAAGCTGATTATCAGATTGCTGTTGCTAAATATATAGGTGAATTTGAGAAAAAAGAATTGGGTTTAAGAAAAGATTTTTCTATATTATATAATCCAGTAATTATACATGATTATGTGAATTTAGAAAATCATGAATGGTTTAAAAGTGATATGCCAATTATTATTATGAGTTCCAGAATAGAATATGATAAAAATAGAGCTTTAGGTATAAAAATTTTTAATGAGTTACAAAAAAATATACCATCAAAATTAATAATATTAGGAATAGGGTCAGAATTAGAAAAATGCAAAAAGTTAGTAAGTGAATTTGGAATAAATGATAAAGTTGATTTTTTAGGATTTGTAAAAAATCCTATGGGATATATAGCTCATTGTTCTGTTTTTCTACATACTGCAATAGAAGAAGGATTTGGTAATGTAATTGTTGAGGCTTTAAATGTAAACTGTCCCATAGTTACAACGAATACTACAGGGCCTATAGAAATAATATGTAACAATGAATATGGAATAAATATTGGTAATTACAATGATAAAAATGTAGTGCAAAATGGAGTTCTAGCAATTACGAAAATTTTAGGCGAAAAAGCACATTTTAAGGATTTAAAAAAACGAGCTCAGGATTTTAATGTTAAAAATACTACAGATTGTTTTTTGGAGTTATATTATGAAAACAACGGATAAATTAAAAAGAAAAATTTCGTTATTTTTAATTAATCATTTTTTTTCTACGACTAAATTCTTTGCTTTAAAAAGATATTTATTTAAAATTGCAAATATAAAAGTAGGAAAAGAAACTAAAGTTGTAGGACCTTTTTATTGTGGGACAGAGGTCAAGATTGAAATAGGTAGTAATTGCTGGATTGGTAAAAATTTTAAAGTGGAAGGAAATGGGAAAATTATAATTGGTAATAATTGTGATTTCGCACCATCTGTTATGGTTATAACTGGTAGTCACAAAATTGGAAACAATAAACGAAGAGCTGGTGAGGGAACAATAGAATCTATAATAATTGAAGAGGGATGTTGGATTGGGGCACGCTGTACATTATTAGGAACTATTGTTGTGCATAAAATGTCAATTATAGGTGCAATGTCTTTTGTAAACAAAAATATTGTTGAAAATAGTGTTGTTGCAGGTGTACCATGTAAGGTTATTAAATACATCAACGTGGAGGATCAATAATGAAAAAAATCTTATTTATGGGTGAATATATGCTGTGTGGTGGAGTAGAAAAATCACTCCTTACATTGTTGGATATGATTGATAAAGAAAGGTATTCTCTAACATTGTTATTATTAAAGAAAAAAGGTGTTTTATTAAAAGAAATTCCTTCTCATGTAAGGGTTATAGAATTGGAGCTTCCAAAAGATGAAGAATATGATATTTTATATGGTCGAACTAATGCCTTGAAAAATGCTTTAAAAGGGAAAAAATATGCTACATTTATTAAAAAAATGTTTAGAGGAGGAATTATATCATTAACATCTGATTCTAATGAAAGAAAAAGAGTTAGATATTATCGATCTATAGCAAAAAAATTTCCTTGTTTAGAAGATAGATACGATGTGGCTATAGATTATATGGGATATGGATTAATAAATACATTTTATATAGCTGAAAAAGTCAAAGCAAAAACAAAAATCTCATGGATACATTTTGAACCAGATAAGGCTATGAAAGATTTTAGGGCATTTGAAGTGTTTTTGAAGAAATATAATTATATTTTTTGTGTGTCTAAACAAATTCTTTTAGAGATGGAAAATATTTTTCCAGAATATAAAAATAAATTCAATATTTTTTATAACATAGTAAATAAGAATAAGTTAGCTGAAGAAGCCAAGGCAGGAAATACATTTGTTTATGAAAATGGAAAAATAAATATATTATCGATTGGTAGGCTAGATCAACAAAAAGGATTTGATATAGGAATAAATGTTATTGAACGATTAATAAAAGATGGATATTTAGTGAAATGGTGGATTATTGGGGATGGCCCACAAAAACAGGAATTAAAAAGTATATTAAAAAATAAAAATTTGACAGAAGATATAACTTTATTAGGTCAGCAAATCAATCCATACGGCTATTTAAGTAAATGTGATATATATTTTCAACCTTCAAGACATGAGGGATATGGTATTGCGCTAGCCGAAGCTAGGGCTTTTTACAAGCCTATTTTATCGACTAATTTTGCTGGTGCTAATGAACAAATAAAAAATATGGTAAGTGGTAAAATTGTTCCATGTTTTGAAGAAGCGATATTTGATGGGCTAAAGGAATTAATAGATAATCCGAATCTAATGAAAAAATTTAGCAATAATTTAAATTATCAAGATGATTGTTATGAAAAACAAATGGAGATGCTATATCAGATTTTTGATGAATAGGTGGTAAGGGGTATGAAGAAAAAAATATTATTTGTTATGCCTTATTTCAATTGTGGCGGTGTAGAAACGACGCTTTTGTCTTTATTAGATAAACTAGATTATCAAAATTATGATATTGATCTTCTTCTCGTTAATGATACAGGTGCCTTTTTACATAAAATTCCAGGAAAAGTACAAACTCAAGTATTAGATATTCCCAAATCAGAGTGGGGGGTGTTTTATGGGTATAAAAATGCATGTATAAGATTATTTAGGCAAATAAAAATATTTTCATTATTTAAATTATTAATTGGGGAAAAATATAAACTTAGTGAAAATAGAAGAGAAAATGTCGAATATTTTGAACAAGTTAAAGGTAAGTTTTTTATGTATGATAAACAATATGATTTAGCAGTTGATTATTTTGGGTATGCCTCTTTTACTACTTTCTATGTTGCAGAAAAAGTTAAAGCAAAAAAGAAAATTAGTTGGGTACATAGCCGGTTTTCGACATTGGATGCTCAATACCTAAATAAATATTATAAAAAATTTGATAAAATTTATGCGGTTTCAAAGGATACAAAAAATGACTTTTTATCGTGTGTAGAAATAGAAGATAATAAAGTTGAAATTTTTTATAATTTAATTGATTATGAAGAAATAAGGCAATTAGCAAATGAAAAAATAGAATATATTTTAAAAAAAGATTCAATAATTTTAGTAACTGTTGGCCGTTTAGAAAAAGTAAAGGGAATTGATATGGCAGTTGAAGTAGCAAGAATATTGAATGAAAATAATTTTGATTTCTGCTGGTATGTAATAGGAGAAGGCACAGAAAGAAATAACATTCAAAATCTTATATGTAAATATAATTTAAGTGATAAGTTTATATTATTAGGTTTAAAAGAAAATCCTTATCCATATATGAAAAATTGTGATATATATATCCAGCCTTCTAGATATGAAGGGTATTGTACAACGACAAACGAAGCTAGAATACTAGCAAGACCTGTTATTACAACTGATGTATATGGAGCAAAAGAACAATTTGCGAATGGTGAAAATGGTTTAATAGTGGATATTGATTATCAATGTATTGCAAATGCAGTAGTTTATCTTATTGAGAATCCTGATATAAGAAAACTGTTTCAATCAAAATTATCAACACTAAATAACAATACTGTAGAACAGCTTAAAAAAATATATAGAATGTGTAATTCTTAATGAAAGAGGGAGGATATATTTTGAATAAAAGTCTAAAAATGAGTATAGTATTGTCTTATATATCAATGTTTGCAGGGATTATTATTTCAATTATTTATACGCCATTTATGTTAAGAAATTTAGGACAACAGCAGTATGGACTGTATAATATGGCGGCTTCAGCAATTAGCTATTTAAATTTATTTGATTTGGGTTTAGGAAATGCAGTGGTTCGCTATTCTACTAAATATAGAATTGAAGGGCGCGAAAAAGAGATTAAGTATTTATATGGAATGTTTTTTCAATTGTTCTTTATAATTTCTATAGTAATTATTATTATTGGAATTTTTTTAATAATTAATGCAGGAAATTTTTTTACTGTTTCTACAGGAATTGAGGGTCAAAACCAATTAAAAATAATCATGATTATAATGATTGCTAGTTTAGCTATCAGTTTTCCTGGTAGTGTATATGGATCAATAATTACTTCATATGAAGAATTTACATTTTTAAAAATTACTGGATTAATTTCTACAATATTAAATCCAATAATTATGATACCATTATTGTTGAATGGGTATAAAGCAATTAGTATGTCAATTGTAGCATTAACATTAAATATTTTATTGATTTTATTTAATTGTATATATGTACATAAAGTACTTAAAGTAGATATTAAATTCGGAAAAATAGATTTTAATTTATTAAAAGAAATTTCTTGTTATTCTGGTTTTATATTTTTAGGAGCAGTAGTAGATCAATTATATTGGAATACTGATAAGATTATTTTAGGCATTGTTTCGGGAGAGAATACAGTAGCTGTTTATTCATTAGGTTCTCAAATTCATTCATATTATCAACAATTTTCGTGGTCAATAAGTAATGTTTTTTTCCCGAGAGTTACAAAGATGGTCACAGAAAAAAATTTAAAAGCAATAAATTTATTTTTTAAAAAGATTGGAAGAATCCAATATTTTTTATTATTCTTAATATTATCAGGATTTTTTATTTTTGGAAAAGAATTTATAATATGGTGGGGAGGAAAAGATTATATAAATGCATATTATATTGCTTTATTAGTAATTTTAGCAGCAACGATACCGTTAATTCAAAATATGGGAGTTCATATAATACAAGCTATGAATAAACATGCATTTCGCTCTATTTGTTATATTATTATTGCTATATTAAATGCTGTTTCAAGTTATTTTTTAGCTGAAAAATTTGGAGGAATAGGGTGTGCTATTTGTACAGCTGTTTCACTGGTACTTGGACATGGGATATTGATGAATTATTATTACCAATTTAAAATAGGATTAGATATAAAACAATTTTGGAAAGAAATTTTTAAAATAACATTTATTTTTATTCCTCTCATAGTAATTTCAGTATTTATAAATCAGTATTTTATTACAAGTCGTTTCACATTTTTAGCATTTAAAATATTGATTTATGTATTTGCCTATATAATAATTGCCTATACTATAGCAATGAATAATGATGAAAAATTGTTGATAAATGATTTTATAAATAGATTCAAAAGGAAAATATAAAATGGTTTATAAAATTAATAGATTATTTACAAAAATAAGATACATTTATGATAGTAAATGGTGGTTATATATAAAGTATAGGAATATAAAAATTAACGAGAAACAATTTTTATTTGAATCATATAGTGCAGTAAATTTTCAAGGTAATGTATATTACCTATTTAAATATTTTTTTAATAATCAGAAATATGCATTATACAAATTTATTATTGTTGCCGAATCTCCTGAAAAAATAAAAAAGTATTTAATTAATAGAGGATTATTAGATGATAGAGTAAGTATTGTAAAGTATAAATCAAAAAATTATATAAGAAAGATTTACAGTTCCAAGTATTTATTTAATAATGTAACTTTTCCAATGGATTTTGTGAAAAAAAACGAACAAATTTATATTAATACATGGCATGGAACACCATTGAAATGTTTAGGTAAATCAGTGGCAAATGATCCATTTATAATACAAAATATAGAAAGAGATTTTTTGACATGTCAATATTTAATATCACCCAATATGCATACAACTAATATTTTAGAGAATGATTATATGATTTGTAAGATTATGCCGGGAAAAATTTTAGAAGTAGGATACCCAAGAAATGAAATATTCTATGATTATGTTTATAGAAATAAAGTTAGAAGTGAATTGGGTTTTGAAAATAAAAAAGTGATTTTATACATGCCAACTTGGAGAGGAGCAGCAAATGGAAATAAAAGAGATATAGATTATGATGAAATTATGGGAAATCTATTAAGTAGATTAGGGAATGATTATATTTTTTATTTTAAACTCCATCCTTTAGATGCAGATATAAATACAAATAATTTTAATTTTCGAATAATTCCTGATAATTATGAAATATATGAATTTTTAAATGCATGTGATATTTTGATTACAGATTATTCTAGTGTGTTATTTGATTATGCTAATGCATTAAAGAAAATTTTATTATTTCAATTTGATAAGAAAGAATATTTTAAGGAAAGAGGTATATATAAAGGGATTGATCAAATAATTGATTTCCCTATATGTAGAACTGTAGACGATTTATATAATCACATTATTAATGAAAAAGATTGTAATGTAAGTAAAAATTTTCTAAAGGAATTTTGTTATTATGATATGAAAAATCCAACACATGAAATATGTAAACAAATTTTTTCTAAAAATGTTAATGATTTTAGAGCTGATTTGAAATTGATTGTCATAATAGAAAAAATAACTGATGAACAAATTTTAATGCTTAAAAATAGATATGAAAAAAATGAATTACATTTTGCATTTGTTCCTACTAAGAGCAATGTTTTTTTTAAAAATCTTTCATGTTGGAAGGATATTGATTATTTAATTATTGATAAAAAAGGTAAATATCTAATCAAAGAAAGAATTTTACAAATAATTTATAATTTTATAAAAACCAAAAAAATTGGTATATACATTAATAATGTGAAAATCCGAGAACAGAAACGAATGTTTGGAGAATTAAAAATTAATGAGGTTTTATATTGGAAAAAAGTAAATAACTTACCAGATTATTTAATATGTGATGAAATAAAAAGAAATGTTATAAATTTATAAAGAAAAGGGGGATTAGGCAGTGCTGATATTTTTAATTTTATTAATGATTTTAGGAGTTTATAAAATAAAATATTGTAAGGTTGATTATTATAATGATTATATTAAACCTGAAAATATGTTGTCTTGGAAAGGCATATTTGTAATTTTAATCTTTTTATCTCACATAAATAATAGTGGTTATTTTAAAGATTTAAATTTATTGGATACAACTTATTTATCGATTAATACTAAAATAGGACAATTGGTAGTTGTACTATTTTTATTTTTATCAGGATATGGAATAATTTTTCAAATTAATAAAAAAGGTAAGGAATATGTACAATCAATTTTTTCAAGGCGTTTTTTAAAGACGCTTATACACTTTGATATTATTATTGTTATTTTTATTATTGTGCAATTTTTATTAGGACAAAAGTACTCTTCATTAGAAATGGCAAAATCATTAATTGGGTTGGAAAGTGTAGGTAATAGTAATTGGTATATATTTGCAATATTATATCTATATTTATCTACATATTTTAGTTTTAAAATTAGTAAAGGGAAAAATACAGGAATTATAATTAATATTGTATTTGTGTTATTATATATAATTATGGCTAGAAAATATCTGGATTTTTGGTGGTATGATAGTATTATGTGTTATATTTATGGTATGCTTTATTATTTATTTCAAGAAAAAATAGAAAATCTTGTTCAAACTAATAACATACTATATGTAATTTTATTATTTATGTCTATTTTTTGTTATTTTGGAAATATATGTATTTATAGAGTTCTTCCATATAACTATATTTTTTATTTTACGTTGAATTCATTATTTATATTATCATTTATTATTTTATTTTCAATGAAATTTAGAATAAAAAATAAAATACTTGACTTTTTTGGTAAAAATATTTTTGGTATTTATATACTTCAAAGATTGTCTTTTATAATATTGTCGTATTTTGGATTAAATAGAGTAAATAAATATATATTTGTCTGTGTAGCACTACTGTTTACCATATTGTTAACTATAATAATTAATAAAGCATTAAATAAATTGGATCAAGTATTATTTAAAAGTTAAGTTTTGTAATTTTTGAAAAATTTAATGTGATCAAAAGTGTTAATATATAATAACTGTTATAACATAAGGGGTATAAGATATGAAGATATTAATAACTGGTGCTAATGGATTTGTCGGTAAGAATCTTGTTAGTACATTAAAGAATATAAAAGATGGTAAAGATAAAACACATAGTATAGATCTCGAAAATATCTATACTTATGATGTTGATAATGATATTGATGATTTAAAGAAGTATACAAAGGACTGTGACTTTGTCTTTCATTTAGCAGGTGTAAATAGACCTAAAGATACTAGTGAATTTTATAAAGGAAACGCTTCTTTTACAGAAACTCTATGTTTGTTATTGAAAGAACATAATAATCATTGCCCAATTTTGATTAGTTCATCGATTCAAGCTACTAGAGATAATGATTATGGTAAAAGTAAAAAAGAAGGCGAAGAGTGTTTGTTGAAGCACGATGAGAAAATGAATTCGCAAGTATATATTTATCGTTTAGCTAATTTATTTGGTAAGTGGTGTAGACCTAATTATAACAGTGTAACTGCTACATGGTGTTATAATACTGCTAATGGATTAGATATCCAGATCAATGACTCTGATGTTGAATTGCAACTATGTTATATCGATGATGTGATTGAGGAATTTTTAAATGCGCTTGAAGGACATCCTACAGTATGTAAAGAAGGTATTTACAGTGTCCATCCAATCTATAATGTTAAGTTGAGTGAGTTAGCTGATATTATTAAATCATTTAAAGAGTCAAGAGGTACACTAAATGTACCTAATATGAAAGTAGACAGTTTAGAAAAGAAACTGTACAGTACATATCTTAGCTATCTTCCTAAAGATCAGTTTTCATATCCTTTAAAGATGAATATTGATCAAAGAGGATCATTTACAGAATTTTTAAAGACAGATGACTATGGACAGGTAAGTGTCAATATCTCTAAACCGGGAATAACTAAAGGGCAGCACTGGCATCACAGCAAGAATGAGAAGTTTTTAGTGGTGAGTGGTGAAGGACTGATTCGGTTTAGAGATATCTATAGTGATGAAGTAATTGAATATTATGTAAGTGGGGATAAACTTGAAGTAATTGATATTCCGACAGGATATACTCATAACATCATTAATGTTGGAGAAACTGATATGATTACAATCATGTGGGCTAATGAGAAGTTTGACTCCAAACATCCAGATACATATTTTGAGGAGGTATAAGATGAGTAAACTAAAACTAATGACAATCATTGGAACTAGACCAGAAATCATCAGATTATCGGAAGTAATTAAAAAAAATGATAAATATTTTGATCAGATACTAGTTCATACAGGACAAAATTATGATTATAGTTTAAATCAAGTTTTCTTTGATGATTTAGGTTTAAGAGCACCTGATTATTATTTAGATGCAGTTGGTAATGATTTAGGAGAAACAATTGGCAATATCATTGCAAAAAGTTATAAGCTGATGGCAGAAATAAAGCCAGATGCTTTACTTATTTTAGGTGATACTAACAGCTGTTTAAGTGCTATCAGTGCTAAAAGACTGCATATACCAATATTTCATATGGAAGCAGGGAATCGTTGTTTTGATGAATGTTTACCCGAGGAAACAAACAGAAGAATAGTTGATCATATTGCTGATGTTAATCTATGTTATAGTGAACATGCTAGAAGATATTTAAACAGTGAGGGAACTGCTAAGGAAAGAACATATGTAACAGGTTCTCCAATGGCTGAGGTATTAAGTGCAAATATTAAAAATATTGAGACAAGTAATATTTTAGATAAACTGAGTTTGAAGAGACAAGGGTATATCTTGCTAAGTGCTCATAGAGAAGAAAATATTGATACTGAGAAGAACTTTATAGATCTATTTACATCAATTAATAAATTGGCAGAAATATATGATATGCCAATTCTATATTCATGTCATCCTCGAAGCAAGAAATATCTAGAGATGAGAAATTTTAAATTAGATAAAAGAGTAAGATTGCATGAACCGTTAGGATTCCATGATTATAATAACTTACAGATGAATGCTTATGCAGTAATAAGTGATAGTGGAACACTACCAGAGGAATCATCATATTTTACATCTATTGGCAAATCATTTCCTGCAGTGTGTATAAGAACAAGTACAGAAAGACCCGAAGCATTAGATAAAGGATGTTTTGTACTTGCAGGAATTAATGGCGATAATGTAATTCAGGCAGTAGAATTAGCAGTAAACATGAATGAAAGCAATGATATAGGAATACCAGTACCAACCTATATAGAAGAAGTAAGTACTAAAGTAGTGAAACTAATACAGTCATATACTGGAGTAGTTAATAAGATGGTATGGCGAAAATATTAAAATAGTATATAAAAAATAGAGGGAAAACTTGATTAGGATAATTGAGTTTTCCCTCTATTTTTTATATTTTATATTACATATAATAATTTAGGTTAAATCAAGTTATAGAGCAATAGCAATTTAATTAGAATAATAATTAAAATACATTATATAAATATTAAAGAATAATTAATTGCAAAATTTGTCATATTATTCTATAATTCATATGAAGTCTATTTAATAGATTTCATTCAATATTTATTATGACGTAATCATTGACTAGGGCATGTTACAGATTTTTAATGACCATAAAACCACCAGTGTGACTAAAAATATTACATAGTTGCATTGGGTTTTTATGGTCTTTTTTTGTTTAACAGTAAAATATATTTGTTATCTAATAAATGATTATGACATATATTTAAGATTAAAATTAGAAGATGCTATCTTAGAATTTTTATTTCGGAGGAATAATATGTCGCATATATTTTTAGCTTCACCGCATATGAGTGATGAAGGCTATGAACAAGAGTTTATTAAAGAAGCATTTGATACTAACTGGATTGCTCCTCTTGGTAGGAATGTTAATGAATTTGAAAATGAAATGATCAGTAAATTAAATGTTAAGGCTGCTGTTGCCTTATCTTGTGGGACAGCTGCTATCCATATGGCCTTAAAAAGCATTGGTATTAAACAGGGTGATCCTGTGTTTTGTCAGAGTCTGACTTTTAGCGCTTCTGCTAATCCAATCGTTTATGAAAAGGGAATTCCAGTATTTATTGACAGTGATGAATCATGGAATATGTCACCAAAAGCTTTAAAAAAAGGATTGGAAAAGTATAAAGATAATCTGCCTAAAGCAGTAATTGTAGTTCATCTATATGGTCTTGCTGTCAATATTGATGAAATCAGAGCAATCTGTGATGATTATGGTGTTCCTTTGATTGAAGATGCTGCAGAATCTCTAGGTACGATGTATAAAGGACAATGTACTGGAACATTTGGTGATTACAGTATCATTAGTTTCAATGGCAATAAGATCATTACTACATCTGGTGGTGGGATGTTATTAGTCAATACGGATGATGCAGGAGATAAAGCTAAGAAAGTTCTCTTCTGGGCAACTCAGGCAAGAGAACAGGCCAGACACTATGAACATAAGGAAATTGGCTACAATTATCGAATGTCAAATATTGTAGCAGGTATTGGCAGAGGACAATTGAAGGTATTAGACCAGAGAGTAGAGAAGAAAAGGTATATTTATAAATATTATCAAAAAGAATTGGGAGATCTTGAAGGGTTTAACCTAATGCCTAGAGATATGTATGATTCATATTCCAACTGCTGGTTGACAGCAGCTGAATTAGATGAAAGAAGCAAGGTAAGACCAATTGATATAATGATTGCACTGGAAGAGAATGATATTGAATCAAGACCAGTATGGAAACCAATGCATCTACAGCCGGTATTTAATGATTGTGATTATATTGATAACGGCAAGATATCAGAAAGACTGTTTAACAATGGAATATGTTTACCAAGTGATACCAAGATGACTGATGATGACTTGAACAGAGTGTGTAATATTATTAAAGGATTGTATAAATAATGTATAGATTATTTATTAAGAGATTTTTAGATTTTATATTATCATTATTAGCTTTGATTGTATTAAGTCCATTGTTACTTATTATAGCTATTTTAGTAAGAATCAAACTAGGATCACCAGTCATCTTTAAACAGGAAAGACCGGGGTTAAACGAAAGAATATTTACATTGTATAAGTTTAGAACAATGACAGATAAAAGAGACAGTGATGGAAATCTATTACCAGATGAAATCAGATTAACAAAGTTTGGTAAACTGTTAAGGTCAACATCATTAGATGAACTGCCAGAATTGGTTAATATGATCAAAGGGGATATGTCGATAGTAGGGCCAAGACCATTATTAGTTAGATATCTGCCTTTATATAACGATAAACAAAAACATCGACATGATGTAAGGCCGGGATTTACAGGATATGCACAGGTAAATGGAAGAAATGCAATCAGCTGGGAAGAGAAATTTGATTTGGATATTTATTATGTAAATCATGTTTCTTTTTTTATGGATGTAAAGATCATTATAAAAACAGTTAAGACAGTGATATTTAGAGAAGGAATATCAAGTGATACATCATCAACAATGGAGGAGTTTAAAGGTGAAGGATAACAAAACATCTGCACAACAGAAAAAAATATTTTTTGATAAATCGTTATACAAAAAAAACATCAGCTTGCTAAAAGCAAATGTTAATTTGGTGATAGATACAGTAACAGTATTAGGTGCAAATGGTACTATGGGCAGAAATATTTCTGCAATCTTTGCTTCATTTGGTGCTGCTAAAGTATATTTAGTCTGTCGTACAAAAGAAAAGGCAGAAGAAGCAGTGATACAGGCATTTCAGTCAATTAGATCAGAATCAATTAGAGATGCTCTTATACCAGCTACATATGATGATCTAGATATGTGTATTTCAGATTCAGATCTTGTATTTGAATCTTTAACAGAGGATATAGATGTAAAAAAAGACATGTATCAAAAAATCCTGCCTTATCTAAAAGAAAAGGCAATTATTTCTACTGGGACATCAGGATTAAGTATTAAAGAATTATCGAAATCATTAGGGGATAAAGCCAATAGACTTATTGGAATACATATGTTTAATCCACCTTATAATCTGACCTTATGTGAACTTATCATACATGACGAAGAACAAAGGGAACTGTCAAAAATGTTAAAAGAATATCTTTCTAAAACCTTAAACAGAACAGTTGTTGAAGTAAGAGATTCACCATCATTTCTAGGAAATCGGATAGGGTTCTTTTTTATTAATGAAGTATTAAATCTTGCAAAAGAAAATGAAGATGAAGGCGGGATTGATTACGTCGATTCAATTTTAGGTTGTTTTACAGGAAGAAATATGCCTCCGCTGGTTACTGCTGACTTTGTGGGACTTGATGTTACAAAATCAATCATTGATTATATAAAAGAAACTAACGATGATGAATTTAATGAATGTTTTGTAATACCTTCTTTTGTTAATAAACTTATCAGCGAAGGAAAATTAGGCAGAAAAGTAAATAAAGGATTGTATTTTAAGGATAGAGACAGGGATCTGCTCTTTGTTTATGATATCAAGCAGAAACAATACCGCTTAAAAAATAATTATCAGTTTTATTACGCAAATGAAATGATTAAAAGTGTACAGACGGCTGATTATGATAAAGCACTGGAGATATTATTGAATGATGAAAGTCATGAAGCAGTTATATGTAAGCAGATGCTGCTAAAATATATTGCATATTCACTAAAAATTTCATATGAAGTTTCTACAGATATAGCATCATGCGATGATGCTATGGCAACCGGTTTTTCATGGATTCCGCCAATTGCACTGATAGATCTGTTTGGGGGAATTGATAAAGTAATTGAATTAGGAAAAAAATATTTAGAAGACAAATATCTGGAAGTATTTAATAATCAGGATATTATAAATTGTCTGCCGGAAAAATCAAAATACGATTATCGCCCGTATCTAAAGGCAAGATATTAGGAGGACAGCATGAATAAAGTATTTATATTAGGAGGTTCTCAGACCGATTTTAAAAGAAACTGGTCTAAAGAGGGAAAGAATGTCATTGCATTATTGAGGGAAAATATTTTTGATGCAATGCATAATGTAAAACTTACTAAAGAGGATGTTATTAGATTAAATAAAGAGAACAAGATAGCTGTTTTTGTTGGTAATTTTATTGCAGAAAACTATATTGATCAGGGACATTTAGGAGCACTGCTGACAGAGGTGGATCCCTGTTTTTATGGTGTACCTTCGGGAAGATATGAAGCAGCGTGTGCATCAGGCTCAGTTGCAATCGATGCAGCATGCAGCAAGATTAGAGACAGGACATATGATGTTGCACTGGTTATTGGCTTCGAACTTATGAAAACTGTTGACTCGAAAGTAGGTGGCACTTATTTAGGAAAAGCTTCATATTATGAACATGAAGGAAAAAATATAGATTATCCATTTCCTAAATTGTTTGCAAGACTTGCAGATGAAACAATCAAAAAATATGCACTTGATGAAAAAAGATATATGAATGCATTATCTTCTATATCATATATGAACTATATGAACGCCAAAAAGAATGATTTAGCGCAAACAAGGGACTGGTATATGGATGATATACAGGTTAAAAACAGAGGGACTCAGTCTAATCCGATTATCGGAGGTAGGCTTGCTTTAACAGACTGTTCTCAGGTGACAGATGGAGCAGCAACTGTTATTTTATGCTCAGAAGAATATAAAGAAAAAAATTTTAAAAGTAATAAGCCGGATATCAAAGGATTTGGTCATAGAGTAGCACCTATGCAGTTCGATAAAAAAATAGAAGATTCTAAAAATTCCAAATATATATTGCCGTGGACAAGACAGGCATGTGTAGATGCATATCAAAGAGCTGGTCTTACTGTAAATGATATAGACGTATTTGAAACACATGATTGTTTTACATCAAGTGAATACGCAGCTGTTTCCTGTTTTGGTATAACAGAACCAGGTGAAGAATATCAGGCCATAGAGGATGGTACTATTTCATTTTTTGGAAAAAAACCAATCAATCCTAGTGGCGGACTGATTGGGTGTGGTCATCCAGTAGGGGCATCAGGAGTAAGAATGATGCTGGATCTGTATCGCCAGGTAACTAATAATGCCGGTAACTATCAGGTAAGGAATGTAAAGAATGCAATGATGCTGAATATAGGCGGGTCAGCAACTACAAATTATGTATTTATAGTAGGAGTAGATAAATAATTATGAAAAATGTCTATATAGTAGGTGCATCTGGATTTGGAAAGGAAATTGCATGGGTAATAGATGAGATAGGGGATTTTAATATAGTTGGCTTTATTGATGATAATAGATTAATATTAGGAAAAAAAATTAATGGTATTCCAGTTATTGGAAACGTTGATTTTTTATTAGATAAAACGGAGCAAATTAATGTGATTGTGGCAATTGGTAATCCTATTATAAGAAGAAAGATTATTGAACGATTAATGCATAATAAAAATATAAGATTTCCTAATTTAATTGCAAAAAATGTAGTTATATCAAAACATGTTGAAATGGGAGTAGGCAATATAATCTGCTCAGGAACAATTATGACTACAAATATTAGATTAGGTAATTTTAATCACATTAATTTAAGTTGTACTATAGGGCACGATGTATGTATGCAAAATTTTATTACTATATATCCTTCAGTTAACGTATCAGGAAATGTAAATATCGAGAATAATTGTGAATTAGGAACTGGAACAAAAATTATACAGGGTATAAGCATAATTAATGATACAATCGTGGGTGCAGGATCTGTAGTTATTAAAGATATAGAAGAATCTGGCACATATGTGGGGATACCAGTTAGGAAGGTAAAGTAATGAAAAAAATACTTGTTCTAGCAAATAATGATGTAGGTCTTTATAAGTTTAGAAAAGAGCTGATACAGGAGTTATTGAAAGATAACGATGTATACATATCACTACCAAACGGGAAATTAGTAGAACCTCTTATACAGATGGGCTGTAAATTTATTGATACACCTGTAGACCGTAGAGGAATCAACCCAATTACTGATTTTAAATTATTAAACAGATATCGAAAAGTCATTAAAGATGTAAAACCAGAACTAATCATTACATATACAATAAAACCTAATATTTATGGAAGTCTGATTGCAAGAATGAAACATATAGACTACGCAGTAAATATTACTGGTCTAGGAACAATGTTTCAAAGTGACAATCTATTAAAAAAAATGATTATCTTTATGTATAAGACAGCACTAAAAAAAGTAAAAACTGTATTTTTTGAAAATGTAGAAAATAAAGATATATTTATTAAAAATAAAATAACTGAAGAAGGTAGAGTATGTGTTTTAAATGGAGCAGGAGTTAATCTTGAAGAATATCCCTTTACAAAATATCCTGAAGAAGAAAAAGAAATCAGATTTTTATTTATCGGAAGGATAATGAAAGAAAAAGGAATTGATGAATTTCTGTATGCAGCAAAGAAGATAAAGGAAGAAAATATAGATATTCAGTTTTATATAGTAGGACCAATGGAAGATGATTATGAAAATATAATCAAGGAATATATAGACAATGATATTATCAACTATTACGGCTATCAGGAAGATGTAAAGCCGTATATAGAAGGATGTCATTGTTTTGTTTTACCTTCATATCATGAAGGAATGGCAAATACACTACTTGAAGCAGCATCAATGGGAAGAGCATTAATAACAAGTAATATACATGGTTGTAAGGAAGCTGTTGAAGATGGTGTTAATGGTTTTCTCTGTGAAAAACAAAATTCAGATAGTCTGTATAAAGTAATGAAGAAATTTATACAACTGTCCTTTGATGAAAAAGTAAAAATGAGTATTTGTGGTAGAAAGAGGATGAAAAAGTTATTTGATAAAAGAAAAATGGTTGAATGTACAATAAAAGCATTGGTTAAATAATAGTAAGGAGAATTCATTAGTGATACGAAAAACGTAGGATTAATAGAAAGTCGAAAAAGAAGTCCGAATGGAGAAGTACTGTTATTTTAAGTAACGTTTAGATGGGCACAGGGGGCACTGGCTACTAAATTTTTTCCATTAAAATATTTTCATTTAGTAATGTTATGTGTTTTGAGAAAATTAGAACATGATAAACTTCCTGCCGATTTAAATGTAGGGGCAGGACTATTTCTGGGCCATATATATTGTATTACAATTAATTCAGAAATAATAATTAGTGATAGGGGGATTGGAGTTAATTCTACAGTAGTGGGAAAAACTGTGATTAGTGATAATGCTGTGATAGGTCCAAATACTTTTGTAAATTGTGATGTTTCATGATACTCCATTGCAATTGAAAATCCTTGTGTAATAAAACATAGAAATAATGCAAGGGAATTTTGTTTATAAATAATTTAAGATGTGAATAAATTGAAGATAATAGGATTGGAGGGTTTAAAGATATGGAGAATAAATTTTTAATTCTTCCAGGATGCGATGATAGAAATAGAGGTGATCAAGCATTGATTTGGGAGACGATTGCATTAGCCCAAGCTGCAGGATATAAAGGGAAATTCTTAATGCTCGCAAATCATGATGGTAGTAGACAGTCACAAAAAGCAGGAATTGGGAATGTACATATGATTTTAGAGCATCCATCAACAAAATTTAGAAAATTAGATAATGAAAAGTATACATGGAAATTAAAATTAAAGTGGGGAATAGTAGCAATTTGGGATATATTTACAAAAGAGCCGTTGACACATAGTTGGACACGAAATTTATTAAAAAAACTATATAAAAAAACAGTTCAATATTCATTGAAAGATTTTGGAGATGCTGGTGCATGTTTTGTAAAAGGTGGTGGGTTTCTGCATGCGTATGGAGGTCTATCTGAAACCTATAAAATCTATTACTTTTTATACCATATTAGGTTAGCCTTATCATTGGGAAAAACGGTGTATATTTTACCTAATTCCTTTGGTCCATTTAAAAGTCCATTTGTAAAAAGAATGATGAATAAAACATTGTCAAAGTGCAAGGTGGTAATGGCACGTGAAAAAATATCTCAGGAACAACTGAAAAAAGAGTGTTTAGTAGACTCTCTTTTGTTTACAGATATTGCTTTCCATTTAGAGCCAGATAAGTCTTTTGATGCTAATAGGAAATTAATAGAACAAGGAATTCCTATAGGAGAAAAAAATGCATTGCGATTACAGCAAGACCTTATAGATTTACGGGATATGCAAATTCAGATTTATTATATCAAAATTATAAAGAAAGTCTGGTTCATTCAGTTGAATGGCTATCAGATAATGATTTTTTTCCTGTTTTTATTGAACATGTATATGATGAGAAGAGTCATGAGAATGATATGACATGTATATCAGAATTGATAAAGAACTTAAAAAAAGAATGCCAGTATGCGGTGTTTTCAAATAGAGAGCTAACTTGTACACAAATGAAAAAAATATATGGTGAGTTTGATTATATCATTGGTACAAGATTTCATTCAATAATTTTTTCCCTTGCACTAGGTGTACCTGCAATAGCTATTACATATGGCGGAAATAAGGGCGTGGGCATTATGAAAGATTTAGGGTTAGGAAGATATTCTATTTCTATAGATTCCGTTACAGGAGAAGAAATAATAAAAAAGTTTTGTGATCTTACATTAAATTGTGAAAAAAACAAGCAACAAATTAAAGCATGTTTACAGTTATTAGAAAAAGAAAAACAAGAGATTGTACAATTATTAAGAGAGGAATAAATATGGCACTACTTACAGTATTTACACTTACATATAATAGGGCATATTGTTTAAACAAGTGTTATGAGAGTTTATTAAGACAAACTTCTAAAGATTTTGAATGGTTAATTATAGATGATGGTTCAACAGATAATACAAAAGAAATTGTTGAGGGGTGGATAAAAGAGAACCATATTCCTATTTCATATATCTACAAAAAAAACGGTGGAATGCACAGTGGGTATAATATGGCATATGACAATATATTTACTGAGTTAGCTGTATGTATTGATTCTGATGACTATATGACAGATAATGCAGTTGAACTTATCACGAATTTTTGGAAAAAAAATAAAACCCCACAATATGCTGGTATTGTAGGATTAGATATTACGGCAGATAAAAATATAATTGGGAAACCATTACCAAACAAAAAAAGTATGAAGGTTTATGACTATTATAATAGGTTGAATGGAAGTGGAGATAAAAAAATGATTTATCGTCCAGAGTTAATACGTCCTTTTAAATCACCGGAATTTGAGGAAGAGAGGTTGTTCCCTACTTGCTATAAGTATTATATGGTAGATTTAAATTACGATATGCTTATATTGAACGAACCGTTATGTATCGTAGAATATATGGAAGATGGATTTACTTCTAATATCATGAAATCATATAAAAAGAATTTAAATAGTTATATATATTATAGAAAATTTATTTTGACATATCCTAATGCAACTGTGGCACATAAGTTCAGATTTGCAATTCATTATGTTGCAGAATGTTTACTCAATAAGGAAGAACATTGGTTAAGGAATGTACCAATGAAACGATTTGTGGTACCTGCGATTATTCCTGGTATCTTTTTATACTGTTACTTGTCACTGAGAACATAAGAGAGGCGTTGTATATGATTTTTTGGATAGGGATGTTCATTTTAACTTTATTTTGCTATGGAATATGTTCACAGAGATACAGATTAAAAATTGAAAAGAAGATTGTGATTATATATAGTGCAGTATTAATATTTTTTGCTGGAATGAGGTCTGGAATTGGTGATACTGGATTTTATCTTTCATGGTTTAATAAATTCAAATCATTACCAATTGGAAATTTATTCGGAACAGATATAAAAGAAGTAGGGTATGCGTTTATAATGTCCTCAGTGGGAAAATTTACACAGGATCCACAAATATATTTAATATTTATAGCTATAATTACTATAGGTGGAGTATTTTATGTAATTAACAAATATAGTGAAGACATTAGTATCTCTTTGTTGCTGTTTATGACATCTGGTTTATACTTAGGTATGATGAATGGTATTAGGCAGTATATAGTTGTAGTAGGATTATTTTTATTAACAAATTGTTTGATAAAAAATAAGCCTATCATATATATTTGTGTGGCTTTGATTTTGTCAACAGTCCACACTTCGGCATTGTTTATGATTCCCATTTTCTTTATTGTTCGTAGGAAAGTTTGGAAAAGTGGCACTATAGTGTTAATAGGTATAGTTTCATTTGCTTTATTTAATATTAATTCTGTACTTCCATGGATTGCACAATTATTACAGAAAACAGCATATGAAAATTATAGTGACTCATTGTTAACTGACATTGGCTCGGGAGCAAATTATCTAAGAGTTATTGTAATGTTAGTTCCTGTATTTATATCTTTTTTAGGTAAGAAAATTTTTGATGAAAATGATATGGAATATCGTGTGTATTCAAATATTATGATACTAAATGCTATTTGTTATTTATTTTCAGCAAGAAATTGGATATTTGCTCGATTAGCAATGTATTTACATATTTACATCATACTTTTTTATCCATATGTACTTTCAAAGGTTTTTACTAAGGACAGTATTAAGATAGTGAAAATTTTACTAATAGTTTTGTATAGTATTTTCTTTTTGTTTGAAGTGAAAAATACTCCATATATGAGTTATTATTTGAATATTAATACAGATTTAATAGGTGAGTTTACAAGAGGAGTATATAGTGGATATTGGTAGGAAAGTATGATATGGTTGAGGAAAGAAGGGCAGTAGTATAAAATGAAAATCTTATTTATAATTCCAACTTTAGGTTCAGGTGGCGCGGAACGTGCTTTACTACAATTAGTAAATCATTATGAATTAGATGATGAAATAACAGTTATGAGTCTTTTTAAAGAAGGGAATCATATTTTTAAACTTAATTCTAATATTCGGTATAAATATGTTTTTTCAAAGATGTTTAGGGGAAATATCTATTTTTTTAAAATTTTTAATCCATCCTTTCTTTTTAAGAGAATAGTTAAAGAAAAGTACGATGTGATTATTTCGTATTTAGAAGGACCTACCACCCGTATTGTTAGTGGGTGCTCCGATGGAACAAGGATTATTAACTGGATACATACATCTCCGACAGAGGAGAATGTAATACTAAAATCTTATCGAAATCGAAAAGAATTCTTAAAATGTATGTCTGAATACAAAGATACTGTGTTTGTTGCGGATTCTGCAAGACAACGTTTTTTTGAGGTTTTTCCTGAGTTGAATGAAATACAAAGTAGGGTGGTATACAATCCTATTAATAATATAGAAATCATTAAAAAGGCTCAGGAAAAATTAGAAATAGTACTTAATTCAGAAGAGTTTACTATTGTTACTGTGGGCAGATTATCTAAGGTAAAAGGGTTTGAGCGTTTGGTAAATATTTGCATAAAACTTAGAAAAAAGATTAATGTTCATCTGTATATTATAGGGAGAGGTAATGAGGAAATAAGGTTGAAAAAAATTATAAAAGAGCAGAATGCAGAGTCTTATATTACGCTACTTGGGTTCTATGAAAATCCATATCCTATTATTAAGCAAGCTTCTCTTTATGTCTGTTCTTCTTATCGAGAAGGATACAGTACTTCTGTAATTGAAGCATTGATTTTAGGTGTACCAATAGTAACAACGATGTGTTCAGGTATGGAAGAAATACTAGGTAGTAAAAATGAGTATGGAATTATCACAAAAAATACAGATGCAGATCTTTTAGATGGAATAGAGAACATTATTACAAATCCCAATCTATATAAATCATATAAAGTTGCTGCAAAGGAAAGAGGAAAGCTTTTTGAGCTATCGAAAAATGTAGAAAGTGTTCGCAGATTATTACAATAAATTGTTACTTAGGAAGGTAAAGTTATGAATAAACAAGAATTGATTTCTGTCATTATAGCGGTTTATAATATGCAAAAGTTTTTGGAACGTTGTGTGGAGAGTGTTTTATCTCAGACATATTATAATCTTGAAATACTTCTAGTGAATGATGGGTCAAAGGACGCATCTCTTAAGCTTTGCCGACAATTTGAAAAAAGGGACAGTCGTGTGAAAGTAATCAATAAAGAAAATGGAGGACTCACAACTGCTCGCAAAGCAGGGTTTGAAGCATCGAGAGGAAAATATATTACCTTTATTGACAGTGACGATTATTTAGAAGAAGATTATATTGCAAAACAATATCAGAATATTATAACATCTGGTGCTGAAGTATCTATATGTTGCTATTTTTTAGAAAAAGATGGTATTACAAATTCAATTGAATTACATCATGATAAAAATATATATGAACAAAATGAATTTATCCACAAATTATTACTTCCAGGAGTATATCCTGTTCTTAATGATACTACAACCATACCTAATTTTCTTTGGCTTAGACTATTTGACAGAACTGTGATTTCAGAGGATTGCTTTGTCTCGGAGAGAGAAGTCTACACAGAAGATTTGTTTTTTAACGCAGAAACGTATAAATATTGTAAAAAAATTTCAATATTAGATTGTTGCCTTTATCATTACTGTGTTAATTCTAGCTCATTGACACATATATTTCGCAAGAATCGCTATAAAATGGAAAAAAATAGAATTGATAAGATTAAAGAATTTTTAGTGAAAGTTGATGCATTAGATAATGAACGAATTTATCTTGCTAATATAAGAATGATTTGGGAGTGCATTGATAATGCTATGAGATTAGATTCTTTTAATGCATTCAAGAATGAGGTCAAACCTATATTTGAAAATTGTGAACTACATTCGTTACCATTAAATAAAGTTTTAAAATTTGTCTCTAAGGGAGAAAAAGTATGTTATTTTTGTTTTAAAAACCGATGGTATTTGGGGGCTTATTGTTTCAAGAAAATAATATATTACAGGGAGAAAAAGTTAAGATGTTATTACGTTTAAAATTGTTTATAAGTTATCTTCTTTCTAAATGTAAAGAAATACCTGATGTAAAACAAGGAAAGAAAAAAATAGTAATCGCGTTAGCTGCAAATTATGGAAATCTCGGTGATGTTGCTATAACACTTGCTCAAAAGCAATATTTGACTAGATATTTTCCAAATTATGAAGTTTTAGAATTTATGATTACAGATACTTTTTGTAAAATGAAGGCGTTGAAAGATATTATTGTACCGGGAGATATTATTACTATCGTAGGTGGTGGTAATATGGGTGATATGTATGATGATATTGAATTTGCTAGGCAATTTATAATAAAAAACTTTCCAGAGAATAAGATTGTTATTTTCCCGCAAACAATATCTTTTTCGGATTCCTTTATTGGTAATGTAAGATTATATTTAGCAAAGAAAATTTATAATCGACATAAGGATTTGAAAATTTTTGTAAGAGAGAAGTTTTCTTATGAGAAGTACAAGGATATTTTTTTCGAAAAAATTGTCTTAGTGCCTGATATTGTTATGAGTATGAAAAGGTTGGAATCTTTGGAAATAGAACGTTCTGGAATTGTTTTGTGTTTTCGACAAGATAAAGAGGATAGTATGGATTCTAATTATAAGGCAGAATTGATTGCCAGAGTAGAAAGTATATTTGATGTAAAAAAAAGAGATACACATGTTGGAGAAACTCAAAATTTGAATCAATTATATGAGAAATTAGATGAGTTGATTAAGGAATTCCAATACTCATCTGTAGTAATTACAGATCGATTGCACGGCATGATTTTAAGTTATATTAGTCATACGCCTTGTGTTGCTTTTTGGGGAAATAATTATAAAATTTTAGGATGCTGGGAATGGCTTCAGAGGTCTAATTATATTCGACTTATTGATTATAATGGACAACCAAGTATAGATGATGTAATTTCTTGTGTTAAGGAGTTATCTCGATTAACTTCTGATGAGAAACATATGGTAGATTTAGAAGAATACTTCTATGAAATTTATGAGTCATTGACGCAATAAGAAAGTTTTGGTAACTATTAGTGTTAGTATAAAAGTAACGAGAGGAAAGATGATATTGAATAATAAAGGAAGAATTGAAAACTCTATTCGAAATTCTATATTAGGAGTAACAGTCCAAGCTGCAAATGTTTTATTGGGTCTTATTGTCAGAACTTTTTTTATTCGTTGTTTAAGTAGGGAATATTTAGGAGTAAATGGTTTGTTTTCAAATATTTTGACGGTTCTTTCTTTGGCAGAGATGGGTATTGGAAGTGCAATTGTTTATAATATGTATAAGCCTATAGCGAATAATGACGAAAAAACGATTGCCAAATTAATGAATTTTTACAAGCAAACGTATATAATTATAGGTTGCATTGTTGCTGTTGTCGGTTTGTGCATAACTCCTTTTTTAAATAATATAATTTATAATCAATCAGATATTTCAAATTTGGTATTGATTTATTTGTTATATTTGTCGAACACTGTGTTTTCCTATTTTTTTGCATATAAAAGATCTATTTTTAGTGCAGATCAAAAAGAAAGTGTTTTGCATGTTTTTCGTTTGATATTTTATATAATTAGATCATTGGCACAAATTTTAATATTGCTATTTCTTCATGATTTTATTATATATCTTTTATGTCAAATCATATGTACATTTTTTGAAAATATATTAGTATCAATTTATGCTGATAGAGAATATGGATTTTTGAGAAAATATAAAAAAGAGAACTTATCCAAGCAAGAAAAGAAAACCATATTTAAAAATATAAAGGCGCTTTTTATTTATAAAATTGGTAGTACAGCATTGGATGGAACGGATAATATAATCATTTCTGTTTTCGATGGAATAATTAGTGTTGGCCTTTTTTCAAATTATACATTGGTTAGTAATTCTGTACAACTTCTTTTATCACAAATTTGTAATTCTTTGACGGGTAGTATAGGAAATTTTATTGCTAAGGAGGAGGAAGGTAGATATGAGGAATTGCTTAATAAGGTTACATTTCTTAATTTTTTAATTTATGGTGGTTCTTTTGTTATTTTAACAGCTTGTTTATCACCGTTCATTGGAATATGGATTGGCGATGACTATACTTTAAAATTTTGGATTGTTTTTATACATTGTTTGAATGTATACATTTATGGTATGATGAATTCAATATGGACTTTTAGATCAACTATGGGACTTTTTGTATACGGTAAATGGAGACCAATTTTTTCAGCAATTATTAATATTGTAATTTCGATTTTGTTTGCTAAATATTGGGGACTTTTGGGAGTGTTGCTGGGAACAACTTTTACAAGAGTGGTTACTAATGTTTGGTATGATCCATATATTGTTTTTAAACACGGATTAAAAAAGAAACCGTTTAAATTTTTTAAGCAATGGATTTATTATTTGCTTATAGTTTTTTGTCTAGTTTTTGTAATTAGATTTATAAATAATATTATATTGTTATCAGGAGCACTAAGCTTAATTTTTAATATAATACTTTCGACAATATTGTTTTTGAGCACAATAGTTTTAATTTTCAGAAAGACATCGGTATTTAATTACTTTATGAATATTATAAAATCTTTTATATCTAAGACAAAGTGATATCATATCACGAAAGTAGACTATGAAAAATTAAGAAAGTGGGAAAAACGCTGTGAAATAATCTTTAATTGTCTAAAACAGTACCAATATGGACAGAAATACGGTAAACGTAAGTTTATGTTGATATCGACATAAACTTACTTATGTGGGTGTGCTAGGCATGGCATATATCTAACTGGTGAAAGTCCAGTTGTGGGTATTTACCGCCAAGCGTAGTGAACCACAAGCCGTTGATAGTGATGTCATGGGTGAAGGAAGTGGTGTAACAAATCTTTTGAGCCTACGAATAGAAACCTGATGAGGCTAAATGGTGGATGAGGTTGCCAATCAAACCGAAGTCCAAAGGGTAAAAGTAAAACCAAGACAGTAAATCAGGAGGTTGTGAAGAGAAAGATATATGTCTTACTCTGGGAGGTCTTGTGGACAGTGAAGCCCAATAAACTTTAAAATCAGTAATGGTACTACTGGTCGGAAAAGGTTTATCACAAGAAGTCAGCAGACGTCATAGTGTGCGACTTGTAAAGTCGATAATTTAATTGCACATATAGTGCTATCACATCCTTCTTGTGATATTTCTACTAATTGATGCCTAGTAAGTAATGAAAGGTGTTAAGCAATTTGGGACAATGTGGAAAGTGTGATAACCACAATCATACAACTGCTAGGAAAAGATGTACATGATTAATGTAACTGAACTGCTATAAGGGTCGTCAATCGTGAAAAGGTGAAAGTGGTTGAAATACCTTAACCAAAAAGGTATAGGGGTTGGGTTACGGTAATTACTATGGTGCTGTAACGAGAAGGACAAAACACCCTCGGTCTATAGGCAGAGTCTAAATATGTCAAATTATTAAACTATCGAAACAAGGTAAACCCTATATATTCCCAAGGTTGTGGGTAGGCGGATTGCGAAAGACGAGTGAGACGAAAAAAGCTATGTTATCAAACAAAGCCATGGTAATAGGATATTATACGTTATAGATGCGTGAGTGGAATGCGGTGAAAGTCGCACGTTCCGTTCTTTGGAGGGGGAAGTGCTGAAAAGTATTTCCCCTATCTGACAGGTAGCAAATGCTGAAGGACTGAAATGTTTATAGAGTGCAAATCACTATGAGTAATAATCAGGTAGTCCGAAAGTGAAGATAATCTATAACAGTGAAACGTAATCACTGATGAGGAAGATAATGGGGATGTGATGTTTTAAAATAATTTCAAGATCATTTACGGAAAAAATAGATACTTGCTTATTTTTGATATCACTTTTTACAGGAATAGCATTCAATTCTTTGTAGTAACTTATCAATTCTATATTGTGGTTAGATGAATATTTATAGAAATATCTTATAACTGCAAGCTTTTGATTTTTTGTAGAAATACTTCAATTAAGTTTTTCTTCACCATTTTAAAAAAACTTCAACTAAACTTATTGATGTATATCCAAAGTTGAATGAACTTAAAGGGATATTTAATTTTGTTGTAGCATAGTTTAAATATTGATTAATAGCAGTTCTATGTGACATAATGGCATATAAACTTGCGCCTTTTTGTTTTGGAAGAAGATAGTTAGAAAATCCCTTATCATTTTGAAGAATATCAAAAAATAAGTATAGTACGGATAGCTCACTTTTTTAGTTAAAAGATATGAAAGGGAGTCGCCAATGATAAAATCAGTAATCATTTTTACTGTTTATATAAAAAATACTGGTAGTAGGTCTATGTTAGATATACTAATTTTTGACACTACCGGAGAAAGATAAAGGATAAAACAATGAAAATAGTTAGCGTGATTATTCCGGTATATAATGCAGAAGCATCTCTGGAACGGTGCGTAAATAGTATACTTGTGCAATCTTTAAATAGGATTGAGGTGATTTTGGTTAATGATGGGTCGACTGATAAAAGTAGTAATATATGTGATTCATATGCACATAAAGATAAACGTGTTAGAGTAATACACACATCTAATAAAGGTGTCTCTGCGGCAAGGAATAAGGGACTTTCTCAAGCAAAGGGAGAATATGTGATTTTCGTTGATAGTGATGATTACATTGAAAAACAAATGCTTGAAAGACTAGTAACAATAGCTGAAAGAGAATGTATAGATGTAGTAATATCTGGATATAATTATATTCAATTTAATGGGGATATACGAGTACGGAGGATTAATTTACCTGCTGAAATAATAATTAGAAAAGAAGAAATGAGAAAACTAATTTTTAGAAAAGCTAATCAAAGTTTCTTATGGTTTGTTTGGAATAAATTGTATAAGAGGAGTATGCTTCTAAATAACAATATAAAATTTAATGAAGAGTTATTTATTGGAGAGGATTCACCATTTAATATGCGTGCTTTTTTATGTGCGGAAAGAGTTTACTATCTTGATGATACACTTTACAATTATGTTCAGACATATGGTAGTTTAACACAAACAAAGTACAAAGAGGATTTACTTGAAAAATTAGAAAATCTTTGGAAAGAAAAGAGAGAGATTTGTAAAGAATATGACCTTTTTGGATATGAATTTTCTTTGGCTCAATATACTATTGATCATACTCTTCCGATGCTTTTACAAAATGAATTAGCAGCGGGATATGGTAAAAAAAGGATTAACGAAGAATTGCATAAAATCCGTAATAGTGAAATGATGAAAGTGGTTTATAGTCAAAGTAATTTAAAGAAAAATAATAAATCAATTAAAATGTTGATAATGATGTTTATGTTGAAGTATAAAATGTATTTAGTTTTGGTATTTTTACTATCCAAGGGAAAAATGAATTATAATGAGAATATGAAAAGATTATTGATTATTTTGTGCTTACTTTAAGCTATTAAAACATCATAAAAAATATGAATATTTAACAGCTTTTTTCTATGAAAACAATTAAATAAAATGGCTCTAAATCAGCACTTTCAGGCTGAAATATGGTATAATAAGTATATACTAGCTAACTATATAAAAATTAAGTGTTTTTATATAAAGTTTGAAATATTTTATTTGTTTGATTTTTAGTTATGTTAGATCATTGAAATGTGAATATGTTTTATCATAGTAATTCTGGATTGAATTGGTTACCGATTGTTTCTAGGTGATAGATAATTCTTAATAACTTTCTTATGCAGTGACTTTGTGCACATCTATGACTCTTGCCCTGTAATCTCTTTAAATCATAGTAATTTTTAAAAACTGTGTTGAATTTTATTACAGGTAAAATAATTTGATACAATGTTTTTCTCAGATATTTTGATTCTGACTTAGCTATAGCACTATGTTTTGCTTCAAATTGACTGGATTCATAATGATATGGTGCTATACCTGCAGCTTTTATTATTTTTGGGGGCTTTGAGTAGTTGCAAACGCCTCCTAATTCCGCTAGAATAGAAGTACTAGAGAAATGTGATATTCCTGGTATGGTGAGAATAGGAGAGTTGTTTTCGACGGAGAACTCTTCTATTTTTTTATCTATTCCTTTAATCTGGTCATTTGTTTTACTAAATGTTTGATTTGCAGTTCTTCTGCAAACGAATCAATACCAATAGATTCTTTAGTTTTGGCTTTTAATCTTTCCGTCGTTAAAGAAATACGTTGTCCTCTTCCGGTTATATCAAAACATTTACGAATAGTCCTTATATCAGCATTAGAGATGCTGCGGGCGCTACCGAACTTTTTTAAAATATTCATATGAACATAACCGTATTTAGATTTAAAAAGAGTGTTATATTCAGGGAAGACTAAGTCAATCGATTTTTGAAGACGATTTGAAAGAACATTTATTTCTTCCTTGAGCATATAATGCTGTCTTGTCAACTGCTTTTGTTCATACAGATCAAACTTATTAATTAGTGTTATACGATAAGGTTTATCTTGTTTGTTTGAACTTAATAAATCACAAATATTGAGAGTATCTAATTTATCATTTTTAGTAATACCGCCATTTAATCTGCGATTTAGATCAGTAGATTTAGGGTTAATCAAAGCAACATTGAATTCTTTAGACAGGATAAGGCGAAATGGTAATGACCAGTATCTTTCATACCGATGAGAATATCATCCTTTGAAAAGGCATCTAAGAGTTTCATAAGGGAATCAAATCCCTCAATGTTATTTTTAAAGCTGATAGGGTTAAGAATAATTTCACCAGTAAGCTTATCCATAATGCTTACAAAGTGAGAGTTCTTTCCAATGTCAATTCCAACTAGGTTCATAAGTAATCATCCTTTCTAAAAATGTGTCTGTGGTATCCACAATACATAGACCATAAAACCTGGTGCAAAATACGAATTCAAAGACCCATCTAACTCATCGTTATTTTGGAATATGCAAGTGGTTCAAACCTCCTTGAAGTAGCCAACCAAAGCCACAGGAAAAAATACAAATCCACATTCACATAAAACAATTTAACATATAAACATAACCGTAATCAACTACGGAAATAAAAGTTGATAGAAAGGAGAAGGTATATTTAATGACTGCTAAATAGGTCATTTATAATATACTAGGGATTATAAATGTGTATATGGTTACCAGATGCGGATGCGATTGAAATGGATTCTGATGCATTAAATATTTTGTTTGTAAATAATAGAATTAATAATTTTTTATCAAAGAAATCTAAAAGTCATGGAATTAGTGGAATTAAAGGGCAAGGGAAAACCTTTTTAATAAAAATGAAAAGAAAAAAGATTCAAAATGGATACGGTGATAAAAATGATTTATCAATTTTATGTTACCCTATTGATAGAATGGTTTCTGTTCTTGATCGTAGTCTTACGATTAAAAAAAGTATATATAATTATCTGGAGGATTTTTCGGTGTGGATAAACATATGGAAACTTGCTCTTGTAATAACTTTAATGCAGGATCCCGAAAGTAATATTTATTATAAAAAAATCACTTTTAATGATATGAATAAAGTGGAGCTAATATTAAATAAATTATTTATAATGGAAAATAGAACATTGTCAATTACAAATGTTTTTTCAAAACTTTTGCAACTTGATAAAAATGATTTAAATTTATTAGTAAGAAGTACTAATGTATTACTGTTATATTTAGATAGAATAAATCATGGTATTTGTTTTTTTATTGATAAAATTGATCAAGCTTTTTCTTTAGATAAATATCCACCATTTGGTTCTACAAAATCATCTACTGGTCCAAGAAATGCTTCATTTTGGCAGTATGCACAATTTTCATTAGCAATTATGTCATATGATATAAAAAATATAAACAACCATATTAAAGTTTATTTCACTTTAAGAAATGAAGCACTTATTGATGCTGAAAAACTTGATCAAAATTCATTTCGTAATGTAAAAAGTTATATTATGAATTTAGATTATAGCAAACAAGAGTTGAGGGAAATGTTTGAAATGTATATTAAAGCAGAAGATGAAGCGTTATTAAAAAATCCATCTGTTTTAAAAAATGATGTGTCAAAAGCATTTATTGGATTTAGTAAAATTAATCATCAATATATAAATAAATCTGAAGAAATTTTTGATTATATTTATAGACATTCAATGAAAAGACCATGTGATATTATGAATATTTGTAAAGAAATTAGTAATAATTTAAATTATTTAGATGAACATTATTTGAGACAAATAGTTAACAGAACAGCTAGAGCAAATTTAAAAAATTATTTAGCAGAGCAAAAACCATTTATGTCATGTGATTTTAATGAGTTGCTAGAGGTTCTTGTGGGAGTAAATACAAATGTGTTTAGTCTGAATTATATGAAGAATGTATGTGATAGATATAATCTTTCAAAAGATAATATTCGTCGATGTACTCGTAATTGTCTTGCTTGTCAAAGTCTTCAACCATTTTCTATTCTATATAATATTGGATTATTAGGATATATAAAAGAACATACAAATGAAATGTTTTTTTCAAGACAAGGTTATAGTATAATTTCTTTGAACTCTCACTCATTAACTAATCATAAATTGTTTTTCTTGCATCCGTGCTTAACAGATTTTGTATCTTTAGAAAGAAGAAATAGAAATTTGAATTTCTATTATAATAATTGTTTAATAGTAAGCGATGGTGATATTATTACTAGTTCTGAAATAAAAAGCGCTATGAGAAATTTTAAAACTTATGATAAAAAAATGACTGATGAAAAGATTTTTGTTTCTTCTACTGTAAATGATTTGTTGAATGAAAGATCTATTTTAAGAGATAGAATTTTTGAATTAAATAAAACACCAATCATGAGTGAATATGAAGATTTTAGATATATATCTGATTTAAATTTACATTCTCATGATATTTGCATAAAAGAAGCTTTAAGCTGTAAAAATTTGATTTTTATAATTGGAAAAAAGTATGGTGGAAATTATAATGGAATTAATTATGAAAAAATACGCGAACAAATAAAAAAAGATAGTAAGGGAAAAATTGATTCTCCATCTATATCGTTGATGGAATTTTATACTTTTAAAAATAAAAAGAATAAATATTATCATATATTTGTTTCGGAAACAATTATGAATTGTCTTAGGGATGATAGGCAAAGAATGGAACAAGGCATAGATAAAGAAATTATAACAGAAGTAAATTTTTTAAATCATTTGGCAAATGCTGATGAAAATATACGGGGAAATTGGTTTCATGTATATAAAGACATGAATGATTTCAAGCAGAGAGTTTATAGCTTGATTTTATTATAATTTAAGATGTTTAAAAAATATTAATATAGTTATGTATAATTTTTAATAAAATATGATCAAGTACATTATATTAATGGATCTTAAATTACAAAGTGATATTAAAAGTCATTATTTATATGGGGCTGTAACGAGTAAATAACTCATAAACAGTTTCAAATAACGCAAAAACGCACATGATGTGCGTTTTTCTAGTATAATTTTGTTATGCAAAATACAAATATATACAAGACAGATTATACCGCATATCAACCATATATGCTACTCGATTTTACTTTTTCTTTTGAAAAGGATGTTCCCCAGGATGATATTTGTAGAACTTTGATTGAAATTGCTGAGGAGGTTAACTTAAATATGTATGTCGATTTCTCTCACAGAAATTCTCATGGGTACGATGGTGTTATGATGTTTAAGCTTGTTATATTGGCTAAAGCTGAATACGGATATGTTTCTACTAGAGATATCGCTCATTTATGCAAAACTGATGTACGATATATGTTTATTGCTCAAAATCAAAGACTAGCCATATGTCTTTTCAAAGTGGTCCTATGTCAATATTTCGGACTGATTAAATATAAGATTTTTAATTAGTTTAAGCTAACTGATAGTCCGCTTCATACCTGTTTGGTGACTGATAGTCACAATGCGAGTATATCTTTACTGTGTTATAAAATCTTTCCAGATATTTAAATACCAATTTATATGCATGATCATAATTTATGATTCCAAATTGGTTTAACCACTCCCTTTTTATTATCGAGTGATACGATTCTATACATGCATTATCCCATAGATTACCTTTTACTGAATAACTGCATAACATATCTTTTGTCAGTTCTCTGTGTTTTTTTGATGTGTAAGCGAATAAGGGAGTAGAATTACTTCCACTCCCTCTTCTAAGAACCGTACATGAGAGTTTCCCACTCATATGGCTCAAGCATTTCTTCACTATTTATAGCAGCAACAACTGGTGTTTGTACTTTTTGTTTTCTTTGTTTAAAATATTCCTTATCTATATAGGGATTCTTTCCCAAATTTAATCTTGGGTGTTTTTTTATTTTGATTATCTATTAATCAGTTTTTTTAATCTCATCATTATATTTTATGTAAATAAAGCTTACTTATGCATGATATTTATTGTTACCATTACAATTGATTTATAGTTTCAAAGCTCGTTTATTTTTACTAACTGTTTTTACTGGCACTTTAATCATGCACTTATAAAATAAATCATCATGATCAATTATTAATATACCATTATATTGTCTAATAATACCTTTAATACTCTTTAATCCAATTCCATGATTTTGTTTATCTTTTTTAGATGTAACAGCACCCTCTTTAAGAATACTATTAGAATCATAAGTATTTTTAATAATAATCGTAGTATACTGCTGATCTTGATAAATATGAATAATGATCTTTTTATAATCAGGGTTTATATTTTCAATTGCATTATCTAATAAATTGCCAATTACAATAAAGAAATCTATTGTATCAAATGGAGTTATCTCCATTTGATTAGTTACGATTAATTCAATCCCATGTTTATCTATTTTATCTTTATAATAATTTAAAATAAAATTAAATTCTTTATTATTAATATCATAAACGTTTTTTAAATTAGTCTCATTCAATTTTTCCTTTAAATAATTTAATGCTTCTTGAGAATTATTGTTTTCAATACAATATATTGTAGATAATAAAATATGATTTAAATCATGTTTGATTTTCTTGATCTTTTTATCATTATCAACAATATTTTGATAATTATCTTTTTGATGCTGTAATTCCGATTCTAAAAAGTGTTTTTCCCTTTGATATTTTGAATATTCATTAAAAATACAAAATACGACAATTGATAAAATCATTATAATAAGTAATCCAAAAATAATATTAGGTGATAAAGAAACTGTCTCAAAAATAATATCAAATAACTCAACATGAATAATAATTAAGCATGCTAGAACGATATTAATATACCAAAGTGTTTTACTGGCATGATGCTGATATTTTTTAATTGTTTTAGAAATATAATAAGCACTTATAAAATATATTATTTTTGAAACAATAGCAGTTTCTATTGTAATACCAGGGTAATTATCATAATAGACAATCTTGCTAATAAAAATAGCTAAGGAATTAGAAAAAGTCAAAATTACCCAAACCATAAAAGCATTAAAGATATTGACAGAGTAACTGTTTTTTCTAGTCAGAGAAGCAAAAGTATAATAAACTAAAATATCGATAATTAAAAAGATATTATTATCTATATAATAAATATCATATAGAGTTACTAATAAGTATGATAAAGATGTAAAAAGAATAATATAGGTGTAGCGATATTTATAATTTTTGTCAGATAATCTATCGATAAAATAAATACCGATAAATGATTCAATTATATTTATTATTTGATTTACTAGCATGATAAATACCTCTCAATAAATAAATGATATTTATCTTTACCAATAGAAATAATCTTATCATTATTCATGATGATTTTTTTACAATCATATACTTTTACATAATCAAGATTTACATAGTAGGATTTATTTATATGAAAAAAGTCATTAGAATTAATCATTTTTATGATCTCTTTCAATGATTTACGTACTTGAAATGATTTATTAATTGTATGAATAGTTGTTATATGATCAGTTGTTTCACAAAATAAAATATCATTTATCTTTATTTTTGCTTTTCCTTGATATGTTTTTAAGATCAAGTATTTATTTTTTTCATTAATTAATTTAAAAACTGCTTTTAATGCATAAAATAATTCCTTATCCATTCTTCTTTTTCTAATAAAGTCAAATGGATGGACTTTAAAGGAATCAAATACTAAATGCTCCATATTAGTTATAAAAATAATTATAGTATTATTCGATAGAGTAGTTGCAAATTCAATTCCATTAATAGATGGCATATCAATATCTAAAAAGATAAGATCCTGGTTTATTAGATCTTTTATTTGTAAAGGGTCATTACAACATTGAATCCTTACTTCATGTTTATTTATTTGACAATAATCATTGACTAAAGAAAAAATAGAATTAAGGTCATGTTGATTATCATCAATAATTGTAATATTATACATGAGTAGTCCACCTCCCATATTCATTCTAACATATTTTAGATTATTTTGTTGGAATGGTAAAGTATGTAATTTAAAAAATATATAAAAGGAGATCTTTATGATTTATACACTCAGTCAATATATTACTAATTATTTGATTAAACATAAAATAATTAATAAGGAAATTGAAATATATGAATATGGTTTTGAATTAATGATTTCAACCTGGATTGGTACAATCTTAGTTTTAATTGTAGGTGGTTTTACAAATCATTTTTTAGATGCTATTATTTATGAATGTGTATTTAGATTTACTCGTGTTTATACAGGCGGTTATCATTGTAAAACATATACTAGGTGTATTTTATCATATGTATTCTTTTTTATAATCTTTGTCCTTTTATTTCCTTATTTAAATGTAATATCTTTTTATAGTATCTTATTTGTTTGTTTAATTAATCTTTTTATTGTAATGCTTCTTTGTCCAGTTGATCATCAAAATAAAAAATTATCAGAAGATGAAAAGAAATATTTTAAGATAAAAAGTATTATTAGAATGTTAATTATAGATTTAATAGTTATATTATTACTAGTTTTAAATCTTAATCAGATTGCTATTGTTTTATATAGTATTAGTGTTATTGATCAATTAATTATTTTAGGTTATCTTGAAAATAAGCAATTATAATCTTACGTTATATTCAGGGTGTTTTACGTCAACTAACTTGTAGGAAATTATTAAATATAATAAAATTATTTACAAGGAGGACAGATATGAAAAAAATGTATAATAAACTTTTAACATTAGCGGCTTCATCAGCTTTCATTTTAGCCATTCAAGCTGTAAACGTTGCATCAAGAGAACATATATATCAAGGTGAGGAACCAGAGGCACTTAAAAAATATAAAAGATAATAATAAGATAAACCAGGTTTGTACGCCTGGTTTATTTTTTTAAGCAAATTCTTTTTTTAATCGTTCTAGAGCTTTTAAAAGAACTGAAGTTGGACAAGCAATATTAATTCTTTCAAATCCTTCACCCTCTTGTCCAAAAATATAACCTTCATCTAAATATAAATCAGCATTAATCATTTTCTTTTCTAGATCCTTAAAATGATAACCATAATCTCTAAAATCTAACCAGGCTAAATATGTTCCTTGTAAAGGATAGACTTTTACTATAGGTAAATTATTATTTATAAAATCTACTAATATTTGATAATTTTTATGAATTAATATTTTAAACTCTTCTAACCAATTTTCAGCTTTATCATAGGCTAGGATAGTAGCTTCATAAGCAATTGTATTTAAACTATGAAAACTTCTTTTTTCCTGCTGCATAATAAATTTATCTTTTAAATTAGGATTTTTAATAATAATATTTGATCCCTGTAAACCTGCTAGGTTAAAACTTTTACTTGGAGCAGTGCAAGTAATCGTAATATTTGCAACTTTATCATTTAAAGTTGCAATAGGATAATGTTTAAAACCAGGCATAATCAAATCTTGATGAATTTCATCACTAACAATAATAAGATTATTATCTAGACATATTTTTGCAACCTTTTCTAGTTCCTCTTTTTTCCAAACACGGCCTATAGGATTGTGAGGATTACATAAAATTAGCATTGTATTATTTGGGTCTTTGGCTAAACTTTCAAATTTATCAAAATCGATTGTATAATTAGTATCTTGATTGATTAATGAACATTTAATGACTTGACGATCATTTGTTTCAATAGCATGATAAAAAGGATGGTATACAGGTGTAAAAATAATCACACCTTCATTTATATTTGTAAATGCTGCTACAGCATCAAATAATGCAGGGACGATACCATTTGATATCACGACCCAGTCTTTTTCAATTTTATAATCATGTTTATTTAACATCCAGTTTGTTACAGCTTGATAATATCTATCAGTCGGATTAGTATATCCTAAAACAACATCATTATTTAAAAATTGAATTAAGCCATCTTTAATTTCAGGGGCTAACGGGATGTCAATATCGGCTACAGATAATGGTACGATATTATTAGGAATATTAGATTTAGTTTCTTTCATAATATCCCATTTGCTAGAACCCTTATGACTACGATCAATTATAGTTTTAAAATCATATTTCATGTCTTTATCTCCTTGTTAAGTATTAATTTATTACACCTAAAAATAATGTCGATAAAAAGAATCTAAATAGATTCTTTAATTATCAATCATTTTGGATGTTTTCTTTCTTTTAAAACAGTATATAATAGCCAAATACCAAGACCTACAGCTGTAATAAATCCAATGAAACCTAAAGCTGGGATCCCAAATACTTTAGGAGTCATTTGGGTAGTACATAATAAACTGCTAGCCATTAATAAACCAGCACTCACTATTCCAACAGTAAGCTTATTTACCATATGATTTACAGATTTTAAAGGTACACTAGAATCCATAATATTCAAATTAATTTTGATGCGACCTTTCATAATCATATTAATAACTTCTGATAATTGAATAGGGAGATCAAATGAATGTTTAAAAGCATCATAAGCTTTTTTACCAGTAGTAGATAGCTCTTTTTTTATATCAAAATGATTAAACATATGTCCAGATACATGGTTAGCAGCAATTTCAATAATACTAATATCAGGATCGATCAGCATTACAGTACTTTCAATAGTCACTAATCCTCGTGCTAACATGCTGACTCCTTTAGGGATAGAAATATAATGCTTATGGGCAATCGTAAAAACTTCTTGAATAGCATCACCTAGATTAATATCCTTTAAATTAGCACTAACATAATGATTCATAAATGTTTCAATATCGTCATAAAACAAAGCATAATCAATACGATTATCATGGTTACCTAAGGTTAAAATAACATCTGCTAATTTTTGGGCATCACTACTACCAATTGCAATAACAGCATTTTTCATTAACGCTTTGTCTACAGCATTTAATATTCCCATCATGCCAAAATCAATCCAAATAATTTTGCCATCTCTAATCCGTAAATTACCAGGATGAGGATCGGCATGAAAGAAACCATCATCAACGATTTGTTTTATATAATTTTCTGCTAATTTAGCAGCAATTTCTTTACGATCATATCCATTTTTTAATAAAATATCGAATTTATCAATTTCTAAACCATCAATATATTCCATCACTAATATTTTACTAGTAGTATAATCGGTTTCAATAACAGGTGTCCCAATACAAGCAATATCTTTATTTAAATTAGCGAACCGTTTTGCAAATGCAGCTTCGTTTAAAAAATCCATTTCTTCTTTAGCAGTATACCAGAATTCATCTAAAACGATATTTAAATCAACAACACTACCTAATGTTTCATTGATTCGAAGTAGCTTGATAGCACGACGAATCAATGAAATATCTTGTTCCATTGTTTCATAAATATTAGGTCTTTGGACTTTAACAACGATTTCTTTTCCATTTTTTAAAACTGCTTTATGAACTTGTGCAATTGATGCACTTCCTAAAGGAATTTCATTAAACTCTAAAAAAACATCTTCTAAATTACAGCCATATTCATTTTCAATAACATTACGTACAGTTAGAATATCAAGTGGAGCAACATTATCACGAAGTTTAATTAATTCTTTACAATAGCGCTCTGAAAACATATCTTGACGAGAAGCCATGATTTGCCCAATTTTTACAAAAGTAGGACCAAGGTCTTCTAATATAATTCTAAACTTAATGGGATCAATTCCTTTAGTTAAATGATGTTTTTTTAAAATACAAATAATTTGGACAAGGCGCTGTTTACTACTTATTGTATTTTGATTATTCTGTTTCACTTGTGCCATTTTGTAATTCTTCAATTTTTACTTTTAATATTTCTAAATCTTTTGGATCGATTTTTTCTAAATCTTTACTGACTTTTTCTACTGATATAGGTTTTTCCATTTTTTTAGCTAAATTATGTTTTAGCTCTTTATTTAATACTTTACCTTGTTCAACAGTTAATTCACCTTTTTTAACTAACTCATCTATCACGTCTTTTGATTTTTCGATTGTTACAGCAGCTGCACCAATTCCTGCTAGTAGAACCTTTTTTAAATCATCACTTAAATTATTCATATAAACGACCTTCTTTCTTTATTATCTATTTATATTTTAGCACTTTTTAGATTAATTTTTAATAAATATTCTAGTTTTGTTAGGATTAGCATAAATTTAGATGTTTTGTATATTATTATTAAAGGTGATTGATAAAAGGGTTGTAATAAGGGGATTAAAATGGGTATACTAAGATTAAATATAAAAATGATAGGTGATTATAGATATGAATAATAAAAGTAAGTATAAATATATATTAAGAATATGTATCGTGATATATATTCTCACATCAATATTTGGTTTCTATATAAATTATGTAAATAATAATTCGACTGCTTTATTTATGGGGGTTATAGCATTATTGACACCATGGATAATTCCAGGATTATTTAAATTATTTAAATTAACAGCAACAGATGAAATATATATTATAAACATAGTTTTTATTTATTTTGCTTCATTGATTGGAAGTTGTTTTAATGGATATAGTCTTCCTTTTTTTGATAAAGCATTACACTTTTCAAGTGGGATCTTTGCATCATTATTAGCAATAATTTTATTTTGCAGGATTAAAAAAGAAAAAAGAATTAATAAAATTAAAGATTATCATATATTTGTATTATTTGTTAATAATACAAATCTTGCAATTGCTATGTTATGGGAACTTTATGAGTATATGATGCTGATTTTATTTAATAATGATTGTATTAATCATTATAAAACAGGAGTTCATGATTCTATGACTGATATGCTTTGTGCACTTGTAGCAGGAATAATTGTAATTATCTTGATTCATCGTTATCATAAATATGAAAAGAGTAATTTTTTATTGAGACTATGTGAAAATTTTTATGAACAGAATTATTAATTTGAGGATATCTATTAAAATCATTAATAGATATTTTTTAATAAGAAGCATATTAATTGAAGCTGTTAAATCATATATGCTAGAATGACATCCTAAGGACGTGAGAAGATGATAATACAGAAGAGAACTGGTCAATATCAAGACTATGATAACAATAAAATAAAAAAGGCACTTGAAAAAGCATTCAAAAGCCTTGATCAATTAATTAAAGAAAATGATTTAGAACTTATTATTAAAGATATCGAACAATCATTATATGATCAAATAAATGTTGAAATGATTCAAGATCTTGTCGAAGAATCATTAATGAAACATGGTTATCTCCAGGTAGCAAAAGCATATATTTTATATCGACAAAAGCATACTGAACAAAGAAAGATTATAAATGAACTGTTAGAATTATTAAAAGATGAAGGTTTAGAAAAATTATTATTAACTATACAAGATGATTATCCTCAAAGTGAATATTCATTACAATTATTATTAGTGAAATTTAAATCTTTTTATAAAGAAAATATGGACTTACAAGATACTTTAATGCTTTTAGCTAAAGCAAGTAATGAGCTAATTAGTAAAGAAGCTCCTAAATGGGAAATGATTTCAGCCCGGTTTTTAAGTTATGAAATCAATCGACGTGTTAAGCAAAAGATGTCTAGATACAATATAGAAAGTTTATATGATAAAATTCAGTATCTAACAAATCAGGGATATTATGGTACATATATCTTAGAACATTACTCACAGGTAGAGGTTGAAAAATTAAGTGATTATTTAGATGATAAACGTGATGAATTATTTACATACAGTGGTTTAGAACTAATTATGAAGCGGTATTTAATTCAAGATCATCAGCGTGAGATACTGGAAAAACCCCAAGAAATGTTTATGTTGATCTCGATGCATCTAGCAATGAAAGAGACTGATAGAGTTAAATGGGCTAAAGAATTTTATGATATTTTAAGTACTTTAAAAGTAACCATGGCAACTCCGACTATGTCTAATGCGAGAAAACCATTTCATCAAATGAGTTCATGTTTTATTGATACTGTTGATGATTCATTGGCAGGAATCTATAAAAGTATCGATAACTTTGCTAAAGTTTCTAAAAATGGTGGCGGTATGGGCTTGTATTTTGGAAAAGTACGCGCTAATGGCAGCAGTATTAGAGGTTTTAAAGGAGCAGCAGGAGGCGTGATTCGCTGGATAAAGCTGGTTAATGATACGGCTACTGCAGTTGATCAACTTGGTGTAAGGCAGGGAGCAGCCGCTGTATATTTAGATGTCTGGCATCGAGATCTACCAGAATTTTTACAATTAAAAACTAATAATGGTGATGACCGAATGAAGGCACATGATATATTTCCAGCTGTTTGTTATCCTGATTTATTTTGGAAATTAGCTAAAAATGATCTTGATGCCCCATGGTATTTAATGTGTCCCCATGAAATTCATGAAGTCAAAGGATATTATTTAGAAGATTATTATGGTGAAAATTGGCAGCAAAAATATTATGAATGTGTTGAGGATGAGCGAATTACAAAAAGAGTAATGACAGTTAAAGAAATTGTTCGTTTAATTATTAAATCATTAGTGGAAACAGGAACACCATTTACATTTAATCGAGATCATGTTAATAAAATGAATCCAAATAGTCATCAAGGAATGATTTATTGTAGTAATTTATGTACAGAAATTGCCCAAAATATGAAAGCAATGGAAATTTTGCCTCATGAAGTAATTGAAATTGATGGTGAAAAGATTGTTGTTGAAAAAACAGTTCCTGGTGATTTTGTTGTTTGTAATCTTGCTTCATTGACTCTAGGAAGGCTTGATGTTAGAAATGATAAGAAATTAAAACATACAATATCGGTAGTTGTTAGGGCATTAGATAATGTAATTGATTTAAATTATTATCCAATTCCCTTTGCTAAAATAACAAATCAAAAGTATCGTCCAATTGGTTTAGGTACAAGTGGTTATCATCATATGTTAGTAAAGCAGGGAATATCATTTGAAAGTGATGAACATTTGGAGTTTGTCGATGAGCTCTATGAAAAAATAAATTATTTTGCATTAGCCGCCTCTTGTGATTTAGCTAAAGAAAAAGGAAGCTATGAGTTATTTCAAGGAAGTGATTTTGAAACTGGTGCTTATTTTAAAAAACGTCACTATCAAAGTAATGCTTGGCAAACATTACAAAAAGATATTCAGCAGAATGGTCTTAGAAATGGTTATCTTTTAGCAGTTGCACCTACCAGTTCAACTTCAATTATTGCTGGAACAAGTGCAGCCGTCGATCCGATTATGAAAAAATATTTTATGGAAGAAAAGAAGGGCAGTATGATTATTAGAGTAGCCCCAGATTTGGATACGAAAACATTTTGGCTTTATAAAAATGCTCATCATATTGATCAAAGCTGGATAATTAAAGCTGCTGGAATTCGACAACGACATATTGATCAGGCACAATCGGTTAATTTATATATGACAAATGAGTTTACATTTAGAAAACTGCTTGATTTATACCTTCAAGCTTGGCAATATGGAGTAAAAACTATTTATTATGTTCGAAGTCAGTCACTTGAAGTTGAAGAATGTGAATCATGTAGTGCATAGGAGGAAATCATGGAATTAAAGAAAAAAGCTTTATTTAATGCAAGTGGTGATATAGAAGTAAGAAAAAGACGTATGATTAATGGTAATACCACAAATCTAAATGATTTTAATAATATGAAATATGCTTGGGTTAGTGACTGGTATCGTCAAGCGATGAATAATTTTTGGATACCTGAAGAAATCAATTTAACCCAGGATATACGTGATTATCGATTATTAAATGATAAGGAAAGAAAAGCATATGACAAGATATTGTCTTTTTTAGTCTTTTTAGATTCATTACAAACAGCTAATCTTCCTAATATTGGAGAATATATTACTGCTAATGAAATTAATCTTTGTTTGACAATTCAGGCATTTCAAGAAGCTGTTCACTCTCAAAGTTATAGTTATATGCTTGATTCGATTTGTTCACCAGCCAAAAGAGATGAAATCTTATACCAATGGAAATATGATGAGCATTTATTAAAAAGAAATGAATTTATTGGTGAACAGTATAATGCTTTTCTTGAACATAAAGATAGTTTTCATTTAATGAAAACTATCATGGCTAATTATATTTTAGAAGGAATTTATTTTTACTCAGGTTTTATGTTTTTCTATAACTTAGGACGAATGGGCAAGATGTCTGGTTCTGCCCAAGAAATTCGATACATAAATCGTGACGAAAATACACATCTTTGGTTATTTAGAAATATGATCATTGAACTGCAAAAAGAAGAACCTGAACTTTTTACTCCTGATAAGGTAGCAGTATATCGTGATATGTTAAAACGCGGAGTTAAAGAGGAAATTGCTTGGGGTCAATATGTTTTGGGTAATGATATCGAAGGATTAACGATGGAAATGATCAGTGATTATATTCACTATTTAGGTAATCTTCGGGCTCGTTCATTAAATTTTGAACCGCTTTTTGATGGATTTGAAAAAGAGCCGGAATCAATGAAATGGGTTAGCATATATAGTAATGCTAATAATATTAAAACAGATTTTTTTGAAGCAAAATCAACCGCATATGCAAAATCGAGTGCTATTGAAGATGATTTATAGATAATTGATAATGTTAATAAAACTGTTGACAAATAAAAATGTTAGCAGTTTTTTGTTATTATAGAAATAAAAAAAGATTTCAAAACTATTAATAGTTTGAGACCTTTTTATTTGGATACTGTTTTTAAAAATACATGATTACTAGTGAAAACGTTTATAAACAATTTTTTTTAAATAAGCTTTAATAAAAAATAATAATAAGATTAACAGTAATAAAAATATTAAAGTAATGATCATAGTTTAAAAATTAACCTGTTATTTTTTAAACTTAGCTCAATACTGTTATTCTTTTTATTGTAATAATTTAATATATTGTAATCACTTATACTGTGATATATAAATTTCATTTTTTCATCCTTTCAAATAGTTAGTTTTGACTAACTATGTGAATATCTTAATCTGTTAAATAATATTTGTCAAATATAATGATAGTAAAAATTTTTAACTATTAATAAATTATATAAAATTAATCATATAATAAAGAAAATAAAGATTCTCATTAAGATAGTATTTAGTTATAATTATAGTAAATAACTTAAAAAGATTAGGGGGTCAATTAAGATAAAACTTTAATAATTTTTTATAATGAAGAAAGGTAGGGTCAAGATGACAACAATGACAGTATATCGCTGCCCTTGCTGTGGTGGTGAAATAAGTTTTAATAGTGATAATCAAAAACTAGTTTGTCCTTATTGTGATACTGCATTTGAAGTTGAAACATTGAAAATGTATAAGGAACAGCTTCTAGAATCACAAGAGGATAAAATGGAATGGAGTGATGCTTTTGAACATGATACCTTGGATAATGAAGATATTGTAATGTATTCATGTGAAAATTGTGGGGGAGAAATAATTGGTAATAAAGAGACTATTGCTACAAGTTGTCCATACTGTGCAAGTCCAGTAATCATGAATAAAAATGTATCAGGACAGTTAAGGCCTAATTATGTGATACCATTTAAATTAGATTCGAAGGATGCAAAAGAACAATTATTGAATTTTTTTAAAGGCAAAGCATTTTTGCCTCGTAATTTTAAAAATGACAGTACGCTTGATGAGATAAAAGGGATTTATGTTCCGTTTTGGACATATCATTGTCTTGCAGATGTTAAACAACAATATAAAGCAACTCGGATTAGTCATTATAGTGATGATGAATATCATTATACAAAAACTAAATATTATTCATTGACTCGAGAAGGGACAGTAGAATTTAATAATGTTCCTGTTGATGGTTCTTCTAAGATTGATGATGAATATATGCAGTCAATTGAACCATTTGATTTTAATGATGCAGTAGATTTTGATACTGCTTATTTAGCTGGTTATTTTGCTGATAAGTATGATGAAGGTAGTAAAGATAGTGAACCTAAGGCAAATAAGCGAATTAAAAATTCTACAGAGAGTATTTTTAGCTCTACAGTTACAGGATATTCAACCTCACAAATTGAACATTCAACTATTCAATTAAAAAATAAACATGTTGATTATTATTTATTGCCAGTTTGGATTTTAAATTTAAAATGGAATGATAAGATCTATCCTTTAATGATGAATGGGCAAACAGGTAAATTAATTGGTGATCTACCTGCTGATATGAAACTATTTTGGAAATCAGTTTTAATAATTACTGCAATTTCTGCGATAATTATTTATATTTTTTTAGGTGGGGTATAAAAGGATGAAAAAATTTAAATGTATTTTATTAGTATTGCTTCTTTTTGTTACCACTATTACACCAGTTCATGCAGGATCCAAATATGTTTATGATAATGGTAATTCGTTTAAATATTTATGTAGTTCACTAGAGCAATTATCAGAGAACTTTTATGAACGATATAAGATCAATATTGTAGTTGTGTCAGTTAAAAATAATCAAGAAGATTTTAATCTTGGTGATTATGCAAATCAGTTATATCAGGAGAATTTTGGAGAAACAGATGGTATAGTTTTTGCAATCAACTTTAGTAATGGTAGTGATTATGGTAAATATATGAATGCCTTTGGCAATGCTGGGCAATATTTAAATGATACTATTGATATAAATATGCTAATTAAAGGTAGTGATAGTGTTGAAAATATAGTATATAAGATTCAGTCAATTGTCTATCAGATATCATTAGCTATCAATAATGTTGAGTCGTCGAGAAATGTCGTGGATATGGCAAATATCTTGAGTCTTGAACAAATAGATTTATTAGAGCAAAAAATTATTAAAATCACTAATGATTATCAGATGGATGTTGTTATTTTAACAACTTATTTAAATAATGGTAAAAGTATGATGGATTTAGCTGATGATTATTATGATGAAAATGATTATGGAATTGATTTAGCTAAAAATGGATTGATTATAGTATTAAGTTTACAGAGTAATGAATGGTATATTTCAACCTCTGGTAAGGCAATAGATGTTTTTAGTGATTGGGGAATTGAGTATCTTGGAAAAGTAATGAAACCTAGTTTTGCTAATAAAAATTTTTATCAGGGGTTTGAAGATTTTATTAGTTATATAGAAAAATTTAGTATACAAGCAGAAACTGGAAAACCATATGATCGTTATAATCATGGAGATTTGCCAAATCTGGATGAAGATGAAGTTGTATCTAATGACCAAGGGGTTAGTGATCAGGAGATAAAGGACAAGGAGCCATTAGATTCGAACAAAAGGATATTAGGATCAGTTGGTATGGGGCTAATAATTGGATTCATTGTTTCATGTATTCGGTTGGGAAAATTAAAGACCAAAAAAGCTGTAAAAAATGCAAATGAATATATTAAAGAAAATAGTTTTAAATTAACTAAATCTAATGACCTGTATTTATATCAAAAAGTAACTAAAAAACGTAGACCTAGCTCTGAAGATGATGATATATCTAACTCACATAAATCTAGTGGTTCGATAAAAAGTTCAACACATAGAAGTTCAGGTAGTTCCACTCATCATAGTTCATCAGGAAGAACACATGGTGGCGGTGGGGGTAAATTTTAAAACTGTTTATTATATGAGATAAAAAAAGAAAGAATCAATCTATAAAATAAGATTAATTCTTTTTTTTACTATGCTTTCTTTAACATTCGTTCAATAATACCTTTTTTCATATAAGTTTTTTCAACTAGCTGATCTATTGACATACCATCTTTATATAATCTTTTTATCATAACCGCCAAATCTTCACCAACTTCAATAATATGTTTATCTGGGTCATAAAAACGAATAATTTTCTGTCCCCATGGCATTGTAGTAACTCCTTCTAGAGTATCTACGTTTTCATTCTTTATCCGCTCAATAAAACTATCAAAATCCTCTTCTTCAAAATAAAACTCAACTACATTACCTTGATATGTAAAAAAATTTTGTTTACAATTAGTAAATTGACGCCATGATTCTTCTGTTTGTAAAGAAAGACCACCTGTAAAAGTAACATTTACTCCTAAATCAGATATTATTCTAATTTGTAAAACTTTAGTATAAAATTCTTTTGATTTTTCAATATCTTTTACTACTAACATTGGACCTTTGTATTTCATTATATACTCCTTTCTTAAATAAGCATCCATATTTTAATTGAGATTAATTTTTAGATATAATTAATTATTTTATGATCTGTAATTCCTTATCTAAATAATTTTTCCAATCAACTATTATTATAAACTATAATAGTTGATATTACCTCTTATTATAGGTACTTAAAGAATAGTTAAAATAAAGTATATAATTAAATAGCTCAAAGATATTATTTTATTTGACAAAAAATTGACTTTTTTATTTTAAAATCAAATTATTAGATGGGAATGATAGATTATGATAAATAAATATAAAATCTTAATTATTGACGATGAACAATCAATATTAGATATGCTCAATTTACATTTTCAATTAGAAGGATATTTAGTGGATACAGCAACTAATGCCAATCAAGCATTAGAAAAACTTACTAATACACCAGATATCATTCTTCTTGATATTAATATGGATGGGATGAATGGGTTTGATTTATGTGCATATATTAGAAAATATATCAATTGTCCAATTATATTTTTAACAGCACGTATTCTTGAACAAGATAAAATAAATGGGTTTATGGTTGGAGGAGATGACTATATTACTAAGCCATTTTCAATAGATGAACTATTAGCTAGAGTAACAGCACATTTACGTCGTGAAGAAAGAAGCCATTTGAAAACACAAGGTAGATTTTATAAGGAATTGTATATTGATTATTCACAGCGAAGTGTGGTTATTAAAGCTAAAACAATCGAATTATCTAATAAAGAGTTTGAAATTATAAAATTACTATCAATGCATGCTGGACAAGTATTTGATAAAGAAAAAATATATGAAATAATTTGGGGACTTGATAGTGTTGGTAATAGTAATGTTGTTAAGGAGCATATTAGAAAGATTAGAGCAAAATTTGCAGAGATTACAGAAACTGTTTATTTGGAAACTATTTGGGGTGTAGGATATAGATGGAAAAAGTAAATAATTTATTTAAAAAAATGTCATTAAAAAAAGCTTTGCTAATAATTACTTCAATGATTATATTCTTTGTAACAATTTTATCGACTTTAACGATTTTAATAACTACTAATCTTCAACATAAAATATTAAATACTAGAAGTATTACTATTAATAATACTTCTAGTACATATCAAGTAGAAACAGGTATTGTTTATAAACTAGCACCTGATAGTTATTCTTATGGAAAATTATCAACTAGTAATCAAATTAATTATTACTTAACTATTAGTTTAATGATTATATTACCTACAACCTATATTATTTTAGGAACAGTTTTAATAGTGAAAATTTACTATCGAATAAAATTACAAGTACCAATAAAATTATTGAAAGAAGGTATTGACTGTATCGCAAATCAAGATTTAACTTTTAAAATCCCTTATGATTCATATGATGAATTAGGTTTATTGTGTAATACATTTAATGATATGAAAGATGAGTTATCTAAAAATAATCAAAAAATGTGGAAATTACTTAGAGAAAGAAAAGCACTTATTGCATCAGTTTCTCATGATTTGAGAACACCAATTACAGTAATTAAAGGTTATTTAGAATATTTAGATAAAGCTTTATCTAAACATCAAATCAATGAAGAAATATTAAAAACTACAATAAATAATATGTATCAGTCATCTCAGCGTTTAGAATGTTATGTAGATAGTATTAGAAACATTCAAAAAATTGAAGATATTGAAATAATTAGAAGTGAAGTGAATTTTTCTAATTTTATCTATTTAATAAAAAAAGATTTTGAGTTATTAGCAAATAAATATCGAAAAAATCTTGTAATACATGATAAAACAAAATCTAAAACTATTCACATTGATAAAAATATGATTTTAAAAGCACTAGAAAATATATTAAATAATGCATTTCGATTTGCAACAAACAAAATAACCTTGATAATATTAGAAACAGATGATTATCTAAATTTCATTATTCAAGATGATGGATCTGGTTTTAGTGAAGAAGATGTTATAAATGGCACATCTCTATTTTATAGTTCCTCATTAAATAAGGGTGATTTTGGTATTGGCTTATCAATCTGTAAAATAATTTGTGAAAAGCATGATGGACAAGTAAAATTGGCTAATAATTCTTCTAAAGGAGGAACAGTAATAATGGAAATAAAAAAACTTAGTTTAAATAATTTTTTCTAATTTTAAGTATAAGCTTTTTTCATTTTCATATATTTTTAAGATTAGAGTGGATATTTGCTCTAATCTTTCAGTTTTACCATCTATAGATATTTGCCATAAAAGATCTGCTATCTTATCCCAGGACTTGGAAATATTAATAAATTCTTCACCAATACTAATAAATCTTTCATCTTTTACAATAGCAGCCGATTCAATTAGAAACTCCCCATACATCTTTCTAAAAATACCACTGCCAGTACCACCATCTTTACTTATTTGAAAATAGTTTGTAATACAAGCTAAGCATAATTTAGATGAAGAGAACTTTTTCCATTTTAAAATTTCTTTTGAAAATTTCTTAATACCATTAATTCCTAAAAGCTGAGCTGGAGGATTTAGCATTGTTAAACAAGTTTCATGTATAGCTTCTAAAATGGTTTTTTTATCAATACCATTATAACCAGCGAAATCGAAAATTAAATATTTGTTTTTTGCAGGAAAAGGACGAAAGGAGCTATTTCGTGCTTTTTCAATCTCATCATAACTAGCTAAGTGATAATCATTTGATATTTGACCATAGGGTACTCTAATAGGAAAATCATGATTATCTCTATCGCTAAGATAATATTGTCTAGTTTCATCATCAAAACCAAATAAGACTATAGCATGACCTCCAAAATGATTATTTTTATCTAAACCTAAATAATCTAGATATGACATATCAACATAAATTAAAACAGGAGTGTTTTGATTAATAAGTTTTTTAGTTACTTGATGGATTTTTAAATAATTTTTGCCAGATTTACATTTAATTGTTATATTAAGACGTTGAGCTAATTTTTTTTCGAATTCAAATACTTTTACTCTGCCGCATATCATTGGTGAACTAGCTTGATTTATGTATAAGAATGATAATCCTGAGGCAATTCCAAAGAGCATTTCTTCAGAAATAGTAATATTGTAAAAATCAAATATTTGTTTTAATGAGTTTGTAATACAATGTTTTCCTCCTTGAAGAGAAAATGTGTTTATTATTTTTTTCATTATTTCTCCTTATAATATTTCAAAAGGAAAAAAGATTTCAGTAACATAATTATTAGGATTACCTTTAAAAATAATTCCAGGACTTTTAACATATAATTCTCTAATTGGAGTAAGAATATTAATATTATGTTCATTTGCATATTTAAAAACTGCTTTATAGGCAAGATATAGATTATTATAATTTCCATAATGAATAGTATGTAATGCTCTTATTTTAGGAAGTTTTTTACATGAAATTAACGAGTTAAATATTTCCTTTTTAATCGGGATACATAATTCAATATTTGCAGGTTGTGAGTAATCATTATCAAAATAACAATTAAAGTGTTTGCCAAGACTATTATTTTTAACTATTTTATAAAGTATAGGAACATATTTATCTAAATCCTGATAATTACTAGTAAATCTAATTGCGGCAACATATACTTCATCAATTTCAATAGTATTGATTTTATAGTTATAAAATTAGATTCTTTTATTAGAGAAACTGTATTATTATTTATTTTTTTTATTAAATCTTTTTCTTTTGAAATGTTTTTTTCAATATGTTTAATTTTTTCTTGTAATATATAGGTTAAATCTTCTTTATTTTTAACTAAGTCTAGAATTTCTGTTATTTCCATTATTGAAAAATCTAGTGATCTTAATAATTTAATTAGTAATGCTTTTTTTAAATCATCATCACTATAATAACGGTACTTATTTTCATTATTCCGATAATTTGGGATTAAAATACCTTTTTCATCATAGTAACGTAATGCTTTTATAGTTAATCCAGAAATTTTAGAAAACTGACTTATTAAATACATAATTACCTCCTTTAAAATAAGTATAAAGTATCCTGTGTGCGGGAATGTCAAGAAAATATAAAGAAAAGCTGAATATTAAAATTCAGCTTATTATCTAAAATGGTCTATAGTTTGTTTAAAATCAATTATAAATTACCTTACATATTTAGCTATTATATAAATTTTTAAATATATTTTCAAAATCTTCAACCGAAATAGGCTTAGAGAAAATATATCCTTGTATTATATCACAACCTGCTAGTTGAAGAAAATTTAACTGTTCATTTGTTTCTACTCCTTCTGCGACGGTTAAGATATTAATATTTTTAGCCATAGTAATAATAGATTTAATGATTTCTTGACTTTTTTTAATATTATAACTGTTATCTAAAAATAGTTTATCTAATTTAATAATATCAAATGGTAAATCTTTAAGTGAATTTAATGAAGAATAACCACTACCAAAATCATCAATTGAGCATATAAAACCATGTCTTTGTAATCTTGTAATAACCTTTTGCGTAGCATGTAGATTATCTATTAAAATATTTTCAGTTATTTCTAATTCCAATATTTTATCTGGGATGGCATATTTATTCTTGATTTCTAAATATTTATCAACAAAATTATTTTGAAATAAATGTAAACGTGAGATATTTATTGAGATAGGAATAATTGAAAGATTAAGTTGAATTCGATTAGAAAGATATTTACAAACACTTTCAAAAATATATTCATCCAATTTTATAATAAAACCATTTCTTTCAAATAATGGAATAAAGTCGCCTGGCATAATCATTTGACCATTATCATCGATCCAACGTACTAATGCCTCAGCACCAAACAATTGTTTACCTTGGCAATTAAATTTAGGTTGTAAATAAAATACAAATTCATTATTATTAAGAGCTTTTACCATTTTAGCTTCAATCTCTGCTTCTTTAATTAATTTTTCTCTCATTTTATAATTATAGAAAACAAAATAATTATCATGATCTATTAATGCCTTCTTTAAAGCTAAATGACTACGGTCAATCATACTATCAATATTTGTAACAGCTTTTGTATCTTCATAACAACATACCCCCATATTTAAATATGTTTCTTTTTGAAAATCATTTTCTTTTAAAGTAAATTGAAATTGATGATTTATCTTATGACATAATAACTTTAAATCATCTTTGTTTGAATATTTATGCATTATTAAAAATTTATCTGCAGTAATATGACAAGCTATACCAGCGTTAGAAATAGTTTTTTCAATAATTTTAGCTAATTCTTTTAATATTTGATCTCCAAATTCATAACCACTTAAATCATTAATAGTTTTAAATCCATCAATATCAATATATATTATTGCCCATTTATCAATTAAGTTTTTTAGTTTAGCTTCACCTTCATATTTAAATTTCTGATAATTATATAGATGTGTTAGTGGATCATAATAGGCAAGATTTAATATTTTATCTTTTTGTTTTTTATCATTATAATGATATAACAATAATATCAAAGCTATTGAGCAAATAATTACTAAGGATAAAATAATAGTAAAGATAATTATTTTATTAGCCTGAGCCATTATGGCATCATTTGGAATAATTGAGATAATATACCAATTATTAGTATGATCAATTGGTACATAACAAAAGAGGTTAGTATTATTATGATAATTAAATAAGGCTATACCTTTTTGTCCATTAGAAATAGAAGATTTAAACGAATTAATGACATCCTGTTTATTTCCCTCTAGATCAATTATATCATATAAATTTTTCATTGTTCGATTTGAATTTTTATGACTAGAACGAATTAAAACATCTCCATCACTATTAACAATATATGAAAAACCTAAATCATTATAAAAGGATAAAGAGAATTGTTTAACAAAATAATCAACTTTAGTTTCTTTGATTAGTAATTCATTATTAATTTTAGTATAAGTTGCAATTACATTAACCCCTGTTTCATTATTAAAATAAGGTTTAGTAATACCGCTACTATTAAAATCATTAATCTTATTTATATTTGAAGATGTCAAAGGATACTTACCGTTGTTATTAAAATAATAATTATCATCTAAATTTATGTAATTATAACTGCTATTATTTTCCGCTAATTTTTTTAAATAAACATCCTTATTTGAATCATCTCTATTAGGCATAGTTTTTAAAATATTATTTAAATTTTCTAGATTTTTATTTAGATATAACTGGAAAGATTCACTTTCCTGTGATGTTGCCTCTAAAATATCAGATACAGAATCTTCCCATAAAGAGTGTTGTACATAATTAATGTAGATAAGCATTGTAACCCCAACTATTATCATAGCAATTAAACTACAAATAATGATTACTGGTTTCTTAGTTTTTTGCATACTTATTTTCCTCATTGTTAACCTTTTTTATTAGTTCTAATGCTTGATCAACACTATTGCCTTCTAATAGTTTTTTTATACCATCTCTGCTTAGAGACCAAAGTGGATATTTGATACGACTATCGGAACCTAATATTGACAAATTATTAATATGATTTGTAAGTGGTTGAATTGCAATATCATCAGGTGATTTGGATTCTTTCAATGGACTAAATGAGCACTGACTATTTGCAAATTTCCACATATTATCAGGTTGACTCATATATTCAACAAATTTTTTAGCTTCTTTTTTATGCTTACCTTTAGCATTGACACATATTCTAGTATCAATATTTGTAACAACTACTGAACCGGATTCTAAAATAGGGTAGGGATGAATTTCATAATTTAGGTTTGGAGCATCATTTTTAATTCTTATGGATGCCCATGCCCCTGTTAACATAAAGGGATTTTTTCCTTTTTCAAATTCTAAAAGGTCATCAGATGTTTTTTTGGTAATTATAGTTTGATTTACATCAATATACTTATTTTTAATCATTTCTTCAACATATTCATAACCAACCTTCAAATAATCTGATAAAATTTGACTATTTTGATTAATCTCATCAATTTTTTCTTTAAAGTCATTACTTTGATATAAACTATTTAATCCTTTAGCTAAAGCAATTGTTTTTAGTGAAATATCGTTATTGGCTATTATAGGAGTAATTCCTTTATCAACAAAATATTTGCATACTTTTTTAAATTCTGCCTCATTTTTAGGAACTTTTTTTGTGTGTTTATTTAAAAGGTCTAAATTACAATATAACCCAAAAGCAGAAATAGAAGTAGGTATGTAGAGAATTCTGCCATCATCTTGGTACATTTGGTTTAATGAAAGATCATTAAAATTATTAATTGTTGAAAGATCAGATAAATCTTCAAAGTACTGCTCATCTTTAAGCTCATTTAGATTATCCTCATCAATCATAAAAATATCATCATAATTCCCTGATGATAACCGTTTTTTTAATATCTCGTAATATTCAATTCCTTTTACACTTTCATAGGTAATTTTTATATTGGGATACTTTTTCATAAAGCTCTGTAATATTTCTTCAATTGCTACAACATTAATAGCTTCTGTTTTATATCCATAAAAATTCAATTCAATTACTTCCTCATTATCTTGAGATATCACTATATTTTTAGAATTATCTTGACAACCATTATAAAAAAATAGTAATGAAATAATTAAAAAACATTTAATTATTTTATTTAATTTCATCATGACTCCTCTCATCTAAAATGACAGATATTTATTTTTGTAATTAGTAAAAAATATTATTGGCTTAAAATTTGATTTTTATGTAATTATCTGTTTAATATTTTATCATTTGTAGCAAACTATGTCAAAATTCTAAATTTTGACATAGTAATTATTTTTGTTGTTATTTTCAAGGTAAAATGTATTTGTGAAAAGTAATAAGATGGTTAATAATTAAATAAATATCATATAATAAAAAGTGAGTAAAGGAAGCTTATTTTTTGAAATATTATTTATTATGTGAATAAAAACTTTATATAAATAGTAAATGATTTTTTAAGGCAAGATTCAATATTAATAAGTAGATATGGTTTTTTTCTATACTATAATAGTAACTGTATATTGATTAAATCTCTATTTATGCTAATATCACAAACATTATTTATATCAATTTTATCTAGATTAACATATATTAGTTTATTTTTCATATACCTGAAATATTTTTTGATTAAATGTTAAGCAGATTTAAATAAAGTCTTTCTTCAGCTTTATTGGGCATACTTAATAAAAGTAAAGGTTTTATTTGCTGATTCTTTCTATCTAATTGAATATTGGTAAAAAACAAAAAAGAACATAACATTTTATGTTCTTAAGTTATTAATAAAAATGGCGGCACATGGGCGATTTGAACGCCCGACCCCACGCTTAGGAGGCGTGTGCTCTATCCAGCTGAGCTAATGCGCCAAGTTTTTTTTAATTAGATGATCAGACACTTATAAAATAGGGTCCCCATTCTTTAAGCTATATGAATATACTAGCTATTAGATTTTAACATTTGTATAAATAAAAATCAAATCATAAACAATAGAATATAAAAAGTGTTATAATTATAGTATGTAAGGAGTTGAAAATATGGAAAGAATTGTTGAGATATGTTGTGGTAGTTATTATGATGCTTTGCAGGCACAATATGGGGGAGCACGGAGAATTGAGTTAAACAGTGCTTTGCATATGGGCGGGTTAACCCCATCCTTAGCAACCCTGTTAAAAGTTAAAGAAAATACTGATTTAGAAGTAATCTGTATGGTTAGACCACGGGGAGCTGGATTTTGTTATAATGATGAAGATTTTGAAATTATGAAATTAGATGCAGAAATATTATTAGATAATGGTGCTGATGGAATTGCTTTTGGGTGTTTAGATGAAGAAGGGGAAATAAATATTCCACAAACACGAGAAATGTTAGAAATTATTAAATCATATCATAAAACGGCAGTTTTCCATCGTGCAATTGATTGTGTTTATGATATTGATAAAGCCATGAATATTTTAATTACTATAGGAATAGATCGAATCTTGACAAGCGGGTTACAGAGTCAAGCACCTAGGGGAAAAGAAATGATAAAATATTTACATGATGCTTATGGTAATAGTATTGAAATATTAGCTGGAAGTGGAATTAATGCTAATAATGTTAAACAATTTTTAGAATATACAGGTATTAATCAAGTTCATAGCTCTTGTAAAGAGTGGATAATAGACCCAACTACAATAAATAATAAAGTTGATTTTAGTTATCATGATAATGAATATGATGTTGTTAATCATGAATTAGTAGAGATGTTAGTAGATATAGTTGAAAAGTAAGGGGAAAGTAAATTATGTTATGTAATAAATGTGGAAGAAAAGTTGTTGATGGAGCAAACTTTTGTCCTGTTTGTGGCGCAGATTTAAGATATCAAGGGTCTAGTCCATCAGGATATGTTAATCCTAATGATGAAACAAATTTTGGGTATACATTATTAAGTTTTTTCATGCCATATATAGGATTAGTATTATATATTGTTTGGTTTAAAGAGTTTCCAAAAAGAGCTAAATCTTGTTTGAATGGAATAATTGCTGGAGTAATATGTATTGTGATTTTTATATGTTGTGTTTTTTCGGGAATATTTCATTCAGAATCTTGGCACTCATATTCTACAGAGAGTACAATAAATGTAATAAGTATCTAAAATGATTAAAATAATTATAGAACGAATCTTGCAAATAGGAAAAGTACCTTTGTGTAATGGTATTCCTTCTAGGGCATTGCATATTGGAGATTTTTGTTTTATTTTATGTTATCGGTGCAGTGGTGTAATTATTGGTATGTTGGCTATTTTATATTATTTAAGAAATAATAAACCGAAGATACAATATATTTTATTAATTATACCAATGATAATTGATGGCTTTTTACAGCTATTAACTCCATATATTAGCAATAATTCATTAAGATTGATTACAGGTATATTATTTGGAGTTGGAATCGGAGAAGGAATTATTTATCTAAGTAATATGTTTTATGATGCAGTTTAATAACTGCATTTTTATTTAAGAATCAACAATAGTTATAATAATAGATGAGATATGTTATAATTATTAAATATAGAGGTGAATTTATGCGTAATTTATTAGATGAGGATTTAAAAAAACAAGTAAAACCAGGAATAATTATTGCTGCTTTTACAGTTTTTCTTATTTATTTATTAATTAATCTTGGCAATATATATGGTGTTATAGCTGTGATTATGGGTTCTTTAAAATATCTGTTCTATGGAATAATTATAGCCTATATTATAAATCAGCCAATGAAATTAATTGAGGGACAAATTGAAAAAAGATGTAAGAAAGATGGTTTTATCTATCGTAAAAAACGAGGATTAGCAATAGTTTCAACATTGATCTTAATGTTATTATTGATTGTTATTATTGCAAGTATTGTTATTCCTAACTTAGTTAGTAGTTTAGTTTCACTAATTAGTAATATTTCATCTTTTTTAGTTAATGTATTTGATAATATCGATGAAATATTTATATATTTTGGAATTGATTTTAGAATGGAAGATATAGGCAGTGTAAAAAATTTGATTAATATGCCTTGGCAGGATATGGTATCCCAAGCTTTGAATTTTTTATCAAAAAGTGCTGGTGGAATTATGGCTAATGCTACAGATTTTCTATCTAAATTTGGAATAGCTTTTACAGGATTTATATTTTCGTTATATTTATTGGGTAATAAAGAAACATTTTTGCGCCAGCTAAGAAAAGCAATCGGGGCTATTTGTGGTTATCGTGTTACTAAAATTATTTTTGATTATGCTCATAAAACTAATGAAGTATTTTCTAGTTTTATTAGTGGACAATTGACAGAAGCCTGTATATTATGGGTATTATATTATATAACTATGCGATTATTTAGTTTCCCTTATCCGGAATTGATTGCAACAATTATATCGTTATTTTCTTTTGTACCTTTTTTTGGACCAATTGCTGCAATGTTTGTAGGTGCAGTTTTGATTTTATCAAAAGATGCTTTATTGGCAGTGTGGTTCATGATCTATTTTCAGGTTTTATCTCAATTGGAAGATAATTTTATCTATCCAAAAGTAGTTGGCAATTCAGTTGGTTTACCAGGAATCTGGGTATTACTTTCAATCTTTATTTTTGGTGATCTTTTTGGTATATTTGGAATGGTGATTGCTGTTCCTAGTGCAGCATGTTTATATTCTTTGGCAAGTGAACTTGTTAATAAGGTGTTAGAGAAACGTAAATTAAAAATAACGGAAACAGTGATTGAAAAAGTTAAATAATTGATTTAAAACGATTATGATTATTATCATAGTTGTTTTTATATTACAATTAAATATTTATAAAGGAGGCTAGATAATGAAAAAGGGAGTTATTGTTACAGGTGGAGGAAAAGGAATCGGAAAACAGATTTGTCTTGATTTTTTAGCTAAATCATATCAGGTTTGTTTTATTGATGTTGATAAAGAAGCTGGTAGTGCTTTTGGTAATACAAGTGAAAATTTGTATTTTTTTCATGGTGATATAAAGGATAAAAAAGTATTAGATAACTTTGTTTTATTTGCTTTAAAAAAAATGAGTAGGATCGATATCCTAATTAATAATGCTTGTATAAATAAAGGTGGAATATTAAATAATGCCAGTTATGAAGATTTTGATGAAGTTTTAGCAGTAGGTCTAAAAGCCCCATATGCATTAGCATTATTATGTAAACAAGAATTAATTAAAAATAAAGGTAAGATTATAAATATTGCTTCATCAAGAGCCTTTCAATCAGAACTTAATAGTGAAGCATATGCTAGTGCTAAAGGAGGAATAGTTGCCTTAACTCATAGTTTAGCAATATCTTTAGCTCCTGATGTTCTTGTTAATTGTATTGCACCGGGCTGGATTCATGTTGATGAAAAAGAATTAATTAGTAAAATTGATCAAAAATCGATTCCTGCAGGTAAAGTAGGAAGTCCTAAAGATATTTCAGAAATGGTTATGTATTTATGTAATCAAACATTTATTACTGGTGAAACATTTACGATTGATGGTGGCATGAGTAAACGAATGATTTATCATAATGAGTGGAATTGGAAATTTAAAGATGATGAAGACAGTCTATAAATTAGCATAGGCTGTTTTTATATGATATAATTAATAGGGGTGATTTAGTGGAAAGAATAAAAATTAATTCTAGTTATGATGATTTACCTCTCGATGTTATTGTTTCAACTTGTATTGATCCTAAGGGAATTGTTCAAATAGCCCATGGAATGTGTGAACATAAGGAACGATATTTAGATTTTATTAATTACTTGAATCAAAATGGTTATATCGTAATTATCCATGATCATCGGGGACATGGCAAAAGTGTTTTGAATAAAAATGATTTAGGATATTTTTATGAAGATGATGCATATGCAATTGTTGAAGATGTTTATTTATTAAGTAAATATATAAAGAATAGGTTTATTGATTTACCTTTATATTTATTAGGGCACTCGATGGGATCACTGATTATAAGAAACTATATTCAAAAATATGATCATGAAATTGAGGGACTTATTGTTTGTGGAAGTCCTAGCTATAATAAATTTACAAAGATAGGTAAACATATTTGTAAACTTTTTATGGTTATCAAAGATGATCGATATTGTAGTAAATTGATGCAAAGAATGTCATTTGGTGCTTTTAATAAAGGATTTGAAAAGCCTAATCAATGGATATGTAGTGATAGTAATGTTGTAGATGAATATAATCAAGATCCATTATGTACATTCATATTCACGATCAACGGGTTTTATAATTTATTTACATTAATGCAGAAAACATATCAACAGGTTGATTATGATGTTAATAGTAAACTACCAATTTTGTTTATCTCAGGTCGTGAAGACCCTTGCCTTATTAATGAAAAGAAGTTTACTCATGCTGTTAAGCATTTAAAAAATAGTGGGTATCAAGATGTTGAGGAAATACTTTTTGATGAAATGAGGCATGAAATTTTAAATGAAGTAAATAAACAAAAAGTCTACAGTAAAATTAATGATTTTATAGGAGCAAGAGATGAAAGATAAATTAGAATATAAAATTAGTCATGGCAAAGAAGATTTTGATGATGCCAGATTAATTAGACAGCTAGTATTTGTTGAAGAACAAGGTTTTGAAAATGAATTTGATGATATTGATGAATCTGCTTATCATTTAGTAATTTATCAAAATGACAAAGCAATAGCAACTGGTAGGATGTATGAACAAGATCAGGCAACGATGATTTTGGGGCGAATAGCGACAATCAAAGAGTGTCGAAAAATAGGACTCGGTAGTAAAATAGTTTTTACTTTAGAAAATGAGGCTAAAAGGTTAGGATATTTAACTACTCAATTATCTGCACAGCAGCGAGCTCAAGGTTTTTATGAAAAACTAGGGTACCAAATAGAAGGTGATGTCTATTATGATGAGTGGTGCCCGCATGTTACAATGAGAAAATCATTATAATTATTTGATTTAAAGTGCATTCCTGATTATGATAAAAAAATTTGACTTATTATAAAAGTAAATTATAATAAGCTAAAAGAGGAATATATATGGATATGAAAAATAAAGAGAATTTGTTTAATATACCAAATTGTTTATGTTATTTTAGAATTTTACTAATCCCAATATTTTTATATGTATATTTTAGATCAGAATTTGAATATCATTTTATTGTAGCTGCGTTTGTATTGGTGTTATCAGGAATTAGTGATTTTTTAGATGGTTTTATTGCTAGAAAATATGATATGATTACAGATTTTGGTAAATTGATTGATCCGATTGCTGATAAGTTAACTCAATTTACGATTGCGATTACATTACTATTTAATTATCCTTTAGCATGGATCTTATTAATAATTATTGTTTTAAAAGATGGGATGTTAGGAATTGTGGGACTATATCTGTATGATTATGGTTTAAAGATTCAGGGAGCTTCATGGTGGGGAAAAATTGCAACAGCTTATTTTTACATTATTGTAATCCTTTTGATTGGTTTACATATTCCTGATACTATGGCTAGTACAGTATTGATTATTACAAGCAGTGCTTTAATGTTATTATCTTTTATATTATATGGTAAAGAATTAAATTATCTAGTTAAGGAAAAGGAAAAGCTGTTAAATGAACAAAAGAGAAATTAAAGAAGAATGCTATTTAGATATGCTGGAAGATGAGATAAATAGTGTTGAAGCGGTGATTAATCATATAAAAAAGATTAAAAATAAAAAAGGGATTTTTGATGAAACGGTGTTACATAAAGATATAATTAGAGCACAATTTGATTTAGAATTAGCTTTAGCTAGCTTATGTATTTTACTTAGAAAAATGTCTGAAAATGTTTTTATTCATATTGATGAGGAAACAAGAAAAGATATCAATAGTATTATCCATTCAAATAAATTTGAATTTAAAGATAATAAGTTATATGTTTATTCTCAAAAAGGAAGGGAATTAGTTAATTTAAATAATTTATTAACCTTTGCACACTCTATCCTCTAATCGACAAATTCAGTTTATTACTTTTGTTACAATAATAGGGGTGATAGAAATGGATTTTCGGAAAAATGCGGGAATAGTTCTAGTTTTTTTAGGAATGATCTTAACAATGGATAGAACCAAAGATTTTCAAGGAATTGTAGCAACAATTGCTTATTATATTAAGGGATATTGGCCGTTGATCTTATGTTTTATTGGTATGTATATTATAACGACCCCTAAAAAGAAGAAAAAATAAAATTAGTATCATAAAAAGTACTAATTTTTTTATTTTTCAAAGCATTCTTGTTTGATTATTATAGGTAAACAAGTTATAATGGTTCATGAAAATGGAGGATTAAAAATAATGAAAAAAAGACCAATTGTATTATGTATCTTAGATGGATACGGTTTAAGTAACAGAATTGATGGTAATGCAGTAAAACTTGCAAATACACCAAATATAGATGATTTAATGATGATTTATCCAACTACTAGAATTAAAGCTTCTGGTATGCCAGTAGGACTGCCTGATGGACAAATGGGAAATAGTGAAGTTGGACATTTCAATATTGGTGCTGGTAGAACAGTTTATCAATCATTGACTTTAATTAATAAAGCAGTTGAAGATGGAACTTTTTATAAAAATGCTGAATTTTTAAAAGCAATCAATAATGCTAAAGAAAATAATACTAAATTACATATTTGGGGATTATTATCAAATGGTGGAGTACATTCATCAAATGAACATATTTATGCATTATTAAGATTGGCTAAACAAGAAGGTTTGCAAAAGGTTTATGTTCATGCATTTTTAGATGGACGTGATGTTGCTCCAGATAGTGGGGCAGACTTTGTTAAAGAATTAGCAGATAAAATTGAAGAAATCGGTGTTGCTCAAATTGCTACAGTATCTGGTAGATATTATGCAATGGATCGTGATAAAAGATTTGATCGTGTTGAATTAGCTTTTGATGCAATTGTTAATCATAAAGGTGAAAGCTTTGAATGTCCAGTTCAATATGTTAAAGATTCTTATGCTAAAGAAACTTTTGATGAATTTGTAATTCCAGGATATAATAAAAATGTTGATGGACAAGTTGCTGATGGTGATTCAGTAATCTTTGCAAACTTTAGACCTGATAGAGCGATTCAATTAGCAACAGTAATGACTAATGAAGGTTTTTATGATCATACATTTAATAATGTACCTAAAAATTTAACTTTTGTATGTATGATGAAATATGCTGATAGTGTTAATGGTTCAATTGCTTTTGCATTACCTGAATTAACTAACACTTTAGGTGATTATTTATCTGCAAAAGGAATGAAACAATTAAGAATTGCCGAAACCGAAAAATATGCGCATGTTACATTCTTCTTTGATGGTGGTGTTGATAAGGAAATTGAAGGTGCTACACGTGTATTAGTAAATTCACCAAAGGTTGCAACCTATGATCTTCAACCTGAAATGTCAGCTTATGAAGTTAAGGATAAACTAATTGAGGAATTAGATAAAGATATTCATGATGTTATAATTGTTAATTTTGCAAACTGTGATATGGTTGGACATACAGGAATTATTCCTGCAGCAATTAAAGCAGTAAGTGTAGTTGATGAATGTGTTGGTGCTGTATATGATAAAGTTCTTGAATTAGGGGGAACTATGTTGATTACTGCTGATCATGGTAATAGCGAAATGTTATTGGATGAAGATAATAATCCATTTACTGCTCATACAACTAATGAAGTACCTTTGATTTTAACAAACTCTCATTTAGAATTAAAAGAAGATGGTAAGTTAGGAGATTTAGCTCCAACTATCTTACAATTATTAGGATTAGAAATTCCTGCAGAAATGGATGGAGAATCTTTAATTAAGTAATGAAAAAATTACTCGCTTTAATTTTATGTTTATTTATGATTAGTGGATGCCAGCAAGCATCCACTAATCATATAAAAAAAGATTCATCTCTTTCAGGAATCCATGAAATAACTTATGAACAATTACAAAAGAAATTAAAAAGTGATGAGTTATTTGTTTTATATATTGGACGTCCTGATTGTGGTGACTGTAGAGAATTTGAACCGATCCTAACATCATATTTAGAAGAAAATGAGGGTACATATGTATATTATTTAAATATTAAAACGTTTAGAGATGCTTCTAAAAAAGAAGATGCGACGCAAGAAGAAAAAGATTTTTACGAAAATATTCGTGAAAAATTAGATTTTAACTGGACACCGATTTTAAAATTAGTTAATAAAGGTGAAACAATTAGTGAGTATACTTATTTAAGTGAAGATTATTATGAAATTAAAGATAGTAAGAAAAAAGAGCAGGCTAAAGAAAAATATGTTAAGGATTTCAAAACCTGGATGTCAAATATTTATGAGTAGGTGGTTAAATGAAACAGTGTCCGTATTGTAAAAAAAATGTTCCTGATAGTGCTAAAGTATGTCCACATTGTGGCAATCGTTTAGAAAAAGGTTATAAACCAATGAAGAGAACAAATGCTTTCCCAAACTCTTTATATATTATTTTAGCAATTTTCCTAATCTTTTCACCAATGATATCGACAATGTTGTTTGGAAGTCTTTTAGGTGAAGCAGTATCAAGTGAAAATGTTGTTAATACACCTAAGGATGCCATTACTCTAGGTCCCTTAGGAAAAGCTGATATAAAGAGCGAACAGACTGAATATTACTTTGGATCATTATCTGACTTTAAAAAGTTAGTTACCAATAGTGATAAATATGTTGATAAAATTGAAAAGTTCGAAAATGATTTAAAAGAGCTTGTTAATAAATATGAAAAGACTAAGTTAAAAAAAGAGTATAGTTTCTATGTAACTGATCAAAATAATGTTTATACTGAACTTAGTTATGAATTAAATACTGATAATAATGAAATAACGATTGATTTATCTTATGATCTATCTGGTAAAACTAATGGTATAAATATCAGTCAAAGTACTACTGGTTTAAAAGATTTTGAATCATTAAAAATAAAAGAAGATAGCTACCCATTGTTTAAAGAAATTATTACATTAATCAATGATGATCAAGATTTTAAAAGTTTTAATGAAGCTGGTAAAAAATTTAATGATTTAGAAAATAGTTTTAGTGAACGTAGTGAAAATTTAGGTAATTATGGTATTGGAGTAAATGCTTCAGCAGATGATTCAAAGACATCAATGCGAGTATTATCAGCAAATGAAGGTTATCGTTTTAAGATTATTTATAGAGCAAAAGCTAATTTAGATAAACTAATTTAAAAAGCAGGTGTAATATCAATTTGATATCGCACCTGCTTTTAATCATCTTTGTTTGCTATATAGTCAATATAATCATTAATGGAATTATATTTAGTTTGTGATTCCTGAATCGTTTTAGGTAGTATAATAAAAGACTTTTCTTCTTTTAAAATCGTGTCTAAGCGATGAGGTTTATTTGTGTAACCAAGTATATAATCAGCCGAAACATTAAAATACTCAACTAATAATCGTAATGTTTTAAGGCTTGGTTCCCTAGTTCCTTGTTCATAAGCAACAATGGTTCTTTTACTGACATCAATAATTTTAGATAACTCATCCCTAGTTAAATTTTTCTCATCTCTTAAATATGATATTCTTTCTCCAGTTATCGTCGACACAATACCACCCCATATGTATTATAGGATAATATTTAGTAAAAATTTAAATTATACACTTAAACGGTCTAAAAAATAATAGTTATCACTTTGTGTGCTATGATATAAAAAATATAATATATTTTTTTATTTTAACACCGTTTTATGTCTGTCTAAATGTGTTATTAAAAAACATGGATTTTTAAAATATTATAAAATATAGGCAGGTGATAAAAGTAGTAGGATAAGAATCACTAGATATGGAGGTGAATAGGATAAAAAAGGGAGTAAAACTTTCTTTAAATTATTAATTATAATAATTATAGAGAGTGGGAGGACATGAGGATGAATTTAAAAATTACTAATACAGAAGTAAAATTATTTATTTTAATTAAGAAAAAAAATAGTTATTCAAATGATGATTTTGGTGAGGTGTTAAAAAATATTTGTATTATTATCAAAATATTTTAAATAATTTAGAAGAGAAAGAATACATATATTTATTAAATCATTTTTCAAATAAGATTTCGAAAAGAGATTTGTTAAGTGATTTAAGTGTTAGTGAAGATAAGTATTACTCTGATTTAAGAAGGATAATTAAGAAAGTGTGGAGAGTTAGCAGTGGGGAATATTAAATTTAGTAGGGAAGAGAAAAATGATATTGAGATTTTAAGATGCTTGTTACAATTATATACATTTTGGCAAAATGAATTAATAATTATTAGTGATTTACAAAGAAAAGAAATAATTAATAATTGTATACAAGTAATTGAAAGAATTATTAAAGATTCTAATTTGACAGATGAAGAAATAAATATTATTAGTGATACATTAATATACAAAAATGATTCTATGGAAAGAATCGCTAGAAAATATTTTTATAGTGATAGTGGTCTTAGAAATAAGGTTAATATAATTTTAAAAAAAATACTAGATCAAACAGAAAAAATATAGTTGAAAAACTATATTTTTTAGTAAACACAAATATTATTATAATATTTATAGAAAAAAGTCAATTAATTACTGTATAATTGTATTAATAGATAGGAGGGAAAAATTGGAATACTAATTATAATTTAATAATATGAAAAGAAGGGAAGATTTATTATGAAGAAATTATTAAAATTGTTGCTTGTTGTATTAATGATTTTTACAGTAAGTGGCTGCAGTGGGAAAAGTGCAAGTGATTACTATGATTTATTAAAAGAAAATGACTATAAGATACTAGTAACATTTGATTATAAGCATTTTTATGATGAAGATTTAGGATGGTACGATGAAAAGGGAAAAGAAATTGATCCTGTACGAATAATGGATAAACCAGCTAAAAATAAGTTTTATTTGTTGATTAATAAAGATAGAGAAGAAATTATTACTGTATATGTTGATAAGGATACAGATGAGATTAGTTCATTTAATTATTCAAATGATGATGGGTATTATATAGCCAATTTTAAGGATAAAAAGAAATATGCAGGTGTTTGGATAAGGGAAGGGACTAATACTGATTCATGTGAGGTAGCTTATGAAGGGAAAACTGATGGTAAAAAATGTCCTAGTAAACAAATTAAGGTTGCTGATAATATAAAAAAAGAGTATGAAGAAGTTTTAAAAAACCTTGAAATTAAAGAAGAAGATTTAATAGATACTTTTACATGGTTTAATAAAGAAAAAACTCCTGCAATAAAAGAAAAGATAACTGATAAATATAAGGATCAAAAAGCTTTATCAAATCAGGAAATCATTGATTCATTTAAAGAAAATAAATTTCTTTATGTAAAAGATTCTGATGGAACAATGAATTTTAAGTATATTAGTAGTTTGACTGATTCTGATAATACAACAATTACAGGTTTACTTGATGAAAATAATAAATTAATTGGAATTGTATTTCTTAAAGGTTCATATTACAAACCATATGATGGTAGTGTAGGTAAAATGTATTGTTACTATGTTGATAGTAAAACAGCTATTGTTACTTCTACTGATGGTGAGTATATCTATAATCTTGATACTGAACAATCATTGGGTGAAAAAGAGTGTGATGATGATTTTAAAAAAGAATCTGGGACACTTGAATTTGTATTTGAAAAAACTTTAGATGAAAGTTTTGTAACTTTAGATGAATTAATCAATTTCTTTAAGACTTATAAAGATTAAGATGATAATTTAGAATGAACAGTATTATAAGTATATAGGGGGTAATACCCCTATATTTATGTAAATAATCTGTATATTTAATAATATAGTTATGCCTACTACAATTGATAAAATGAAATAAATTAGGTTCTTAAATATCGACAAAAGTAATATCATGTATTTGGTCTAAATTATATAATTAAAATTATCTAGGAAGTGATATTTAAAAGTTTTTTATTTACGTAAATAAACTTAAAGTATCACAAGTACAATTAAATCAGATATCTTAAAAAATGACAGCCTTTTGTAGTGAATCAGTATTGGGTGAATTGATAGAAGAAATATTTAGGAAAAAGACTAATTATAATTTAATAATATGAAAAGAAAGATTTATTATGAAGAAATTACTAAAATTGTTGTTTGTTGCATTTATGGTTTTTACAGTAAGTGGTTGTAGTAGTAAAAGTGCAAGTGATTATTATAATTTATTAGAAGAAAATGATTATAAATTTCTAGTATCGTATGATGTAAGTCATTTCTATGATAAATATCTAGAATGTTATGATAGAAGTGGTAATGAAATTAAACCTGATCGAATAAAAGAAAAACCTGATAAAAGTAAAGAGTGTTTGTTGGTTGATAAAAATAATAAACCAAAGATTGAAGTTTTTTATGATATTAAAACAGATAAAACACCATTATTATTCTTTTATACAGATGACGGATATTATATAGCAGATTTCAAAGAAAAAAATAAACTAGTCAATGTTTGGGAAATTGAAGGTACTAATGTAGATTCGTGCGAGGTTGTTTATGAGGGAAAAACAGATAATAAAAAATGTTCTAGTAAACAAATTAAGGTTGCAGACAACATAAAAAAAGAGTATGAAGATTTTTTAGATAAATTAGAGATTAAAGAAGAGGATTTAGTAGATACTTTTACGTGGTTTAATAAGGAAAAAACACCAGAAATAAAAGAAAAGTTAATAGACGAGTATAATGATCAATAGACATTATTTTATTAAAATAAGAATAGGCTTAATTATAGAATAGGGTTTAATGAATCAGTAAATAGATGAAATGTACTATTTTGTTGATATTAAAATATTTGTTGTTACTTCTACTAATGGTAAGTATGATTATATTATTAAAATCAAGAAATAATAGAACGAAAAAGAGTGTTATGAAAAAAGTCAGGACATTGGATTTTGTTTTAAAAATCATTTATAAACTAATTTTATAAATTTAGAAAGATTAAGACATAATGTTTTAATCTTTTTTATGCATAAGAGGTTGCGAATCTTTTATGCTTTTTTGTTTTACAATATAAATGAAGTTAGAAGATAACTTCAAAAAGGGTAAAAGTGTAAAGGAGGTGTTTAATAAATGAGTGATAATGAACAGCAAATCTATACGCAGATAAGTAATAAAATTAAAGAAGCATACTTAGATGCAGTAATTACTAATCAAAAGTTGCCTATTAATCAAACTAAGTATCCTGCTGTTTCAATTGTTTTAACAGATAATTCAGTACTCTCTAAATACAGTACATTTGATCAAATAGAAAATGTTTGTAATGAAGTATTTGAATTTGAAGTAGCAAATTCACTTGAATCGGGAATGAGTGATGTTAAAGCAATATTAACTATCATTGATGAAAAGATGAATGAATTTGGCTATCTACGAATGGAGCTAGGCTTGATTGAAGACAAAGAAATTAATGATATTAGAAGATTAGCAAAGTATGAAAAATTAATAACAAAATAAGGAGGACATACAAATGTCAGCAATTGCAATGAGTACAGCCGGTGTAACGGTAAATTATGCAGTAGAAGCTACTGCTGGAACAAGACCAACTACCGGATATATTAAAATTCCTAGTATTAAATCAGTACCTGAAATGAATCCATCACCTGAAACATTAGAAACAACTGATTTAAGTCAAACAGAATTTAAAACATATGTAGAAGGATTAAAGGATCTAGGTGGAGCATTAGCATTTTTAGCAAACTTCACTACTGAATTAGAAGAAGCATGGACTACTTTAGTAGAAGCTTATAAAACAGCTAAAACAAGCGGTAAAGCAGTTTGGTTTGAAATCAAACATCCAGGATTAGAAAAGTCAGTTTTCTTTACAGGGCAACCTAGTGCAATGGGATTACCAGCTATGGCTGTTAATAGTGTATTAGAAACTAACTTATATATTACACCAACAAATGCCCCAACTTGGCAAGCAAAAACAGAATAATTTTTAGGAGGAAATAAACGTGGCTAAGGTAATAAATTTTACATATAAGGATGTCGATTACACCCTTGAATATACAAGAAAAACATTAGAAAAGATGGAAGCAGATGGAATAGTATTGGCACAGTTAGATAAAAAACCAGTAACTATTTTACCTAAATTATTTCAATATGCCTTCTTTGCACACCATAAGAGAATTTCAAAAACATTGGTTGAAGAGATTTTTGAATTATTTACTGATAAAAATGATATGTACAATAAATTAAGTACAATGGCAATGGATACTTTAAATACCCTATTTGAGGATAATACCTCAAAAAACGCCATCAAGTGGAAAGCCAATTTCTAGAAGATGAACTTTCCACACGAAATAAATCATATACAGAAATATTCAAAGAAGTATTACCCTTTTATATAAGTATTGGAATGAGTATTGACCAGTTTTATAATCAAGATGTTACTTTAGCTACCGTTTATCGAAAAGCTTATGATATAAAAAATGAGCGAGATAATAACCAATTATGGCTTCAAGGAATGTATATTTATGATGCTGTTAGCACATCGATATATAATGCATTCTGTCGTAAAGCTGGTCAACAAGCTGCTTCCTATGCCTCAAAACCATATCCTATCAATGAAAAGCAACTAGAAGAAGATCACGAATCTACAGTTGAACGTGAACGCGCAAAAGCAAAAGTATGGATGGAAAATTGGGTTAATGCATACAAATAAAGAGTTAAGGAATGTTTATAATAGCATTCCTTTTTATGATAATACAAACCAGAAATAATAAAACTTTTTCATATATTTGTATAAATACGAAATATTTATTAGCGTTATGTTGTATTTTTATGTTATGTGGATGTAGTGGGGGGAAGAAATGCTAAAAGTTACAAAGATGTAGTTGATACATTTAATGACTATGGTTTTAAAGAGGATAAGGTATCATTATATTCAAATGGAGGGATTTATTATTTTGAATTAAATGGCGAGAGTTTTGATATGTTTTTCCAGTATGATAATGGGAAAAATAAAGCTACTACTGATAGATTATATTATCCTGCAGATGAAGACCCAAGTGTAGAGGTATATAAAAATACTGAACTATCTGATAACAAAAATTTTAAGTTAGATAAGGTAGATGCAAAAATAAAAAAACAATTAGACAAATCACTTGAGGAAATGGATGTAACATACGAAGAGTTTAGTGATTGGTGTACTAATATGATCGCAGAAAAAGACTTTTCCAAATATTTAAAAGATGATTTAACAGGGAAGGATTATTTAGATTATCTTTTTGGTTATGATTTAGAAGTTAAAAGTATTGATACTATGGGTGTTTTAATAAAAGATAAGAAATATTGTATTTTAGTATCAGATGAATTTGTTTATGTTTTGTCTAGAACATATGATGTTATTAGTAAGACAGGTTATATGTATGTTCCCGAGGCTAATGTTGGGGGTTATAATCAAAAAGGGCAACCAATTGGCATTATAACTTTACAACAAATAATGTTATCCAAGGGGAAATGACTCAAGAAGATATAAGTGAGGTTACTGGAATCAGAGACTGGTATTATGAAGTATTAAAAAAGTATAATGTAACTACAGCTGGTTTAATGAGATAGATATGGCAAAAGCCATATCTTTTTAAGTAAATAAACTTATGGAGGATAACTTCATCTTCTTCTACTATTCTCTTTATTACTTTTTTATAACGATCATCTATTTTATTTTGTACTTACAAATTAATTATTTGTTTTGCTTAATTTAGAATTAAATATTTTATTTAGATAATAAAAAAGATTTAGCTTTAATTTATCAACAAAACTAAATCTTAATTTATATATAATATCTAAAATCTTTAATAACTATTTAATTTCCATTTTATACTGATTAAGTTCATCTATTGATGTATTAATTAATGATAACTCTTTATTAAATTCTTGTTTAATATACTGCATTTGAATAACAAATGTTGCTTCTTCTTTTGAACTTAAAGATACAGTTGATGTAACGGAACTTGTATTAAAATCATAATTTGCATAATTATAAACTTTTCCTGTATTTTTATGCCAATTATATTCAGTAGTAACATTACTACTGTTTTCACTAAATATACCAGATGTCATGTCAAATGTTCTAGTACTACTAGAACCATCACTAGAAGTGATTACTTTTGACCAAGTCGGTAAAACATCTTCATATTTGTAATCATTTTCACTATAACCTGCTTGACGTAACTTTTCTCTAATTGGATATTGACTATCTAAACGGCTTAAATTTAAGGATTTACGATTTTCCTTATGATATCCTACTAGTTCTAATTCTAAAGTATTTAAGTTTACATTAAATTTTTCAAGTATACTAATTAAATTTGTTATAGTTTCCCTATTTTCATCTGAAATATTTACTTTTTCTTCTATAAGACTTTCCTCTTTTTCATATGAACCATTTTTATCACTAAAAATAAAAGTATAATTTCCTGTATTTTCAATTGGTGAAAAACTAATCTTATTTTCTTTTTTTGATACAACTAACTCTAATGTTTCGGGATTTAATTCAAAATTATATCCGTCATCTTTCATATCCTGCAATAAATTTGATGTATCCTCAATTGTATGTGTACTTGTTAATAAATCAATCTGTTCATCTGTTAAATCATTTTTACTATTACTACTACATCCTGTAATTGAAAAGCATAGTACTAGTACATTTAATAAAATTAAAATTTTTTTCATTTTCTTCCCCTTTATATTTTTATAATCTCATATCTGTTATTTTTGTTTATTTAATTATTTTTGATCTTAAGACTCATTTTTGATAGTGATATTAGTTTTGAAATGATAAAAAAGTCAATTTAAGTCACTTTGTATATCTTAAGTTGACACCATTGGCCACCTGCTATGCAAGTAGTGCATTGAAAAGTTATACATAGACATTAACCATTTAATTCCATTAATGATTGTAAGATAAATCTCTATAATTTTTTAATAATTTAGAATTTACTTACTGCTGTATTCTTCTTCTCCTAAATTTTCAGCAAGACCATTTCTTGCTTTTTCAACTTCAGTATATGAACCATAGTTACTATCTAAGGACATTTTAATTAATTTTATAGTGCTAACCATAATATCATTATGCTCATCACTGCTAATAAAATTATCTGTTATGATGCTAATTGAACTAAGTGCTTCTTTTTCATCAATTTTACCATCAAGATAGTTATCAGTAGTTTTTAAGACCTCCAATCCAATTTCATACGTCTCATCAGACATATCATGAGGTTTACCACTACATCCTGTTATACCAATAATTATAAAACACAATAATAATAATCTAAATCATTTTTTCATTACTTTTCCCTGTTAAAAAGTAATTTTTGTCAAATATAAATTTACATTGATAGTGTTTATTTGTTTTAACTAAATTCCCTTTATCCTTTCCCTTGATTTTATTTACCTTATGATACTTTTTTATAATATATTAAGAGCTTTATCTTTATATAAAATACCTCCTTATATAAATATTATAAACGAGACAGGTATAAAAATAAATATTATTAATTGTATAAAACAGATTATTATATTAGATATGGATTTATAGGTAGCGAATCTTTCACTACCTTTTGTTTTACAATAAAGATGAGGTTAGAGAATAACTTCAAGAAAGTAGGTGAATATATTTATTTATATTAGATTGCTATTTAGATTTAAGGATCTCAATTAAAGTATCAAACTTATTATTTAAATCTTCATTTTGCTTAATCAAAGTATCAAATTTATTTTCTAAATTTTGATTATGACAAATTAAAGTATCAATTTTATCATTTAAATCTTTATTATGTTCTACTAAGGAATTGAGAGATTTCTTATAATCTAACAGTACATTAAGGGTATTAAACTCTATAATCATAGAAGCACAAACAGCGCTATACGCCTTAAATCCACCATTTATGTAATGTGACATACAAAAATTTTCACTTTCTATTTTTGATTGTTTTTTTATATTTTCTAATCTCTCTATATCTTCTTTAGAATCAATACCTAATTCTTTATAAAATCTTTTTCTTTCATTTTCTTCTTTTTCCTTCTCTAAGTCTTTTTCTCGTTGTTTTTTTTCATCTTCTAGTACTTCATCTTCTGAACGGAATAATCCCATATAAAATACCTCCTTATTTAAATATTATAACTGAGGCGGGTATAAAAATAAATACTTATAATAGTTTGTAAATCTTTTAGATATTTTTATTTTACAATATTGGTAGGATTATTAAATGATATCAGGAATAAAAAAGAATGTATAAAAATACATTCTTGAATAATTATGATAATCCTAATAACTGTTTCTTTTTAGCATCAAATTCTTCTTGAGTTATTATTCCCATTTGTAATAACTCATGTAATTTTTTTAGTTCATCTAGGGGGATTACACTGTAATTAGACTGTACTGATTTTTGGGCATTTAATTCACAAATATTATTCAAAATAGATATGTCCTTTTCACATTGCTCTAAAATACTTGTGATAGGGATACCATCATATTGATTGTACTTTTGATAATAGCTTATATAGATATAAGGTTCATCATATGAATAAAGATCAAGTTTAATTTTCAACTCTACTAATGGCTCATAACTATTGTATGTTAACATTGCTGCTATATTCTGTTGACCAGCTTTATTACTCCCATTTACATCCTCAGTGCGTTCATAGGTATAGAATTTCTTTGTCATTTTAACTAATTCATAATTCTTTATCTGATTAAAGTCTAATTTTATAGCAGAATTATTAGTTTTAGATTTTGGATAGATTTTAATCGTTTGATTATTTTCATCAATAATTAAGCGTTTAGTATAAGGAAGTAAGCGATTATATAATTGATGTGTTTCTTCCATGATTTGCGGATTAGTAAAAAGAAATTTAAAGATATTTTTTTCTTCAACAAATTTAAAGTATATAAATCCCTTTTCGTACTCTTCGATATTGATGGCTTCTAATTGCTCAAATGCAAATTTATGATAAGCTCCTTTCCGTAATAAAATCGAATCATCAAAAAGTTCTATTTCATTAAACGCACCATATTTAATTTTTTTCCCCATATTTTATATACCTCTCATTCTAGTTATGCTTTAAATTGTATCATAACATAAATATTCATTCAAGTTTATAAGGAGGTGTTTTTGAATGGAAAATATAAATAATTTAAAAGAGACAAATGATTACCTAAAAAAAATGACAGAACAATTAAAACAAATTGACATTCTGAAAAATATGGAATTTAATTTTGGTACAGAGCCACTGATAAATGCAATGGGGTTATTTACCGAATTAGATACTAGTATAAAAATTGCTTCAGATGGTATAAAGTTACTGGAAAAAAATGGTCTAAGTAATACATTAAATGATATGACTTCAAAGGGATCAATATTAAGTGGTATATTGCTTAATGCAGGTGATTCAATTAAAACCTTGACATCATGTACTGATGTTCACACATTTGCAACAACACTATGTACAATGGCTACAACTGCATTTGGCGCAGCCTTAGAATTTTTAAAAACAAATCCTTTAGTAGCGGTAGTAGGAGCAATTGGATTAGCAGTAGGTGCATTATCATTATTTAGTGGAACTGAGGAGAAGGCTAAAACTGATACTGATTTACTTTCTGAAGCTCAAGCAAAAAAAAGAAAGGAATTGGAGGATACAACTAAAGCAATAAAAGATCAAACAAGTTCAACAATTGAATCAGCTAAAGAACAAGTAGCACAAGTTGGTGCTATTAAAGGATTAGTAGAAAATCTTAAAGGTCTAACAGATAATGAAGGTTTTTTTGATAGTACTAATATTGAAGCGGTTAAATATTATATTGATGAAATTAATAGTAATATGCCTGGAACAGTAGAATTAACAGAAGATGGTAGAGTAAATTGGTTAAAAAATTCAGAAGCAATAGAAGATAATATTAAGCAATTAGAACGAAAAGCAAAAGTAGAGGCTTATTATGATGGTTATGTTGAAAGTTTAAAAAATGAATCAAAGCTAAGAGGTGAATTAACACTTGCTCAAAATAATTATAATTCAGAATTAGAGAAACAGGCAGAATTACAGCAGAAATATGATGAAATAATTGAAAAATCTAATAAAGGTATTGCAACTTATGAAGAATTAGCTTTGTTAGGTGATTATAGTAAACAAATGGAAGAATCAAACATAAAACTAGGTGAATATAGTTCAACTTTAAGTCAAGCCAAATCGGCATATGAGGCAAATAAACAAGGAGCAGATCTTTATCAAATGGCAGTACAAAATATGGATGAAACAATAGCTACCTCTGCAGCTTTGATGACCGAAGAAATGTTAGTAATTGGACAAAATGGGACAAGCACCTGGGCAAGCTTAGCTGCAGCAAGAGAAGATTGTAAGACAAGGATGTTAACTGCAGAGGGTGAGGAAAAAGAAGCTATACTTTTGGCTAATGAATTGATTAATGCAGAAACTATTAATAAGGCAATGGTTTTTGGAGACAGCTATGACAAAATGATTAGTAATCTTAAAGAAAAAGGAGCTATTTTATCTGAGGATGAAGAAAAACAATTAAAAGCTAGCTATGATATGTGGAAAATGTCTACAGATGGAATTTATAATGCACAAAAAGCTGGTTTGGATACATTAGCATTGATGAAAAGCGTTGCTATGTCTAATATGGCGGAAGAAGATAAAAAGAAATTAGCTGAAAATGTTAGAAAATTTGCAGAAGCAGGAAATGTTCAAGGTCTAAAACTATGTCAAAACCTTGCTGATGGATTAAGTAAAAATAATGGTCAAGTAAATGATGAAACTAATAATTTAATGAATCAAATGGACGGAATAATTAAAAATAAGAAGCTAAAAGCAACTGTAACTTCAGATACAGATAAAGATAGTGTTGATAAATCAGTTAATACAGTTAAAAAAGCAATGAATGGTATTGGTAGTGTTTTTGTTGGAATTAAATCACTTTTTGGATTTGCAGATGGAGGATTTCCAGATACGGGTGAATTGTTTGTTGCTCGTGAAGCTGGTCCAGAATTAGTTGGACGAATCAATGGTAAAACAGCTGTTGCGAATAATGATCAGATTGTATCTGGTATTAGTTCAGGTGTTTATAATGCGATGATTGGAGCAATGTCTAAAGGTAATCGTAATAATACTACTGTTACTGCAATCTTCCAGGTTGATGGTAAACAAGTAGCGAAACAGGTAATAAATGCTCATAATAAAGAAGTTATGCAAACGGGTAGAAGTCCATTATTGATATAGGAGGTGTATACAATGGAAATATTAAAAATAGGTAAAGATTTGACAGTTAATCCTAGTTCATTACAATGGCAGGAATCGGATTTGGATAGTAGTGAAGGTTCAGGACGAAATGTACTAGGGGAAATGTTTAGGGATCGAATAACGGTAAAGCGTAAGCTTTCCGTTACTTTCCCGCCAATGCTTACAAATGAAATGTCAAAAGTATTAAAAGCAATTGAACCAATCTTCTTTGATATCACATATCCTGATCCTAAAGAGGGTAAAAATGTAACAATGAATGTATATGTTAGTGATAGAACAGTTCCCGTTTATTGTTTTGACAAGGATGCTAATGAGTGGTTATGGCAAGGTCTTGCTATTGAATTTATGGAACGTTAGGAGGAATGATCTATGTTAGAAGTTAGTAATGAATATAAAAATACGATTATTTCTCCAAAACGTGAATTTTTAATAAAAGTCATAATTAATGATCAAGAGATAGAAAGTAAATATCTTAAGGGGATTAAAATAGAAGAAATTAGCTGTAGTAAAGAAATGATTTCAATAGGTGATGTATGTAGTAATGCATTTGAACTAGAAATGTTTATTTTAGATAGATTAGTTTCTTATGATTTAGCAAAAGTTGTAATTAAAAGTGGATTGAAATATGATGATAAGATTGAATGGGTTGATTTAGGGACATATATAGTAAATGAAGTAACACGTGATAAATATTCAATTAAATTAAGTGGTTTTGATGCTATGAAAAGATTTGAAGAAGTATATAATCCAAATATTATTTTTAATGATGAAACAAAGTTTATTGATGTACTAAATGATCTATTAAGACAATGTATTGTATCATTAGCACCTATTGATTTAAATGAGTATGAAAATATTATTATTGATCATTATTTTGAAGGGATAACTTGTAAAGAACTAATTGGCTATTTAGCTGGTTTGATGGGATGCAATGTAAGAATCAATCGTGTTAATGAATTAGAATTTTATTGGTATCAAGATACTGGGATAGTTATTAGTGATGAATTAATTTATCAAGATAGTTATCAAGAGTCATTTGAAAATGAATTAGTTATTAACTCTTTAACTAGTGGTGATGAAACTAATACCTATGTATGTGGTTCGGGTAATGGAATTAGTTTTACAAACCCATATATGACTCAAGAGTTATTGGATAAGATTTTTTTAAAGATTGAGGGATTTAGTTATCAACCGTGTTCACTTAAATGGCGAGGAAATCCTTGTATCGAAAATAGTGATATTATTAAATATAATGATAAAAATATAGTAATAATGAAACAGACACTAATTTTAGATGGTGGTTTTAGTAGCCAAGTTGAATGTATGGGAAAACTAGATAATGATGTTGTAATGAAAACATCTAGTCCAACTGAAATTAAATTAAATAAGCTTTATAATACTCTAACAAATGCATTAAAACATAGTACTGAAACTATTTTAGGTCAACATGGTGGAAATCTGGTCATTGATTTAAATAGCGATGGTAAACCTAGTGGCTGGACAATTATGAATACTCCTACTTTAGAATCATATACAAAGTTATGGAAAATGAATCAAGGCGGCTTAGGATATAGTGAAGATGGTGGTAAGACATTTAAAAATATTGCTTTTGATTTAGAAGGTAATTTTAATGCTAATATCATTAATACTGGAGTAATTAATGGTGAGATGTTTGAACTTGATCTACAGACTGGTGTAATTAAGATTGGTAAACGTGATAATGATGGTGATATCAGTAACCCAAGTTTTTATTTGAATGAAAATGGTGAACTAAAAATAAATGGATTTAATTCTTTTGGAGAAAATCTGATTCATGATAGTATTGGTGTCTTTAACGATGGTTCATGGGAAGGTAGTTTTAATTTAGATTCGACAAATGAGATACGAAATATGAATTCTTATGGTTATGCTATCTTATTAAAAAAAGGCAATTTAAAACAACATATAAATGTCGTTAATGGTACTTATACGCTATCATTTATATATAAAAAGCTTATTAATCTAGCAAAAGTAAAAGTTATCATAAATGGAGAAGAATTTGCGTTATCTAACAACAGTTATACAGAATTTAAACACCTATTAAATGTAACAACTGGCAGTATAGAAATAGAATTTGTAAGTGATACTGAAAATGCATGTCCAATAATAAATCTAATGTTAAATAAAGGTGACCAGCCAGTAGAATGGTCTTTAAATCCAAATGAAACATGGTCTGATACAGTACAGATTGGACGAGGAATTCGTATATCAAGCAGTGGAACAGATGTAATATTTGTGGCCAATGCAGATATTATCGGATTTATGAATAAACAAGGTGAATATATTACTACTTTCGATAATGAGGGACTTGTAGCTAGTTCTATAATAGTAAAAAACAAGGCAACAATTGTAAACCTTTTGATTCAAGATATTAACAATCAGACCGTAATCAATAGAATAAATCCAGAAGAAGTGGAGGTAATAGACAATGGTAAATAGTGGAGTATTAGGTGGTGGCGGATATCAAGGAAGATATCTGGAATTTGCATGGCAATTAATTAGTCAGGATATTGCAAGCAATACATCTACAATATACTGGCGTGTTACAGTTGTAGGTGGATCTAGTTCTTACTACTATCATTACAGGGACTACGCAGATGCATTTGGAGAAGTTTTGGTAAACAGTAACAGTCGTACACAGCGGTATAAAGGCGATTTGAACAACGGGTATAAAACTATCCAACATGATGCTAACGGGAATGCTTCTTTTGGCGCTCATGTCGTGGCAGCGGTCTATACAAGCAGTGTTAACGAAGATGTATCTACATCATGGTCACTGCCAACAATTCCAAGACAAGCAAACATTACAAATGTCATTAATAATTTTAATGACGAAGAAAACCCATGGTTTGAGTATACCAATCCAGCCAACTGGGAATTGAAAACTTGGCTTGAACCTAATCCAACAGGACCGCATTTATGTGAACGAACTTTTAGAGGTACTGGAGGAAGATATACCTGGGCTTTGACAGATGCTGAACGTAAACAGTTAAGACAGGCATGCAAAGGCAACAGCTGTTTAATTCGTATCGGACTATACAGTAACGGAACTACATGGGCAAGTTATCATGATAGAGCATATATTATTAAGGATCCTATGCCGATTGTAGCAACTCCGACATGGAAAAGTACCAATCTAACTACTTTAGCTGATAATACAACTGTTATAAAAGGATATAGTAATGTAACAGTTACAGTTCCTATTGCAGCTCCAGTAAAAGAAGCAACTATTAAGCAGTATAAAGTTATCTGCGGAAATATAGTTCAAACGAGAGCTGCTTATGGTGATTTTAATCTAAAAAATGTAAGTGACAGCATAATTAAATGCTATGTGGAAGACTCTCGCGGAAACACGGTTGAGAAGATATTAAATATTACAAATTACAAGCAGTATGAATCACCAGTAATTACTTCTTTATCTTTAAGCAGGTCTGTAGGTGGGATTGGTACAAACGTTACGTTAAGCTATAAAGGAATTTTTTGGAACAATACTTTTGGAAAAGCAAGCAATGGTGTAACTGCACAATATTATTATAAAGAACAGGGAGCTGGTACATGGATTCAAGGGTCTACGACTATTACACCAAGGGTCTTTCGTTCAGATGAATTTGAAGGTGAATATGAAATAAAAGGGGATTTGGAGGCTAATGGCTTTGATGCAGGAAAAAATTATGATTTCAAGCTAGTTGTTACGGATAAGTTAGTAAATGTAGGAAAAACCACCATTTTAACTACTGGTAAACCTAATATGTCAATACACCGTAATGGTGTTGCTTTTGGAGGATTTTATGATTTGGATGTTGGGGGATTATTGCAGGTTAATGGTAGAAATATTGCTAATTTTACATATAGCACAGAAGAACAGTGGATAGGGGATTATTGGATAGATGGTCGTAAGATTTATCAGAAATCTTTTAATATTGGAGCATTACCTAACAATCAAAAAAAGCAAATAAATCATAATATAAATAATTTCAATACTTTGGTTAGTATAAAATCATCTTGGTTTGATACATATGATAATTTCTGGTTTTTTGATTTTAGAAGAGATGCATCTGATGTTAAAATACAGTTTATAGTCAACAGTAATCAAATTGAGGTTTGTGGAATAGGAACTGATTGGAGTGTTAGAACTAATAACTGTGTTTGTACATTGTATTATACTAAAGATGATGTAGAAGAAGATGAAAAGGATGAAGAGGTAAATTCTGATAAAAGTACTTTACAAAATTATTATGACCAGATGAAAAGCTTGAATCAAAACGATTATACTGAAAGTACTTGGGAAAATTTCTCAATAGCATTATCTAATGCAAAGGATGTATTAGATGATCGAAGGGCAACACAGGATACTGTAGATGATGCTTATAAAGCATTATTAATGGCATATTTAAGTCTTAGAAGAAAAAATAGTTAATAAAGATGAGTAATATGAAAATATGAATATTTTAGGAAATTTAAATTATATGGATACATACAATGCATTTATAGGTGCAGTTATTGCTTTTTTTAGTCTGATTTTTGGAGAACACTGGATTTTATTTGCAATCTTTTTGTTATTCAATGTTATTGATTATATAACAGGCTGGATGAAATCTAAAATGACTAATAAAATAAACTCTGCAGCAGGATTACTAGGTATTTTAAAAAAATTAGGATATTGGATTATGATTATGATTTCATTTTTGGCATCAGTTTTATTCATTGAAATTGGTAATGCTTTAGGAATCGATTTAAGCATTACTACTTTGCTAGGATGGTTTGTATTAGCCTCGTTAGCAATAAATGAACTTAGAAGTATTGTAGAAAACTTAGTGGAAGCAGGTTACGATATTCCAATAGTATTTACAAAAGGGTTAGAAGTAGCTGATAAAATGATCAACGAGGAAGATAAATAAAATGATAATGACAGCAAAGCAATTAGTAGAAAAAGTAAAATCTGTAGCAAGTAGTGCTACAGTATATAAATTAGGAACATTTGGAAATAAGGTATCAAAAGGAAAAAGACAGTGGGATTGTAGTGGTCTATTAAAAGGAATTTTATGGGGTTATCCTGAAAATGGTAAATATGCATCAAATGGAGTATTAGACCAAAACGCTGATACAATCATTTCGAATTGTTTAAATATTAGTAGTGATTTTAGTGATATTAAAGCTGGAGAAATAGTATGGATTAAAGGACATATGGGTATTTATATTGGTAATGGTCAAGTTGTCGAAGCTACACCTAAATGGGATAATGGAGTACAAATTACAACTTGTAAAAATATTAATAATGGTCAAAAAGAAAGAAAATGGTTAAAACATGGAAAAAGTCCTTATATTGAGTATCTACAAGAAAATAATACTAATAACTGGATTGCTTGTTTACAATTAGAATGTAACCGGCAGGGATTTAGCAGTCAAAAGGTTGATGGTATTGCGGGTAAAATAACATTAGCTGCTTGTCCTCAATTATCAAATACATCTAGAGGAAAGATTACTGCATTAGTCCAAGAAAGATTAAACATGCTAGGTTATAATTGTGGAAGTATAGATGGTATAAATGGAGTTAATACGCAAAAAGCAATTAAGAAATTCCAACAAGATAAAGGATTACAGGTGGACGGTATTGTTGGTAAAAATACATGGAAGCACTTGTTGATGATATAGTTTTTAATCATTGTCTATAATGATCCAGGGATTAATTATGCTAGAAAAGTAAAAAGTGAATTAACTGAAGGTGGTAAAAAACATTCTAATGATAATGGTGGATTATTGAAAGGTACAAAAGTCTCGGTCAAAGAGTGGACTGGTAATTGGGCACACATTCCAAGTGGCTGGGTTTCTGGCAAATATCTAAAACAAGTTTAAGATGTAATACAGTAGAAATGAAGTAATGCTATAACTATACATTAGTTATAGCATTATTTTTTATGAAAAGTTATTTATTGTAATTGGTCTGTGTTATAATCTTTGATATGAAAGTGGTGGGAAAATGAAAAAGAAATATATTAAGATAGATAATATTCCTGCGGTTATCTGGGGAGAAGATAGTTTAAAAGTATTTATTGCAATCCATGGTAATCAGTCAAATAAGGAAGATATTGTAATTGAGATATTAGCTAAAATTGCAGCTAGTAAAGGCTACCAGGTAATTAGTTTTGATTTACCAAAACATGGTGATAGAATATCTGAAAATACTTTGTGTAAAGTACAAAATTGTATACCCGAGTTTTTAAAAGTATATGATTTTGTAAGTAAGAGGTATAAAGAAATTAATTTATGGGCTTGTAGTTTAGGTGCATATTTTAGTTTGGTAGCTTATCAACAAATCAATTTTAAACATTGTTTATTTTTATCTCCAGTAGTTGATATGCAAAGACTAATTGAAAATATGATGAGTTGGTTTAATATTTGTGAAAAAGATTTAAAAGAACAAACGATTATTGAAACACCAATTGGTGAATCTATATATTATGATTATTATTGTTATGTAAAGGAACATCCAATCACTAACTGGAATAAGCAAACAATGATTTTATATGGTGAAAAAGATAATTTATGTGAATATGAATACGTGCAAAGATTTACAAAGAGATTTAAATGTGATTTAAAAATTATGGAAAATGGGGAACACTTTTTTCATCTAGATAGCCAATTACAATTTTATCAAAAATGGTTAGAAGAAAAGATTAAGTGAGGGTTGAATAATGAATAAAATAGCAGTATTAACATCTGGTGGCGATGCTCCTGGGATGAATGGAGCGATTAGGGCAATTGTCAGAGTTGGGATTAAAAGAGGATTTGAAGTTTATGGGGTTTATGGGGGATTTCGTGGTTTAGTTGAGGGAGATATTAAAAAACTAGGTTATAGTGATGTATCCGAAATTTTAGCTAAAGGGGGAACAATTTTAGAATCTTCGAGATTACCTGAATTTAAACTGGAAGAAGTTCAAGATAAAGCAATAGATAATTTAAAAAGATATGATATTGATAGTTTGGTAGTAATTGGCGGTGATGGAAGTTATCGAGGCGCTTTATCATTAAGTAAAAAAGGAATTAACTGTATTGGAATTCCAGGTACGATTGATAATGATATTAATGGTACAGACGAAACGATCGGTTTCCATACTGCGTTATCTAATATTATTGATGCTGTTAATAAGTTAAGAGATACATCTAGTTCACATCATCGTTGTTTTGTAATTGAAGTCATGGGTAATAATGCTGATAGTCTAGCTTTGTATTCAGCTATTTCATGTGGCAGTGAATTGGTAATTACTCATAAAACGGGTTATGATGAAGATTTTGTGATTGCTGAAATGATAAAAAATGAAACAGTTTATAATAAACGTCATGCAATTATTATTGCAAGTGAAAAAATACTTGATGTTGAAAGTCTAGCAAAACGTATCAGTGAAGAAACTGGTTTTTCTGGACGGGCAATAGTTTTAGGACATATTCAAAGAGGAGGCTCACCAGTTCCAGAGGACCGTATCCTAGCTTCTAGAATGGCTGGTAAGGCAATAGAATTATTAGTAAATAAACAAAGTGGTAAATGTGTATGTTTAAAAAATAGTGAAATTGTTGCTAAAGGAATAGAAGAAGCTTTAAAAGAAACGAATAAAAGTAAAGAAGTGCTTTATCAGTTATTTGATGATTTAGTGTAGGAGAAAGATATGAAAAAAATATTATTTTGTGATATGGATGGAACAATTATTGATTATCAGGATTACTTTATCCAAAAGATAAAATAATGATAAGGAAATTTCATAAAACAGGTAATATATTTGTTTTTAATACCAAGAGAAATATTAAAGAAATAGTGAGTGTTATTAGTTAGAGTATGAAAATCTAGTTTTAAACAATGATGCTCATATTATAGATAACAATCGTATTATTTTATATTAACAGGTTATTTTTGGAAGTGTAGGTATTAAGATTATTGAATGTTTTTTAACATATGATAATTTGTGGATCTGTTTTTTTTGATAGTAAAACTACTTTAGCATATTATTGAGGTCAAACATATAAATTTGATAGTCAGAAAATAATAGCTTGTAATAATTATGATTTTGTAAAAGAGTATTCAAAAGTAGAAGAGTTTGATATAATAGCAATACACCGAGATGATCAACAAATAGATAATATTTTAAAAATAAAAGAAATTGTTGCAAAAACTATAGTAATAATGCTCAAGAACATTGAATCAGCATTATTTAGATATTAGTTCTAAAGATTTAGGAACTAACTAATCTAATTAATGAAGATTTAATCAGTTATGCTATCGGGGATTCATACAATGATATAAGTGTGTTTGAGCATACTGATTATAGTTATATATTTAATCATGTAAGTGATGACATTAAAAATATAGTGATAAGCAGATAGATAATTTATCAATGTTGATTGAGGAAATACTTTAAGGGGGTAAAACTAATGACTTGGCAAGAAAAATTACGTAAAGTGGAGCCGTATGTGGCAGGGGAACAACCTAAGATTGTAAATATGATCAAGCTTAATACTAATGAAAATCCTTATGGACCTAGTTTAAGGGTACAAGAAGTAATTAAGTCAATAAATATTGATAAGTTAAGATTATATCCAAATAGTGATGCTGTTGATTTGAGGAAAGCATTAGCAAATTATTATAATTTAAAAGATGAACAGGTATTTATTGGTAATGGTTCAGATGAAGTTTTAGCATTAACATTTTTAACTTTCTTCAATGGAAAAGAACCGGTTCTTTTTCCAGATATTACATATTCTTTTTATCCAGTATATTGTGATCTATATCAAATGGATTATAAACTAGTTAAATTAGATGATGATTTTAAAATAAATGTTGAAGATTTTATTCAGCCTAATAGTGGAATTATTTTTCCTAATCCTAATGCTCCAACAGGGTTATTGGAAGATTTAAAATTTATAGAAACAGTTTTAAAAAACAATCCTAATAGTATTGTTGTAGTTGATGAAGCATATATTGATTTTGGTGGTGAAAGCTGTGTACCATTAATTAATAAGTATGATAATTTAATAGTAATTCAAACCTACTCTAAATCTCGTTCATTAGCAGGAATTCGTTTAGGAGTAGCTTTAGGTAATAAAGAAGCTATTAGCCATCTTTATGATATTAAAAATTCATTCAACTCTTATCCAATTGATTATATTACTCAACAAATAGCATTAGCCAGCATTTTAGATGATCAGGATACAAAACAAAAGTGTGCTAAGATTATTAAAACACGTGAAAAGACAAAACAAAGATTAAAAGAATTAGGATTTATAGTTCCTGATAGTTATGCTAACTTTGTTTTTGTTAAACATCCCGAAGTTGATGGACAAGAATTGTTTTTGGCACTACGTCAAGAGGGGATTATTGTTCGTCACTGGAATAAAGAAAGAATTGATCAATATTTACGTATCACTATTGGTACAGAAGATCAAATGGAAGTATTAATACAGTTTTTAACTAATTATTTAAATAAAAACAGATAACATTAGCTATCTGTTTTTCTATATTTTTTTATAATGTTGTTTAGCATCTCGGATAAATACATAATTATCATTAGTAGATAGATTATCATCATAATAGTAATCATCAAAAGTAATCTTTTTTAATTCCTCTAATAAAATAATTTTATTTTTAACCATCATATCTAACATTTTTCCACGTGCTTGTTTAATATACATAGAATTACGAACTAGCTTACCAGCTTTATCCTCTACAAAGTCAATATTAATAATATTTGGATGATTAATCATTTTTATAAATTCTTTTGAAGCCAGAGAAATAAGATAATCTTCATCTTTAAAATATTTATTTATATCTTTTTGCCAAAAATCATATAAGTCTAAATCAAATTTCATAATCATATCTAGTCGATATGGAGTAATTCCTGTATTGTATTTTAGAACACCATAATATGCAGACATGATATTAAAATACTTGTCTAAATAATCAAATTCTTCATTTTGATATGAATTCAAATTAAGTTGTTTTAATACAGTCCCCTGGTAACAATAAATAGCAGGCGTAAAATTGTAATCATTATGATAATAATTATAAACGGTTTCCGCCATTTTAAATGATATTTTCATATTTTCATGTAATTCGTTAATAGTATATTTTTCCAAATAATTAAGTAACTGTTTTGTCTTTTTAGGAAATAAAAGTTTTGTTTGTTCAATTTTAACATATTTAGTTTTCATTACCTTTGCAGGTGCAATAATAATTTTCATTTCAATCACCAAGATTATTATACATTAATTTGTCAAAATATGATATACTTGTCGTGGTGATGAAAGAATGAATAATACAATTATAATTGATAAAATCTTGATCCATATGTTGGATTTAGAACATGGTAAGGTTGTTTACTCTGATACCTTTATAAATTTAACAGAAGGAACGACAGAATACTATGATAAAAAAATAGAGAAATGTTTAGAAAATTCTGGGATAAAGCAGCTGCTTACAGGAAGTGAACATCACTTGTTACAAGCAGGTAAAAAAATGCTTGAAAGTGATGATAGCTTTAAAGAAGAATCGATTAAAATAGCTCAAGATATTTTTAACCTTTGTACTAAGATTGAAGAAATGCCAAATGCTAATTTAATGTTTGTTGAGTGTAAAGTAGATGGTAAGAAATTTATTTTGATAATTAAGTTAAATTATAAAACAATGCCAATGAGTTTGATTGAAGAAAATGATGGAGTACGTAGTATTCGATTTATTAATCAACAAATTTTGCCTAATAAGACAACAGCAGTTGAAGAAGCTATTATAATCGATATCGAAGATAATGTTTTGTCAATTATCGAAAAAAGATTTATGATTGATGGAAAACCTGGGTACTATTTAAATGAACAATATATCAAAGGAGAACCTAAATTAACTGATAAACAGAAGATGAGTATTGTTAATAAAGTGGTTAAAAAGGTTGATAGTGAATATGGAGTAATTGAAGGTGATCCTTTGCCAGTTGTAAAAAAAGAATTAGCTGAACTTGTAATGGAACATCGTCCAGTAAAACCAATGGAGTTAGCAAAAAAAGTTATGGGTAACGATTATAATGCAACTGAAGAGGTTGAGACGATTATGCGTGATCTAGGAATAGAAGAAGATGATGAGATTGTTAATGTACCTGTTTCGTTAGATAGGATGTCACGCTGTAAATTAGTGTTGGATGATGATCGAATTATTGAATTAAGTGTAGAAGATTATTTAGAAGGTGTCGATATTTCCCGGGAAATGGATGAACGAGGAATGACAAAAATAACTTTAAAAAATATAAAGGATGTTGTGATAAAATAATAGATACACAGTAAAAACTGTGTATCTAAATAGTAACATATTTATTAATATGTAAATAATAAACAATTGCTTTGATATTAGCTTGAGGAAAAACTCGAGCTAATATTTTTTTATAATAATCCATTTGATCTTTATGAAGTGATACTAATAGGTCGTTAGAAGTAGAACTCTTAATATTATCAGTCTTATAATCAATAATAGTAATATCATTATCATTAATACAAACAACATCAAAAATTCCATGAATAATTTGTCCTTCATCTAACATTGAAAATTCTTTTTCTTTATATACGATTTTAGAATTACACATTAATGAATAGACTTCACTTGAAAGAAAGTTTTTAAGATGCAGATAATATTTATCAATTATTTTCCATGCTTCTTGATCATAAAGACCATATTTCTTTAAAAGAGCTAAATTATCATCTAATCCAAGTTTTAAATCAAATTGTTCAAGGACACTATGTATGATAGTACCACGTGTTGCTCCATCGACATTAGAATCATCGGTATCATAACTTACATCATTAAAGATACGATCTCCATCTTTGATCTTACGTGTAACAGCAATAGCTTTATCTAAATTAGATAAATATGGATATTTAAAATTGTTATAACGGTTATAATTAATAAAATCGAGAACTTTGTCTTTTTTATCTGTAATTAATATTTGTTGCTCAATTTCTTTATGACTATAGATTTTAATTGAAAATTTACTATGTTTAGTATTTTCCTTAATTAAATTTTGATTTTTATGAATCATAATTGTTTGGAAATTATGTTTGATTTCGTTAATTATTTCATCTGAATTATCACTATTTATAAGCTCTTTATTAATTCCCTGATTAATAATATCATCATGACTCATTAAAGAAATACCTAACCAGTCTAAGTAACTATTTTGTCTTCTGGCATTATAATAGAGAATTACTTTATCATTGCAACGCGGATGTACCATAGTATCTTCATTATTATTAATAACATACTTTTGCCATTTAAGAATATCTTGAGGATCTTTAATTAATCCTGTTAAAATCAATTTTTGAGATGCTCTTGTTAAAGCAACATAAAATATTCTCATTTCTTCATTAATGGCTTCGTTTGTTTGATAACTAGCAATAACTTTTCGGTATTTATTTTCATATTCGCAAACAACATTTTGATAAGGTTCTAATTGTTGTTTTATTCGTGGCTTGATTGCAATTCCAAGTTTTTTATCACTAATAATTCTCTCTCTTGCATCTTGCTGATTAAATTTATTTTGAAGATTAGAAACAAAAACAATTGGAAATTCAAGACCTTTTGATTTATGGATCGTCATAAAAGAAACTACATTATCGTCATTACTAGAAACCATAGCTGGAGAAAGATTTACACCATTGATCATCATTTCATTAAACTTAGTAATAATTGTATGTAAAGATTCTTCTTTCATTTCATCCATTTTTTGTAACAATAACTCTAGATTTGCAACTCTTTGGGCACCATTAATTAATGAGGCTAAAAAACTCAAATATTCGCTATCTTGATAGAATTTATATAAACTATCTTTAACAGAGTGATGATTAAAATATTCTCGCATTTGATGATAATAGTTTATAAATTTTTCTAATGATTGATAGTTAGATTGTTTTGTTTCAATATAATTTATAACATTATCATAGATAGAAGCGTTATCATCTATTCTGATTTTTGCTAACATGTTTTCATCAAAACAACTAATAGCATAATTTCCTTTTAGTAGACTAGTAAAAGCTATATCATCTAAGTGATTATCAAAAGCTTTTAAGACATTTATAATATCTATTATTTCTGAGGCTTGTAAAAAACCTTGAGATAAAACAATATGACTAGGGATATTATATCGTGAAAAGATTTTCTTGAAAGCAATAAAACTCCGAGTATTACGCATTAATACTACAATATCTTTATAATTTGCAGCTCTTTTAGACTTATCAAAATTATCAAGTTCTAGATGTCCTACGATTTCTTGAATTTTTTTAGCTATCATTTTAGCTTCTAATTCTGCATCTTCAGAACTTGTCTTTGTTTGATATGATAAAAGAACTTCACTAGTAAAACGTTTTTCTTCATCAAAACGTTTTGAGGCTTTTAATGTTACATCTGTCAAATCTTCTAATTCTTTTGCACCTTCTTTTCTTAAATAGTCATAATTTAATTTAGCGCTATCATCTAAATAATAATCTAGCCCGCCAATATCAATATCCATGATTTGATTGAATATATAATTGACACTATCTAAAACGATTTTATTAGAACGATAATTGAATTTTAAATCAATTCTTTTAGTATTAGGGAGATGATTAAAGGTAAGATATTTTTCATTAAATATCTCTGGATCGGCTTCTCTAAAACGATATATTGATTGTTTCATATCACCTACCATAAAACGATTAATTTTAGGATCTTTAAAATCTGCAATTTTATTAATCAATGTTTCCTGGATTTGATTAGTATCCTGGTATTCATCAATCATTATTTCTTTTAACTGATTATATAGCAAATTTGCAATTCCGTATTTTGGTTCTAGTAATTTTAAAGCATTAGTTTCTAAATCATTGAAATCTAGAAGGTTATGATTTTGTTTGTATTGCCTATAAGCTTGTTTATATTCTTCTAAATAATTAACAAGCTTTTCTAGAGGAATTAAGGAAGTTGATAATACTAATTTAAATTCTTCAATATCCTCATAAACAAGATCTTTAAATTTATCTTTATAGAATTTAATAATGCTGTTCTTTAGACGATTATATTCAGTTTTATATTCTTCATTATTTTCATCAAAAAGTCCTCTACTATCATAACTTTTTATTAAAGCAGCATTACTTGCACTAATAATTTTTTCCATGTTTTTACTATCTATTGCATTTATAACATCATGATAATATTTAAGGTGACAATCAAAAGGAGATGGTAAATCTGCTTTTTTTGGTTTACTATTATCAAAAGGATTTTGGTAGTAAAATGTTAGGTTGTGATCACGAGCAAAATTAGCTAGTTCATAGACTTTATTTAATCCCATTGCAGCTTGAATTTTTAATAATTCAATGATTTTCTGATTAATAGGCCATGAAGTTAGTGATGAGTTATCACCATTGATGATATGGTCATAGATAGAAACTTTAATTTCATCAAGATAATTATTAAAATTATATATCGTATTACTTAAGTTTTCGAATTTAAAAATAGCATTTTTAAAATTATTAAAGTAATATTCAGGAAAGTATATACTTATAAACTCAACAAATAAGGGGTCTTCTACCCATGTTTGAATACAATGATCGAGAACCTGATGTTTAATTATAGTTGGATCAGTACAAATATCAAATCTACTATTTAGGTTAATTAGATAGCCGTATTGTTTTAATAAGGTGCTACAAAAACCATGAAAATTAGTAATATAAGCTTTTGGTAATAACTGTTGTTGTTTTAATAGATGTTCTTTTAATTGCTGACAAATATTCTCTTGGAGTCTTTGTTGTAATGCTGTCTGAAGTCGTTGTTTCATTTCTAAAGCAGCGGCATTAGTAAAAGTTAGAACAAGAAGCTGGTTGACATTATAATGTTCTTCTTCAATTAAGGTCATAATCCGATTAACTAAAATTTTTGTTTTTCCAGAACCCGCTGGAGCAGAAACTAGAATAGAACAATTACGAGTTATAACCGCCTCTAATTGACCATCATTTAATGAACTAATTGTCATTATTTATATCCTCCTTTATTAGATATTCGAGATTATTTTTATCAATCAGTGTATGTTCGTTATAAAAAACATCATAATTACATAAGCTTTGATATTTACAATAAGTGCAAGGATTAATTTTATTATGTATTGTTATATCATCACTTCCTTTTGGATTAATACTGATTTTTCCTGAAATAATTTCTTTATATAGTTCTTCGATGTGCCTGTTAACATAAGCCAAAAGTCTTTCAAAAGAGTAGCTATTTAAAATATTTCCTTTATAACAATTATCCTTTTTAACAAACTTAGCTTTAATAATTGTAGATTCTTTGTCTATTTGATTATCAATTTCTTCAATGATCTCTTCATTGACATATCCATTCATCTTATATAGTTTAAAAAAATTATTTGGATTTTCTGTTTCATTTATTTTCATTGAACTAGCTAAAATTCTTTTTTTGGTATTAAAATATAATAAGGCTCCTTTTTCTAATTTCATTTGATTTGTTAAAGTGTCTAAATATAACAACATTTGAATATTAAAACCTTGAATAGCTAGAGAAATATCTAGATCTTTATTACTGGATTTATAGTCTATTATTTTTAAATATTTATCATACTGATCGACTCTGTCAACTATTCCGCTTAATTTAAAATTAGAATAATCACGTTTAACTTCAACCTCATTTCCAATAATTTTAAAATCTGTAATTTTCATCTGATTAATTAAGACAATTATTGTGTTTAAAAGATCCTGTTTGATCATTGTAATAATAAAATTGTTAGTTCCATAGCTTAATCGTTCACTTAATTCATTAAGATCAATATATTCACTAATATATTGATCAATATATTGATTTAATTGACTGAAATCTACATTTATTGCTGCATTGTTATCACAAAATAATGCTTTAGTTTTTTCTAAAACATAATGCACAATAGTACCAATCTCATTTGTTTGAAAAGTTGGATTTTTAAATGGATATATTTTTAAACCATATTGATTAAAATATTTATAAGGACAAGCATTATAAGTTTCTAATTTACTTGGTGAAAGATGGGATGAAAATAAAGATTGAGTTAGATTATCTGGTTGATTATTTGTATGTTTATAATGATCAATCATATTATTTAAGAATTTATAATTGGGATCTTTTCCACCTAAAAGATATAATTTATCTTTTAAACTATAATGTAGATAATCATTGCTAATATCGATATTAGTGAAGCTAAACATTGATTTTAGTTGATTATATAAAGAAGATTTTAATAGTGGCTGTCCGTCAATTGTTGCATTACTGAAACATATTGCAATAAAATTTATATTACTATTTAATACTTTTAAAATATTATTTTGGTTTAAAGCAATCTTATAGTTTAAATCAGGTAAATTTAGTACCTGATAATCGTGATCTAATAAGATACCAGTATCTTTAGCTTGAATGGGAACAATAGTTTCATTTACACCAACTAGATATATGTAAGAACATTCAAGGATTCCGCTATAGCATTGATTATAATTTAATAGATATAGATGATCATTATATATTTTCTTATCTTCCTTTAAAATTGGCTTTAATTTTGTGACAAGATTATAAAAATCTTTAAGTGTAAATAATTGTTCACTAAAGAGATTTTTAAAAAAATTGATTAGTGTAGCTTGATTTTGACTATAAATGATTTCATTGTTAATAAATGTTATCATCATGTTACTAAATTCTGTCAAGGTATTACAATTAACTATATCATATTTATCTATAAAAGGATTTTCAATATATCCGGTTTCTATATATCTTTTTTTTATCACATCTAAGTAATTATAATCTGTGAAACCATTAATCATCTTAGAATCTAATAAATCAAGTAAATCTTTATCATCATTGCTGCAACAATATTTAAGCCACAATAAACAAGTATCCATTTCCTTAAAAACTAATGTTTTTTTAATATTATGGGGTATATTAAAATTATTTAATGTTTCAATCAAAAGATCTAAATATTCTTGATTTGGATAGTAAATTGCAAAATCATGGTAATGTTTGTTGTTATCAACAATATTTTGATAGATATTTAAAACTACACTTTCAATTTGGGCTTTTGGGGTAGTCTGGATTAAATTGTAAAAGGGGGAGTTTGGTAAATATTTTGGTGATTGAAGTGAAAAAAGAAATGTATTTAAATGATTAAGAAAAGGGTGATTAAAATCAGTATAATAATCATTTTCATGAAATTTTTTAAATGGGGTATTTAAATTTCTTGGATCATCATGATCGTTAATTAGAATAGTAGTATCATTAAATTTTGCAATTTTTTTGATAAATTGAAAACGTAGTTGATAAAATATTTTATCTGTTATAAAGATATAATGATTATTAGATAAATTTTCATCAATTTTATCTATTAAGATATCTTCATACAGATAACATTTGTATTGTGGGATATTTTTATTTAATAATAGATATAGCTCTATTATTGTTGTTATTTTTTCCTTTGAAGCAAATGATAATTCTAGTTGGGAGTTTTTGATTTGCTCTAAATGAAATAAATCAAAAATATCTATTAGTTCATAAATAAGCTCTATTTTATTATCTGTATTGAAAAGATTATTCGAAGATTCAATTAAATCTTTAGTAATTAAAATTTTATCCAATCTTGTTAATTCTTCGTATTGATGTAAATGATAAAAATTCAGTAATTTTTTTAATAAATCTTGATAGCAAATTATTTGGATATTAAACAAAGTATCAGTATACTTAAAAAAAACTTCTTCAAAAAATAATGGATCATCAACAATAAAATAATAATTAATGAAAGGATTTTCTTTTGCTGTTTTAATTGTATCAATAATAATATTTTTAATTTTTAGACTATATTCTAAACCGCAGTATGTTTTCATGCAATAAACCTCCATCCGGATATATTTTATCATATCTATATTAATTATGCTTTAATAAAGCTAGATTGAATTTTAAGGTTATTTATTAGTTAGGTTTAATAAAAAAAGAAACCCAAATGGGTTTCTCAAACTCAAAAATTATTTAACTGTAACGTTTTGAGCTTGTGGTCCACGATCAGTTTCGTTGATTTCGAAATCAACAACTTGACCTTCTTCTAAAGTTTTGAAACCATCAGCATTGATAGCTGAGAAATGTACGAAGATATCTTTTCCATCTTCATCATTAGTAATAAATCCAAAACCTTTTTCTTGATTAAACCATTTTACTTTACCTGTACTCATTAATGGTACCTCCTTGAAAGATGTGCAAAAAGGAAATACTCTATGTAACTCTAAATCACAAATATAGGATTGCGGCGGTACATAAAGGAATACAATCTTCTAATACTTGTGATACTTTGAAAATCATATTGCTACTTTTGCTCCTTTATATTACCATATTTTTTTAAATAAATCAAATTGTTTAGTAAACGCTTTATTATTTTTTATAATATAATTGTATGTTAACATCATCGTTAAAACATGTTAGAATATAATAAATTAATTAAAAGGAGGAAATGAATATGCCATTTATTTCATTTACAACAAATCATAAATTAACTCTTAGACAAGAAAACGAGATTGCAAGAAGAACAGGGGAGCTGATTACAATACTTCCAGGTAAAAAAGAAGAAAATTTAATGCTTCATTTAGAAGATAATCAGATTATGTATTTTAGAGGTGAAGATATTCCTTGTATGATGGTAGATGTTAAATTATACAAATCAATTGATTTTGATGCTAAGAAGAAATTTACTGAAGAGTTAATGAAGATGATTAAAGAAACAACTAATATTGAACCTAATGATATTTATGTATCTTTTGATGAGTATCAAAACTGGGGAAAGCAAGGGACGCTTTTTTAATAAAGGGTGTTAGCTTTTAAAGAAATATAGTTTAGTTTATTCGAAAATGAGAGTCGATTTTTGACTCTTTTTTTGTTTTTAGTAAAAATATTGGATATTTATTTATTATTTTTTTTAAATGTACCAAATAATTAATGTATATAATTATTTGAGATTTTACATATTTAAAGAGATAAAGTAGAATTAAAGTAATGGAGGAAAATGTATGGGAGATATTAGCAATGGTACAAGAATTTTGTTAACTGAATATCTTTTAAAAAGATTAACTGATGAAAATCATGCTCTTTCTAGAGAAGAATTAATTTCAAAGATTAGTGGCTTAGGAACTACTATATCTAGTAATACGATTAAAGCAGATATAGAATCTATAAAGGCGTTTAATGATATTATTAGTGATTGTCAAGATACTTTATTGGCTCCTTATAAAGCAAATATAAATTGTAGTGTTGGTTATACAACTAAACAGAAAAAAGGAGCATTTGTTGAAAAAACATATTATAGTGATATAGAATTAATTATATTGACTAGATTATTACAAAAATGTTTAAGTTTAGATAAGGATGGTAATTCTAAATTAATTGAAAAGGTTTTATCAGATACATCTTTACATAAAATAAATCAATATCATTTACTAGATAATTTAAATGGTGAAAATAAACAAATAAATACATTATCTTATTTAGAGAAAATCATTAATGCCATAAATAACTTTGCTTGTATTTCATTTAAACGTTTAGATTATGTTGTCAATGATAATGTATTAAAAGAAAGTGTAGCTGGTAAAGCTATTATGATGTATCCAACTAATATTGATATTATTGATAATCAAATTTATGTAATTGGTTATCATATTAATAATGGTGAAGATTTAGAATTGGAATATTACCGAATAAATCGTATCACAGAGCTAAGAGTGGTGCGTACACCTAAATATGTGCAAAAAAGAATTGCACCATTTAAAGATCAAGTTTGGCTATCTAATGATCCTCTTAATGTATCAAAAGATGTATCGATAAATTTACAAATAAGAGTATATGCAGTTAATAGCAATAAAGTATTTGAATTGTTACATGATCGTTTTAAAGATAGTGTGTTTATAGTGAATCAGTTTCATCAGTTTGTAGATATATCGATTGAAAATGTTGTATATGATGATAGTCTAGTAAATTGGTTTTTACAGTTAGCAAATTATATTGAAGTATTTAAACCATTAGAGTTAAGAGATAAAATAAAAGATGAAATACGTCAAATGAATATGATGTATCGTAGTTAGAAAATGAACTTTTAAACAAAAAGGCTGTTAATTAATGTGGATCTTACTCGATAATGGGTAAATAGAAATTAAGCAGTACAAGGAATTTGAAGTGACCCCAATTATTTGGACTAAAAGTTAATAAGTTTAATCAAGCAGTTAATAAGGATTGATTTCTGTATTGTACAGGAGTTGATCCTTTTTATTTTGGACATAGTTAAATATATATAAGATAAGGAATTATAAACTGGCACATAAATTAGTGTTTAATTATAGAAGGGTTCTATAATCTTACTTACATTATGATTACAATTCACCAAGCTGGCATAGTGCTAATTGATAAAAAATAAAGTATACATCAATACTTTTTTCGCTTTTTTGCTTGTTTAACTATCAAACTCCTAATTGTCAATTTTTACTATTTCTGATATAATGGAATTACAATATTTCTATTTTCTCGCCTTTAGTGGCTTAATATCTTTTCAAAGAGGAAATGTATAGGTTTGTTCAGGAAACTTTTTACTGTTTGTTTTTTGAAATGCCTCAATATGAGGAGGTCAGGGGGCGGATAAAATGGAATTTTGTAAACCGAGTGGTGCAACGACACAAGGGAATCTGTGTAATATGTTTTACACACAGAAGTATTTTGATTTAAATGTGCCATTCTTATTTTAGAAAGCTAATTATATAAGATTAAAGTAATCTTATAAAAGTTAGCAGGTATTTTTAGGACATTGAAAAGTGAATAAAACTGTACACTGAAACAACTACTTTTGTAGCTTTTTTAAAACATTGATAAATATTTATTTGTGTTATTTTAAAAGTTCTGCATTGAAATCTTTGTTTTCAGATAAAGGTTTATAAATAACTCTTAGTAATTTTCTTATTGCATGACCTTGAATGTATTTATGGAATTTATCTTGTGCACGATTTAGACTACAATATTTATTAAAAGTGGGATTAAATCTGCATGTTGGTAATATATACTGATAGGGCTTTACGAAGATAACGAAATCCTTGTTTGGATAATGGCGTTTTGGGGGCGTTGCATTGTCTTGACTGATATGTACTGGGATCCATACTAGCAAAACCGACAATTTTTCTGGAAGAATCAAAGTAATAAATATCACTGATTTCGCTTAAAATGCACATTCCTGTGTAGAATTCAATACCAGGGATAGAGAAGATAGGAGAGTTAAGCTTTTTAGCTAATTCTTCTATTTTTTTTATCCATATCTTTTAATTGTCTTTCAATAAGTATCTTTATTTTAAGAGTTATAACATCATTGTTTTCACCAATGGAATATTTTGAATTGAATTTTGGGAAAGCAATGTCAATACATTTCTGTAATTGATTTTTAAGTCTATTAATATTTTCCGTTAAAGAAGAATGATAGTGAGTGAGTTTTTCATTTTCTCCATTTTAAGTTTACTTTTGGTCACAGTTATATAGTTTTGTTTTGCATAATCAAAGCAATGATAAAGGTATAGAGTTTATCAGCTTTGATCATACGTATTTTTTCTTTACGTTTAGCAGCATCAGGATTAGTGAAAGAAGATCAATGATTAAACTTACCAGCAATACATATACATTACATTCTTTTTTGTTTTATGTAATTTGGTAATCACAAATGGGGTATCAAAGAACTTAACGGGAGATACAAGTTTAAAGACTTATTACAATTCAAATACAATGATGTAGCAATGACCTTTTTAAGGTAGTCAAAGTAGACATTCACTTTTTTGATTCCTAACAAAAATTTAAAGAAGGGGAAAGGTATATCATTTATGACTGTTAAATAAGTCATTTATAATATACTAGAAGAAAATGAATTTATGAAAAAAACTTTATTCAATAAGTTTTTGGTGAGTATTCTTGCTGTGGCGATGGTGCTTGGCATGTCATTTACGACAAGCACAGCGATAAATAATGCAAATACTAACACCGAAGCTGCGAATCTTTTAGACGAGCTTACTGCTGGGGAGAAAATTTCTACCGACCAGTATGAGCCAGATGAGATCGTAACTGTAATCGTGGAATTGGAAGAAGAAACCACCCTGGACGTGGATGAATTTACTACTATGTTTCGAAATGATAGCATTGGCTATTCTGCTGATGCGTCTGTAGCAGCTCACCGAGCTGATATGGTAAGCCAACAGGAGAAAATCCAAACTCAAATTTCGGCATTTGCTCCTAATACGGTATATAAGTATCATTACACCAATCTGCTTAATGGTTTTGCTGCTCAGATTGAGTACCAATACATAGAAAAGATTGAAGCTTTGGATGGAGTAATGTCTGTCTATTTAAGCCAAAGCTATGATTATAATGATAACTGGGAAGAAGATGAAGAGAGCACGGAATATATATCTCTTGAAGAATATTACGAGCTTACTGGATGTGATGCTATAGATTTAAACAAATCTGTTATGTCTGATGCCGGTTCTTCTAGTCAAATGGGACTTGAAGCAGCTTGGGAAGCTGGTTATACTGGTGCAGGCAAAGTTGTTGGTGTTTTTGACAGTAGTATCCGTTACACTCATCAGTTATTTTCTTATATGGATCCTAAAGTAGAAAAAGATGGGGAAGCTGGTTTGCTTTCTAACTATAAAACAAAAGATAATCTACTTGAGTCTATCAAAGCTAATCAGAGTACTTTGAACTTATTCCAATCTGGTTGGGGAAGCTGGTTCCACCAAAATGATGAGACTGGTTTTTCAAAAGATGTACAAGAAACCATTTTAAATGGTGATTTCTATTACAACTCTAAAGTTCCATTTTCTGTTGATTATGCTTGCGGTGATTTAGATGCATGGGATGGTGATTCTAGCAGTCATGGTACACACGTCAGCGGTATTGTTGCTGGTAACGGTGGTGATGGCTATTACGAACTTTCTGGTGTTAAGGGTTCTGCCTACGATTCTCAAATCATGTTTTTTAAGGTGTTTGATGAAAATGATGACTTTGGTCAGGAATCAGACGAAGCTGTATTTGCTGCTTTGGATGATGCTATAACTTTAGGTGTCAATGCCTTTAACCTATCCCTTGGTATTCCAAATGGATTTACAACTATGAATACATATGCTCAAGCAGGTTATCAACGTGCTTACAACCGAGCTAGTGCTAGTGGTATTTCTATTTGCGTTTCTGCGGGTAATGATGCTCGTGACAGTCATCCAGGTGCTTTAGTAAATGGATATACTACTTTGTTACCTAATAGTTCAGCAGGTGGTTTCTCTGGTTCTTTATATGCACCTATGACTATTGCTTCTGCTCAAGGTACGGGATATTCTTATATTAACAATTGGACAGAAACTACAGCTATTGCTAGAAGAGTAACTGGTGATGTTGTGAATACTGTTGCAATCGAGGATATTTACGATACTGGACTTGGTGAGACGTTAACTGGTAATTATGAGCTGGTTGATTGTGGTGATGGTTCATCTATTACTCGGGATTTAACAGGTAAAATTGCTTTGGTAAAACGTACTTATGGTTATGTTCCTTACGATGAAGAGGGTATTATGGCTGCTCAGCAGAACGCTTATAAGGCTGGTGCTGTAGCTGTGTATATGACCTTTGATTATTATGGTGACTATTTTGGTACTGATGGTCTATGGACTGGCGAAAATGGTGAGAGTATTCCTGTTTTTGGTGGTACTTCTACTAATGGCAGTGTTTATAGTACTTTGTCTGCTGCTGTTGCTAATTATATTGTGCAGGTTAGTTTCTCTTCTGAGAAAAAATCTCAGACAGTAAATCGTAATTATAGTGACAATGGTCCTGCAAGTTCTACTTCTTGGGGTGTTACTGAATCTTTGAGTTTGAAACCAGATGTAATGTCTCCTGGTGGTAATATTTGGTCTGCAGGTGCAGCATCTGATTCAGCCCTAACTTCAAAGAGCGGTACTTCAATGGCATCTCCAAATGCAGAGGGACTCTTTATCCTTGCACAGCAATATGTGGATGATAATCTAGATATTTTTGGAGTGAAACCTGGAACTCAAGAATATAGTAATTTGGTGAATCAGTTGGTAGCTTCTAATGCTAAAGCTTATCAGCCTTTTGTGAGTTCATCAAATCAGACTCGTCAAAACCTATATTTCTCTCCAAGACGTCAAGGCGCTGGTATGGTTAATATTGATAACATAATCAATAGTTTAGTTGTGTTGCATAACGATGCCTCTTATAACGATATTACTGGTGAATCTGCTCGTGCTAAAGTAGAATTGGGTGATAAGCTAGGTACAAATTTTGATATTACATTTACTATGGATAATTATGATTCTGTGGCAAAGACATTTGATGTACTTGCATGTCTTCAGACTGATAATACCACAGAGGCCGATGGGCGTACAAATATTGCTGGTGTCAACACTTATGGTTCAGATATCGATGCAATTGAAGATGGTGTGATGAAAGTTACTTCTGTTTCTGGAGGTACTATTGACAATGCATCTGACAATATCAATCGCTATGGCGACGGTGCTTCTGCAACAAAAATTTCTGTTCCTGCTAATAGCTCAGCTAAGATTACAGTTAGTGTAACTTTAAACGAAGAGACAATGAAAGCCTATGATGAAAAATATCCTAATGGTATGTTCCTAGAAGGTTTTGTCTTCTTTGATAATGTGGATTCAGATTATGAGACTCTTAATATTCCTTATATGGGATTTAGAGGAGATTGGAATGCAGCTCCAATTTTTGATTTGGCTACTGCTTATGATGACATTAGTGATTTAAATACTTCTGATGCTAAGTATCCTTTGTTCCACACAACTACTTTGAATTCTTTGGTTAACGGGAATGATGTGGTTTTGGGGGCTAACCAGTATACTGGAACATCATTGCCAGATTATTTTGGAGGATCTTCAACTAGCTATTATAATACGATTCGTAATTACTTGAATGGTCTACGTGCTAATGAAGAACTAAATGGTGCTTATGTCACTATTTCTCCAAATGGAGACGGTATGGATGATATTGCTTATACAGCACTTTATCTATTGCGTAACGCTAAGGCTCTATGTGTGGCGATTAAAGATAAGGATGGAAATATTGTTAATGTAATCGGGCCAGAGTATGAATATTTTGAAGCAAAAGTCAATGATGGTAATCTAACACAGCAGGCTGCTTTGAGCTATGGTACTAAGTATAACCGTCAGATGTACTGGGATGGTACTGATTTTGATGGTAATCTAGTAGAAGAAGGTGCTTACACTTTTGAAGTTCGAGCTATGCTAGAATATGAGTATCTAAACTCTGTGGATTACGGTGATAAAGATTCTTGTTTAGAAGTCTTGTTAAATTCTGATAATGTTCAGACTCAATCTTTTGATGTAAATGTAGATATAACTACACCTGAAGTGGATATGTCTTTGACTAAAGATAATGTACTTACTGTTAATGCTAGTGATGCTTCTGGAATTCAGGCTTTAGCTGTTTATTATAAAGATAACCGTGTTAGTGATATTATTCGTGTCAACAAAACCGAAACAACTATGACAATTGATTTGAAAGATTTGATTGAAAATCTACCTGACAAGTCTATTGCAGATGATTTAGAAGTACAAGTTGTAGATTATGGTATGAATATGGCTTCTGCTGTAGATCCTGTTGTTATTGACAAAACAGCATTATCAATAGCAATTGATATGGCAAAAGAAGTAACACAAGAACAGTTAGGTAAATTAGTACCAG
>NZ_JBKTWO010000003.1:0-5053 GCF_047249845.1 Thomasclavelia sp.
CTTGTGTTACTTCTTTTGCCATATCAATTGCAATTGATAATGCTGTTTTATTTGTTTCAATAGTAACTTCAACTAATGCATCTTTTGCAGCTTTTAATAGATTTACCATATTATCTACTTCTTCTTGAGTAGCATCTTCTTTTGATAATAAATCTTTTGCTGATGTTAAAACATTTTGTAGTGCCTTCCAACTTTCAGTTGTATAAACTGTTTCATCTAAGTCATCAACATCTTTGATTAGTTTATCTAATACAGTCTTATCTGCTTCAACTTCAGTTCCTTTAACAAATTCAATTTCAAACTTATCTAATTGTGGTGATTTCCCTGCTGGTCCTGTAAATACCCATAAACCATTACCTGCTTCTTTTACATTTAAATCAAATTCAGCTGTATGAGTTGCTGCTGTACTACTTGCACCGGCTGATACTTTACCACTTTCAATCTTACCACTTTCTTCTGACCATACTAATTCGTTTGTATTTGAACCACTTCGATAATATGCCTTAACATGATATGTTCCCGCTTTTGAAGCCGTGTATGGAATTGTAATAGTATCATTTTCATTTAAACTGTTTACAAACTTTCCATTACTTGCCCATGCTCCTTCAGAAATCTGTAATGGCCATGTTTCATTTTCACCTGTATTATGAAGAATAGAATATTCTGCTTCAAGTGTCACTGCCCCATTTCCAACAGGGAAAACAAAAGGATTATTTTCAGTGTAGTTATTAAACTCAAATATAACTTCAATTTTTGCATCAGCCATAATATTTGTAAATGTATATGTATCAACTTTTCCTACAGATTCTCCATTTACAAGAACATCTTTGATTGCATAACCTTCATTAGCTACAATATCATATTTCTTACTATCACCTTCAGTAACTGTAGTTATACCTTTGTCAGTTATTGTACCACCTTCACTAGCAATTGCTTCAATAGTAAATGTATCTAATACTATTTCACCAGGTGTAAATTCTAATTTATCTAACTGTGGTGATTTCCCTGCTGGTCCTGTAAATACTAACACACCATCTCCAGCTTCTTTTACATTTAAATCAAATTCAGCTGTATGAGTTGCTGCTGTACTACTTGCACCAGCTGATACTTTACCACTTTCGATCTTACCATTTTCTTCTGACCACACAAGTTCATTTGTATTTGAACCACTTCGATAATATGCCTTGACATGATATGTTCCTGCTTTTGGAGCATTATAATTATATTTAACTATATCTCCTTGTTGGATTGCATCAATAAACTTACCGTTACTTGCCCATGATCCTTCACTAACAACACATGGCCAGCCATTATCACCAGTTGGATCATTTACGATTTCACTTACAAATTCTGCTTCAAGCAATGCAGAAGAATCTTTTTGCCATGGGAAAATAAAAGGATCCTCTTGCGTATATTTTTCTCTTTTTACTAAACCATTATCTGCTTTAGATAATGCTTCAATTGCTTTTTCAATCTCAGAGATACTTGCATTAGGTTTATTGGCTACTTCATTTGCATTGGCCAATGCTTCCTTAAAGTTATCCCATCCTGAAACATACCAGTCTTTATTCTTTTGATTAGCTGTTTCAAGTAATTTATTTAATGCTTCTAAAGAGCTTGTTTCTGTATCTTTGATTGTAACATTTGCTTTACCAATAAATCCTAAAATTAATCCATTGCTAGGATCAGTCAATTCAATACTAAATACTCTATCTCCTGTTGCATTTGTATTTCTTCTAGTTTCTACTGGAGCAGTAATTTCTTTTATTCCATCCCCCATTACAATCTCACTAATTAATTCAGTATTAAAATCATCTTGAATAGCACTTCCTGGATTAGGTTGTAATTTAGCAGTTATTGTGCCATTACTTCCACCTACACGTACTATTTTAACATCAATTCTTTCATCCTCGTTCATTGTATAATTAGACTGTTCTAAGCCAATCATACCTTTTCCACCATTATTGATCACATATGCAGCTTCTAAACCAATAGCTTTTGAATCAATATTTAATGTTAATGTATGTTCTCCATCATCTAAATCATCAGAGGCAAAAATCATTTGTCCAGTAGCTCGAGAACTAGCATTTGTATCTATTTTCACCGCTTTACCACCATCAATTGCAATAGTTGCAACTCCATGATTTGGATCCGTTGTTCCCATCAAATAAATCTTGCTTCCTGTAAATGTAATTGTTAAAGATGCACCAGCATTGGCATAACGATTAGTACCATTAATAAAGTTATTTCCACTTTCACTATACCATGTACCGTTAAACGTAAAACCTGCACCATCAGCTACATTTGTATCTTCAATATCAATAACATCCATTCCATCAGGAGCAGTTCCTGCTAATTCAAACCCTTCAGTAGTTTTATATACACCAACTTCACTAATAATTGGTACCGCATCTGATTTATTAGTATCTACAGTAATTCGAATTTGATCAGCTTTTATTGCACCTGTTCTAACTAATCTTTTTGCACCAATAGTTTGACCTTCATCCATGACTTTCCAATCACTATTTTCACCATTTCGATATTCAACTTTATACTCATTGATACTTTGACCAAACTGTATTGCCTCTTCAATAGAAACAACATCAAAAGTTTTTGTTGAACCTAAATCAATTAAAAGTGTTCCCTCTTGATTTCCATCATCAACTGTCCAATATGTATCATCATTTCCATCAATCATATTTCCAGGCTTATAATTAATATCATTACCTCGTACATTTGATGCTTTGATTGTTGCATTAGCTGCTAAATTTGTATCAAAAGTATCCGCAATATTTTTTCCAAATTCAGCTAAGCGATCTAAAATCAATTGATCTACCGTTCCATCAGAATTAGGTGGTACATTTAATAATAATGGTGCATTATGACCAACTGAATTAAAATACATTTGACCTAAATCAGTAAGACTCTTAGGTGTATTTTTCTTTGTTCCCCAGAACCATCCAGATGTGATGCGTGCATCAGCTTCAGGTACAGTCCATTTATTTCCATTTTCATATCCCAATGAATAACTTCCCTGTACATTATCATCACATGTATCGGCATTTATATTTACATTTGATTTTGACCATGTATTTTTTGCGGCATAACCATTTTCATTTCCAATCCAGCGAACTGTAGTATTAGAACCACATTGGAAAATCATACATTCACTATCAAATCCTGCTTCTTCTCCTTCTTGAGCTTGAATCGTATCATACCAGCGTTTAAAATCATATTTTTGAGCATTGGCACCGCTACCCTTTGCTCCATCCATCCAGATTTCACTAAAATGACCATTATTTCCATATTTATCATTTCCTAAAATTTCATTCAACTGATTTACATAATAATCATTATAATCTAAGACATCTTTATCTTCAGTTGTTGGATTACCATTTTCATCGTAATACCCATAACTAGATTCATGAATATCCCATGGTGATAAATATAATCCCATATCTATATCATATTTTGAACATTCTGCAGAAATTTCAGCTAAAATATCACCATTTCCATTTTTATAACTTGTTTCAGCTACATCATAATCTGTATATTGACTATTCCAAATACAAAATCCATCATGATGTTTAGCCGTTACAATAATCTTTTTAAATCCTGCATTTCTAAATGCTTTAACTAACGTTTCTGCATCAAAATCCTTTTCTAATTTAAAAATTTCATCTGGTGTTTTATCCCCGTAATTTTCTCCCCATTCTATTTCATTAAATGTATTTGGTCCAAAATGAACAAAACCGGCTAATTCTTCCTTTTGATAACGATATTGCTCGTTTGTTGGCGTTACACCCCAAGATGCTGGTGCAGGAGTTTCTGTATTTGATAAATCACTATCACCAATATAACCTTCTGCAGCATTTATAGAAATTGTCCCATAGCTACCTGCTACAAGAGACATAACCATTGCCAACGACAATACTATTTTACTTGATTTCATCCTTCTCTCCTCTCTTGTATTCTTTTTCCCATTTTTAGTACATTTTTATCCTAATTCTCTTTTTCTTTAAATTTTATAAATATAGCTTATTTTCATCAAACATTCTACTAAATATATTTCTAATATCTATTTTTTATCATCTCCTTACTTATATATACTATAAAATATTTAGAATGCATTAAATAAGCTATACAATAGAACTTATTACTGAATATGAGTTCCAGGATACTTTGCATTCCACATACTTTATTATAATGGGTATTGTTATATAGTAAGCAATTCTATAATAGAATTGCTTACTATTAAACTAAATAAAAGATATATATCTTTTATTTAGTTTTTATATTATTATTATAAACTATTTTTATAAAAAAATGGTTAAAATATATGATAAAATCATACAAATTTTTATTATTCTTTAATTAAAAAGGTGAATTCCACGCTAGAGCCGATAGATAAAATTTAATTCTACAAATGTTATCAATAAAACAAATATTCTGAATAAAAGAGGAATACTTGATACTATGTCAAATTTTATTTCACAGCTTCTTATGACTTGTATTGTTTAGTATACTCATCTCCATTGTATACTTTATACAATTCGTGTTCCTCAGACCCAGATTTTGTCTACATTTTCCTTCAGATCCCACTTCACGATAGATAAGCAAATAGTTAGCAGTTTTTACATCGTCCCCACAGTGGACTTTCACCACCTAGATAGCCACACTCAACATACTAAAAAATAATGTCAAAATCTTTAAAATTAATAGATATGACATTATTTTTATAATTCTAATCTACTTTCTTTCTATACATAGTTAAGCCCACTATACTTACGATTATTAACTCTGTAAATATTCCAACTAATGAATTATCGCCGGTCTTAGTTGCATTTACTGTTGTATCCCCTGATTTTACATTATTTCCAGGATTATTATCTACTGGTAGATTACTTGGATTCACTTCTAATCCTGCTATTGCTTTAATCAATGCGTTTTGTGCATTCATTACTTCTTCTACTGTTGTATTTGGATCTTCATAGATCATTTTTACTGCATTTAATGTTTCTACTAAACTTGTATATGATGCAACACTATAGTT
>NZ_JBKTWO010000003.1:5144-33748 GCF_047249845.1 Thomasclavelia sp.
TCTGTATATACTTCATCTACTTCACCTTGCATTGCATTTACATTACCTAGTACTTCATTTACTCTTGGTAATACTGCCTGCATTGCATTCCACGTAGCTTCTGTATAATCATTTGCATTTAATCCTGCTATTTGATCCATCTGTTTTTGTAAAGCTGTTTTATCACCTTTATAGAATTCTAACATCTGCATTACACTAGCTAGTCTATCAAATGCTTTATCTACTTCTTCTTGACTTGCTTTTGCATTATCATATACAGTTTTAGCATTTTCTAATGCTGCTTTAAATTCATTTACTACAGCTGGTACTACATTTTCTAAACCTACTTTTTTAGCCATTTCGATTGCAATTTGTAATGCTTTTTTATTAGTTTCAATCTTATCTGCTAACACTAAACTATCTATAGCAGTTTGTAATTTTATTAAAGCTGCATCTACTTCTTCTTGAGTAATATTTTCATCATCAAGAAGTGCTCTCGCTTCAACTAACACAATTTCCAAATCAGCTATACTAGATGGTGTATATTGAGTTTTATCAACATCTTCTGCTTTTGCAATTAAATCCTTTAATACTTCAAAATCAACTTTTATTGAATTCTCAGTTTTAAATTCTAATTCATGTCCAAATACTAAATTACGTGTATATTTTTTATCACGTGTGATAACTTCAATAGCATATTTTGTATTTGGAGTTAATCCTGTGATTTCATAGTTTGTAGCATCTGAAGGAATCAATAATTTTTCTCCATTGAATAATATATATGCTGGTGTGAATTTATCTTCTAACGCTTCCCATGTTACTGTCGCCATATTTTCCCCAGCTTCTACTTTATATGGTGATACCACTGATTCTAATTCATATGCCTCAATTACTTTTTTATAAATCTTTAATTCATCTATATATCCATCATTGATTGGATACTGTTTATTTCCATCTGCTCCTAGAACAAGTGATAATGTATCTACATCAATACTCGCTCCTGTTTGCCCAGAAATATCATAATTTCCCTCTGCTTTTCCATCTATATACAGTGTCATCATTCCATCTCGGTCAAACGTTGCTGCTACATGATGCCATTTACCGTCTATTCCACTTTCATAACGCCCTGTATCTCCTCTTGATGCTCCCGGTGTTGTAAAGTTTAATCCAATTCCTGGTCTTGGATCTGTAAATGTTCCAACTGCAAATCCAGGGTTTCCTCCAGAATCCCAGTTTTTATTTGAAATGATCGCTCCTTCAGTATCCATTTCTTTTGTTCCTTTATACCAAAACATAATTGTAAAATCATCTTTGCCAAAACGCAAATCTTCTACTTTACCGAAATCTATATATTGTGAAGCCTTTAGTGCATCTTCATCATTTTTAATATGCACAGCTTTTCCTTTTACTCCATCAACAAATTCTACATTTCCTACTACCGTTCCATGATTTCCATTTCCTGAAACATCATTTGCTGTTTTATCATCAAATGTTACATCTAATACTTTCCCTGCTGGCAGCTCATCTGTTAAATCAATTGTATAATGATATTTTGGTAACCAGTTATCATGTTCAAAATCATACATGCTTAACTGAACCTTTCCATCATATACACTTACATAATATCCGATTGAATCTGCACGTAAATATGAAGGAATATTTACTAATGTGCCATAATCTGTTTCAATAATTTCATTTGAACCAACCGCAGGGTGTACATGTCCTGTCAAGATGACTGACTGTGGGTATTTTCTTAATACTTCTTTTATTGCGTAATCCTGTGGCCCAGCATCTAATGGGAAATCTGATGAACCATTGTAACTGTCAGTACTAGCAATCGTATTACGTAATGGTTCATGAAGTACTACAAAAATTGGTTTATCATCTTTAGCACCTTCTGCCATTGTTTTATCTAGCCATTTTATCTGCTCATTTGAAATATATGAACTGTCCTTAATATCCCATTCTGTATTTATAACAACAAAATGATATTTATCTTCACCTTCACCAATCCATGTATCATAATATACTTTATTGGTATCACCCATATATTTTTGATTATATGACATGTAACGATCATACACACCATCCCATCCTTGAGATGTCCAGCGTACATCATGATTTCCTAATGCATTGACAAACTGTAAATTTTCATCATATTTATCAATAATATTATAATAGCTTGCAAACTCACTGTCTGCACCATCACTTGTAAAATCACCACAGTTAACAACTGCTTTAGCATTTGGCATAGTTGTAACGATATCATTTAACCCATCATCATAAATACGAGCACTCTCACTGCTCGCACTAGACTGTACATGAGTATCAGTTACCACAACAAATTCTAATTTACCACCTTCTGGTTTTCCAAAATCACTATATGCTTTTTGTAATTTTTCATTTATTTCATCTACGTCCTGTAAATCAGTCGCAGTTTCTAATCTTACTTTTACTTCTTCAATTACCTTAATAAATGCGTCTTTCTTTTCTTGAGTTAAATTTGAATTTTTTATTAATTGTTCATATTCCTTTATTGTTTCTTTTAATTTTTGAATTTCTAATGCTAAAATTTTATATCCTGAAACAGTCCCATTAATTTTATTTTCATTAACTAAATCATATACCAATCCATTTACATTTATACTTACATCATCAAAATTCCATGCATGATATAAACCATCTTCTGTTTCTGTAAGTTTTGTATCCATATCTGCTCTAATTTCTTCAGGAGTTTTTGTCTGATTCCATAAACTGATCGAATGAACTTCACCATCAAAGAAATATTTTTTTCTATAATCAGTCCCTACAAAATGTGCATTAGATAAAACAGGGGCTTCCTTCACACTATTATAACTCTTACTAATACGTATCACACCATTAACCAAAAGACTGATAGTTCTATTATCCGAATCTCTAACCACTGAAATATGAGTCCACTGATTATCGCATGAAAAATCAGTTGTCCGAATATCAAATTCTATCTTTTTACCATTTTCAATTACTTGCTCAAAATAACGTAATTGGTTATCTGCGGTTATCTCAATTGAAAAACCTGGATGTGTAGTATCGCGATAATTCCCAAAAATAATTTGACGTTTATTTTGATTATTATTTAATTTCAACCATACTTCGATTGTATTTGGAATATAATCTAAATTATCTTCCATTGAAACAAACTGTTCTTCACTGCTATTAAAATTCAAACTTGTAAATTCTCGTTCTTGAGTTACAGCAGATACAGGAACATAACCGCAAATCATTAATATACTTAAAATAACTGTAATAATTTTAGATTTCATATTTTCTTCCCCTTTTTCGACTAGGTAGTATCAAAAACAGTTAATTATTTTAATAATAATTTAACCGGAAACCCTTATCCTACCTTGGTTTATCTATCCTTTTATCAATCCCCCTAAAAATTGATATATAACCTGACCTGTAAATTTATACAAAAAAAGTAATTCCCCTTATAATTGTAAGTAACTAAACCACAATAGAAAGGACATATTACCATGGTCAAGATTATATCACCTGTTATCAAACATATATATATTTGAATGTTTTCTTATTAAATCTTTACCTAAAAATTTTATCAATTCTTCTCAAAGTCAACTTTATCGTCGCTTTAAGATTTATCCTCTTACCGTTGTTAAGCCTGAACATCCTCCTATCACTTTTATTGAAGCTTAAACAAACTACAAACTTAAACATAACAAACCTTTAAAGCTGATCTTTAGATACAAAGACAGAAAATATCTTGCCAAGTAGACTGTTTGCCCTCATTGTGGTACAACGTATTAATTTCTTTCCTTTTATTACGGTAAGAAGAAAGCTCAAATCCACAGCAAAGTCTCCATTTGAATACCTTTCGTTAAATAAAAAATGATGTATTAACTGTTGCCTGAGTAGCTTTTTCATCTGCATTCCTTGAAATATTTTAAAATCTTACTTCAATAATATCTTCATTTAAAAATAAGTTTTTCTTAAATCAGTTCCAAAATAATTAATTTCATCTAATTTAACATTATCCTTCAATAACACTATTCTTTTTCCAATTAAAGTTAATGTTTCCTCTAATAAACCCTCAAGATAAAATAATAATTTATTATTCTCTACATCACGTACAATTGACATACTATGCTAGTTACCATCAAAAGTTCTTGTTGGATTCAATTTATAATCTATCAAAATAACATGATTACCATATTCATATGTAAATTCAATATATCTAAGTTGATTATTGTCAATAACTTCTAAAGAAAAATAATTTTTTATATTAGCATAATTACCCATGATTACTTTTCTAATATTATTAAGCTGATCAAACTTAATTGTTGTCTCAATAGTTTTTGATATACTATACAAATATCCTATCAACTTCTAAATAACTCTTTTTAGAGCTTTCAGATGATAAATTAGCTTTTTCAATTACTGCTAATACCTTATTTATCTGTGATACAAACCCTGAAAATCAAACCTAAAACAGTATGATTTTTAAATATTTTTTAACATCTTTTTATTAGTAATAACTAGATTTATTTAAATAATTATAAACTAAATAGTACATATTTCTCCTTTCTCCGTATTCCTAAAATAAATTAAATAATCATATACTTTTATCTTTCAAATTATTTTAATTTTATATCTCACTCCTTTTCATTAATTTTTGTTTACATAATCACTTATAAAATTTATAACCAAAAGAATAAAAACATCATGTTTTCTTCTTATAGTTAACCCTTAACTTTCAACAAATATTTAAATATATTATATCATTGCAAAATATTTGTTTAAATTCTCAAAATTTCATTAATGTAACTAAAAAGGTAACACTTTTAAAAAAAGCGTTACTCTTTTCATTATTTTATATACAAAATATCTCCCTAGGCAAATAACAATCACACATTGCTTTCACTGCCCATTTTTTATAATATGTTGCTAATTGTTTAGGAGAAATTTCATAATTATCTAAAATCCATTTTCTTATTAATGTTACTTGTGCAGATGCATAAAAATAAATTGCATACTCCTTTTCTTTATCTTCTATTTTTGCTCCTGTTAATATTTTCTTCATTAGCTCTATCATATATTTAAATAAATATTTTTCTAAGATATATTTATTGTCTGTATTTATCATTTTACGATAAAATTCACCATTATCATATATTCTCTGATATAGTGCCTCTAAAATAATTGAACGATTTAATTCAATTCTTCCAAATTTACTAAATAAATCATTTATTTCGTCCACAAAATCTCTAATTAATATTTCTTCTAAAATTTCATATTTATCATGATAAAAACTATAAAACGCTTTCCTTGATATACTTGATTTTTCACAAATCATTTTTACTGTTACTTTATCAAATCCATATGTACAAATTAAATTTTTGGTATTTTTTAACAATATATCCTTATTACTCATGATTTGTCGTCCTTTCTATTATATGCTATTGTTACTATTTTAATAATACCTTAGAATTACTAAAATAGTAACAATAATAACGCCATAATTTCATTGAAAGTTATAGCGTTATATATATTTATTAATTTTTAATAGTAAATTTTCTTTTCTTCTCAATACTATATTTCCAGCTACACTTAATAATCCTAGTCTCGCAAACATTTTAACTAAACTATTGTCTCTAGTTTTTACACTTGTAGTTGTATCTCTACTATTTGTAATCTTGCTAGAACTTTTGCAAAGACATCTTTTGCATTATTTATTTCTCCTCGAGTTGTATTTGAATCACTGTAATCTTCTTAACATTAACATCTCTTACAAACTTTGACATATTTTCTACTTCAAATACTACTCTTGCATCAACAGTAGCATTAGTATCAGTATCTTTAATATTATACAGTAGTAGTTACTTCTATAGTTTTAATAATATTAATAGCTTCATTTTCAACTAAAATTGCAATATTTTCATCAGCACTTTGCCAAACTATATCTTTATTAGTTGCAACACCTGATAATACTTCTGCACTGATTTGTTTAGATATACCACTTTCTAAACAAATATCTGTTTCACTTAATGAAGTTTCTGTAAGTGCAATTGATCCATGATAAACTTTTACAAAATCTATCTAAGTTGCTTCACCAGTATCTTCTGGTAACATAACTTTTATTGTATGTTGACCATCTAGTAATTCCTCAGATTCATAAATCAATTGTTGATCAACATGTCCATCAGTTACAGTTCTATCAACTGTTTCTTCTACTTTAGAACCAATAAAAGTAATTTCAAAAAATCACCTGCGTGTGCATAGTTGTTTATCACTATTTGAAAAACCTCTACAAATCAATGTTCTTATCTACCATAAAAATGATTAGAATACCTCTTACCTGTTCCCCAATTTCCTTATAAACTTAATTAATGTAATTCTTGACTAGTTTCAGAGTCATTAATAATTAGTTATGATTCTTGTGCACTATCATTAATTAGTGGTATTGGTAATAATCCAATAACTATCATCAATGTTTACAGAAGATAGCTTATTTACTTTTTCATACTTTTCTCTATATTTAATGTCGTTTTTACATACAAAATTAAATTGTATCAATTCTTTTTAATTATTAAACATTTATTCTATTATTATCTCCTGTTTTTTTTCTATGACATAATTTAAACCTTTTCTATTATTATAGATACTTGATGAATTTAACTTTATCAAGGTATTATATTTTACCTTTTTTAAATTTTTAATCTCTTTTTTAGAAGCTTAATTTTATTACATATCATAATTTATAGCAAATAGAAGAAACATTTAAAATCTTCAAATCAAATTTAGATGCAAAACCAGTATTTATAAAAACAGAAAACACGATAAAAGAATATTTTCTATTATATTATCTGACAATTCTTCTTGAAAGGATATTACAATTTAAAATATTGAGGAACAAATATTTTAAAGAGTTTAAAGCTATAAACACCGAAAATAAATATATAAATATCATCACAAAACAAATTCACGAATTACTAATTATTTATTAACAGAATCACAAATTAAAAAGTACTTTAATAATCAATTCAAATAAACACCTTTTTCTTATTTTTAATAACTATTGCTATTTTTGAAAGCTAACTACTAAAAACAATTTATATTATAAACTATATAAAAAATCAAATTTGTATTTATCAACCTAACATAATAACAACTGTAGAACCCGCTTCTACATACTCACCAACTCGTGGTAATTGATCAATAACTTTATCTCCTTCACCAATAAATTTAAATTTTAACTCAGGATTACTAATCTCTTTTTTACTTTTACCAATATAATTTTCTATTTTAACACTCTTAGTATCCATAAATGTATAAGCCTTTTGTCTTTGTGAAGCTACTTTTTTGACACCCATACTTGGTAAAATATCTACCAGCATTTTTCTAGCAATTGGTGCCACAGTAGTTCCTCCATATTGAACACAGTTTTTAGGATTATCCATTGCCACATATAAAACGATTTTAGGATCATCAATTGGAGCAATTCCCACAAATGACAAAATATAACCACCATCTACATAACTTCCATTCACTGCTTTTTGAGCAGTCCCAGTCTTTCCACCAATTCGATATCCATCAATATAGGCATTTTTCCCTCCTCCATCAGTTACTACAGTCTCTAAAGCATCTCGTACTTTTTTTGAAGTATCTTCACTTATTACCTGCCTTAAAGCTTCAGGCTTTTTTTCATAGATAATATCATCACTGTAATTATCAATTATTTTATCCACTAAGTAAGGTTTATATAATGTTCCTCCATTTACGCAGGCACATATAGCTCTAACTAATTGCATTGGTGTTACTGAAATTCCTTGACCAAAAGCAACAGTAGCTTGCTCTAACTCGTTAAATACATCGTAATCAAACATGATTCCTTTTGATTCACCTGGTAAATCAATTCCTGTTTTTTCTGTCAGACCAAACTTTTTTACATATTCATACAATTTATCCTTACCAAGTCTTCGTCCAATTTCAACAAATCCAGGGTTAGAAGAATTCTGTAAAACCTCTCTAAATGTCTGTAAACCATGTCCACCTTTTTTCCATGATTTAATTCTAGCACCACCAACGATTTCATAACCTTTATCAAAATACGTATCTTTATCCATATCAAAAAGATTTTCATTTAATGCTGATGAAAAAGTAATAATCTTAAAAGTCGATCCTGGCTCATATGTTTTCCAAATTGGAATATTTTGGTTATAAACATCTTTATCTGCACTTTTATAATCGTTAGGATTAAAATCCGGTTTACAAGCCATTCCTAATACTTTTCCAGTACTTGGCTCCATTGCAAGAGCCCATATTCCATCTGGATTATAAGTATCATACGCATTGTTTAATTCACGTTCGATAATATCTTGAACATCACCATCAATTGTTAGTTGAAGATCAAATCCTGTTGTTGGTGCACTATAAACACTAGGATACAATGTTAAAGGATTACTTTTAGCATCCATAAAATAATCTATACTACCATTATTACCATTTAAGTAATTATCATATTTTAATTCTAATCCTAATAAACCTTGATTATCAATTCCAACAAAACCTAATGTCTGTCCTAAATAGTTATCTTTAGGATAATATCTTTTAGTATCTTTTATTAGATAAACACCTGGTAATTTTAAACGATCAATTTTTGCAGCAACTTCATCATCAAGTTGGCGTCCTTCAGGTTGAATTCTTTGAATAGATACTTTTTTACTTAACTTTTCTTGCATAACTTTTATATCAACATTTAATATTTCTGCTAATTTTTCCGCTGTCATTTCAATATCTTTGATTTGGCTAGGTACAACAACCAAAGATGCTGTAGTTAAATTAGTTGCTAGTACATTATTATCACTATCTAAAATTAACCCACGATTTGCTTCAACCGGGAAACTACGCTGCCATAAATCAACTGCTTTATTATAGATATTAACACGATCAATGATTTGAATATAGCCAATCTTTAATATTATTGCAATAACAATCAGAACTGTAATAATTTTAACCCATTTTATTTTATGTTTAGTTATCTCATATATCATCTTATCACCCATACAATATATGAAAAAAGTAAGGTTATTAGACCTTACTGTAATGTAATAGTTAAAGCATCACCACTATGCAAAATACTTCCTTCTGGCAAACTTTGGTTAGCAACCAGTCCATTACCACCATCAATAGTAATGTTTAATCCAGATAATGACCCATATGTTAATACATCTTTACGTGACCATCCATAAAAGTTAGGCAAAGTGATATCCAATGACTCTGTTTTAATAAAAACTCGGTCATTTTTAGTTACTTTTGATTTTGCTTCTGGAAATTGTTCAATAACTGTTGAACCATTACCAATTATCTGTACATTTAAAGTTTTAGATTCTAATTTTGCTTTTACAAAATTTACACTTTGATTTATATAAGAATCCAGCTTATATTCTTCCGTAGGAATTTCATTGTTAGAAGCATTATAAGAAGATATTACAGACAATGCAGAAGGAACAATATTTTTAATAATATTAGCCTGATGATCAGTTGTTTCATTATCTGGTCCTTGGAATACTACCATAGTAACGATTTGAGGATCATCGTATGGTGCCATACCTGCAAATGATTTTGTATAATCAGTACTTGAATAAGTTCCATTCTCTCCAACCATCTGTCCGGTACCAGTTTTCCCAATTATTTGGACTCCATTATCAAGTGCAAATTTTTTAGCTGTTCCCATACTTTCATTTACAACACCTTTTAATAAATCGCGAATTCTTGATACTGTTGATGATGAAAAAATCTTTTCAGAATATTTTGTTTTTCCACTATATGTAACCTCATTGTTTTCTTTATTAACAATTCGATCAACTAAATACGGTTCAACCATCTTACCATCATTTGCAAAAACACTATATGCTCTTAATAACTGCACCATCGTTACTGTCGAACCTTGTCCAAAACCTGTTGTTAAATATGCTGCTCTACTCTTATCTGTTTTATATAATGCTATACCAGAAGCCGAATCAAATCCATCAATATTGCTAGATTGAAAAAAGCCTAGCCTCTCATATGTTTCAATTAGCTCATCACGATTTGTATACCCTTTTTCTAACAAATTACAAATAGCAACATTACTAGAACGATAAAATCCTTCATCATAAGAAATACTTCCCCAACCGGCTCCATTATTATGATCACGAATTGGTCGACTGCCACCATAATCATATTTACCAGATTCATACAAAGCACTGCCATTATATAATCCACTTTCAATTGAGCTGGCATAAACAAATGATTTAAATACTGACCCACATTCATATGCAGTATCAAAAAAGAAATTTTTATAATCATTAATATTACGATCATTAGGATTAAATGACGGATAATTTGATACTGCTAATATTTTACCCGTTTTAGCTTCCATAATTACTGCAGAAGCTTTATTTGCTCTTGCTTCACTAGCTTCTTTTGATAATAGATGATCTAAATCACGTTGTAATGAGCTATTTAAAGTCAAATATATATCTTGACCATCAACAGCATCTTTTTGTTTTAAGATCCCATTAGGTAAAATATAATTTTTAGCATCTTTTTGATATACTTTATAGCCATTTTTACCAGCTAATGTTTTGTCATAAATAGCTTCTAATCCCATTTCTCCAACAAGACCTTTTACACCATTTTTTTCCATACTTTTAGCATATCCAATAATATAACTGCAAAAATCACCTAAAGGATAATTACGAGAATTTGCTTCTTCAAATTCTAAACCTGTCAAGCCAGTTTGTTCTATTTCCTTTTTTTGGTTAGCACTTAAATTATTACCATGAGTCCCAAACTCTACCTGATATTTACCCGCATCGATTGCTTCTTGCATTTTTTGAGCCATAGATACAGGATCCATACCAAGAATCGGAGCTATTTTATTAGCCGTTTCAGTTACATCAACTACATGAGCCTTTTTATTGCCATAACCAGGCCTTTTATCAGAAACAATTGCAATCAACTTAAATTTTTGTACATTTGAAGCAACTATCTCATTATCACTTGTATATATTTCTCCTCTTGTTGCATATTCAACCGTTTCCACTTTACCTCTACTTTTTGCAAACGCCTTTATATCTCCATTACTAATTATATGTTTACCTGTAACACCCAAATAAACTATATTTGCAACCAAAGAAAAAATAACTAATGCAAAGACAACATACGCTATCTTTGCACCTTTAAATTGACTCATTGTTATTGTGCTCCCTCTGTAGGATTAGAGGAAGCTACAGATTCATTACTATATGTATATCCTTTTTCACCAGCTACATTATTAAGCCGTGAAAAAGAAGCTAACTCTTGTTTTTGCATCTCAAGACTATCTATCTCATCTCTTAGTACTTTAATATCTTTTTCTATTTGTTGTGCTTCTTGATTACAAGAGGATTCTAAAGATCTTACATAAGTGATTCCAAAAATAAAAACAACCATAGAAATAATCAAAAATCTTTGTGAAAAAGCCTCAAATTTTGTTTTCTTAACTCTATGTCTCATATATTACACCCTCTCAATTATTCTTAATTTCGCTGAATGTGCCCGATGATTCGCCTCTAACTCCTCTTTAGAAGCAACGATTGCTTTTTTATTCACTAATCTATATTTAGGTAATAAATAATCCGGAATAACTGGCAATCCTGGTGGGACATCTTTTAATTTTGTTACATCGTTGAAAGTATATTTACATATCTTATCTTCTAAACTATGAAAAGTAATCACCGATATTCTGCCACCATCATTTAATAGTTCTAATGAATCTTTTAAAGCTCGATCAAATACATTCAATTCATCATTTACTGCTATTCTTAGAGCCTGAAAAGTTCTTTTGGCTGGATGACCACCTTTTCTACGTGCTGCAGCTGGTATTGCTTCTTTAATAACCTCTACCAATTCAAATGTTGTTTCAATTGGCTGATTTGTTCTTGTTTGTTCAATTTTACGAGCAATTCTTTTAGCAAACTTTTCATCTGCATATTTATACAGTATTTCAACTAATTTTTCATATGACCATGTATTAACAATTTTATATGCATCTAATTGACTGCTTGTGTCCATCCGCATATCTAATCTAGCATCATAATTATAACTAAAACCGCGACTTCCAGTATCGAACTGTGGTGAAGATACACCTAAATCAAATAATATCCCATCCACTTTTTCTATTCCTAATTCTTTTAATTTTTCTTTGATATTAACAAAGTTAGAATAAATTATCGTAAAATTGTCACTTATTTGACTTAAACGATCTTTTGCTGCTTCAATGGCACTTTGATCTTGATCAAAACAATACAAATGTCCAGTTGTAAGACGTTTTAAAATAGCACAACTATGACCTGCACCACCTAATGTACAATCAACATAAATACCATCTTCTTTTATATTTAAACCATCTACTGCTTCATTTAATAATACTGTTACATGATCAAACATTATCTTCTCCTATAAATCAAATCCATCTAATGATTCAGAAATTTCATCAAAATTATCTTTATTAGCATCATAGTATTCTTCCCATAAAATTTGATTCCAAATTTCAACATGATCTCCAACCCCTACTATGATACATTCTTTTTCTAATTTACTTTCTAATCTTAAAACATTAGGAATATTAACTCTTCCTAATTTATCAAATTCACATTCACTAGCTCTTGAAGTGATAATTCTAACAAAGTTACGAGCATCTTTCTTTGTTTTTGGCAATGTTTGGAGTTTTTGATAATAATCACTCCAGCCTTCTTGGGTATATAATGCTAGACAACCATCAAAACCACGAGTAATGACTACACTCTCGCCACACTGCTCCCTTAATTTTGAGGGAATAATAAGACGCCCTTTGGCGTCGATATTATGTCTAAATTCACCCATGAACATTTGCATCACCCACTTTTTAACACTTAGTATCACAAATTAACACTTCGTACCACCATTATATACTTTCTAAATCGTTTTGTATAGCTTTTTCTTTAAATAAGGCATTTTTGACATTTAAACAAAAAAAGAGCCAATTAACGCAAAATAACGTTAATTGGCTATAAAAAAAGCGCTTAAAGCGCCATTTCTTATAAAACTTTTTGTCCCTTGTAAGTACCGCAATGTTTACAAACTTTATGAGACATTTTGTATTCACCACATTCTGGACATACAACTACAGCTGGTGCTGTAAGCTTATCATGAGTTCTTCTCTTATTTCTTCTTGTACTTGAAACTCTTCTAAATGGTACTGCCATCAGTATAACCTCCTATTTAATCTTTAAAATAATCTTTTAATTTAGCTAACCTAGGATCGATATAATCATCATCTTTATCACTAGTACTGTTATCTAATATTCTCCAACCTTTTCCTTTAGATTTAATATTAGCATCATCTTTGACGACCCTCATCGGTACTTCCAGCATAATGTTTTCAAATACCACTGGGGTAAGATCAACAATATCTTTTTTTACTTCATGAACATCTTCAAGTGGATCAGGTTTTTCAAAAGCAAACACTTCAGTTGAATTAATTTCAAAAGGATACTCAACATCTTCAAGTGTAATAGCACAAGGAAGAATCATAGTTCCTTTAATATTAAGATCAACATATAAACGTTTATCTTTCAAATCAAGATCTCCGGTTCCTGAGACAATAATGTCCTTCAAGTCATTAATTTGAGCATACTGGTCAAATAACTCCGAAGGAAAAGTTAGTCCCTCTTCAAAATCAAATTTTCCACGATGCTTAACAATCCATTGTAAATTGTATTTCAAAATAATCACCCTTCTATAACCGCAATGACAATTATATATAAAATAATACCATAAGTCAACCTAAAAAATACTTGTTTTTATCGTTTATTTTACTATATTGTCTTAGACCATCTTGTCGATATCTTTAGGAATTTTATTTGATTTAATCATCGAAACTAATTTATCAACCTTGCTAGGAGTGATTGGTTTATTAGTCACCTTAGCCACACTCATAATAAAATCCTTAATATCATTTTCATTATTTAAATCTTTAGACTGTAAATCATTAGCTAATTTTAATATTTCTCCTTTATTAACATTAGTTTTCTTTACAACCTTATCTAATAAAACATCTTCATCTTTCATATTATCACCACTATATAATATGAAAATATTCTAATAACGTTCCCCTTCAATTTTTAATTCTCTTTTCATTAACTGTTGAATCTCACGTTTAGGTTCATGGTTATTATACAAAACATTATATATTGCATTTATAATCGGTAATTCAATATCATCATACTTTTTAGCATCTTCATAAATAACCCGACAGGTTCTAATACCTTCACACGTTTTCTTATTATTTTTCATAAACGTTCTAGCATCATTAGTCTTTCCTATTTCAAGCCCCGCTTGAAAATTTCGCGAATGAACTGATGAACAAGTTACAATTAAATCCCCTACTCCAGTTAATCCCATATATGTTTCTAATTTGCCACCTTTTTTCATTCCATAACGTACCATTTCAGCTAACCCACGTGTTATTAAAGCAGCTTTCGTATTATCACCATATCCTAAACCACATAGCACTCCAGCCGCGACTGCAATTACATTTTTAATTGCAACCCCATATTCAGCACCTATTTCATCAGTCAAACGATAAACTCTAAAATAATCATTAGAGAATAATTTTTGAACATCATGAGCAGCATTTTCATCTAAAGATACTGCACAAACTGTCGTCAACATTCTAACTACAACCTCTTCAGCATGACTGGGACCAATTAATGAAACAACAGGATTAATCAAGTTTTCATCTAAAACACTGCGAATAGTATCAGACATCCGCATATTTGTACCTAAATCAAAACCTTTCGCAGCATTGATAACAGTTATTTTTTTATTAATAAATGGTTTTACCTGTAATAATGTTTCTTTAACAAACTGAGTTGGGATAGTAATCAATAAATAATCTATATCCCTTAGTGCCTCTTCTAAATTATTAGTAGCTTTAATCTCATTTTCTAAAATTATATTTTTAAAAAAAGCATTATTTTGATGATTTATATTAATATCATCAATTTGATTTTGATCAATCCCATACATCATAATTTGATTTTGATTATCAATCAAAACTCTACTTAAAGCAGTAGCCCAGCTACCAGTTCCTAAAACCGCAATTTTACTCATAATTACACATCCTTATATCATTGTATGTATATTATAACATTCATATTAGAAAAGCGCACGATGATTAATCTCTTTTACGACAAATAATATGAATTGGTGTACCTTCAAATCCAAAAGAATCACGTAAACGATTTTCTAAATATCGCTTATAACTAAAATGAAGATATTGAGGATCATTAACAAATAAAATAAAGGTCGGTGGGCAAACACTTACTTGATTAGCATAGAATATCTTTAATCGTCCACCATTAAAAGTTGTGGTTGGATTAATTGCCTGAGCATCAACTAATACATCATTTAAAACACTAGTTTGAACCCGTTTATGAGAATTTACAAATGACTCTTCAATTAACGGAAATAGTTGCGGAACTCTTTGATGAGTTTTTGCAGATAAAAATATGATTCGAGCATAATCTAAATATTTAAATTGACTTCTAAGTTCCTTTTCCTTCTTTTGCATTGTCTTTTCATCTTTTTCAACAAGATCCCATTTATTAACAACAAGAATAACTCCTTTACCTGCTTCATGAGCATATCCGGCCACATGTTTATCCTGTTCTATCACACCTTGTTGACCATCGATTACAACAATAATCACATCACTTTTTTCAATTGAAGATAACGCTCTTAAAATAGAATATTTTTCAATACTCTCATATACTTTTCCTTTTTTCCGCATTCCTGCAGTATCTATAACTCGATATTTTTGACCATCTTTTTCAAAAGCAGTATCTATAGCATCGCGAGTCGTCCCTTCTATATTAGAAACAATAACACGCTCTTCACCCAAAATCGCATTAGTTAAAGATGATTTACCCACATTAGGTCTACCTATTATTGAAAAACGAATCTCATCTTCATCAAACTCTTCTTCTGTAAAATCTAATTTTTTAATAATTTCATCCAATAAGTCACCAATTCCAATTCCATGACTTCCAGATACCGGAATAGGATCTCCCATTCCTAAACTATAAAAATCATATATCTCATTAATAAATGCATTATCATCTATTTTATTTACAGCTAATAAAATTGGTTTTTTTGTTTTTTGAAGTAATCTTGCAACATATTCATCCTCTTGTGTAATCCCTTCACGCCCATTGACAACAAACACAATCAAATCAGCTTCCTCAATCGCAATTTCTGCCTGCATTTTAATTTGTGTTATAAAAGAAGCATCTTTAAGCTCGATTCCACCTGTATCAATTAATCTAAACTCTTTTGTCAACCATGACGCTGTAGCATAAATACGATCACGTGTTACTCCTGCAACATCTTCAACGATTGAAATTCTTTCACCAACGATTCGATTAAAAATCGTTGATTTACCAACATTTGCTCTCCCTACTATCGCAACTACACCGGCCATTTTAATCCTCCATTTCTCTTTGTTTAGCTAATTTTAAAACTTCATTTACTACTTCATCAATACTTAAATTTGAAGTATCCAAGACTATAGCATCTTCTGCTTTTTTTAATGGTGATATTTTTCGATTCATATCTTGATAATCACGTTGTTCAATATCTTTTTTTATAGTTTCTAAATCAGCTGCTAATCCTCGTTGTTTATTTTCTAAATATCGCCGTTTAGCTCGTGTTTCTACACTAGCATTTTGATATATTTTTAATTTAGCATCAGGTAAAACTACTGTTCCAATATCCCTACCATCTAAAATAACTCCACCTACATTTGCCATTTGACGCTGTTGTTTAACTAAAAATTCTCTTACATCCTGATAACTCGAAACTAAACTTGCTGACATCGATATTTCATCTTGTCGAATTTGATTACTAACATCATAATCATTTAAATAGACATGATTATCACTATCCATTGTGATTTTAATATTTTTTAAGGCTGCTGATACTGCAGTCTCATTATTTAAATCAATATTATTTTGTAAACAATAATACCCTACACAACGATACATTGCCCCAGTATCTATATATATATAATCCAATTTTTTAGCTACAATTTTAGCTATACTGCTCTTTCCAGCAGCACTAGGACCATCTATTGCAATCGAAATTTTTTTCATTATACCCCTCCTTCCTTGAAAAAAACTAAGGTAAACCTTAGTTTAAAAGAATAACTGATATCCTATCATACCACATAAACCAATAAATACAACCACTAAAAAAATGATAACATAATTCAATATATTAACGACACGATCTTTTTTCTTTTCTTCAACCACTTCAACTCGACTCCCAACTTTAGTTTCTTCACTATCAGTTTGGTCAGTTGTTTCATTTTTAATCTTTTTTATATTACTATTAGTTTGTTTTTGTTGCAAAGCTTTTTCAACCTCACGTTGATCCTTCTCTTTAATTTGACGTAACATATCTTCTAAAGAAGCAGTTTGTTGTAAAGAATCATTTTTATTAGATATCTCCTGATTTTGTTCTTCATCAGTTCTATCTTCTTGAATATCATTTTCTTTTTCTAAAAGAATCTTTGCTTTCTTAGCATCTTCATCAGGTGACATACTTGCTAATCGTTCCATTAGCGTCATCTTCTTTTTTGCTTCCCTAGCTTCGATTTGTTCAGGTGTTTCTACCAATTCTTCTTTATTTGGTTTTACAAAATACCCCTTAGAAAATTGTGAAGTTTCTACATTATCAAAATTATCTATTCGTACCACTTGTTTTTCTGGCTCTCTAATTTTATTAAGAATATCCATTCTTGTATTATATTGAGCTTCTTTTCCAACACTTACTTTAGCACTACGTAAAGCCCGATTAATCTCTTCGCTGCTTTCTTGACGCATTTGTTCAAAAGTTTTTGCTTCTGTTAGAGTATCTTCAATTTCTTTTTTTTCATTCGGTTTATCAAAAAGTCGATTAACGGACATTAAAAAATCATCCTCATCATCAGTGTCTACCACTGCATCAATTACATCACTCATATTGTCACGATTTATTCCAACCTCTTCTTTTAATCCGCTTCTTAAATCGCGATATTTGTCAACTCGTGAATTAACCACTCTAAATCACCCTTTCATCGAACATTATAGCATACTTTTTAACTATTTCCTTTATAAAATATTGGAAAATATATTTATTTAAGATATAATATGATAGTACACAAAAGGAGGAATTTATAATGGCTAAAATTACAGTTAATGAATCTTGTATTGGATGTGGTGCTTGTACAGCTGTTGCACCTGACGTATTTGAAATGGGTGACGATGGTTTAGCAACAGTAGTTAGCGAAGACAATCTTGATGGAGCTAAAGAAGCTGCTGAAAGCTGTCCAGTAGAAGCAATCGAAGTTGAATAACTGCAAAAAGGGCTGTAATGAAATAACGTTTCAAAGCGTTATCTCGTTACAGCCTCTTTTATTTATAAAGACATTTAAAAAGGACTAAATTATTGCCTGTTTAATTCTTTATAATACTTTTAAAAATGTTAATGCTGTTGCTTTATTTGAAGCTAACGGAACAGAGTGAACATCACATAATCTCATTAAGGCACTAATATCTGGTTCATGGGGTTGGGCTGTAAGCGGATCTCTAAAAAAGAAAACCATATCCATTTGTCCTAATGCAATCAAATTACCAATTTGCTGGTCACCACCATAAGGACCTGATAAAAAACGAGTTATATTTAAATTAGTATTTTCCATAATTTTTTTACCCGTAGTTCCTGTACCATATAATGTATGTTCAGAAAATAATTCCTCATTATCTTTTACAAAATCTATTAATTCCATTTTCTTTTGATCATGAGCTATTAAAGCAATATTCATATTATGCCTCCTTAAATTTTGACTCAATTGGTCTTACAATATAATAAACAATAGCACAAATAACACCCTTTATAAAGTTAAAAGGGAAATAAATTATAAAAATAGCCTGACCATAAGGTGATAAGAAACCCAATACTCCAGGTATTGAAATATTCGTTCCATATTGTTGATTAAAAGCATTTATATCAACTGCAAAGGGAAGTTCAGTATACCAGGTTGGCTTTTGCATTAAATAAGTTGGTGTAACAAAAAGGTAATTTACTATAAAAAGTACAGTGGCAAAAATAAGCATAGTAATAACCATATTTACAACATATGTTAACCATTCTTTCCTTAATTTTATATGTTTGGATAAAAAATAATAAACACAACAAATCGTCAATGAAGCAATTAGTGCAGTAATTTGACCAATTGCAATTGGTCCTACTGGCCCCTTAAATAATACAGAAACTAAAAATTTACATCCACAAACAAATAATGCCGATTTAAATCCCAGCATTGAAATTGCCATTATTACTACAATTTCAGATAAATCTAAATTTAGCCATGGAGCTAAAGGATATGGGATTTCCAACAATCCCAAAATCATTCCTAATGCCCCAAGAACAGCTGATAAAACTATTTTTCTTGTCTTAGTAATTTCCATAATAATTCTCTCCTTAAATAAAAAATATCATGAAAATACTAATCTTCATGACAAAAAAACTACATTTATTAATAACTAAAAAATGTCATTCTTCCATCCAGACTATACTGTCGGTATAGGAATTTCACCTATTCAGCTTACGCTCGCGGACTTTACCGCCGGTCGGGAATCTCACCCTGCCCTGAAGACTTTCTTTTCATATTAAAATATAACATATTAACGATTTTTTTTCAAACAAAAGACATCAAAACATTGAATTCCCTCTGTCAAGTAGACAGATGAAATAATTAAATTATTAGATTTGAAGTTATCATCTCTGATAACTTCATTTTTATTATTTAGAAATAAACAAATTAAGCTAAACAAGTATTATTACTATAATCTTCAGCCTTTCATTTCATAATCCTTTTGTTTTCTGGTATTGGGTTTAGTGTAGATAAATCTGATGATAATGCTGCATCTCTTATTTTAAATGGTGTTTGTACATTAAATCTTTTTTGATATCTAACAAACACCATTATCAATACAACAGTGAACTATAGATATGTTTTGAGCCATATTGCTTTGATTTAACATATTAATGAATGCAGGGCTTGTGTATTGATAACCACCATCATTATATATTAAAGAGTGTAAATTAAAATTGTCATTATGTGCTTTTTTTGAATGAATTAAACACAAGTGCGTTATCATTAAAATCACTTATTTCATGGCCAACAGCTGCCCTATCATATAAATCTATAAATACACTAAGATATAATTTTTTATTATATTTAATACCATACTTAAATTCACTAATATCACCAGCTCATTTTTCATTAGGTTTAGATGCATTGAAATCTCTCTTTAAAATATTCCTAATTGGATTATTATTCTTACGTATTGTACAACTGTGTCGTTTAGGTCTGATAATACTTTATATCCCTAATATACGCATGACTTTATAAACTTTTTTATCATTATAGTGTTTGTTTTCATCTCTATTGATTCTATCAGTATCCAGGAGTATGATCGAACATTTCATCGTATCTTTATATATAATGCTAATTCTTCGTTTTCTAAGTCATTAACACCCTTTTCATGATATAAAAAGTTAGCTCTCTTCACGTGTAATATACTGTACATTGATGATATATTAGTTTTATTTCTTCCTGGTACGTTTCTTTGACTGCTTGATATTCGACTTCATATCTACTAGTTCTGTATATTTTCTTCTTACTATCTCATCCACTTTTTTATAATTTTACTTCATATTGTGTCATCTTTAATTCTTTGTTCAAGTTTTTCTCCTAAACCCTCTACATCTTTTTCACGATACTTCTTAACCAACTGAATACATTAGTGTACGTTGTTTCATATGCTTCAGCAGCTTTTGTGTAATTTAAATCATTATCCATACAATACTTTACAATCCCTATACGTTCTTGCTTATTAACTTTCCTACTTTTAGTCATATATATTTCCTTATCTTCAGGAATGTATTCTTTTAGTATATGACTTATTAGTATTTTTAATATCTCCGTTAGCTTCATATTGTTCAATCCATTTTTTATGAGCGAATAAATAATCTCTGCTTCTCTTTCGATATGAGAAGATGATTTATGATTATTTAGATGTTCTTTAACAATTTTTAATTTATACTCTTTAGAACACTTTTGTTTCCTCAACAATATAAAAACCTCCTAGTCAGTGTTTAATTATTTACACTGTCTATTAGGAGGTCATCATATCATAATGTCTATATATTATTGCTCACCTAAAGTCACTTCAACGGTTTTTTCAACACCATCACGATTTATTACTACAGAAACTTTATCACCTGGTTCTTTTGCATACAATGCTGTTAAAAAGCTCTTATAAGTAGTGATTTTTTCACCATCAAATTTAACAATAATATCTCCTTCTTGGATACCAGCCTGACTAGCAGCACCACCGCTACTAACTTTAGCCACATAAAGACCATCTGTTAAATCTGTATTTATACGATAATAACGTAATTGATAACTAGAATATCCAGATAAAGAAATACCTGAAATTCCAAATTGTGGTCTTGTTACTTTTCCTTTTTCAATAATTTGTTCAACACTTTTAATTACATCGTTGATTGGTAAAGCAAATCCCATTCCCTCAACAGAAGTATCTGATAATTTCATTGAAGTAATTCCAATTAACTCTCCTGCCATATTTACTAATGCACCACCACTATTACCAGGGTTAATAGCTGCATCAGTTTGAATAACATTCATATCCCAATCATCTTGACCATCATCATTTAAATCTACTGATACAGTACGATCAGTTCCACTAACGATTCCTTGAGTAACAGTTCCTGCATATTCAATTCCTAATGGACTTCCGATTGCCAAAACTGTTTCACCTTGATCTAATAAACTAGAATCTCCACATTTAATACCAGTTAAATCAAAATCTGCAGTTAACTTTAAGACAGCTATATCACTGTAACTATCACTACCTAATACAGTAGCTTTAACTGATTCTTTATTAGAGAAAACAACTTGAACATCTTGAGCTCCATCAACAACATGAGCATTGGTAATAATATATGCTGTTTTACCATCAACATGATATACAACACCACTTCCACTTCCACTCGCTGCCCCATTAGAATAAACTAATACTCCAACTACACTATCACTAACTTTTTTTATTACATCAGTAGTTGAACTTTTAACATCATAATTTACTTGTTGAACTTTTGAATTACTATTTAATGATATAGGTGAATTACTATCATTTAATCTAGTAAACATAAAGACATTAGCTCCAAGTGAAACAACAACTAGGATCACTAAAATGACTTGAAATAGTTTAAAATTATTTCGTTTAGTAAACATTTCTTTATTTCTTTCTATTCTTGTTGCAGGTCCAAAATCTGATTGTGATTCTTGTGGTTTATCTTCTAAAGGTTTTTCATCAATTATTTCTTTTTCTTCCATTGGTTTATTTTCTTCTATTGGATTTCTTTCTTCCATTTTCAACACTCCTTTTACTTTACATATTAATCATAAGTAAATAATTTGTTCAAATTATTTTTATATTGTGTGAAAAAATGGTTTACTTGTAAAGAAATCTATACCTTTCTATAAAATAGGCAAAGTTATCGTAAAAACAGAACCAATCCCTGGATTACTTTCAACCTCTATAGTTCCATTATTTAATTCCACCATTCTTTTAACAATACTTAATCCAAGACCAGTACCTAATTTTTTACTTCTAGAACGATCTACTTGAAAAAAGCGATCAAAAATTAATGGAATATCATCTTTAGAAATACCAACACCCTCATCTTGAACTTTAATCGTTAAATTTTTTTCATCACTATATATCTTAATTGAAATAACACCTGACTTTGAATACTTTATTGCATTAGAAACTAAATTGTTAAGAATTGTTTTAACCGTAGTATAATCAAGCATTAATTCACGGGATACTTTAGTCTGATAAAATAATGATAAATGTTTATCTTTAGCAAGAGGTTCAAATAATTCCACTGTATCTTTAACTAGTGAATTTATATCAATAAGTCTTGGTGATAAACTAACTTGGGGTTGTTCTAAACGTGATAATTCCAAAATATCCTCAATGATATTTTGCATACGATAGCTTTCCTTTAAAAGTATACCCATAAATTCATTAAAAGTTTCCTTATTTTGTACGCCTTCTTTTTGAAGAATTTCAACACTGCCAATTATAGCACTCATTGGTGTCTTTAATTCATGAGAAATATCAGAAAAAAACTGTTTTTGCATTTTTTCAATTTCTTTGACCTGTGAAACATCAGTAAATAAAATAATACTGCCATCAAAAACAATCTTATCTCTAAATACCGGTGTAGTTTCTATTTGATAGTAACGCTCATTAATTGCTGTAACAGTTGAAAACTTTCGTTCAAATATATAACTTTGATCAACAATATTTAATAATTGTCCTTTAAATATATCCTTATAATATTTACCACGGAGATGTTTAATATTAAAAGCATCTCTAAAGCTTTGATTAGTAAAAATAATTGTTCCTTCTTTATTAACAAAAATCATTGGTAAGTTCATAGTTTTAATTAAAGAATTAAGAATTTTATGATTAAAATCCTTTTCTCCCTCAACTTCACGAATCTCATTTTCTTTTTCACGACGATAAAAATCAATCTGTTGTAAATATGAAGTATTTGTATCATACAATATATATAACATTGCTAACATAAAACCTATTATATAAAGAAATGCATATCTACTATTCCAAAACAACAAAATACATACTACAACAAAAGAAAAAATAACCTTCTGATAATTCTTATTCATCTTTGCTCACCAATTTATAACCAACCCCTCTTACTGATTGAAAACAAGCTTGACTCTCTTTTAATTTTGATTTTAGTTTAAAAACATGAATGTCTACTAACCTAGTATCCCCATCATAATTAAAATTCCATATCTTCATCAACAATTCCTGCCTTGATAAAACCTCTTCTTTATTATCAAGAAACATTTGTAATAAATCATATTCTACTTTAGTAAGATTTATACGATTTTCTCCAACAAAAACCTCATGTTTTGTCAAATCCATCTTAATATCCAGATACTTTAAAATCCCCTTAAAATGTTTATGATAACGACGTAGATGAGCTTCGATCCGGGCAATTAAAATATTAGCTTGAAAAGGTTTGGTCAAATAATCATCAGCGCCAGATTCTAAACCTAAGATTATATCATCCTGATCATTTCTAGCTGTTAATAAAATCATTGGCTTAATATAGCCATTATCTCGACATTCACGAATAATCTTAACTCCATCTTTATATGGTAACATCCAATCAACCAAAATCAAATCATAATCATTTGAAAGAATTTTCTGACACGCTTCTTTACCATCATAAAGACTATCAACCTGATAGTCTTTATTTTTCAACTCATAACTTAAAATCTTATTAATCGATATATCATCTTCAATTATTAATATCTTATTCATTTTTGCCATCATACCTTTCAATAATTCTTTGAACGACAGGATGTCTTACTACATCCATTGCAGTTAAATGAATAAAAGAAACCCCTTTAACTCCTTTTAAGATTTTTAAAGCTTTGACAAGTCCTGATTCCATTCCACGTGGTAAATCAATTTGAGTAATATCTCCTGTTATAATCATTTTTGAATTAAAGCCTAATCGTGTTAAAAACATCTTCATTTGATTATCTGTTGTATTTTGGGCCTCATCCAAAATAACATAGGCATCTTCTAAAGTACGACCTCGCATATAAGCAAGAGGGGCTATTTCAATTATCCCTTTTTCAATATAACGCTCAGTTTGTTCTACACCTAACATGTCATGTAACGCATCGTAAAGCGGTCTTAAATAAGGGTCAACCTTTTCTTTTAAATCCCCAGGTAAAAATCCAAGATTTTCTCCTGCTTCAACTGCAGGCCGAGTAAGAATAATTTTTTTAACAATATTATTTTTTAAAGCATCAACTGCAAAAACTACTGCTAAATATGTTTTACCAGTTCCTGCTGGTCCAACCCCAAAAACTACATCATTATTTTTTAGGGCAAAATAGTATTCTTTTTGTCCGATTGTTTTAGGATAAATCATTTTACCACTTGCTGTTTTGGTAATTCTCACACTATATAATTCATTAATTCTACTTAACTTATCTTCTTTAGCTAGTTTTAAAGCATAAACTACATCTCTACGTGTGATACTGATTCCTTTAGAAACAAGTCCCAATAATGCTGCAATTACCTTCTTTGCTTCTTTAAAGTTATCCTTGTTTTCTCCAGTTAAACTTAGTTCGTCACCTCGAAGTGAGATTTCAACATTCAATGCTTCTTCAATCATTTTAAAATTTTCATCATGATTACCACAAATGTTATTCAATTGAGCTACACTATATTCTTCTAATTTAACTTGTTCTGTCATTTAATTCTCCTCTTTAGTTGCAATATCTTCAATTAAAATATACTGCATTTTTAATACTCTCTTGTCACCAATTATACCATAAGATAAAACTTTTTCTCTATCTATTTTGTCGATTGTACCTAGTTTACTACGAATTGAATATAATAAATAACTAAATGCTTCCCCATCATCCAGTTTCTTCTTACTTATACTAGCTTCATAATCAATATAAGTATAGGCTTTAATAACCCCCTGTGTTTCTACAATTTTATCAACTTCACTAGTAGAAGTAATAGTATTTGAGACTAACAGATCTCCCTTTTTCACATAATCATTAACTTTTACCATAATGTTACCACTACTAACATCAATATTTTGGATTACCCCATCTTTACTAGCATAAATGTTCTCAAAACTTTTTTTAACTTTTTTAGCTCCTACACTATTAGTATATTTAATAAATAAAACACTACCCTCCTGATAGATATTCAAATAATCTATTTTTCCCTTGAATTTCTCTTTCATATCATCATAAATATCATTTAATTGTTCATAAGATCGTTTACGATCTCCAACACTAATACGATTCTCAGCTAAGACTTCATTTACTAATTTAGTCGTCTTGGGATTATTACCAATAATTTCAACTCCAAAAATAAATTGATTACACAAAAAAACTGTCAATACAAAACTAACAACTCCTACCATGCTTAATTTCCGATAAAAAAGCAATAATAAATAATATAATACACCAATACTTTTAATAATCGTTAAATGGTATTTTCTAACCAGTATTCTTTGATAAATAGGAAGATAAAATCGATATGTAAAATCATCGACTTTATTTAATTGAAATACAGTTATGTGATCTTCTTTAAATGATTTTAATAGAGTGATAATATCTTCGCTGACTACTTCATATAAATCATATCCAAATTTCATAAGAACCTTAAACAATCAATCTTTCCATATATAATTACTTCTTGATCACTATAATATCTAATCTCTAAATTTTCGCCAGTTACTCTAATAATATTATCTTTCATCTTTATTTCTATAATATTATTTTCCAATAATATTAAACACTCATAATATTTAATCGACAAACATTTACTTTCCATATATATCATCAAATCACCTAACTAATTATATGAATCTTTTTAAACTAAATGCGTATATTTCGATTAAATTCTTTTACAAACAAAAAAGGGCCTATATAAGCCCAAGTTTTTATCTTTTACCTTTGTTATTTTTTCTTGCTGCTTCAGATTTTAATTTTCTTTTCAAACCTGGTTTAACATAAAACTCTCTTTTACGAGCTTCTGCAAGGGTTCCTGTTCTAGAAACTTGTCTTTTAAAACGACGTAAAGCGTCATCTAAAGATTCATTTTCTCTTACTACAGTTTTTGCCATCGAACTATTCCCCCCTTTAACTCTAAAGTACGTTCCTATTATATATATTTTTTTTAATAATTGCAAGAAAAATAAGGAAAAATATGAAGTAATGTTAAAAAATAATAATATTTTTACTATTTATTTAAATAATTATTGATTTAATTCTGTTTCCAACGCTTCAATTATATTTTTATAGTTACCTATTTCTGTCTCCATATTTAAATTTTGAACGATTCTTAATGCACATTTATAATATTTTATATTATCAGAATTTAATTGAATTGCTTTTTTAATATCAATCAATGCCTCATTAAATTTTAATAAACTAGATAGTGTAATTGCTCGACTATAGTAATAATCTGATTTTTGAGGTGCTAATTCAATTGCTTTATTTTTTACCTTTAAAGCTTCATTAAATTTTTTCAGAGTATGGAGATAAATTCCCTGGCTATAATAATAAACTGGTTCTTGAGGAAATAATTCAATTGCAGCTTCTATTTCTCTTAAAGCATTTTCATAATTTTTGTTTTTATATTCTTTCCAACTATTATGGTAATAATTTTTTGCAGATTGACGATTCAAAAAATCATAAATCCATGATTGATCATTTTTATCCTTTTGTATAATAGACGAGTTCTTTAATTTATTGAACTCATCCTGATATTTTTGGCAGCGCTCTTCTGTCTGCTTTTTCATATATTCAATTGGATCATTAAAATTTGCTTCTTCATGAAATTTTTCTGCAATTTGAAACATAATTTCATCAAATCCCTCTATTTTTATTAAGTTACCATTATTTTTCATCACTACATTATATACTCTTACATCAGGTTTATCACCAACATAACACCAATAAATTCCTGAATTACATAAAATCGGTTCTTTTTCTAATAAGGACATCAAAGTATGATCGCCACCAGCATAGCCAATTACAATCGGAATATATTCTTTAAGTACTTTTTTTAAAACATCTTCCCAATTCTTCGCCAATGCTTCCATATCCTGTTTTCGATTTAACGGATTAAAATATAAACTGCGATGAATTTTAGCAACTATTGGTCTTTTAAATTCCCCTTCTATATATGGAGCTAAACTTTCATGACCTACTACTTGTGGATGTTTATCTGTATAAATAAACAGCGCATCTTCAATTAAAGAATCAAAATTGGTAGTAATTACTAAATGATTTTTAGTATTGGCAAGTATAGTTGCAAGAGGAAAATATCCATAGCTTGGTGTTTTACCTTCTAATTCATTTTCTAAAAATGAATATCCATCACTTGCTCTTCCTGCAAAACGCAAATCAAATAAATCAAAATAATCATCGTTTTTTATTTCATAATTTTGATCAAAAAAACGTTTATATGTATCTCTTCCATATCTTGGGTCTAATTCCATAGCACACTCTTGAATATATTCATTCCCTCTTTCTTCAGCCCATAAATACTTATGCCATTCTTTCATCAGCTGTTCGCCAGTACGTATTCCCGAATTTTTAGAAGCACCAGCCCCTAAAATAAAACAATACTTTTTACCAGATATAACATATCCTTCATAAATTTGATCTAAAAATCTCTTTACCATCATAATTATACTATTCTCCCCTTTAATTAACTTTATCCACTTAAAATTATATCAAATTTAGAACGATAAAAAAATAAAATCTCTACCATATCCTAGTAGAGATTGCTTAATTATATTTTTTTACCAACAACCTCAGCAATCTTGCTGATTTGTTTCAATAA
>NZ_JBKTWO010000003.1:33758-107608 GCF_047249845.1 Thomasclavelia sp.
TTAATTATATTTTTTTACCAACAACCTCAGCAATCTTGCTGATTTGTTTCAATAACTCTTCATATCTTTCCGGTCTTAATGACTGTGGTCCATCACATAATGCTTTTTCTGGATTGTTATGCACTTCTATCATTAATCCATCTGCACCCGCTGCTACTGAGGCCTTCGCCATTGGTTCTACCAGCCACCATTTTCCTCCTGCGTGACTTGGATCTATCACTATTGGTAAATGTGTCAGTTTCTTTACTACTGGTATTGCCTGTAAATCTAATGTATTTCTTGTGTATGTCTCAAATGTCCTTATTCCTCTTTCACATAATATCACATTTGGATTCCCATTGGCCATGATATATTCTGCTGACATGATCCATTCTTCAAATGTCGCACTTAGTCCCCTTTTTAACAGAATCGGTTTTTTTGTTCCCGCTCCTACTTTTTTCAACAGATCAAAGTTCTGCATATTTCTTGCTCCAATCTGGATCAAATCTACCTTCTCATTAAATTCTTCTAGATACTGTACATCCATCAATTCTGAACAGATTGGCAGACCTGTTGCCTCTTTTGCTGCTACCAGGATATCCAGACCTGACGAACCCATCCCCTGAAATGCATATGGCGATGTTCTTGGCTTGAATGCCCCTCCCCTTAAAATATTTGCTCCAGCCTCTTTAGCCGCTTTAGCAATCTCAATCACCTGTTCCTTGCTTTCAACTGAACAGGGACCAGCAATCAATGCCAGATTATCCCCACCGACTTTGACTCCATCAACATCAACGATCGTATCATCAGGATGGAAGGCCCGGTTAGCTAATTTATATGGCTCTGATACTTTCATTACCTTTTCAACACATTCTTCTACTTCGATTATTTTGGGATCAATTTGAGTAGTATCTCCAACCATTCCAATAATTGTTTGAATCTCTCCTTTTGAAACATGAGGTACTGCACCCCGAGCTCTAATCACATCTTCAATTTTTTTAATACTTTCATCACTTGTGTGTGGTTTTAAAACAATAATCATTTTCATTTCCTCCTATAAATAAAAAAACTCGTCCTAATCAAAGGACGAGATATCTTCGTGGTACCACCTTTATTCACTAACAGATCACTCTATCAGCCTCATCAAGTACGCTATCTACATAGTTCATACTCTTACACGCTAACGGGTGTTACCGGAGATGCCTACTTGATTCAACATTCTACTCCTTGATGTATTCAACTATTCATTTGGATATCGTCACACCACACCGATACTCTCTTTGCCTAAACTTATAGTCTACTCTTTCAATTCATCGTATTTATTCTATGTATTTATCATACTCACTATTTATTTAAATGTCAACTAGCATACTAGATTTTAATTTATCTATTTTAATATATTTCTTAATATCATCTTAAATCATAATCCTTAAATTTATACAATACTTAATTACTATCCATTATCTTTTTTTGTTTATAATAAACGTGTATCGCTATTACTATGTTAGATATAATTATTAAAATTTACTATCATTGATTGTATGTACATAAAACAGTTCATAAAATGCTAATTATTGTAATTTTCTATCATTTTACATAATCTCATCATTATAAATACAAATCATAATTTTAAAAGTGCAGTATCCACAATCAATTATGAATACACTTTACTATATCCAATAACAAAACAAAGGTTTTCATCATTACCCCAATAATAAAGTTTTTTTCTATAAGCTCATCATTAATTTATTTTAAAGCAACAATAGTACAAAAAACAATTTTAAATATTTGCTATATAAGCTTTACATCTTTCGTTTAATATATTTTTCTAGATTAGAACAATAAAACATATCCAAAATCTTTATAATAATCATTTGTAAAGTTTTTATTCTAGCATCACATTCCAGTACTTTTTTCTTATTTCAATATTCTTTCTAATGTCTTCCTTACATTGTGCGCCGCATCTTCTTGTATTTCAATTATTTTAGCTCCTTTTGATCTAGCAACCTCTCTTAGATCACACGCAATCGCTGTATGATAAGAACAACCAATCACAATAAATACATCATCAGGCTCTAAATCATATACCATTTCATAAGCCATTTGATAGTTTGGTGCCGGATCCCCATATAATACTGGTTTATTATACAAACTATAAGCAATGTTCATTTCATCATCTTCAGGTAATCCCCCATGCAATTCTAATGCATCACTACCTGCTAGTTTATGTAACCCATCAATATTCATTGTAATAACAGGTATATTATATTCAGCCAAACTATAATGTGCATCATTTGGCTTAGCCCCATTCATATTAGCTTTTAATTGTTTAATAACTTTATTATATTCTTCATGATGGCTATTAGCATAACTTCTAAATAATTTTTCTCTTACATCTGGTCTTTCCATAAAAGTAGGAATATTTGATTGCTTTGATATTCCAGCTCCTGTAAATGCGATAACTTTCATTTTGTTCTCCTTTAATTCATCTTTTATATAGTATATTATTAAATACTTCTGATATTTCCATATTCTATATTTTATTATCATATCACTGATATCACAATTAAAAGCCCATTATTAGGCTTGGTTAAATTATTTTTATTGATTCAATTATCATAAGAATTGATAAAATCAAAATTATTATTCCTCCAATATTTTTAAAATAATCTCTTACTCGATACTGAAGTTTAAATTTAGGTCTATTCTTAAATTCTTTGATAATTAAAATGACCGCTATAATTATTACTGCTATAATTAATATATTAATTATTATCTGAAATACTTCATTATTAATATCCTCTAATTGACCAACAGCATTATTTATCATATGAATTGTAATAGCAGGGATTATAGAATTACTTTGTAAAGTTACCCAACACAAGAACAACGAGACAATAAATGTCGGAATTGATTGAGGTAAATTACCATGCATTAAAGCAAACAATAACGAAACTATGATAGACGCAAAAACATATCCATATTGTTTTAGTTTTCCTAAGATCAGTCCTCTAAATATCAATTCTTCTGACACTGGTGCAACAATAACAGTATAGATGATTAAACAAATATTTGAAATTAAACTATCACTAGTTGAAAAATCCGGTGTTTCAAAAATAACTATTCCCGATAATAAATCCATTATATACCCTATTACTAAACTTGTTAACCAGGCTGCACCTAAAGCCATAACGATAAACTTTAAATATTGTAATAAATTAAAATCATCACTTATCTTAATAGGAATGCTTAATTCAAACTTTTTTTGGTATTTCTTAATTATATAAAAAGTTACAAAACCAGTAGTGATAAGAGGTGAAAGAAATAGTATTATATCCTCTCCTATTTTCATTCCTATAAATATTGGCTCAATAATTAACATGACAATTAATTCTAAAAGCATATAAAAAAGCAGCATTCGATTAAGTTTTTTAGCATCAGTGTCAAATTGCATTAAATTACTCATATACTTTTCCTCCTATCTATTTTTTCTTTATAATTATTTTATCATTTAAATATTATATATGTCAAATATTGACATAATAAAACTAACTATAAAAGTTAGTTTTATTAATTATTTATCTATGTAATTACATACTCGTTTTAAATCTTCACGAATTAATAACTGTTGCGGACACATTTTTTCACAAGCACCACATTGTTTACAATTTTCTGCTTTCTTTTCAGGAGCCATATTAGCAAGTTTTGTTTTAAACATCTCATGTCCTCCATAAATATATCCGTTATTCCAATATTTAAAATTCGTTGGAATATCTACTCCAAATGGACAAGGCATACAATAACCACATCCTGTACACCCATTTTGTGTTCTTGATTTTAAAGTATCCTTTACTTCTTGAATCAATGTTAGTTCATCTTCATTTAAGTATTCAAAATTTTCAAATACAGCTAAATTATCAAGCACCTGATTATAAGTAGACATACCACTTAAAACAACTTTTACATTTGGTAGACTAGCAATATATCGTAAGGCCCAAGATGAAATACTTGCCTGAGAATTATATTTTTTAAATTTATCAGTTATATCACCTGGCAAAGATGCTAATGCTCCCCCTTTTATTGGTTCCATAACAATTAAAGGAATATTATATTTTTCCGCTAATAAATAACCTTTCATCCCTGCCTGAATATCCATATCCATATAATTTAACTGTAATTGACAAAAATCCCAATCATAATATTCTAAAATTTCTTTAAAAACAGGATATTCATCATGAAAACTAAACCCAAAATAACGTATTTTACCCTCATCTTTAAACTTTTCACATAAATCCAGTATGTCATATTTAATTACTTTATCCCATTTTTCCTTATCTAATGCATGTAATAAATAAAAATCAACATAATCAACATCTAATCTCTTTAATTGATCTAAAAAAACTTTCTTTGCATCTTCTTTACTAGAAACATCCCAAATCGGTAATTTAGTCGCTAGAAAAAAATCTTCACGATTATATTTCTTTAATACCTTTCCAACAAATGGTTCACTATCCCCATTGTGGTAAGGATATGCTGTATCAATATATGTTACTCCTGAACTAATAGCCTTATCAAGCATTTTTTCAGATTCAGCTTCATCAATATTACCATTTTCATCCAACGGAAAGCGCATACATCCAAATCCTAATAAAGAAGGATTAATTCCCAATTTTTCAATCTTTTTTGTTTTCATCTCAATTCCTCCATAATACTACATATATAAATATTATACTATGGAATAATATTTTTGCCATATTTAAATATTCTTAAGAAATATCAAAATAGATATATGTTATTATATAAATATAGGGAGCTTTAAAATGAAAAAAAATAACAATTTATTTGATTATACCTTAATTTTTATATCAATTATATCAATTGGATATTTTATCCTTGTAATCTTAAATTCACGTTTTATTACCGCATATCTTGCTTACCCAAGCATTTCATTTATATGTATCTTTTATGGTTGTTATGAACTAAAAAATAATATTAATCTCTTATCTAAACTACCTCTTAAATTAGACCATTTTATAAAAATAATATTTGTTATAATAATATCGTTATTTATTACAATAGAAGGACTAATTATTCATGAAAGATTCAATAACCATCTAAAGGATAGTGATTATGTTATTGTGTTAGGATCGCGATTAAATGGTAATACCCCTTCACAACTATTAAAATACAGATTAGATGCAGCTTTTACATATCATCAATCATTTCCAAATGCAATGATTATTGTTAGCGGCGGTCAAGGAAATGGTGAAGATATTAGTGAAGCTAAAGCTATGAAAGAATATCTTATTGAAAAAGGAATTAATGAGGACTTGATAATTGAAGAGGATAAAAGTACTAATACAAACGAAAATATCATTTATAGTAAAAGAATCATTGATTCTCTAACAAAAAACGATTATAAAGTAATGATTATAACTAATGGTTTTCATTGTTATCGTAGTAAATTACTTGCAAATAAGCATAATTTGACTGCCTATACATATAGTGCTAAAGAAAATATAGATATTGCTTTACACTATTACATAAGAGAATTTTTTGGTTGTTTAAAAGATGTTTTAATATCCTAATTATTCCAAATTAATCACATAATTATTTATAATTATTATAGTAACCTATAAAAGGAGGGATAAATATGTTTAGTAAATTATATATCACAATTAAATCAAATAATGAATTAGACGATAGCATAATTGATCCTATTACATTTATCTTAATGGATTGGGGTAGCAAGAACGAGCTAATTGATTGGGATATTTATCCTAATCGAGCTAAACTTGAAATTAGTACCGAAGAAGATAACTACACCCCTTATAGTATCACATACCAAGGAATGGATTTAATTATGGAATTATGTTATGAATATGAATTTATAATGACAATCATTAATAATGATAACATTAACGAAACATACACAACATATTATAGTAAACCTGGTTGTAATAACTTTGAAACAGATATATCTGAATTATTAGATTAAAAACTCATTTCGAGTTTTTTTGTTTTTTTTTACATTTTCTCTTTACATTTATCAAAATATTATATATAATCATTCTTGCGTTGAGAGTTAACAAGCTCTTGATTAGATATTTATGGCGGACGTGGTGAAGTGGTTAACACACCAGATTGTGGCTCTGGCATTCGTGGGTTCGATTCCCATCGTCCGCCCCATTTTTTTTTACAATAATTTAGTCTATCAATCTCTTTAAGTATTTATATACATTTTATGAATACATAATTTTATATAAATATTCTAATAGTTTATCAATCCAATTGATGACTAAAAGATTATTTATATTGAATTATATTATTATATTCGTTATAGCATTAGTTGAAATTATAACAAATCGATATAATTAGTTACAATTTTTGCAGGGATTTTTATGCCAACTAACATATGAAACAAAGTTTTTCACTGTAGAAACTTTGTTTTTTATTTACTTCTATTTATTATTACTTTGATATATAGGATAATACTAAAATATTTTTTCTATCTTATTAATTTTATATTTTATTTCTGTAATAAACTAATTTCTAAACAATGATTTTTGTCTCTTTTCAAGTCATATCTTACTTTTGTATTGTTTTCTTATAAAATCAAATACTTCTTTTATTTAATTAATTGTCTCAATATATTAGACTTATAAAGATTTTTCAGGTTCTTAAACTTAAAAATTATTAGTAAATAAATTCAAAGCAGAAATCATAGATGACTTTTATAAAACAATTAAGAAATAAGCTATAAACTTTTGTAATTTATTTTATATAAGTAACACTAACAAAGAAATTGAAGCTGCAAAATATACCTAAGAAAATATTTCCAAAACACATAATTTTTAAAGGACAAAATATATTAATTTCCAAATATTTAAAATTAAAAAACTATTACTTTCACCAATCAATATCCACACTAAGCTCATGTATTCTCAAACCATAAATCGATAATTCTAGTTAGCTGACTACAACGTCATCATTGTCAATTAAGTATATTTTACAATAAGTGAAATAAAAAAATATTTTATGTTTTGAATGCAATGATACAATGTTCAAAAAGTAGTAATTTCTAATACACTGTTATCAACAACAAATCCAAATTTCTAATCAAGTAAGAGGAAATAATTATCTCCGACCTCTCACACCGCCTAGTAAGCCATTTAGCACTCAGTAGTTTAAATCTATATAATATAAGTTAACTTATAGAAATGAATTTGCATAAATGTTCCTACAACTTTTTATGACTTCGTATTACTTTTCACCACATTATATTCGTGTTCCTCGTACTGGAGTTTTCAAATTCCACTTCACTCTTGATACTGCCTAGTGATCAGCAGCTGCGATATCTCCCTCGCAATAGACTTTCACCACCTAGATATATGCCACCAAAAAAGGTAACATTTTTATACAAATGTTACCTTTTAATTTTTTATATTTTAAATTTCTTTTCTTTTTTTGTTTCCGTAGATTACTAATGAAGCAAGTGCGAGTCCTGCTAGTGGATACATCATATTCGTTGTATCTCCTGTCTTTGTTGCATTTACTGTTGTATCTCCTGGTTTTACAGTAGTTCCAGGATTATTAGTATTATTATCTACTGGTGGATTACTTGGATTAGCTACTAATCCAGCCATTGCTTTTGTTAATCCATTTGTTGCATCATTTATTTGGGCTTCTGTTGCTTCTGGATCATTTAATACTTTATTAGCATTATCTAATTCTCCTTCAAATAAAGCCCATGATGCTGCTGTATAGTTAACTTTATTATATCCGTTTGCCTTATTAATTAAATCTTCTAATAAGTTTTTATTTGGTTTTAATCTTAAGTTAACAAACGCTTTTACTAACTCTGTATATACATCATCTACTTCTGGCTGCATAGCATTTTCATCAGCTAATACTTTATTAACTTCCGTTAATACTAATTGTAATGCACTCCATGTTGATTCTGTATAATCACTTGCTGTTAAGTTAGCAATCTTATCCATCATTTCTTGTAATGCAATCTTATCACCTTTATAGAATTCTAACATCTGCATTACTTTAGCTAAACGATCAAATGCATTATTTACTTCTTCTTGACTTGCATTGTCTTTTGCATAGATAGTTTCAGCATTTTCTAATGCTGCTTTGAATTCATCAGCTACTGCTGGTACTAATTTACCCAACTGTTCTTGAGTTACATCTTTTGCCATATCAATCGCTATTGATAATGCTGTTTTATTTGTTGTAGTTTCTTCCTTTCTAACTAACTGTTCTCTAGCATTAATCAACTGATCTTTTACTTTATCTATATCTGCCTGAGAACTATTACTATTATCAGCAATAATTGCAATAGCATTATTAAGAACTTGTTTATACGCACTCCAAGAATCAACTGTATATTCATTTTCTACCAAACTACTATAATCTTTTACCAAAGCATCTAACGCATCCACATTACCACGTTCTACTAGACTATCCAAGAATTCTTGAATTCTATTACAGATTTCAAATAAATCATCTTCACCTGCATCCTTATTATTAATCACTTCATCAGCTTTCAACAATAAGTCATCAATTACCTTTTGATCAAATGATGACGTTGTATAATCATTTTCATCTAGTTGGTTAACCGTTGTAACCATGTTCATTAATATTGTTTTATCAATTTCATTATTATCTTCGTCAACAGGTGCAAAGAAACTAAATTCTGCAGCCGAAGCAAATTTATTGATAGTATCACCATGTGAACCAGTAATTACCATTCGAACTGATTTAGCTGTTTTTGAATCAAATTTTACTGTTTTTAATGCATTATCACCACTCCAAGTATAATTCTCAACAATTTTAGATTCAATATTATTTTCATCAGTTACGTATAAATCAAATTTTGTAATATTTCCATTAGTTCCATTTTGACGTGGTAAGTAATTTAATTTTGCTATTTCTGTTGGAGTATCAAATGTAAATGTCACTTCAACTGGTAATGTTACAGAGCTATCATGCCAATTTGAATGCCAGATCGTATTTGGATTATTATCCAATGTATTAGCAATTACTTCGCCATCAGCAGTATTTTCTGTTGATGCTGATGCACTTATAATATTATTATCTATCTTACCTTTTTCTTCATCACTACGAGCAATTTTGACATTATCTATTTTACCCTTAATTGCATTTGTCTTAGAACCAATTCGATCTATTGATAAAGCAAACGTACTATTAGTGATACCACTCTTTTTAACCATATCATTATGAACAAACTGACCTGTTGCATAAGCTACAAATTCACCATCCACATATAAAGCGGTTTTTAAATTTGATGTTCTAATAGTTATATTAGTCCACTTATTTAAAGGTAATTCATAATTAAATTCATAATTATATAATTCTCTTGTAAAACCAAGTTTACCATTTTCAGTAATACGAATATCATGGCTACCATAAGCACTGTCAGATTCAAATAAAATCTGTCCTGATTGAGCTTCTTCTAATTTTAAATCAAATGATAATTCATTACCATCACCTAACTTATTAAGCGGGGTTTCAATATAGCTTTCTCCACCTTCTAATTTAACTGCATTAGATTTTTTTCCTTTTGAATATACAACATTTGTTGCATCAGATAAATCACGATCATTTTTTGAAACATCATTTAACTCATTATTTTCTTCAAATGTATAATTAGCATAAACCCCATCAACTTCTGTTTCTTCAAATAATGGATTACTATTAGGTGCTAATCCAACCTGATCACTAGCCGCTTTAACATTAGCTAAACTTTCTTTTTCTTTACCATTTGCCCATGTTTTTTCTGCAATTACTGGTAATGCATCTTGGAAACGCTTATACATATCCGCTTCACTTAAACCACTAGCACGTTTATCAATATTATCATTCCAAATTGCAAAAGCAGCTCCTAAAGTTTGATCATCACCAGAAGGAATACTCTTCCATCCTGATTTAGTACTAACAATATTTGGTTCAAAATTATTAAATAAATTATTAGTATTTAAATAATCATTATACGATCCTTGTCCACCACTACCATTAGGGACCATATACATATATGTATCAATCGTATTAATTACTTTATAACCCATATCATACATTTCTATTCCATCAGCCCAATCACGTGACCATAAATTCATTTCTACATTTTCAATTGCTTCTTTATTTATTTGAGTCTCTGGATTATCTTTAATCCAAGTTAATCCTCCCCACATTCTAACTGGATTAGTTTGTTTTACGTGAGGTACAAAGTCATTAATAAAGTTACGATAAGCTGTATAATCTGCTAAAAATTCATCTGCCCCAATATGTACTGTTGTTTGACTATCAAAAGTTGCATCTTCACCAGTTGTATACTCATCAAATATTTCTTTAACTTTCTCTATTGCTTCAGGTTTACTAATATCAATATGATCAACTAATGGTCTTCTTGCAGCAGTAGATGATGTTTGGTTTTTAACCATTATTTCAGGAAATACTTTAGTAAATGAATTTGCATGGGCTGGAATATCAATTTCAGGTACAATATTCACACCAAATTTTCTTGAATCTTCAATAAATTGTTTAAATTCAGCTTTTGAATATGCATAATCTTTAGCTGTAGCTGATTCACCTTCAGCATTTTTAACATTAGATTCTAATCTAAACGCATCATATGCTTTAAATGCCTCATTTTCAGTTTCATGAACACCATAGTCTTCTAACCAAATATAATTATCACTTAAATGGACCTGGAAATCATTCATTTTATGCCATGCCATATTTTTAGCGATGTCTTTTAAAACATCCATTGAAAAAGGCTTACGAGCTACATCTAACACAAATCCTCTAACTTTATATTTTGGATAATCTCTTGTCTTACCATATGGTAAAATATTTTTATTTTCATTTTGTGTCAGGATTTGCAAAATTGTTCTTGTTGACCAATAGGCACCTAATTTATTAGTAGCAGAAACTTTCACTTGATCTTTTATATCAATGAAATAACCTTCATCACCCATAAAATCATCTTCACTATTTAAGGTAAAATAGAAATCACCAGCGCTTGCACTATCACTATAAGTTATATCAATCTCACGACCTGTAATATCTTTATAATCATTTTGAAATTCTTTTGCCATGTATTCTAATTCTGATTTATATACTGGATCAATAACAATTCGACTACTTTGAGTAACAACAAAATTTTCACTGCTATCACTATACCACTCGGCCAATTCTGGAGAAACAATTGGTTTTTCATTTCCGTTATTTGACTCATAAACACCAGGAATTATAACTGAGTAATCACTAGTTATCTTTTCTTCTCCTGTAATATTATTTTTAATCTTTAATGATATTTTAACTTCTTTATCTAAAAGCGGTCTATAAACATTAAAATCTTTATCTACTATTTGTTCAAAATCAGCACCATTATTTTCAATCGTATATCCTGCCACTTTTGGTACAACTATCTTGTTTGCTTCCAAATCATAGCTTGGACGCACATCATCAATAGTAATACCAGTTTCTGGAGTTACCTCACTAAAAGGATAATCATATAGTTCAAATTCACTAATTGCTCCATTATCCCAAACTTGACTATTGTGTGTTTTTGTCACTTCAACGCGGACATAGCGTCCACTAACTGTTTCATCAAATAAATGTGTACTTAAAATTGTTTCATTATCCATAGTTTTAGTTATCGACGGATCATTTTCATCAAAAATTTCATCTTGTGAAACAGTAATTTTAAATTCCTGAATATTATTTTTTGGGGCATCCTTGCGATCCTCTGCGAACATTCTAATATACTTTATATCTTTTTGTTCACCTAAATCAATATCCAATATTGGTTTTGTATTCCTACTTGATGATAACTTAGTAGTATAATCACCATCTATCGCTTTATCATAGGTATTTCCATAACCCTCTGTATTTTGACCTGTTGCTGTCGCACCAAGTGACAAATTAAATGGTTTTTCATATAATTCAAATTCACAAATAGCCGCATTATCCCATGAAGAATCACCGTGTGTTTCCAATACCTCTAACTTTACATAACGAGCAACTATTGTTTTAGATAATAATACATCATCCCTGCACGTATTAGAATCAAGTGTTCTTTCAACACTTGCCTTTCCCTCAGTAAAATTTTCATCAGTTGCAAATATTACTTTATAACGTTTGACATTATTTACAAAACCATCTTTTCTTTGTTCTAAAAACAATCTCATAAAGCTTATTTCTTTTTCTTGTCCTAAATCAAGCACTAAAGTTGGTTTCGTATTTTGCAATGATGCTAATCGAGTACTATAATCACCATCTATAGCTTTGTCGTATGTATTTCCATATCCCTCTGTATTTGTACCATCAGCACTTGCATTCAAAGCAAAATTAGGATTTTCAGGTGTTGCAGCCATCGTTGGCATAACAACATTTGATAATGCCATAGTTAGAACTAATTGCCCTGCACAAATCTTTTTAAAATAGTTATTCATCTTCCCTTTTCCTTTCCTTTTCTAGAATCTTTGTTTCAAATTTAAAATAAATATTTCTATTACTGCATCCCTCCTTTATCAATCATATTTAAAACACTAAAAAACAAGACAAAAAAGACTTTATTTGTTAGTGCCTTTTTGGTCTTGCCTACTTAAAGTAACAATCCAATTGTTTATATCACTATAAATATATATTGCTAGTAAAAAATTTATAGTGTCTAATTAATAGTATAAAGATAATTTATATACTTTTCAACACTTTTCACTAAACTAAAACATTAAATAAAGTATGGTTTTATCATATCAAAATTAACTTATAATAATAAAAAAGAAATAATTCCACTTTATGACAAAAAACATCCTGTTTATAATCATATTGCTCATAAATTTAATGTTAATGATAATAGTATAGTTGTATTATTAAAAAATACCATCTCAATAAAGAAAAAATCTCTTACCAAACAAAATAATAGAACTCTTATATCTGATATCTACCCCTAGCTTTAATAGTGAACAAAACAGATATGTTAAATATATGATTACTGAAGCTCAATTCATATTAAGAAAAAACTGTCTTAATAATTTTATTACGAAGAATTTTTTGATAAATAAGGTATAAGATATTAAAAATATAATGACCAAATATATAAGATATAACAAGAAAAGACTTAACTCCTTTACAAACCAGGAATCAAGCCTAATACTTAATTAAATTATTTTATCCAACTTATTGAATTTACTTCATTTTCAGTGTTTATAAAACCTATGCAAACCTTAACTCTATTATTACAAATACAAAACTGATAATAAAAATTATTTTTTAGCTAATATTATCAGTAAAGTACGAATTAAAAATAACTATATATTACTTTTACCAAAATATAATTAAAGGGCATTAAACACAATGTGCAATACCCTTATAATAAGTCTTATAAATATCTTCTCGCTGTAACATAATTTTTATGAAGTGCAGATATTTTTACTACATCACCAGTTTGAGGCGAATGTACCATTTGTCCATCACCAATATAAATTCCTACATGAGTAATACGCCCTGCACTAGAGCCAAAGAAAACTAAATCTCCTGGTTGAAGATCTCCACGCTCAACCGGTGTTCCACCCTGAGATTGAGACTGAGCTGTTCTTGATAATGATATTCCATGTTGGCGGTATACCCAAGATGTAAATCCTGAACAGTCAAATGAATTTGGCCCAGTAGCTCCCCACACATAAGGACTACCTAATTTTGTATAAGCAGTTTCTAAAATTTTTGTTCCCGGTGTATAAACCTTAACATTTAAAGTTGCAACCGACTTGTTACCTAATGTATCAGCGACTGTATATGTTACTGACTTATCTCCTGTTGAGCTGGTATCAATATTACTAATCTCAACATTAGCAGTAACATCACCATCTTTATTATCAATAGCAGAAACTAAATATGAGCGAGGATCAAACTGGTCACCTTTAACCACTTCTGTACTAACAGTAGTTAAATTAATTTGAGGACCGCTGATATCTTTAACAGTAAAATTCAATGTAGAAACCACTTCATTTTCAGCTTCATCTTTTGTACTAACTTTTATAGTTTGAATTTCATTTTCTTTTCTAGTATCGACAGTACCAGTAACAGTATTAGTTACTATACCCATATCATCTGTAGCTACTAAATAATTATCCAAATTAAATTCACTGCCATAATCAATAATAATATCTTTACCTTGTGGCAACGTAACACTTGGCGGTGTTAAATCAGAAACAGCAAACTCAAACATTTTTTCATTCACATTACCTGATGAATCAGTTACTGATAATGTGATATCCTGAATCCCAGGTTTAGCAGCATCTAATTCTTTATCAGTTTCAATAAACGGTGATACATCACCATCAACATTATCAATTGCTGTGATATAACTTGAAACATCACTACTTCCATTAATTGGAACTTGAACAACATATCCTTTATCAGCTCCAACAATTTTAAATTGTGGCGCCTCATCATCTACCACTTCAACATCAATTGTTTTAGTAGTCTCATTTGATGAACAGTCACTCGCACTAACTGTTAATCCATAAGTACCTAACTGCATTACATTAATATTACTCTCTTTAACATCAACAACTAATTCATCTCTTTGATCATGATTATCTGTAATATCAATAACATTTAAATCTAATTTTTCTCCATATGCAACCTCAATTCGATTAGAAACAATGATTGGTGCTTCTTTATCGACTGCGGCATAACCTACTAACATAAATACTGATACCCCAAGAATTGGGATAAACATTGCTTTCCGTTTGATAATATTTTCATTAATAAAACTATTCAATTTTTTGTTCAGTTTTTCTTCCATTAACTCACTTCCTATCTAAAACGTACATTTTAATTATAGCACACATTAATACCAAATGCAAATTTGCTTGATTTAATCAAATTATTTTAAATTATTAAAGAAGATGTTTAATATATAAAACATAAAAACCACTATTTTAAGAGATAAATTTAAATTTATAATCCTATTTTTACCCATTTTTTTGTCAATAAACATAATCTAATAAACTTATACGTTTTTATCCTTAATTTTTAATGTTATTTTACAATTTTGATATAAAAAAATGCCATGTTTTTCAACATGACATAATTATAAATCTGCTTTTTCTAATTGAACCAATTCAATTTCCATTGGTGTTAAATTTCCTAAAAAGTCAATTAATACTTTAGCAGTTTCTTTTTCTGTATCAATAGATTCAACCTTACCGCTTTTACCAGCAAAAGGTCCAGTAACTACATTCACTTCATCACCAACTTGATAATCTATACTAACTCCTATACTACTCAAGCCCATCTTTTTCAAAATTGGATCTAATTCACTTTTTTGAAGTGGAAAAGGTTTCGCACCACCACCCGAAGAACCAATAAATCCAGTTACTCCAGAAGTATTACGTACAACATACCAAGCCTCATCAGTCATAATCATTTCAACTAAGACATACCCAGGAAACATATTCTTTGTTTTATTAATTTTTTTACCGTCTTTAATTTCTGTTTCCACATGTTCAGGAATAACAATTTGGAATAAAACATCTTGTAACCCCATTGATTCAACACGTTTTTCCAAATTCTCTTTTACCTTATTTTCATGACCTGAATACGTATTGACAACATACCATTGTCTACCTTCATCATTCATTCCAGTCATCTTAGTTCATCCCCAACGCTTTTAAAATAAATGCAATGATTGCATCACCAGCAAAGAAATACACTCCTAAAACAAAGCAGAACAGCAATACAATTGCAGAGTTCTGTGCTAGTTGTTTCTTACTTAACCAGCTAACTTTTTTAATTTCACTACGAATTCCTTTTAAACTAAACCAATCTCTAAATTTCACGCCTATACCTCCTACTTCGTTTCTTTATGCAGAGTATGTTTCCCGCACTTTTTACAATATTTGTTTAATTCTAATCTTTCAATATTTACACGTTTATTTTTGGTAATCGTGTAATTTCTTGATAAACATTCACTACAAACTAAAATTACTTTTTGTTTCATATAATCAGCTCATTTCTACGCTATTATAATTTATCACAAATATACCAACTAGTCAATTAATTTTAGTTTAGACATCTTTTTTTGAATTCGATAATTAGCATTATACACCTTTTTAACATCTAATTCTAATATTTTAGCTAACTCGATGTCTTTATAACCACATTCATGACCTTTAATTATTGACTGTTCAAAAAATGAACATTTTTCTAAAATATATTTTTCAATATCCTTTCTACGCTCCTGTTGTAACATTTGAACATCAGGCTGATACTCCACACAACTATCTTTAACAACATCTAAATAACTTATTTTACAATCTTCACTACAATAACTATTTAGAGAAAAACAAATAATTTTTTCCTTAATCGTCTTTCTTTTTCTACTAACCAAAATTGAACTAATTGTCCGCTTAATAATCAAAGATAAATAACTCTTAACTAACATTCCTTTATCCGGTCGATAACTATCCAGGTTTTTAACACATCTTATCACAACATCCTGAATGCAATCCTCTCTTTCATTACGATAATTTTCATTATAAAAGTAATAAGCCGGTAACATCAGTTCCACTTGCCAATAACAATATTTAATCAAGAGCGCCCCAGCAACAGGGCTACCTTGTCGATATAAATAATACAATTCTTCAATATTGTAACCATCCATGGTTACCTCCTTCCCGCTTACAAAGGATTACGAGAATTGTATACCTGGTATAAAATTACCGCTGTTGCTACAGACGCATTTAAAGAAGTAACATGTCCCACCATCGGTAGAACAACATTAAAATCACAATTCTTTTTTACCAGCCTAGATATTCCAAAACCTTCAGAACCTATAACAATCACAAGAGGCATATCATAATCAATCCGTCGATAATCTTGCGACTGATCAAGATCACAACCTACTACCCAAAAAGAACGTTTTTTCAAATCCTCCAAAGTTCTAGTAAGATTTGTAACCTGAGCCACTTTTACATAATCAATAGCACCAGTTGACACTTTGGCAACCGTTGCATTTAAGCCAACACTGCGATTTTTCCCAATTATCACACCATCAACGCCTAAAGCATCGCATGTTCTCAATATCGCACCTAAGTTATGAGGATCTTCTAGTCCATCCAGCATCAATAATAAAGGCTGTTTCCCTTCAGGAATACTATTAAGTATCTCATCAACACTATAATAGCGATACTCTTCTACTTCAGCCATTACCCCCTGATGTGTTACATTTCCTAATTTCTTGATAAATTCAGACTTATCAACCAATTCAAAACGAACTTTTCTTCTTTTGCATAGTTCAATAATCTTGTTATCCTTTACGTTGTTTTGGATATACACAGTATACACACTCTTTTCTCCCTTCAAAGCCTCTAATATTGTGTTTTTACCATATATATATTGTTTCATATTTTTCACCTATTTTCGTCTCAAATTTATCTCAATTTTATTTTCCATTTATATATTCTTTATAACGATTAAATATCACATCTAATCGTTCATAATTCTCTTCTAAATATAAAGTCCCAATGACCGCTTCAAAACCTGTTGAATGTATGTGATCAAGACTTTCCTTTTTACTTTCTTTAGTATTACGACCTCGTTTATATATACCAATCTCTGTTTCATTAAAAAATCCTTCAGATATCATTTCATGCATAAACTTCGCATGTGAAGAAGCTGAAACATACTTTATAGCTTCTTTTTGAAAATCATTAGGTTTTACTAATTTACTTTCTCTAACCAAATAATCTCTGACCATCATTTCAAAAACACTATCTCCTAAATACGCTAAAACAGTTGCATTTATCAATTCGGGACGCATTAAATAATCTCCTTTTCAATTAATTCCACACGCAATTTATCAGCTGTTTCAAAGTCCTTAGTCTCTTTGGCCATTATCCAATTTTGGTACAGTTCTAATTCCTCCACTGTTAATTGTCGTGGTTGAAAAACAAAACCAACTACAGCTGTCATTTTAAGAAGAGTATTATAATTTTGTAAAATAATTTCATTATTTTTTTCTTTAGTTCTCATCAACTGATTTAAAGACTTAACCTGATTTAAAATTTGTGTAAGTGCAAGCGATGTATTTAAATCATCCTGCAGTGCCTCAACCATTACATCAACCGTTTCCTTATAATAATCATCACCAGAAATATCATTAGTTTGTAAATATAACGATGTTGATTTGACTACATTATTAACTTTTGCAACTTCTTTTTTAACATTTTTAAGAACCTCATCCGTTAAATTTAACGGATTACGATAATGACTAGATAACATAAACCACTTGTAAACATTACATCCAAGTTCATGAATCATATCCTTGGCCCAAACAACATTCCCTAAAGATTTAGACATCTTTTGATTATCAATATTAATCATTTGATTGTGCATCCATGTATGAGCAATAGGGTGATGATGACAAGCCATAGACTGAGCAATCTCATTTTCATGATGTGGGAATTTTAAATCCTGACCGCCTCCATGAATATCAATTTTACCACCCTCAAAAATATCGTTTATCATGACAACACATTCAGTATGCCATCCAGGACGTCCTTTAGACCATGGGCTGTCAAATTGGATACCTTCATCAGTTTTTTTCCATAATGCAAAGTCTGTTGATTCTTCTTTCCTATCATTTTCATCAACTCTCTCACTTGCACCTGCAACTAAATCTTCTATTTTAATCCCTGACAGTTGCCCATATTCTTTTATTTTCGAAACTCTAAAATACACATCTCCATCAACTTCATATGCATATCCAGTTTTGACCAAACTGTCAATAAAACCAATTATCGCATCCATGGTATTTGTTACCCGAGGTGCATAAGTAGGGAACAACAAATTTAAATTACGCCGTACTTCTTCATACGCTTTGATATACTTATCAGTTAATTCTTTTTCACTAATCCCTTCTTGTTTGGCTGCTTTAATGATTTTATCATCAACATCAGTAAAATTAGATACAAAAACCACTTTATATCCTATATACTCAAATGTTCTTCTTAAAACATCAAAAACAATCATTGGACGAGTATTCCCTATATGAACATAGTTATATACAGTCGGTCCACAAACATAAATACTTACTTCACCTTTTCGTATAGGTTTAAATTCTTCTTTTTTGTTTGTAAGAGTATTAAATAATCTCATAGTTACCTCCATAAATAAAAAAGCATAATATTATCTGGACACATATTGTGTTCTTCCACCTGATAATAGATGCTTTGACATCACTATTAACGCTAGTTCACGTTCTTTCTTTTCAAAAGACTCAGATAAGGGCATTTCAATTATTTCCATTTAGCCATTTCCACCATCAGGCTATCTCTATAAATTTCTGATAATTTACTTAACTTATCTATAATTTAAATATATGTCCTATCTTAACAAAATAAAACTTAAAATACAACTTATTTACCTGTCGACTTTGAAAAACTTTGTAAATAAACACTCATATCTTCTTTATTAGCATCAAAATCATCCTTTGTAGCCCGATAACCATAAATATATGTATGCTTATCACCAAAATAAACAATTTCCATTGTTTTAATTCCTGTATCACTATAATTAAAAAGATATTGATATACACTTAAACCACTATCTAGAGCTGGTCTTGAAACCTCTATTGAATTGGCTCCACTTTGTTCAAGTTCTCCTGTATATAATTCATCTTTATCTTCTACAACATTGTCTGTTTTATCATCAATAACAGTAAAATATAGTGTATTATTATCCTTTGAAAATTCTATTGTTTTTGTATCTTTAGAATTCAAATTAATTACAAAATCATTAGGATAGTAAAAACTAACACCTCCATCAGTACTATACTTTTTTCCTGTTTTTTCTAAATTAACTTCTTGGTCACGTGCCCCACAAGCAATCACAAGGCCCAAACATAAAGTTGTAATAATTATTAAAATTATCTTTTTCATTACAACCACTCCTCTACTAATCTAATTTTACACAACTCTAACTATTATTACAACCTTAATTAACAGTCATTTTTTATCTAAATTAAATCAAAATAATCTAATGCTGTCACAATCCCATCCTCATCAACACTTTTAGCTATATAATCACTAATGCTTTTAGTTTCCTCATGTCCATTTTCCATACAAATTCCTATACCAGCAAACATTAACATTTCAATATCATTATGACCATCTCCAAAAGCCATTATCTCACTTTTATCAAATTCATAATACTCTAACATGGCTTTTATTCCTTCGTGTTTACCACCTGTCTTAGGTATAATATCATAACCACTTTCATACCACTGAGTATATTTACAGCATTTAGTCAACTCCATAATATTTTTAATTTCATCAGATTTCACAAAGGGATCAATTTGATAAATATCATTATTTAACGCTCTATTTATATCTTTAACTGGAGGTAAAGAAGTATTTAAAAAAATTTGTGCATCAATAACTAAATCATCAATCTTATTAACATATAAATCATCAGTTTCAACAAAACTACAAGCTAAATTATATTTTGTTATATACTCAACAATTTTTGCAACATCACCCTTATCAATTGGATTACTGTAAATAGCTTCTTCATGATTAAAACAGTATCCCCCATTTAAAGTTAAATACCCGTCAAAAACAAACTGCTTATTTATTCCTAATTTTTCTAATTCAATATAATGACGTCCAGTAGCAATAAATAACTTAATGCCTTGTTCCCTAAGTTTTTCTAACGCTTTTAAAACACCATCACTTATATACGAGCGCCTCCTTGATATTAATGTACCATCTACATCAAAAAAAATTCCTTTAATCATAAAAATCCTCCTTTTAAGAACACGAAAAGACAGATTACTCTGTCTTTTACCCCATTAACGAATTAAATACTTTTAGATATTGATCTGCACTAGCATCCCAATCCAGTTTAGCATTCATTGCTCTAATCATAATTTGTCTCCATGCCTCTGGATCATCATCATATACCTTTAATGCATAATCGATGGTTTTCATCATCTCATGAGCATTATAATTAGCAAAGCTAAATCCTGTACCTGTATTTGCATATTCATCATATGCCTGAACACTGTCTTTTAATCCACCAGTCTCTCTTACAATAGGAATCGTTCCATACCTAAGCGACATCATCTGCGATAATCCACATGGTTCAAATAACGATGGCATCAAAAACATGTCACAGCCAGCATAAATACGGCAAGATAAACCAAAGTCATATTTTAATTGTAAAGATACTTTATCTGGATGGTGATATGCAATGCCTTTCAATGCGTCCTCATATACATGATCACCAGCTCCTAAGATTACGATTTGGACATTTCTACTACACATTTCACTAAATTGATTAATTATTAAATCTAATCCTTTTTGTTTTGTTAATCTAGTCACTATTCCAATCAAAGCAACATCTCTATTTTCAGGTAAGCCAACTTCTTTTTGAAGTGCCAGCTTATTTACAACTTTATCTTTAAATACTGTTTCAAGATTATAGTTTTTAACGATTTGCGAATCAGTCTCTGGATTGATGACATCATAATCAACCCCATTTAAGATTCCATATAAATCATATTTACGCATTTCTAAAATACTTTGTAATCCTTCTCCATATTCAGGTGTTAATATTTCTTTAGCATATGTTGGTGATACTGTTGTAACAATATCACTATAGAAAATAGCCGCTTTCATCATATTTAAGCATCCATCATTACGACAGTTACCATTATAATATAAATAATTATCTAAACCAAATAATTCACTCAACAACTTAGGATCGGCTTTCCCCTGAAATGCAATATTATGAATTGTAAAAACAATCTTAATATTATCATAATGCTCATAATAACAATATCTTTCTTTATACAACATTGCAATCATCGCAGTTTGCCAATCATGTAAATGAAGAATATCAGGTTTAATATCTAAATGAGAGATTAATTCAAGAACTGCAAAATCAAAATATGCAAATCTCTCATAATCATCATCATAACCGTACAATCCAGGACGTCGATAATACTGTTCATTATCAATAAAATAGAAGCGTACACCATCTACTACATATGTGAAAACTCCACAATATACTTTTCTCCACCCAACCCAAATATCAAAACTAGTCACAAATTCAATTTTATCTGCTAATTTCATATCTTGATATTTTGGTAAAACAACAATACTTTCAACACCTTTCTTTACCATCTCTTTTGGTAAAGAACCTAACACATCAGCTAGTCCTCCTGATTTTATAAAAGGGGTTGCTTCTGATGTTGCAAATAATACTCTCATTAAACAACATCTCCTTCTTTAATATACAATGGAGTATAACTATCACCTTTTAAATTTAACTGCCGTTGTACTTTAGAAGTCTTATCCATAATTACATTTTCAAGATTAGCACCTGGACTAACAACAGACCCAGACATTAAAATACAATTTTTAACAACTGCCCCACTACCAATAACAACATCACGACCTATGATACTATTTTCCACACTACCATTGATCATTGCCCCATTAGCTACAATACTTTTCTTCACTTCAGAACCAGTCAAATATTTAGCTGGTGGTGTATCATTAGTGATTGTATAAATAGGCCAATTACTTTTAAATACTGCTGATGAAATATCTAAATCTAAGAACTCTAATGAATATTGATAATAGTGTTCTAACGAATCCATACAACGTGCATAACCTTTATATTCATAAGCATTAATTTGTTTTTCATCACATAAATATGCTAATACATCTCTTAGACTAAAGAACGAACTAATCTTTTGGGCTTGTTTCATTATTTTTAATAAAGATTTAGTATTTACTACATAAGTTTCTAATGAAATACTACGATCTTTACGACTACCTTTATTGCGCTCAACTTTAGTAACTACTTTATCTTTTATAGTTAAACAATCACATCCTATATACGCCTCATTTGCATCATGTACTTTTTTATAAACCATAGTAATTTCCGCACCAGCTTTTTCATGACTTTCAATCACATCACTATAATCCATAGTTGTAATGATATGAGCTGGAGCAATCACTACATAATCAGCACTATTAGCTTCTAAAAATGCAATATTCTCAATCAAATTGTTAATATCGTGATTATAATTAGGGTTATTAGCATATCTTTCATTATACAAAAAAGATACACCTCCAGCTTTGGAGTTAAAATTCCAAGAATTACCACCAGCTAAATGCTTAAATAATGAACGTGGTTTCTTTTGAATCAATACCCCAACAGCATCAATAGTTGAATTAGACATATTTGATAAAACAAAATCAATCAATGCATATCGTCCTAAAAAACTAACTGATGCTACTGGTCTTCTTTCTGTAAGTCCTACAAAATCTACATCAGAGTGTAAATTAACCAATCCTATTGCTTTTACCATCTCTATTTCCTCCCCTACTTATTATCACTTACTAAAGCGACTTTTTTAGCCTCTTCATTAACTTTACTTTTTGCTCTAATTACTACCCCTTCATCAACGATAGCTTTATATACTTCTGCCCCTTCTTCAACTAACACCCCTGGCATTAAGACAGAATCAATAACCTTGGCTCCTTCACCAACATTAACATTATTAAATAATACTGAGCCTTCAACTGTTCCATTAACTAAACAGCCTTGGGTTATCAGTGAATTCTTAACGACTGCTTTATCACCAATAATTTGTGGTTTACCTAAAGTATCCTCAGTATAAATTTTCCAATCTTTTTTAATATTATAAAGATCTAATTCCTTATCTTTTAATAAATCCATATTGGCCTGCCACAAACTTTCAACAGTTCCAACATCTTTCCAATAACCATCAAACTCATAAGCAAATAATTTCTTATTATCATTTAACATATCTGGAATAATATTCATACCAAAATCATGTTTACTATCAGCTTTTTTAGCATCATTAATTAAATATTTACGTAATTGTTTATAAGTAAAAATATAGATTCCCATTGACGCCAATGTTGATTTTGGTTTTTCAGGTTTTTCATCAAACTCATAAATACTTCCATCTTCATTTGTATTCATAATTCCAAATCGGCTTGCTTCTTTTAGTGATACATTTAATACAGCGATAGTTGCATCAGCTTTACGTTGTTTATGTGCTGTAAGCATTTTATCATAATCCATTTTATAAATATGATCACCAGATAAAATCAAAACATACTCTGGATCATATTGATCAATAAAACTTATATTTTGATAAATAGCATCAGCAGTTCCTGCATACCAGGTAGCTCCTACTTCCCCTCTTTCACGTGCTGGTAAAATAGCTGCTAAAGACTGTTTACCATCAAGTCCCCACTTTGTTCCGGCACCAACATAAGTACCTAATAGTACGGATTCATATTGAGTTAATACACCAACAATATCAATTCCTGAATTAGCACAGTTACTTAATGGAAAATCAATAATTCGATATTTTCCTCCAAAATGAACTGCTGGCTTAGCTACTTTAGCTGTTAAGGCTTCCAAACGAGTACCTCTACCTCCAGCTAAAATCATTGCGACAATCTCTCTTCCCATTTTAAATACCTCCTTGTCTGAATGTAAGCGCTTTAACTATAATTTAATTCTATCACAATTTAGAAATAAATTCGAGTTTAATTATCACAAAATATAATTATATATCTTGTCATATATTATACTCTAAAAAATTTTTTATTAAAACAATATCATAATAACTTTTTAGACACTAAAACATCATAATCTTTATAATCTAAACATATATATATAAAGAGGTGAAAAAATGAGTCCACGGATAGCTTATAATGATAAAGAAGTAGATTTATTAGCCCGATTAATAAGATCAGAAGCTTTAGGCGAAGGACAAGAGGGAATGTTATTAGTTGGAAATGTTGTTGTAAATCGTGTTGCTGTATCATGCGATGTCTTTAGAAACGTTACTACAATTACTGAAGCCGTTTATCAAAAAAATGCTTTTGCAGGGGTAAACACTCCATTATTTAATGGTCCAATCAACGCTCTTGATAGAGAATTAGCTTTAAGAACTATTAACGGTTACAGAAACGCTCCTGCCACATATGCTCTTTGGTTTAAAAATCCTGGGAGAAATGTAGTTTGTCCAGAAGTATTCTATGGTTATTTAGCCGGGCGCTTTGGAAATCATTGTTTTTATGATCCTGGCGAAGATTTAAATTGTGAATTTTAAAGGAGAGAAATTATGGATTATTTTGATGACTTAAACCCTTATATGGTAAGACAACAAGAACCTCAATCCCTTACAGGAGAGGCTCCAGCAGTTCCACCTGTCAATCCCGGTGTTATCGGGCAAGCATTTCTTGGAAATATTATAAAGTTAAATGTAGGAAAATTAGGTACTTTTTACTTTAGTTACAACGGTAGTAATGAATGGCGTGATAAAAGTTATGTAGGAATTATCGAAGATGCCGGCCGCGATTATTTTATAATTAAAGAACCTAATGGTCCAAAACGTTTATTATTATCATATGTTTATTTATTATGGGCTGAGTTTGATGAAGAATTAGACTTTCAATTTAGCTATCAATAAGGACTTTGTCCTTATTGATTCTTATTTAGTCTTAGTACATCTTAATTTTATCTAATATATCTTAGCATTATTTAATAAAACTTAACTTTCATCCTTTTCAATAAATTCATGCATATAATGCCAATATGGAGGTATTTATATGTGCGGAATTGTTGGATATACAAACAGTATCACAAATAATCAAGATGTTATTGAAAATATGTTAAAGAAGATTACACATCGTGGACCTGATGATCAGGGGTACTATCAAGATAGTTGTATTTCACTTGGAATGCAACGCTTAAGTATTATTGATTTAAACAGTGGCAAACAGCCACTATTCAATGAAGATAAATCACTAATTTTAATTTTTAATGGTGAAATATATAATTATCAAAATTTAAGAGATAAATTAATATCTTTAGGTCACATTTTTAACACTAATAGCGATAGTGAAGTAATCATTCATGGCTACGAAGAATATGGTAACGATGTCGTTAATCATTTAAGAGGTATGTTTGCTTTTGCAATATATAATCTACATACAAACAAACTTTTTCTTGCTCGTGATATTTTTGGAATTAAACCCTTGTTTTATACGATCATAAATAATCAGTTAGTGTTTGCTTCTGAAATCAAAGCATTATTTGAATATCCTGGTGTCGAAAAAATATTTAATGAAGACTGTCTTGCAAGTTATTTGGCTTTTCAATATAACCCTTTAACAGAAACTTTCTACAAAGGAATCTATCAATTATTACCATCCCATTATTTAGAGTTTAATGATGCTATAAAATTAACCCACTATTTTAAATTTAAATATAATATAAATTCCCATTTGAATGAAAATGAAGCTATTAAAATTATTGAAACAACCATGAAAGATTCAATCACTCAGCATCAATTAGCAGATGTCGAAATGGGTTCCTTTTTATCAGGCGGGATTGATTCATCATACCTTGTTGCCAATAGTCAAGTAAAAAAAACATTCAGTGTTGGTTTTGAGGATCCTCAATGTAATGAGCTCCCCTTAGCTAAAGAACTATGCAAACAATTAGAAATTGAAAATTATCAAAAAACCATTACTAAAGAAGAGTTTTGGCAAAGTGTCCCGACTATTCTAAAAATATTAGATGAACCAGTTGCCGATCCCTCGATCATTCCCTTATACCATGTTTCAAAATTAGCTAGTCAACATGTAAAAGTTGTTCTATCTGGTGAAGGGGCAGATGAATTATTTGGTGGTTATAATATTTATCAAACCCCATTAACTTTAGCTCCAACAAAAATAATTCCTTATTCTATACGAAAAAAAATTAAAAATATTTTTTTAAATTCCAATTGCAATTTTAAAGGAAAACAATACTTAATTAGAGCTGGTCAAACAATTGAAGAAAGATTTATTGGTAATGCCTTTATTTTCCAATATGATGAATTAAAAAAATTAATTAAACCTCAATGGCATATCTATCAGCCCCAGACATTAACAAACCCTTATTATCGAGAAGTCACTAAATATGATGACATAACTAAAATGCAATATATTGACTTGAATTTTTGGTTACGTGGTGATATCTTGCGTAAAGCTGACCATATTTCAATGGCCAATTCACTTGAGGTTCGAGTTCCTTACCTGGATAAAGAAGTATGGTTAACAAGCTCCATTTTACCAACTCAATTTCGAGTTAATAAAAAAGCTACCAAATATATATTTCGAAAAACCGCCGAAAAATCCTTACCTCTTAAAAATAGCCAAAGAAAAAAGCTTGGTTTCCCAGTTCCTATTAATGAGTGGTTAAAAGAAGAAACGTATTACAAACAAATTAAGGATATGTTTAATAGCTCTATTGCTCAAAAATATTTCAACTGTAACTATTTAAATAACCTTCTTGATAACCATTTTAAGGGTATACATAATAATGCTCGAAAAATCTGGACTGTCTATATTTTTTTAACTTGGTATTCTTACAATTTTAATATTATACAACATCAACCACTATCTAATAACACAAACCTCTAAGTTAAACTTGGAGGTTTGTTAAAATATATTTACGAACATTACTAATAAAATGTAAAGAGCCAGTAACAATTAAATTATCATATTTACTAAAATTATTTTGAATTACTTCTTTAAAATCAATCCCATATAATTGTAGTCGCTCATCTAAAAACGTGGCCTGAATCAAAGGATACTCACTTAACAGATTTTTCATTTCATCTATATCTTTATCACCTAAAGCACTGAAAATAATTAATGGATTTTTTATTTTTTGATCATGCAATGTTTTAACTAGCGCTTTGATTCCATCAATATTATGAGCTCCATCCAAATAAATCTTACCAATTTTTTCAAATCGTCCTGGCCAACTAAAAGCATCTAATGCTGCCTGTACTCGTTCATGATCTAAATTTATCAAATGACCACACAAAGTAATTGCAAGCGTTGCATTATCAACTTGATAACTGCCACAATTACTTAAGCGATAACTATGACCAAGACATTTAAATATATATGGATACTGATAGTCACATTCTACGGTCGCTTTAACTACATGACTATTCTTTAACTGAGCTGTTGTCTGAAATATTTTAACTAAATTATCATTTGTCTCACCAGTAAAACAAATTTGATTTTCTTTAATAATTCCTGCTTTATGATAAGCTATTTGTTCTAATGTATCACCTAGCATAAACTGGTGATCATAACCAATATTTGTGATTGCACTGCAAACACTATTAATTACATTGGTTTTATCATTTAATCCTCCAATTCCAGTTTCAATAATCCGAAAATCTAATGATTCTTCATTAAAATATTGCAACATTATCAAAGTATCAATTTCAAACATTGACAATTCTTCAGCAACAATTATTTCAAATAGACTATTTATAATTTTTAGTAATTTTTCATCATCAATCATTTTCCCATTAATACAGATACGATCATTATGACAAATAAGATATGGTGAGGTAAAAGTTCCTACTCGATAACCATGTTCCATTAAAATATTTTTAATAAAATTTGTTGTTGACCCTTTCCCGTTTGTTCCAGCAATATGTATCATATTTTTTTGATGAACATTAAAACTATACTTTTCAATCGTCTCTTTAAATTGTTTTAAAGATCGCTTAGTCCGTCTTGATTCTATATATTTCAAAGCACTTTCAATATCACTAAACATTATTTTCTCCTTTAGCTTATTTTATATTTTTTAATAACAGGTAGTTATTATAATTTTTAATAAATTCAAAAAGGTTGTACTTGACAGTCTTATTACTGTCTAATACAACTTTTATATTTATTTAATATTCTCTATTTGCCAATCAATTGGGGTCATATTATTTTTGATTAAAAATTCATTGGTTTTACTAAAAGGCCGTGATCCAAAAAATCCCCGATGAGCAGAAAGCGGTGAAGGATGAGCGCTTTCTAAAACTAAATGTTTTGTAGTATCAATAAACTGCTTTTTACTACGTGCATTATTTCCCCAAAGAATAAACACCATTGGTTTTTCACGTTTATTTAATGCTTTAACAATATTTAACGTAAAAATTTCCCAACCAATTCCTGCATGACTATTAGCTTTTCCTTGTTCAACTGTTAAAACATTATTAAGTAATAATACACCTTGTTTTGCCCATTTTGTTAAATCTCCATTATTAGGAATAAAAGTTTTAACATCATCGCTTAATTCTTTATATATATTTACTAAACTTGGGGGTATTCTTACTCCAGGATAAACACTAAAAGCTAAACCATTAGCTTGATGCAGCTCATGATATGGATCTTGTCCTAAGATTACCACTTTTACATCTTCATAATCACAAAGGTTTAAAGCTCTAAAAATATTTTGACGGGGTGGAAAAATTGTTTTATGTACATATTCATTTTCTACAAACTGATGTAATTTTTTATAATAATCCTGCTCAAATTCAACAGCAACAATATCTTTAAATCTCATTGAATATAAACCTCTCAATCAACTCAGCCACAACACCTTCATTATTATTAGCCTGAGTAACATAGTCACATACAACTTTTACATCATCCACAGCATTATTAGCACCAACTGCTAAACCTGCCACTTTCAGCATAGACAAGTCATTATAATTATCTCCAACTGCAATCGTATCTTCAATATCAATACCAAGTTTATTTGCTAAATCAATCAATCCCTGACCTTTATCAACACCAACAGCATTAAATTCCATATATCTATTTGATGAATAACTAACCGCTACACAATCATCAGTAATAGACTTTAATTCATCTTCTAAACTCATTAAATATGGTACATCAATATTTTGATAAAGTATTTTTGCAATCGGTATGTCCTTTAAAAAATCTACGTTGTTTTCTTTTGGATAAATAACATCTAATTTTAAATGTGCCAAACGTTTCTTTTCAGATTCACTTAAATTAAAAACATATAACTTATCTGCTGTATAAATATGTTGACAAACATCAAAACTTAACCCTATTTCAAAAATTTCTTTCATCTTTTCAAATGGTAAACCATTAAATTCAATAATACGATTACCTTTATTCTCACTCAATGCTCCCCCATTAAAAGAAATTACATATTCACCCTTAAGATCATTTAATTCTAATTCTTCCAGCTCTGATTGAATCTGCATGAATCCCCGACCAGTTGCTGGTACAAATTTAACCCCATACTCTTTTCTTGCTTTTAATATCGCATCATGGTTTTTCTTTCCTACAAGATGATCATCATTTAATAATGTCTCATCTAAATCACAAGCAATTAACTTATATCCCATTATTTCTCCTCCAAAACAAATTTTTCTATAACCTCTTTAACCGCTCCTTGATAATAATCTAATTTTGTTACATATTGAGCATTTGCTTTAATATCATCAGCAGCACTAATGACACATGTACCAAGATTTGCTGCCTTAATCATTTCTACATCATTGTAATTATCACCAATTGCAATTGTTTCCTTTATATTGATACCTAAGTAATTTGCTAACCATTTTAATCCATAACCCTTATTTACTCCTAGAGCATTAAATTCAAGATACCGATTTGATGAATAACTAACAGCTACTTTTTCTTCAATGATGTTATTCAAATCCCGTTCTATCATCTTTAAATATGATATATCATTTTTTTGATATAATATTTTAGCTATTTGTTCATTTTTTAAATGATCGATACTATAATTATCCATTATAGTAAATGGAGCTTTTTGAGCAATTTTACGTTCTATTTCTTCATTATTAGCATTGTATATGTAACACATATTCATTGTAAAAACTAGTACACAAACCTCATAATCTTTAGCTTTTTTAAATAATATATCTGTTTGTTCAAAAGAAAGGCCTTTAAAATTTAAAACTCGGCTATTTTTGTTCTCAACAATCAATCCCCCATTAAAACAAATTGAATATTCTCCTGATTGTTCATAAGTACCAATTTCTTTTAAAACATCTAAAATCATATTATAAGCTCTTCCTGTTGCAGGAATAAACTTTAAACCTTTTTGACGGGCTTTTTTTATTGCCTTAATATTAAAATCTGGTACATGGTGATCTATCAGTAAAGTTTCGTCCAAATCTGATAACATCAACTTATACATAACTTCCTCCATAATATAATAACATAATTCACTTTAAATCTCCGCTATTTTATCTTCCATAAAATAATTCCATAAAAATCGGCACTCTCATTCTCCATTGTTCTTCATTATGACAAGCTTCTTCAAAAAAACGGACTTCAATTCTATCACTTTTTTCAATCAGTTTTTGATAGATAATCTCATTACTCTCATAATAAATTCGACTTATATTTTCATCACCATTTCCTTCATTACCTCCTAAATCAAGATAAAAACACTCTACTTTACTTAAATCACTATGTTCAATCAACTCACAAAATTCATCAACATAAAACCAATAAGCAGTTGAAAGAGAAGCTGTTTTTTTAAAAACATTACTATATTTTATTCCCGCATAACTAGTAATTATCCCCCCCATAGAACTACCAACCATTGCATTATCATCTTTAAGAGTAGGAAAATGTTCATCAATATATGGTTTTAACTGCTTAATTATAAATCTCATATATTTATCCCCTTCTCCTCCAATATCTATGCTATCATCGCCATATTCTAATTGTAAGATTTCTTTACCTATAGGCCATGGTCCATATTCATCTTCACGTTTATTTAATCGAGTATTACAAGGAATTGCAACCATAATAATATCTAAATTCGTCTCTTTTACATATTCATAAAATCCCCAACTAATTCCCATATAAGATTCATCATCAAAAAAAGCATTTTGACCATCGTTAATATACAACACAGGATAACGTTTATTACTTGTTTGATAATCATCAGGAACATAAATAGTAACCTTTCGTATTCTTCTTAATGCTTTCATATAAATTTTTTTCTCAATAAACACTTTTTGACCTCCATAACAAAAATAAGCACTAAGTGCTTATTATTTAACCCCTGGAATAATTGAAACTTGTTCTCCATCACGGGTAAAAACATAGTTTTCACGAGCATAACGAGCCACATAATCTTCATCATTCAATAAATCTATTTCATTTTCTAACGCCTTTTTTTCTTTAACGACAGCCGCTTTTTGCTTTTTTAATACAGCTACTTCATCTTGATGTTGATAGACCATTATCATACTGTTAAATAAAGTCAACAATAATCCACATCCAACAATCATGTACAAGAATCCTTTGACTGTTTTGAAAATTTTTCTTTTGGCCATCTCATCACCTTCTTTACCCGTTTCATTATACCATTAACTTTTCTAAAAATAAATATTATTGGTCTTAAAATATACTTTATCATTCGAACAATTAATTCAATCAGAAAAAACATATAATAGCTATAATAATTAAGATATAAAATATACCCGACCAACATACTAATAAAAAAGTATAATCTGATTACACCATTATTGATCCTCAACAAACCAAGATAGTAAATATACCCAAAAATAATACCAATAATAATCTGTAAAAAAAGTCTAATGATGCGCTGGTGGTATTTATACAACAAACGGTTGATAAGACTATAAACAAAAGTAAAGACAAACCCAAAAATAAATGAATAACTGATCCCTTGAATCTGTTTAACTAAATCCATTATTTAAGTAATTTATTAAATACACTTTCTTTTACTTTAGGGTTCTTTTTATTTGAAACATAAGAAATTGAATCAATGTTCCCCTTAATACTAACTTCACATTTCTCTTGATCAAGTCTTGTCAAAGAAAGATCACTCCCCTTTATATTTAAAAAACCTAGTGATGTTTCAATTAAAAACTCTAACGAATCAAAACTCTCAATATTCTTAACACCTGTCAATTCAATATTTTTGCGATCTTTTAAATAAACATTATGATAAGGGGTATGTTCAAAACGTATACTATTATTTTCCATATTATTACCTCCAATAAATAATATGAAAAAATTTAAAAATAAGAACAATTAAGCAACATGAATATTTTTACTTCGATACCATAGACAAGCATCCATTTCAATTTCACTAAAAAATTTTTCCTTTTCTTGATAATACTTTTTATTTATATATTTATTAGCAGACCTCTCTTTAATACTCACATACTTAGCTGCTAACTCATGATGTTCTTTTAAATAAAGAGACACTGCAAGATATTTTTCAATCTCGGTCACCTGATCTTCATAAAATACATATAAACAAAAACTATCATTTTTCTTTTTCAAACAATAATATTTTGTATTATCGTTTTCTTTATCGTAATTATAATCTAATTTTTCAAGCTGTCCTATTAATTCACTACTGGATATTGTTTTTTTAACTACAATTAATATATCAATCATTGCCCTAGCTTTTATACCCTTTATTGCAGTTGAACCAATATGATAAATGGAAATAAGATCATTTATAATAACATTACGAATTTCATTTGCTTCAACAGCATATTCTAACGGCCAGTTTTCATTATAATCAACAATTTCAATTGTCATCTTCAATCACCGCCTTGAATATTATTATATCATAAATTAATAAATATAAAAAACAAACTATAACAACAAACAAAAAACGCTAATAAAATCAAAAAACTAATTTTACTAACGTTTAACATTAATCTAAATTTTCTGTAAAAAGGTACGATAAGCTAAATACGCCTCGTAAACATCAACTTTACTTACAATCTCCATTGGAGCATGCATATTTAACACCGCTACCCCAGCATCAATAACATTCATATTATAATTACCTAAAATATAAGCAATCGTACCCCCGCCTCCTTGGTCTACTTTACCAAGTTCTGCAGTTTGATAATAAACATTATTTTCATCAAGAATATTTCTTATTTCCGCCATATACTCAGGATTAGCATCATTAGAACCACTTTTACCACGAGCCCCTGTGTATTTATTAAAAACAATCCCCTTTCCTATATAAGCAGCATTTTTCTTATCATTAACATTTAAATAAAGCGGATCAACCCCTGCACTAACATCGCTAGATAACATTTTAGAATTTGCCATTGCTTTTCTAGTCTTTATAAAGCTATCAATTCCTTGTTTTAATAATAATTCACTAATTGTATTTTCAAAAAATAATGATTGAGCTCCAGTTGCTCCAACACTACCAATTTCTTCTTTATCAACAAGAATTGCACAACTAGTATATTCAGGACTTTCAATATCAAGAATAGCCATTAATGAGGTATATGCACAAACACGATCATCGTGCCCATATCCAGCAACCATACTGCGGTCTACTCCATAATCTCGCGCTTTCCCACTTGGTACAATTTCAATTTCTGCACTTAAAAAATCTTCTTCTTCAAAATCATATTTTTCTTTAAGTATTTTTAAAACATTAGCTTTAACTGAATCCTTTTCCATCTCTTTTAATGGCATACTTGCAAAAGTCACATCCAGGTCTTCTCCCTCAATTACTTTTGCGGCTTCTTTTTTTAACTGATCAGCAGATAAATGAATTAATAAATCACTGATTCCAACAACTGGATCATTTTCATCTTCTCCAATATTTACATTAATTACTGTACCATCTTTTTTTACTACTACTCCAATTAGTGATAATGGGATGGTTACCCACTGATATTTTTTTACTCCTCCATAATAATGTGTATCTAATAATGCAAAACCTTCACTTTCATATAATGGATTTTGTTTTAAATCCAACCTTGGTGAATCAATATGCGCTCCTAAAACTCTTAATCCTGCTTCAATTGGTTTTTTACCAATAACAAATAAAGCAACATTTTTATTCATATTAGTTACATACACTTTATCACCCGGTTTTAAAATATCAACATCTTTTAGCTCTTTATAACCAGCTGCCATCGCTTTTTTCACAGTTTCATTAACACATAGTCTTTCAGTCTTACCTTTAGTAATAAAAGCTTTATACCCCTCATTAAAATCCATTATTTCTTTTATTTGTTCATCATTATATTTTTCCCATGCATTTTTTGCGTACATAAATTTCTCCTTTCATTTCTCCATATATAGTATACCAATTTATTCAATTTCTCAATCATTATGAATGTAAAAATATTATACATTTAGTTACAAAAAAGATATCTAGTAACTAGATATCTCGTTCTATTCGTTCTTCTTTGATTATTTCATATAACATCGTACTATCCTCTTTTAAAACATGTTCACGAAGTTCTTTAACTTTTACCGTTAAAAGATTACGACCAAACTCAATTTCAATCTCATCTCCAACATGCAGCTTAGTACTAGGTTTAGCAACTTTACCATTTACTTTAACCCGTGAACTTTCACTAATTTCCTTTGATAGAGTACGACGTTTAATTATTCGTGATACTTTTAAAAATTTATCTAATCTCATCTTATTTACTCATCACTGCTGTAATTGCAGGAACCACTTGTTTTTTACGAGATATTACCCCTTTTAAAGTTGCCTGATGATCATTTAATTTAATATCAAATGCTTCTTCAACTAAATATGGTTTTGGTCCTGCTACAAAGATTTCACTATTTGCATTAATAATGTCCGTTAATAATAATAGTGTAAAATCCAAACAGTTATCCTCAGCAAATTTATTCATATATTCAAGCATATCCGCTTTATAAGGCATAAAGCCTTCAATATCCATAGAATTAACTTGTCCTACACCTACAGTTCCTTGTTCAAATGGAAACTTTTTAAAATCTTGATTAAAAATTTCCTCAACAGTTTTACCAACTAATGATGTTCCAGCTCTAAACATCTCCATAGCAAAGTTTTCTATATCTACATTTGCAATTTTAGCTAGCTTACGTGCTATTTTAGTATCAATAGGTGTACATGTTGGTGATTTGAATAATAATGTATCTGAAATAACAGCCCCTAATAACGCTCCAGCAATTGATTGAGGAATTTCAATATCATTTTCTTCAAAAATTCTTGTTACAATAGTCGCGGTCGAACCTAAAGGTTCTCCTCTAAATAATAACGGTCCAATCGTTTGAATATCAGCTACTCTATGATGATCAACGATTTCAAGAATATCAGCTTCTTCAATTCCAGGTATTGATTGTCCCCTTTCATTATGATCAACTAAAACAACTTTTTTTCTTAAACCTTTTAATAAAGCAAATCGAGAAATACTTCCAACACAACGATTATTTAAATCAAGCACTGGATAACTACGATATCTTGTTTCACTCATGACTTCTTTAACATGATCTAAAGTATCATCAGTAGTAAATAGCTTTAAATCACCTTTTTGCATAATATATTCAACTGGAATAGCTTGAATTATCTGTTGTGATGTTAGATAAGTATTATAAGGAGTAGAAATAACACTAATACCTTTTTCTTTTAACTTCTCCAACACTTCCATTTCAACATCCAAAGATCCTGTTAAAATAATCAATGATACATTTGCTTCAATCATTGAACTAACCGCATCTTCACGATCTCCACCAATAATTATAATATCACCGGGTTTTACTCGCTTTTTCGCCTCTTCACCACGCATTGCTGCAATATGTAAATCACCCTCAATAAATTTTAAATTATGGTTTAAATATAATACTGATGCTTCTAAAGTATCAACAACATTTTCAATTGGAGTGTGCGCATCCTTTAATAAACTACTATCCCATTTTTCCATATAGCCTTCAACAATATTTGAAGTTGATAATAATCCTAATAATTGTCCATGATCATCTAAAATCGGTGCTGATTTTAAGTTCTGTTGTTTCATTAAAGACCATGCCGTTTTTAATGTTAGCTCTTTAGAAAAAACAGTTACTTTATCATAATTCAAATCTTCTACTTTTTGTTTAACTGTTTTTAAAAGCATTGGTATTTCTAGATGAAATCTTTTTAAGACATACTCTGTTTCACGACTAATTTCTCCCAGTCTAACTGGAACAGCATTATAACGATCGATCGCTTTTAATAAATAGGCATATCCAATCGCTGAACAAATTGAATCAGTATCAGGATTACGATGACCACTTACATAAACCAATTCTTTCATTTTATCCTCCTATTTTTCCATCTTCTTTAAATAACGGTATACCGTTGGTTCAGAAACCGCTAATTTTTCAGCAACTAATACAATTGCCCCTTTTACTTTAAAAGTTCCTTTTTCTTGTAAATATTTTACTACTTTAATTTTCTCATCAACATTTAATCTTTCGGCTAAAAAATAACTAGGGAAGCCCATTTTCTCAAGTGACTCCTTAATATACATATCAATCATTTCATCTAAAGGAGACGATAAAATTTCAACTGGATTATCCATCTTAAATTCAATATCATTTTCATCTTTAATCCCTAAGATCCTTTTTATAGTTGAAGTCAAATACTCTAAATCTGATATATTTACATTAACACATAACATTCCCACAGGTATTTCTTTACCATTTTCTTTAATAAAATATGTAGCTGAACGCATTAATTTACCATCTGGTCCTGTCGTTTTATAATTTAACACATAATCATTGTCTAAATATTGTTTTTCTTCTAAGTAATGCAATGATAAATTCGATAACTTTGCCCCTATTTCTCTTCCTGAATTATGATTATTAGTAATTGCAACAATCTCCTGTTCTTTAGAAGTTAAATCATGCAATGCAATTTCCACATTATCTCCTAGAGCTTTTCCCAAAAATTCTGTCATTGCAGCATATGGTTCTAGATATTTATACATTTTTATTAATCACTCCTTTATCGCAATTATACACGAATTTCGATAAAATTAGTAGCATTTTTTATCACGATAATAAAAAAACTAGATTTTATTAAAAAATTTATCATTATAATAATTATAACATAATCTTTCTACTATTGATTCATTAAGATATCAAAAATAAAAAATGATAATATTAAATATTACCATTCTTTATTCCTCTTTACCTTCAAAAATCAACCAGACTATACCACAGACAATTCCCCCTATTGGGTAAACTATCCAAGAAACTCTCCATGCATTACTCATAAATGACCACCATAAATAAATTATTGTTGCAATCATCATAATAATTCCACAATACATAGATGCTTTCTTATTCTTTTTCTCTTCAATAATTTTATTATGATCAACACGATCATATTTACTCTTAAGAATTCCAAAATATACAAAAATCCCAATTGCTATTGTTACAAGTATCATAAACAATCCATTAGCTAAACCTTCATTATACATATTATCAACCAGTATCTGAACAACCACTCCAAATAAAATCAATCCAACACCTACAGTAATAGCTAGAGAATACTTCTGATTAAAAACCATTCGCTCATTTTCATCATAAAAATCATCAAATTCTATTTTTCGTTCTTCAAAATGAGAATCTACCATCCCAAAATAAATAAAACTGATTACCCCTATTAAAACAAAGAATAAAAACAAAATTTGGGGAATAAACTCATATTTAGTATTTTCCGGGAAATAAATTTCCGTAAACAAATACACACAAACCCCAGACAAAATAGAAACTATTCCAAAAGAATATGCCTTAGCTATTAGATCATAATGTTTTTCATATATATGTTTGGCAGCCGAATCATGAGATGTTAAATCATTCTTTAATAGATCATCAATAGTACATTCAAATATTTCACTTAAGATAATCAACGAATCCATCTCTGGCATTCCATTTTTAGATTCCCACTTAGACACAGCTTGTCTTGATACATTTAATCGCTCGGCCAATTGTTCTTGAGACAACCCTTTCTGTTTTCTTAATACTTTTAAATTTTCACTTAAACTCATCTTTATCACCTCACTATAAATATTAAATGAGCAATTATATTTTTACCACCAACAAACTGTTGCACCTATTAGCTTTTTAGCAACTTTTCGTTGCAATTATATAATATCAACGTTTTTGCCACATTTTTTTAGTAATACCATAATGAATGACATCTTGATAAATTCCTTTTATTTTTAATTCTTGAATTCCAATCCCTTCTAATTGCATCCCAGATTTAGCCATAACACGTCCTGAAGCAGGATTTGTTCTATAATGTATAGCTTCAATACGATTCAATTTTAAATCTTCAAAACAATATTCTAAGATTTTCGTTAATACTTCTTGCATATATCCTAAATTCCAATAATCATGATCCAGTAAATAGCCAAAGCTTGCTTTATCATTAGCCTCATCAACCCTAATATCTATTGCTCCAATACACAGATCACTATCTTTTAAAGTAATTGCATATGCACCTAAACTATTTAAATAATAACTTTCAATGATATCTAATGCCTGTTGCCTGGTGGTTACCCCATTCCAATCAAGATATTTTACTACCTGTTCATCACTACCATATTTATATACGGCATCAATATCACTATGTTTGAACCTTCTCAATCTTAAACGCGACGTCTCTAAAACACCTTTTATCAAGTTTCTATTCACTCTAAAAATCCTTTCCTATTTGATAAGCACGTTTTAAATTATTATTATAATTACATTCTCTTTCTGGATAATCACGTGACATTCTATCAAATACGATCATTTCTTTCAATTTAGCTCTTTTTCCAATACGATCACCTAACATCACAACTTTCATCGCTTCTACCTGCTGCTGGCGAATCGTTTCATTTAAATCGCCACCCATAGTTACAAGCATTAATACTCTATCTAATTGTTTCATTTCAGCTTTTTTACCATATGCAAAACCATATGTCCAAACTCGCTGAAACCAACCTACTAGTTTACTTGGGGCTTCAGTCCAAAAAACAGGATAAATAAATACCAGGGCATCACTTTTATTAATTAAATTTTGATGTTGTTTGATATCTGCAGGTATTTCTAAATTATCATTATAAAAAGCTTCTCTTAAATATTCCTTTTCACTAAAAGTTTCATTAAAATCTAGATTATATAAATCTAATACTTGATACTCATGATTACTATCTTTCAAACCTTTAATAAACTCATCTTTCATATTAGCAGTAAAACTATTATCACAAGGATGACAATATATTATTAATACCTTCATAATATTCTTCCCTTCTTTTCTATCTGGTATTGCGTTATTAAGAATATCTCTAATAAGTCACTTTTATTCTTTTAAAATATCAAATACTTTGTAGAAGAACTATTTACAAAATACATTAATTGCAATCTTAATATACTTTATCTCTTATAAATTATTAAAAAGTTCTTATACTAATAATATTCTTATTATAGTCAATAGTAAAGTATCCCTATAGTATACGAATAATGCCTAAGCAAATGCTTAGACATTATCTATTATTTTGTTGAAAGATACTCATCCATTGCTTGAGCTGCTGTTTTACCAGCTCCCATAGCAAGAATTACTGTAGCTGCTCCAGTAACAACATCACCACCAGCATATACACCATCTTTACTTGTTTTCATTGAGTCTTCATCAACGATAATTCCACCCCATTTTTGAGTCTCTAGACCTGGTGTAGTTTGTCTAATTAATGGATTTGGACTTTGTCCAATTGAAACAATTACTGTTCCTGTTTCAATTATGAAATTTGATCCTTCTTTAACTACTGGTCTTCTTCTTCCACTTTCATCAGGTTCCCCAAGTTCCATTTCAACACATTCCATTGATTTAACCCAACCATCTTTACCTTCGATTTTAACAGGATTTGTTAAAAGTTTAAAAATAATTCCTTCTTCTTTAGCATGATGTACTTCCTCAGCTCTTGCTGGAACTTCTTCAGCTCCTCGACGATATACGATATACACATCTTTAGCACCTAAACGCTTAGCTGTTCTAGCTGCGTCCATTGCGACATTACCCGCACCAATTACACATACTGTATCAGTTATTTTAACTGGTGTTGGGTGTTTAGGAAATTCATATCCTTTCATTAAATTAACCCTTGTTAAAAACTCATTAGCTGCATAAACTCCATTTAAATTTTCACCAGGAATATTTTGAAACCGTGGCAGTCCTGCCCCACTCCCAATAAAAATACCTTGATATCCTTGTTCTTGGAGTTCATCAATTGTAATTGAGCGTCCAACAACCACATTTGTTTCAAACTTAACCCCTAGAGCTGCAACACTGTCAACTTCTTTTTGAACTAAATCTTTAGGTAATCTAAATTCTGGAATTCCATAAGATAAAACTCCGCCGGTTTTATGAAGGGCTTCAAAAACAGTCACTTGATATCCTTTTTTTGCTAATTCACCAGCACAAGTGATTCCCGCAGGTCCTGATCCAATTATCGCAACTTTAATGCCATTACTTTCTATTTTTAATTCTGAAACTTTTCCATGAGCCATATGATAGTCTGCAACAAATCTTTCCAAACGCCCAATCCCTACAGCCTCTCCTTTAATTGCTCGCACACACTTACCTTCACACTGATTTTCTTGTGGACAAACACGACCGCAAATTGCAGGTAAAGCATTTTCACTTGTAATAATCTTATATGCTTCTTCAAAATTGCCTGCTGCAACTTCTTGGATAAATTCAGGAATTGGCACACCTACTGGACATCCCTTTTTACAAGGCTGATGTTTACAATTTAAACATCGTGTTGCCTCCTCCATCGCCATTTCTTTAGTATATCCTAAAGCCACTTCATCAAAATTTTTATTTCTTACATCTGCCTTTTGTTCAGGCATAGTAACTTTTGTCAATGACATATTTGGCATTATTTAGCACCTCCCATTAAATTACACATCCGATTTGCATTTTCATTTACTGTATGTTCTTCTTCTTTAAACATTCGTTGACGCATCATTAATTCATCAAAATCAACTTGTAAACCATCAAAATCAGGACCATCAACACAAGCAAATTTTATTTTACCATCAACACTAACACGACAGCAGCCACACATACCTGTTCCATCAATCATAATTGGATTTAATGATACAGATGTTTTGATGTTATTAGGTTTTGTCACATTAACAACTGCTTTCATCATCGGTACTGGACCAATTGCAATTACCTCATCTATATTTTCACCTTTTTCAATCAAATTACTTAATACAGTAGTAACAAACCCTTTGGTACCTAAAGATCCATCATCAGTTGCTATATAAACATTTTTACAAAATTTTCTAAATTCATCAGCCAATAAAACATATTGTGCTTCACGTCCACCAATAATAACATCAACCTCTACACCTCGGTTTGCTAACTCACGAAGTTGAGGATATAATGGTGCACTTCCTACCCCACCAGCTACACCAATTACATGTTTAACTTCATGAAATTTAGTAGGAATTCCTAAAGGCCCAACAAAATCAGTTAATTCATCACCTTCATTTAATTTAGCTAACTCCTTTGTTGAATATCCAACAACCTGATATATAATTGTAATTGTTTCTCTATCTCGATCAAAATCAGCAATTGTTAAAGGAATTCTTTCACCATCTTCACCAACTCTCAAGATGATAAATTGTCCAGGTTCACATTTTCTTGCTACATACGGAGCATGAACTTCCATTAGTTCAACAACATCATTTAGTACTTCTTTTTTCAAAATCTTGTACATACTATTTCCCCCTACATTATTTATTCCTACCTATTGTAGCTTGCTTAAACAAAAAAAACAATGCTAATTCAAAATTTTTGTATACAATATTATAATAAGAATTCTATAACTAAATAATTCTAACTCTAATTTCTATAATATAATAAAAAACACTTAATTATTTAATAATCAAATGTTTATAATAATTATTCAATTCAGTAGTCAACAATATATTAAAAATTAATTTAATAAATCAAATTTATCAATTACTTTTTCACCGATCATAAAAACAGCAACTAACGAAAACGAATATATTAGAATCGTATATAATTGAATATCTAATAACTTTAACATTAGACAAGTAATACCGATTAGAATAGACAATGTAATACTATAGAGGTGATACTTTTTTTGTTCCAATTCATTTAATATTTTATTATTAGGCTGGACCGGTGAAAGATAGACGATGCTTCCTTCAATTATCAAAATGTTTATGCATAGTACTACTATTGAAAAGTTAAAATACTCTTTTATTATTACATATAATCCAAAAAAAGCTACATATGTACTAATACACCCCAAATGTGTTGTACAATGATATCCTCCTGTATATCTTCTTAAAATAAGAAAAATAACATTATATATAACAGCTTCAAAAAAACAGTCTAGGATAAATCCAATCATCATTATTAATAATATTTCTACAAGAATAGATATCAAAATCTCTATCCTAAATTTATAAATCGCACGGTTTTTGGATATTATGTTTAACGATTCTAATATTTGTATTGTTTTCTCTGCTAAGAATTCAAACAAATATTCTCACCCCCTGATACCTAAAATAACATAAACATAATATATTTATCTATACATTTACAAATTCGGTCATAAATCCAACATATTTGGGAAAAATCTTTTTTAGGCCAAATCCAACTATGTTAGACAATCATCTTTTTGTTTGTGTATAATATAAACACTTAGTAAAGGAGGAAGCGTTTTGTATAATATTGCCATTATTGATGATGAAACTGAAATTCTTGAAATAATCTATAATAAAATTAAACATATCTTTGATAATGAAGGAATTACTCCTATATTCACATGTTTAAATAACTCTCAACAACTAAAGATGGATAACTTTTATGATATTTTATTTTTAGATATTGATATGCCTAACATAGATGGTATTGATTTAGCACAAACTTATTTACAAAAACATAGTGATACTATTATTATTTTCATTACTAATAAATATGATTTAGTATTTAATGCGTTTAGTGTTCATCCATATGATTTCATTAAAAAGGAAGATCTTGATGAAGGGTTGATTCAACCAATTAAACATCTAATTTCTAAACTTAATAAAGAAAATAAAATTATATCAATTCGTGATAAAAATAATATTATTAATATAAATTGTAAAGATATTATTTATTGTGAAAGTTATGGTCATAAATGTTATATACATACTATACATAATACTATAGAAACTACTAAATATAAATTATCTAATATTGAAAGTATTATCAATTCTCCTGATTTTTATATGATCAATCAGTCATATTTAATTCATTGGAAATATGTAACTAGAATTGAAAATAAAAGTGCAATTATTAAGGATAAAACTAATCTTTTAATAAGCAAACGCCGATTAAAAGAATCCTTAATCTCTTATCAAAAATATATAATAAGAAATTTATAAACCCTTATTTTATAGCTTAATCTAATCTTTAATTGTGGGAGATTTTTTAAACAAAAATTGTATTTATATTGATATTGGGGTATAATAATGCTTGCTTTAAGGAGGATATTATGGCAGCAATAAGTTATGAATTAAAACATATTTGTAAACAATCTGGTGCTCGCTATGGAATTTTGCATACTCCTCATGGTGATGTTGAAACACCAATGTTTATGCCAGTAGGAACATTAGCTACTGTAAAAGGAATTTCCCCAGAAATGTTAAAAGAAATGCATTCACAAGTTGTTCTTGCAAATACTTATCACTTGTGGCTACGTCCTGGTGAAGATGTAGTTGCACAAGCTGGTGGCTTACATAAATTTATGAATTATAATGGACCAATGCTAACTGATAGTGGTGGATTTCAAGTTTTCTCATTAGGGAAAACACGAAAGATTGAAGAAGAAGGCGTAAAATTCAAAAGTATTATCGATGGCAGCTCACTGTTTTTGTCACCAGAAAAAGCAATTGATATTCAAAATAAGTTAGGTGCTGATATTATTATGTCATTTGATGAGTGTGCCCCTTATCCTTGTACTTACGACTATATGAAAAATAGTATGGAACGAACCCTGCGTTGGGCTAAGCGGGGAAAAGAGGCTCACAAAAATACTGATAAACAAGCACTATTTGGAATTGTTCAGGGCGGTGAGTTCCCTGACTTAAGAGAACATTGTGCTAAAGAATTAGTTGCAATGGATTTTCCTGGATACTCAATTGGAGGAACTAGTGTTGGTGAACCAAAAGATGTCATGTATAAGATGGTTGATGATACTATTAAATGGCTGCCAGAAGATAAACCTCGTTATCTGATGGGAGTAGGCAACCCCATTGATTTAATTGAATGTGCCATTCGTGGAATTGATATGTATGACTGTGTCTTACCTACTCGAGTGGCTCGTCATGGTGCTGTTATGACAAGTCAAGGACGTTTAAATATTAATAATGAAAAGTTTAAATATGATTTTACTCCCTTAGATCCTGAGTGTGACTGCTATGCATGTAAGAATTATACAAAAGCATATATTCGTCATTTACATAAATGTGATGAAATCTTTGGCAAAACGCTATTATCAATTCATAATGTTAATTTTTTACTACAATTAGCAACAGATATTCGTGAAGCAATTAAAGAAGACCGTTTACTTGACTTCAAAAAAGAGTTTTTAGATAAATACGGTCATGATGTATATAAGAGGGCCTTTTAATATGAAAATAAGTGAATTTGATTTTAATCTACCAGAAGAATTAATTGCTCAAACTCCACTAGATAAACGTGATACTTCCCGTTTAATGGTGTTAAATCGTAATAAACAAACTATTGAACATAAGCATTTTTATGATCTTATCGATTATTTAAAACCTGGTGATATTCTAGTTAGAAATAATACTAAGGTAATTCCAGCTCGTCTATTTGGAATCAAAGAAGAGACTAATGGACATGTTGAAGTATTATTATTGAAAGATCAAGGTGATGATAATTGGGAATGTCTTGTTGGTAATGCCCGAATTGTCAAAATTGATACGATTATTAAATTTGGCGATGGACTTTTAAAAGCAAGATGTATTGGAATTAAAGATGAAGGAATTCGCATCTTTAAAATGATCTATGATGGAATATTTTATGAAATCTTAGATCAATTAGGAACTATGCCTTTACCACCTTATATTAAAGAAAAGTTAGATGATCAAAATCGATATCAAACAGTGTATGCTAAAATTGAAGGAAGTGCTGCTGCACCAACTGCTGGTCTTCATTTTACTGATGAAATTATTAATAAGATAAAAGATAAGGGAATTGAGATTCTTGATGTCACTCTACATGTTGGTTTAGGAACATTTAGACCAGTAAAAGTTGATGACGTTCTTAATCATCATATGCATAGTGAATATTATATAATCGAGCCTGATGTTGCTAAAAAGCTGAATGCAGCTAAAACTAATGGTCAGCGGATCATTGCTGTAGGAACAACTTCAACTAGAACACTTGAAGCTAATATGAAAAAATACGGAAAATTTACTGCTACACATGAAAATACAGATATTTTTATCTATCCTGGATATAAATACGAAGCAATTGACTGTTTAATTACTAATTTTCATTTACCTAAATCTACTTTGTTAATGTTAATTAGCGCTTTTGCTAATAAGGAGTTTATTTTTAAGGCTTACCAAGAAGCTATTGATGAAAAATATCGTTTCTTTAGTTTTGGCGATAGTATGTTTATAATGTAAATCTTAAAGAGATTTACATTTTTTTATTTTTATATGATACAATTAAAAGCAAAGGGGGTGGAAAAATGTTTTCATATCATAAAGAAGATTTTATTATCCGCCAAATCCAAAATGTTGCCAAAACCTTAGCTAAATTATTTTTTGGTACTGAGCAAATCACCTATGTTATCAAAGATGAAAATAATTATACACAAAGTGATCTTATTTATTTAAAAATAATTACTTTAATAAAAGAACAAAAATACTTAGAAGCACAAACTTTATTATTAAATAATATAGATACAAATGATCTTCAATATCTAAAAATAATTCTTTTTTTCTATGATTATCTTGATCATATGAGTGACAAACAACTTATTGAACATCAGCTAAACCGCCATGAAATAACCAATAATTTTATGGATGCAACCAGTAAATATAATTGTTTAATATAATATAGAAAAATAATATATCTTTCCAACAAAATTTTATAAATACTATTTCTTAAAACTTTAAATCATTCTATATGATGCTTTTAAAAAATTATGTTATAATTATTTCATGAAAATAAACTATGATCTAAAATTCAAAGAAGAATTAACTAAAATAAAAAATACTAAACCTCGTCTACTGCTTCATGTTTGCTGTGGACCATGTAGCGGAAATGTAATTAAAGAACTTATTGAAATATTTGAAATTACAATTTACTATTCAAACTCAAATATTTATCCTATTGTTGAATATCAGCGCCGCTATCAAGAACTACTTACTTTTATAAAACAATTTAATCAGGATTACCATCAAAATATTAATGTGATCGAACAAACATATCAGCCTAATAGTTATTTAAAAGATATTTCTAAATTTAAAGAAGAGCCAGAAGGGGGAAAACGTTGTTATCTTTGTTATCAAAAAAGAATGAATGATGCATATAATTATAGTCTAAAACATAATTATGATTATTGGACCACAGTATTAAGCGTTTCGCCACATAAAAATAGTCAATGGATCAATGAAATAGGAGCTAGTTATCCACAACATAAAACCAAGTTTTTATTTAGTGACTTTAAAAAAAACAATGGTTACCTAAAATCCGTTAAATTTGCAGATAGTTACAACCTATATCGTCAAAATTACTGTGGTTGTGTTTATTCATATCAAGAAATGTTAAAACGAAAAAGGGAAATTTAAAATATTTTAAAAACCACACTTGTAATGTGGTTTTTAGTATCTCTTTAACGGTTTAGTTGCAGGACCACTAATCAAGTGACCATAACAATCAAAAATAGACCCATGACATGGACAATTCCATGTTTGATCCTTTTCATTAAATTCTATTACACATTTTAAATGTGGACAATAAGGGGAAAAATAAAAAAATCTTTTTTGACTATCTTTATATATCGCAACAAGTCGACCTTGATATTTAAATACTTTACCTTGATTACATCTTAATTTTAATTCCTTTGTCGCTAGTATACGATTTTTAATCATTCCGTGATAATTATTTTTAACCAACTTCACTATATCATCTTTAGAAGATAAATATTTTCCATATCCTGGACTATATAACGAAGCATATTTACTATCACCAAATATCAGCAAATCATAAATTAGCTTACTTGCAACATGACTCAAAGTCATACCCCATTTGTTATAACCATAAGCAACGAATTCATTATTATTAATTTTCCCGATATATGGGATTTTTCGTAATGGAACGCTATCTTGAGCATACCAATATAAATGATTTTTAGAAAATTTTTGTTTTATTTCCAAAATCCCACTATTATCTATTGGTCGTTTAGAATAATTTGTTGTTATATTTAAATAACTATTATCAATATTTTTTCCCTCTTTATAAATTACATGTTCTTTTTCCTGGAGAATTTTAAAAAAGTATCCTTTTTGTAAATTAGGTGGATAACGTGTCATCCAAATTACTTTTTTTGCACTAATCTTACACCCGTTTATTTTTAAATAAATTTTATTATCTTTATTTTGTTTTTCTTTTACTAAAGAATGTTCATAAATATCAATTTTATTACATTTTTTTAGTAATTCATTAAGATACTTTAAAGGATGAAATACAGCCTGATTATGTAAGCCCATAAATATATATTTACCCTCATTTTTTTCAATAACGTCTAATCCCCATGATTTAAACAATTTAATTTGTTTTTCTATCTTTTCATTATTAAAATTATCTTCGGCTTCAATATAAGCAATATTTTCTTTAAAATCACACTCAATTTGATTTAAATTAACAATTTTTTTTATCTCTTGATATGCCTCATAATTTGAATCAAAATATTCTTTTGCTATACTTTTATTATAAGCTTCAGATATATCAATACAAAGTACATCGTGTAAATAACTAACTTTAGCTGTTGTGTGACCCGTTGTCTTACTTGCAAGAGTATCACTTTCAATTAAAGCAACCTTTAAATTACTATCATTTAACCGATATGCTAAAGTAATCCCACTCATTCCTCCTCCAACAATTACAACATCATAACAATCATCCTGTTTTATACTAGGATAGCTAGGCAACTTTACTGTTTTTTGCCAATATGATTCATTATTCATCTTTTATCACCTTATTAATTATATCCATTAAAATAAAAAAGATACTGAATATTTCAGTATCTAATATGGTTTTAAGTTTTTCATTGAAAAATCAAGAATTGGTGCAGCATAGGTAATTGCTCCCGAAGAAATAAAATCCACTCCTATTTCAGCTATTTCTAATAACCTCTCTTTAGTAACATTACCTGAACATTCACTTTGGGCCTGATCTCCAATTAAAGCAATTGCCTCTTTCATCATCTGATTATTCATATTATCTAACATAATAATGTCTGCTTTTGCTTCTAACGCTTCTTTTACTTGTTCTAAATTTTCTACTTCTACTTCAATTTTACGTACAAACGGTGCATAATCACGAGCCATTTCAATCGCTTTTTTAATACTTCCTGCAGCTCCAATATGATTATCTTTAATTAAAATACCATCTGATAGATTATAACGATGATTTGTTCCACCACCAACTTTAACCGCATATTTTTCAAAAATCCGATTGTTTGGTGTTGTTTTACGAGTATCAAGCAGTTTTGTTTTGAATCCTTTTAAAACTTCTACTGATTCATGAGTATATGTTGCAATCCCACTCATCCTTTGCAAATAATTTAAAGCCACTCTCTCTCCTGACAATAATACTCTAATATCACCAATCACTTCTCCAATATAGTCTCCGTTTTTTACTTCATCACCATCATGATACTTAGTAATAAACTTACAGTTATTATCTAATAATTTAAAAGTTCTTTCAAAAACCTCTAATCCACATATAATTCCCTCTTGTTTACAAATTAAATCAACATGACCCAATTTAGCATTAGGCATAACCGCATTAGTAGTAACATCATCGCTTGTAATATCCTCTTTTAAAGCATTTAAGATATAATCATCAATATTAACTTTAAGATTTACACCATTTATCATAAAACTCACCATCTTTTCTTTTAATTTCATCCATAATTATTTTTTTATTTTCAAGTTCTAGTTTACCTTTATCATATTTACTCACATCAATATATTTAGGATCAAAATCAATATCATTAATAGTCTCCTTTATAACTCCAGCTGCACGTTTTGCAAATACCAAACTTTCTAATAAAGAATTACTCGCTAAACGATTAGCACCATGCACCCCATTACAAGCAGTCTCACCAACGGCATAAAGATTTTCCATTGAAGTTCTACCATATGTATCACTTTTAATTCCTCCCATTAAATAATGTTGGGCAGGAACAACAGGTACTGGTTCCTGATACATATCATACCCCTCCTCAAGACATTGTTTGTAAATATGAGGAAACCTAGTCTGAATTTGTTTATGATCCATATGCATAACTGATAAATAAACATAGGGAGAATGATCTTTATCCATTTCTTTTTTTATTGCATTACTTACTACATCACGTGGTAACAACTCATCCACAAAACGTTTCATATCAAGATTTAATAAATGTGCCCCTTCACCCCGAACTGATTCACTAATCAAGAAACTTCTTCCTGGTTTAGTGGTATATAAGGTCGTTGGATGTATTTGTATATAATTAATATTTTCTAGTGCAATATTATTTTTTAATGCAATAGCAAAACTGTCACCTGTAATATGTCTAAAATTTGTAGAGTGTTCAAATAATCCCCCTATTCCACCTGTCGCTAAAATTACTACTTTAGCATTCATTTGAACAACATCATCATTATTCTCCATTATGATTCCAGTTACTTTATTACCATTATGAATAATATCTAACATTGTTGCTTCTTCTACTAGTGTAACATTATTACATAATTCAATTTGTTTAATTAATTTAGAAGTAATTTCTTTACCAGTAACATCTTGATGATGCAAAATTCTAAATTCCGAATGTGCTCCCTCACGTGTATAAGCTAGATTTCCTTCACTATCACGATCAAACTCAACTCCAAAATCCATTAGATTTTTCATTATTTGTGGCGCTTGTTGAATCATTATTTTAACAGATTCAGGATTATTTTCATTACGTCCTGCTTTTAATGTATCTTGATAAAACGCATCAAAATCATCTGCACTTTTCAATGTACAGATTCCGCCTTGAGCTAAATAAGAATCACTATTTTCTATTTTGCTTTTAGTAATCATTAAGATATTTAAATCACGAGGTAAACAAAGCCCTGCAAATAAACCGGCAGCTCCTGTTCCTACAATGATTACATCAAAATTATTATTCATTATTTTACGCCCTCTTATTTTGCTAACTCATGCATTCTTTCTAATGGTTTCTTTGCTCTTGTAATAAATTCTTGATCTAGTTCTACTTTATTCGTATTATTTTTTAAACAATCACGAATTTTTTCTAGCGTATTTTTTTTCATATTAGGGCAAATCAATTTATCTGATGCAAGATAAAATTTCTTTCCTGGATTTCGTTTTTCCATCTCATGAACTACACCCAATTCTGTTACTACGATAAATTCATCATGTTCTTGATCATTTGTTGCATAATCAATAATTCCTGATGTACTTCCTGCATAATCAGCTAACTCTACACATTCTGGTTTACATTCTGGATGTATCAATACTGGCGCTCCTGGATGAACTTTTTTAGCATCTGATATATCTTGTGCTGTAATTCGATAATGTGTTGGACAATATCCATTACAAAAAACAAAATTTTTGTCTGGAACTAACTGAGCAATATGCTTTCCTAAATTCTGATCAGGAATAAATAGAATATTTTTATTAGGTAAAGCTTCTACGATATTCTTTGCATTTGATGACGTTACACAAACATCAGACATTGTTTTAATCTCAGCAGTTGAGTTAATGTAACAGACAACACACAAATCATCATATTTTTCTTTCATACGAGCAATAAAATATTCGTCTACCATATGTGCCATTGGACAATCAGCATCACTATCAGGCATTAGGACTGTTTTATCAGGACTTAAAAGCTTTGCACTTTCACCCATAAATTCGACCCCTGCAAAAACAATAACATCTTGTGGACAATCTACTGCAATTTTAGATAAATAATAAGAATCTCCTAAATAATCAGCAATATCCTGAATTGCTCCATCTACATAATAATGTGCTAATATAACCGCATTCTTTTCTTTTTTTAACTTTTCAATTTCATCAATAATATTGTTCATTTAACATTCCCCATTTACATAATTTTAAGACTCATATATAAGGTAAAATATCCCATAAATCTCCATCCTTGTCAAGTGAAATAGTTAACAAGACTAAACAGAAAAATCATAAAATATTTCTACATCATCCATTATACCTTATTTCATTACATAATTAAAAGATTCTAATAACAAAAGTAAAATTATCGCTCATCCATTAGCATATTTAATGCTCCTGTTTGAGAATCCATTACAAATCCATGTATTTTGATTCCATTAGGAATAAGAGGATGTTGTTTCAACAAATTAACACTTTCTTTAACTGATGTTTCAACATCATCAAATCCACCGAGCCATTTATCAAAATCAATTCCACAATATACTAAATCATTAATAACCGTTTCACTAACCCCTCGTTTTTTCATTTTTTCTAATAATAATGTAACATCAATATTACCAACTCCACAATCTGTATGACCAATAATCATAACTTCTTCAACATTAAGTTCGTAAATAGCAATTAATAAACTACGTACAGCACTTCCAAAGGGATGTACTATTACGCCTCCTGCGTTTTTTATGATTTTAGCATCACCATTTTTTATTCCTAATGCTGCAGGTAATAATTCGATTAAACGAGTATCCATACATGTTATGATTGCTAATTTACGATCGGGATACTTACTAGTTGTGTATGGTTCATATTTTTTATTTCTAACAAAATTTTGATTATATTTTAAAATTTCCTCTATCATTTTTTCCTCCTAAAAAATCCTTGGTTATAACCAAGGATTATTGCATTGATAATAACGATGCTGCTACTGATTCTAAATTAATCTTAGCACTTTTTATTTCATCAAATTTTACTTGATCACAAGTTTCATAATCAACTTTTTTTGTTAATTTTTTAAAAGATGCTAATTCGTTTTTGATATTTGATTTTAACGTTTTATCAATTTGTTTACTATTTTTTGATAAAGCTGCTTCAATTGAAAGGACCAAATTTTCTACTTCGTTTTTAAAAATCAATCGCTCTTTAGTAACAGCATCTTGCTGTTCAAATTGTTTAGCTTCATTAATTGCCCTTTCAATATCAATATCTGACATATTTGATGTATTTTCAATAGTAATACTTTGCATATTCCCACTAGCTAGATCTTTAGCTGATACATTAACGATTCCATTTGCATCAATATCAAATGTTACTTCTATTTGTGGTACTCCACGCATTGCTCTTTTAATCTTTTTTAACTTAAATTTACCTAAACTTTTATTATCCTTAGCAAGAGGTCTTTCGCCTTGTAAAACATTAATTTCAACTTGAGTTTGAAAATTTGCAGAAGTTGTAAATGTCTGTGAATGACTTGTTGGTATAGTAGTATTACGTTCAATCAAAGGAGTTGCTACACCTCCTACTGTTTCAATCGACAAGGTCAATGGAGTTACATCTAGTAATAATACATCAAAATTTCCTGTCGTACTGACGTCACCAGATAATTTACCACCCTGAATACTTGCCCCCAAAGCAACGCACTCATCAGGATTTAAAGATTTACTAGGTTCTTTACCTGTAATTTCTTTAATTTTATCTTGAACAGCTGGAATTCTTGAAGAACCTCCAACTAATATTATCTTATTTAACTCTTCAGGAGTTAATCTAGCATCATTTAATGCATTTTGCATAGGAATCACAATTCGATCAACCAGGTTTTTAGTTAAATCATTAAATTTAGCTCTCGTTAGTTCTATTTCTAAATTTTTAGGTCCCGTATTTGTATTAGTAATAAATGGTAAGTTGACAATTGTAGTAACCATTGTTGAAAGTTCAATTTTGGCCTTTTCACCAGCCTCATTGATTCTTTGCATAGCAACTTGATCATGAGTTAAATCAATACCTTCGATTCTCTTAAACTCTTCAACTATATACTTTGCAACACAGTCATTGAAATCATCACCACCAAGATGATTATCACCAGAGGTAGAAAGAACTTCAATAACGCCATTTCCAATCTCAATAATAGAAACATCAAAAGTTCCTCCACCTAAATCAAATACCATTACTTTTTGACCATAACTATTTTCTAATCCATAAGCTAACGCTGCAGCAGTAGGTTCATTAATTATTCTTTTAACTTCTAATCCTGCAATTCTTCCAGCATCCTTTGTCGCCTGACGTTGTGCATCATTAAAATAGGCAGGAACAGTAATAACTGCTTCTGTTACTTTTTCTTGCAAATATGCTTCAGCATCAATTTTTAATTTTTGTAATACCATAGCTGATATTTCTTGTGGACTATAAGCTTTACCATTAACTGTCTTACGAAAACCAGTTCCCATCTCACGCTTAATTGATGATATGGTATTACCAGGATTTGTTACCGCTTGACGTTTAGCATTTTCACCAACTAAACGTTTACCATCTGATGTAAAAGCCACTATACTTGGAGTTGTTTTGTTACCTTCTCCATTAGGAATAATTACTGCTTTACCGTTTTCCATATAAGCCATACAACTATTAGTTGTTCCTAAATCAATTCCAATTACTTTACTCATTTATATTTTCTCCTTTTAACAAACTCTACAGCCACAACAGTTTAATAAACAACTACACAACATTATATTGTAACAAAATGACATGTCATTAAATGGTGAACCATATGTCTCTTGTCCTGTTTGATACTGTCTCTGTCCACCTTTTAATTGTTGTAATAATAACAGATATTGCAAATTACCAGGTTCCATTTGAGCTGCAGTTTGAGCATATTCTACTGCAGTTATATTATTACCAATTCCATTTTCAGCAATTGCACTATAATAAAACCACATTCCATTACGGGTTTTGATCTGTGCTAAAATATTAAGTGCTTCCTGGTATCGATGGGCATTAATAAACCCCGCTGCCTCATTAAAAGCCGCCTGATCATTACCAGTGTATTGATAACTATATTGTCCACTTTGTCCTGTTCCAGGATCACCACCATAATTACGATTAGTAAAACCTCTTTTTCGATCATCCATTATTGTTTTATAGGCAGTTTGAACCTCTTTAAATTTTTCTGTATAAGCAGCTTGATTCGGATTGTTTATATTAGCATCGGGATGATATTTTTTACTTAATGTCCGATATGCTTTTTTTACCTCGTCATCACTTGCACTTGAATCTATTCCTAATATTTGATATGGGTTCATTATTTCCTACCTTCCATTCGTTTTTTCTTAATTAATTCATATTTGGTCCACACACCGCTATATAATATATTTCTAATAATTGCAGCATTTTCAATTACTGGCAATCTTTCAAAAGCCATAGTTGCCTCAGATATCATTAATTCTAAAATATCTCTACACCGTTCATCAAACTCTTCCGTTTGATACATTTGTTTTAAAGGATTGTAATTTCCTTTTTTTAAATCATCCTCTATATCCTCATAAGCATCAATAAAATATATAAACTTACCTAAATAAAAACCAAGCTCATACAATTCATCATACCATTCATCATCTTTATATGCACAAATAAGCCCCATGACTTCCCCAAAATACTTCGAGACTTCATCTAAATTATTCAATCCCTGCTTTTCATAATCATTTATTTTATGCAAACATAATTCTATTCTATTTACTTTATCAGGATATTCTTTTTTTACTTTATTATAAGCTTTTTTTATTATTTTCTTATACGTCTGTCGACTAATTTTTCTTTCATCTAACCAATCATCTTCACACTTAAAATATGTTAAGACTATTGTCATTTTAGCTGCATAATCAACACATTTATTATAGCGTTCCTGATGTTTCTTTAACGGATGCATGATACAACGTTCATATTTCAATTCTGTTTCAGGTTCATATAACCCCGTCAACAAAAGAGCTAAAAAATTCATATCAAAATTTAAAGAAACTTGTGCTCTTAATCCAAACTTATCTTTCAATGTTTTACACAAACCACAATAATAAGAATGATAAAGGTCAAATTCTTTAAATTTCATTTCTGGTTTATTTACAATTACATACCCAAACATAATCAGCTTCTCTTTTCAAATTTATTTTTATAACTCGGACATGTTTACCATGTCATCTCAGTTCCCTTATACATCTTACATATAAGCTTCATAATCTATGACATAGTATATTTTTCTATTATTAACTATTCATGAACTTAGCTATTATAACATAATAATTTTAGATTGTATAATCAACCAAAAATCAAATAATTTTCTTTTATTTCATGATACAAAAAAGTAGACTCATAATAAGTCGTTTTGACTTCTTGATGTCTACTTTTATAATAAAACTTCACTAAAATTTATCTAAATATTTTATAATATCAAGCAGCTTATCCACAACTATTTGTGCCTGACTTTGATCAATTCCAAAATTTTTATCTTTTAAAGCTATTACATCTATTCCTGCATTGAAAGCTGCTTGAATTCCTGGTAAAGAATCCTCAATAATAAGTGTTTCATCTTTTGAACTTTGAAGTTTATCAATAGTATATAAATATATTTCAGGATTAGGCTTACTTTGTCTAAAAATTTCACCACTTGTTATTAAATCAAAATAGTGTCTAAGATAAGCTGAACTTATTGCCTGATTAATCAATTGAATACTTGAAGATGAAGCTAATGCAATCTTATAGTGATTATTTTTTAAATATTTAAGTAAAGTGTAGATTCCTGGATTTATTATTGCTTGATAATCTCTTAATAAAGAATCATAATAATTATTTAAAATTCGATCAAACTCTTCTTTAGAAGTTCTGTTTTGCCACCAATTATAAATAATACTTCTAAATTTATGATGATCTACACCGATAACTTTTTTACAATCATTTATCGATATATCTATATGATGTATTTTAAAGAAAGTGATAAGTTCATTGACATACATTGTTTCACTATCAAAAATCACACCATCCATATCAAATACAATAGTTGTCTTTTTCATGATTAATAATTTAAAGCTTTATAATAACGTCTAATATCAATTGGATGACGTCTGCAATGTTCTAAATGTACATTTAAACGCATAAACGCTGATCTCATCACAATTGGAGATAAAATACCTCTAAATTCATCACTAATACCATCTAATTTGAATTTCTTTGTATCAAATACAGTAACTTTAGCACTTACTCTATGAACAAAACTTTCTACTCGATCCATTTCTGGACGTGTTGCATCTTCCCCCTTAATTAAGATAACAGGAATATCCCTTTCAATTACTTCTAATGTTCCATGGAAAAAATTTGCTGCTGAAATCGGTCTTGTACGCATCCATTGCATCTCTTCCATAATACACATACCATAACATACTGCCCAATCTTCTAAGTTTCCAGAAGCTACTAAATATGTTATTGGCTCATCACAATATTTTTCAGCGTAATTTTTCATATCAGCATCAGCATCTTTATAGATTTGTACAACATTTTCCGGCATAGCTTTAATTTCTGTAAATAACTGGTCATACTTATCAAATTGTCCAGCATTTTTTATAAAGCGTAAGACAACTGAATACCAATAATAATATTCTCCACCAAATGTATTTACTAAATAATCAACTTTTTTTGCTAATGGTGATTCTAATACTTCAACATAACCAATAACTCTTGCTCCAACTTCATGAGCCTTATCAATCGCTTGTTCTATTTCTACAGTATTTCCTGACAATGAAGCAATAACAACAATTGATTTTTCATTAAATTTTGCATTTCCTTCATATAAGAAATCAGTTGCATTCTCTAAATAAATTGGTAAATCATATCCTAACTGTTTTGCTGTATGCATAATCTGCCCTGCATATAAAAGAGTTCCTCCAATTCCAAACAGAAAAATATTTGAATACCCTTCTTGACAAACCTGATCTACAATTTTTTCTACCTCAGGAATTAAATTAACTCCATTTTGGTGTTCTGTTCTTACTCTATTTTCATCAAAATTTAACATCTTTCTTTATCTCCTTTATCTAACAACTTAATATTCCAAATTGAGCACAAATAATGCCAATAATTGCTGTTGCAACAATCAAAATAATAACATTCACTTTTTTATTTAATAAATAATAATATATTCCCATAACTCCTAAAGATAATAACCCTGGCATAATTCCATCTAAAATTGCCTGAATCTTTGTAGCAGTATCTCCACTTCCCATTGCTAATGGAGTTGAGATGACAACTAATTCGTTTGTCATACCACCAATAACCATTACTCCTAAAATTCCTGCTGCCAGCATAAATTTTTGCATTAACCCTGATTTTTGAATTTTTTCTAAATATGTTGCTCCTAATTCATATCCTTTTATAGCACAAACATATCTTAAAATAAATGCTGGTACATTGAAAATCAGCAAGAATAAGATTGGTCCTAAAATATTCCCTTGAACCGCTAACGAAGTACCAATTCCTACTGCAAGAACTCTTAAAGTTCCAAGTAGTAATGAATCTCCAATCCCACTTAAAGGACCCATCAAAGCTGCTTTTACAGCATTGATTGAAGATGAATCAAAGTCATCTTGAGTTGCATTCATTTCTTCCATTGCAACTGTAATTCCACCAATAAATGGAGTTACGTGAGCAGTACAGTTAAAAAACTCCATGTGTCTTTGCATTGCTTCTGATAATCCTTTAGGATCATTTTTATATATTTTCTTTAGTAATGGACCAATCATAAAAGCAAATCCCATATGCATTTGTCTTTCATAATGCCATGAAAATTCCATTGGTAGTGAGCGCCAAAACATTTTTCTTAAATCTTTTTTTGTGATTTGATTATCTGTTTTTTTAGAAGTCATCATCGTCATCCTCCTGTTCTATTACAGTTTCCTGATTTGAAAAATCAATTGTTGTAAAAATAATAATTAATCCTAAAATTGCAATACCTACAACTGGAATTTTAAAATATGCTGATAAAACAAATCCCAAGAAAAAGAACGGAACTATTTTTTTATTCATAATCATTTGTGCTAACATCGCAAATCCAATCGCTGGCAACATTCCTGTTGCAATCGTTAAACCATCTGTAATCACTTCAGGGATAGCTTCAACAAATACCTTCATCTGTGCACTTCCTAAAGAAAAACCTAAAAAAGTAATCAAACCCAAGATAAAACAAGTTAAAAATCCAGTCCCCATATGAATTATACTAACCATTTTAACGTTTCCTTTAGCAGCATAACTATCTGCCCATTTCGCTAACAAGGGACGAACTAATGAGAAAATAACATTATCAATCGCTACTGCTAATAAAGCAATTGGAAAAGCCATTGTAAATGCAACTTCTGGTCCTTTCCCAGTTGAAATAGCAAAAGCGGTTCCTAAAACGCCCCCTACAATTACATTGGGCGGAATAAATGCACCTACTGAATAAGATCCCAAAAAAGCTAATTCTAATGTTGCTCCAATAGTTATTCCCATTTGCAGATTACCTAATATTAAACCAACTAATGGTCCTAAAACAATTGGTCTTTGAATTAAATTTGTTCCTGTTGCTAAATCACATTTACCAATAAATGCTATACATCCAAGTAAAAATGCTTGTAACATCTTTTATCTTCCCCTTTCTATAAAATATTTTTTGCATCAATTTTTTTATCTGTTGGAACCATCCTAATTTCTACAGAATAATCTTTATCAAGTAGATCCTTAACTAAATCAATTTCTGTTTCTGTTAAATTCACAGCTTTTGAAATATTTTTAGTTTCCGGCGTAGCTTTTGTCCCACCTAAAACAACACTACTAATAACTTCTGTTTCATTCATAAAACGATATGCATCTTTCACACTTTCCACGACAATAAACAATTTATACTTATCTGTTACACCACTATTAATTGCCGCAATTCCATCATCTACAGATTTAATAACCAGCTTTACTCCCTGGGGTTTTGCCATCTTTATCGCCATTTTTTTTAAATCATCTTTCATAACTCCATCATTAGCTATTAGTATACAATCAGCACCGAGAGCACTTGTCCAAGAAAATGCTACTTGCCCATGTAACAAACGATGATCAACTCTTAAACACTTAATCATATTTTTTCTCCTTTTAAAAATCTTCTTCTTCAATCTTTTGATTTAATAACTTTTTATTTTCTAGTGTAATTCCTTCTTTTGCACTGTAAATTATTTGTTGAATATCTAACCCTCTAGAATGATTAGCTATTACAAGTTCCAAAACCATACTCATATTCATACCAGATAAAATATCTATATCTTCATCTATACACGTCTGCAAGATAGCATTATAGACACTTCCTCCTTTAACATCACATATGATAATGTAATGATTATCGTCCTGAGTTATTTTTTTCTTGAGGCTTAATGCATAATCATTAGGATTTTCCCCTGGGTATAAGCTATATGTTTCAATGCCATTAGCTAAATCTCCAACGATCATTTGTACTGAGTTTAACATTCCTTTTGAAAGTTCACCATGTGATGCTAAAATGATTTTTGCCATCAGTTTCACTCCCTTCGTTTATTACTAGCAAATTCTGTGCCAAAAATATTTTATCTTAACTAAAAAATAGAATTTTGTTGGACACTTATATCAAGCAAAAAGCATGCCAACATTAGCATGCTAATTATTTTTTACATATTCATAAATATATTCGACTTCTTCATATGGGATTTCTACATTATAAAAATATTCAACTTCTTTCATAACTTGTTTTAAAGCAAGAATAAAATCTTGATGCTCACTAACAAAATCATCACTACTAAAAGAGGTAATTGCCTGTTTTGTAATCAGTCTTTCAATTAAACAACAAATATGTACGTATAAACCAAAACATGTTGCATTTCTAAATCTTTTATTTAGTAACAATTGTAATTCATCGATTGCATGAGAAACATGTTCTAATAATTTATTAGGATTTAGAATCGTTAAATTATTCATAACATTGGATAATGAAAAATTTTTTAAAATATTTTTTTCAAATAGATCTAGTTGTTCTTCTGTTAAATAAGATTTGAAATATTGTCGTAATTTTTCATAACCATTATGAATAATCAAATCCTCAATTGCAATAAATGGTATATCCTCAATATCGGGATTTAATGTTCCAACAACACAAATAATTTCATAATCATTAAAAAAATCATCAGTGTTATGATTTTCTATTAACGATGGATAGTCATATGTCATAACTTTGACTTCAAAACCTTCTGGTAAAGAATCAAAAATGATTGTTTTTAACTTATTTGCAGAACCAATGCCGCTAGCACAACTGCATAAGATGATCGGTTCCTTTTGATGATGCAGTTCTAAATGAATATGATATGGTTCTTGATCATTGATATGTTCAAAAATTTGTGTCATTAACAGTGATTGTTTAATTCCTTGTCCAATTTGTAAAGCTAGTTTTGTATTAACATTATTAATTAAAGCAATATCCGTATTTTTAGTTTGAATCCCATGATAAATCTCTTCTAACGAACCCATATCAACTAATAAATATAATTTATTAATTTTTCCTAGATAAGATAAATATTCGTTAATTTTATGCACAATCATTTGACTATCAACATTTAAAGGCATATCGATAGCATCATATATGTATGTATCCAATAACTTATTTACCGATTCAGCAATCGAACTAGCAGTTGAAAAACCATGAGCAAGAATTATTGCAATTGTTTGATTATTTATATCATGATTAATATATTTATTAATTATAACTGTTAGAATATTAATAACCATAATATCAAAAGCACCATTTAAATTATCTTTAAAATAATCATATGCTTCCTGACTAATAAGATATTCACGATGATAATGTGTTTGTAAGTAATCCGTTAGTCCCTTTACTCTCTTTTCATTATCCTTTATCCAAAGGGCAATTTTACAAGTATTATTATTATACTCCAACAAATAGCATGTCAAAGCAACAACTTCATTATGTGAGATCTTAAAACCATAACGACTAGTAATCATATCTAAGACTTTATTTACTGTTTCTAAAAAATAATTACTTTGCATTATATCTTTTTTATTAAAAACAATTTTTTCAAAATAATCATCAATCAACCGACTAACTTTAGTTAGAAATTTATCATTAAATTCCAAAGAAATTATACTTTCATAAAAATTAATTACTTTATTTTGACTTGATGAAGGAACTAAACTTCTTAATGAAACCATCTGATGGTTTTGCATTAAAAGACTTTCAGGATTAACTGTTTTCATCATTGTTTCTGGTAAATGATAAGCATGAATTTGTAAAATATCATTATTTTGATTAAATAGTGCATTTACACAACTTGATTGAATTATATTTGCCAGCTCTCCAATATTACCTTGAAAATGATAATTTAAAAGTAATTGATAAACATTAGATGAAATTTCAATTTTCTTATGAATTCTTTGTTCTTCTTTATGATACAAAGAATAGATCAACTGTAATTTTTCATTTATTCCCCGTTGTTTTAAAGAAGGAATAGTTAAAATAACAGGAATTCTTCGTAACAGCGTTTTTAATAAAACCTCTTCAGGATTTTCAGTAGTTGCAAAAATAATTCGACAGCTTGATTTATACCACTTATCATTATCTCCAACCATATGATAAATTCCCTGATCCATATATAAAAACAGCTTTTCCTGACATTCTGCTTTCAAACAATGCACCTCATCTAAAAACAAAACGCCCCCATTAGCATGATAAAGTAAACCTAGATTATCTTTATCAGCTCCAGTAAATGCTCCCTTTTTATAACCAAACAAATTAGCTGTTAATAATTCAGGATTATTAGCATATTCTGAACAGTTGACTTGTACAAATTGTTTATCTTTTTCAATCATTTCCTGATTGACCAAAAACTCATAAGTTAATTTAGCCATAAATGATTTACCAGTTCCTGTAGGTCCATAAAACAAAATAGGAAGTCCAACTGGAGGATAAGATACAGTTGCTTTTATTTTTTCAACAAGATTGTTTAAACTATAATTATAGCCTATTAATTTATCAAAATCTTTTTGTTCTATTTCACCATTTAAAAATGTTTTTAATGATTCTAAACTTTTATACTCTATCAAAGAAATAGATTTTTGATATTTTTTTTCTAAATATTGTTTATTTAAAAATAAAATTGGTCTAGAGGTGATTTTTATCACCTTACCTAGTTCATATAAACGATTTAATTCACTAGAAACAATATTACGACTTAATTTTAATTGTTTAGATAAATCTAATGCATTACATTTTTCAAAATCATTTTGATTAATAAGCTGCTGGATATAAATTAATAATTTTTCTTCCATATTTTGCCTCCTCTTTTTTATCTTAATCTACTTTGAAAATCGGTGTCAAGATTAATTTATTTATGTTTGTTTAACTCTTATTTTGGCACAAATTTTGCTAATATATATGTAGAGGTGAAGCTAAATGAAGCAGAAAATGAGTTATCAACAAACTTTAAAACAAACTTTTAAATTAAATCAGAAAATGCTTAATTCCTTAGATTTTTTAAAAGTTGATAATATTGAAATGAATCAAATGATTGATGAAGCATTACAAACAAACCCCTTTTTAGAAACAAAAGCCATGCCTGTTGAACATGATTATAATTACTTAGAAAATATTTCTCTTCAAAAAACTTTACAAGAAGAGCTATATTATCAATTATATGGCTATAAAGAGCCATATGATAAAGAAATTACTTCATATATTATTGAGTCATTAAATGATAAGGGATTTTTAAGCTATTCAAAAGAAACTTATCTTGAAGAATTAAATATCAGTAATGAAATATTTGAAAAAAATTTAGAGATTATTCAATCATTTGAACCAATTGGGGTTGGTGCCCAGGATACAATTGATTCTATTTGTATTCAATTAAAAAAAGCAAACAAAATAAAAGCATATAAATTAATGAAACTATATAAAGATATTATTTTAACTCAAAACTATAATTTGATTGAAAAAAGAACTCGTCTTACAAAAAAAGAAATAGATGAATTATTTAAAGATATTAAACAATGTGACCCTTTTCCTTGTGGTCAATATTCTTCTGTTGAAAATTATATTTATCCTGATATCAATATTACTATTGAAAATAATGAAATCATTATTACACCCATCAATCAGCCTAATCTTATTGTTAATGATAGCCTATATCAAGTTGTTAAAAATGATCAGCAAATGAAAAAGTATTTCCAGGAAGCACATTTTTTAATTGAGAATCTAACTAAAAGAAATAAAACAATTTTAATGATTGCTAATGAATTAGTAGCTATTCAAGAAGGATATTTTAAATATCAAGATGAACTTGTTGCCTGTACCCTTTCTGATTTAGAAGCAAAATGTGGATTTCATAAATCAACAATTTCAAGAACTTTAAATAATAAATATTATTCTTTTCATAATGAGATCTTTCCTCTAAAAAATTTACTTGTTTCCAAAACTAATAGTGGTGATAGCAGTGATTCTATTAAAAAAGCACTTGTTTTACTAATTAGTAATGAAAATAAAAATAAGCCTCTATCCGATGAAGCTTTAGTAAAAAAACTAGAAGAATTAGACTTATATTGTTCAAGAAGAGCTATTACAAAATATCGTCAACAGCTTTCTATTCCTTCATCATCAAAAAGAAAGATAAAAAATTAATCCTAATAAGACTTCTCACAACTACTTCAAAATACACAGGTTTTACTTTCTACAATTAAAAAAAGAGCTATCTAATAATATATTGGTTATTACCACCAATAATATTAAATAATCTCTTTCATTCAAAACCACAAGTTATTTTGCAAACCCAAAATTATGTTCAATTTCTATCTGCCTTAACATAACAATTTATAATTAATTAGACTTATTTCAATTATTATCAGTTTTTATCATCTTGATAATTATACCCTTTATAAATATCAATAACTCATCCATTGATCTATATGTACTGATTATCTATCCATTTAACATCACACATTTCTCAATAGTCTTCACTATCTAAACCATTCGATACTACTTTTTAACAATAAATTGTTTTTATAACATAATAAAAATTGTCTTTTAAAATCATCAAATCTCCCTTTATATACGATATCATTAAAATAAATAATAGTAAAATGATTAATATATTTGAAAATTTATACTTTTTTTAAATTTCTACCGATTGTAAGCCACATAGTAATATAACATGCTCCACCACCAATAAAGTTGCTAATAGCTTCTGCTATAAAAACTCCATTAATGCCTATATAAGCAGGTAATATTATAGTTAATGGGGCGACAATAATCACTTTTCTAAATATTGAAAAGAAAATTGCTTGTTTGGCTTTTCCTAACCCAACCGCTATTGCTTGTCCTACCATCTGAAAGGCCATCATGAAAAAACCAAAAAAATAAAGTCTCAAAGCACTTATACCATTATTTATTATCTCTTGGTTATGTGAGAAGATCTTAATAAATATTTCTGGGAAAATAGTTATTGATAACCAAAGTATCAACATCATTGATAGAGAAGTCAGTGTTACAAATTTAATTCCCTTTAATACTCGATCATATTTTTTAGCACCATAATTATATCCTAGAACTGGTTGACAAGCATTTGCCATTCCTTGTCCTGGAAGTGAGGCTACTTCACGAATTGAATTGATGATTGTCATAATTGCAATATATAAATCCCCACCATATGTTTGTAATGTTGAATTACAAACAATTGTTACAATTGAATTAGTTATTGCCATCATAAATCCTGCTGTACCTAAAGAAAATATTTTTGTCACATATTTTTTCTTTAAAACTATATTTTTTCTTTTTAGTTTAAGAATAGTTTTTTTACCTGTTAAAAAATAGATAGTCCAAAAAGCTGAAATAAATTGAGAAATAACTGTTGCTAAAGCTGCTCCTTTAACACCTAATCCTAAAGTAAAAATAAATATTGGATCTAAGATAATATTTATTATTGCTCCAATCAATACAGTCATCATTCCAATCTTAGCAAAACCCTGACTATTAATAAAACTATTCATCCCTAAACCAATCAATACAAACACTGTTCCTAATAAATATATACTCATATAATCATTAGCATAAGAAATTGTATTTTTACTTGCACCAAATAACCATAGTAGATCCTCTTTAAATAAAAAAACAATAATTGTTAAAATGATACCAAAGATAATTAATAAAATAAATGAATTACCCATTATTTCTTCTGCTTCTTGATTTTTACCTTGCCCTCTAGCAATTGAGCAAAGAGGTGCTCCACCCATACCAAATAAATTTGCAAATGCAATAATAATAGAGATCAGCGGTAGGCATAGTCCTAATCCTCCCATCGCTAATGTAGCTACATCTGGTATTCTGCCAATATAAACCCTATCAATCACATTATATAAAACGTTAATTAGCTGAGCAATGATCATTGGCCCAGCTAAATTTATGATATGTCTTGATATATTTCCACAAGCAAAGTTATTTTTATCAATCTCCATTTTGACCACCCTTTTATTATTTATCCGTTGTTTGAACATTTTTGAGCGTCAATAGCTAAAACTATCATTAAAACATATAATGCATTTTGGGGATTATCTATATTTAAAGTATAAGTATCTGTTAAATTAAAAATTTCTTTATTAATATCTCCAATGACTAAACCATTTTGATCAATTATTTCATAATTCCATTCTAAAAAGTTCCCTGTAATCTGCCAATTATTGCAATCAAGATTAAAGGTCGGCCTAAAAAAACTAAGTTCTTTTTTTATTTGTCCAATACATTGATCATTTATATACATCTTAAACTTTGGAAGTAATGTTAAAACTTCCTCTTTAATAGTTCCTATGTGTAATCCCTGGTTATCATAGATACACAGTTTATGACCCCAACTTAATTCTCCCTTTACTGTGTATACAACATTTCCATATTCATCAAATATATCATAACTATCAAACCATGAAAATAACCTTTGTTTAAATAATAATTTCATCTATTTTCCTCCACTAGATAATAATAACATAAAAAGGATAGCTCAAGCTATCCATTTATATTCTTTTCAATAATAAAACTTACACCAACATCTCTATTTACTGCTGTTACATTATAATTATACATTGTACATGTTTTATGAACAATTGATAAACCTAATCCAAATTGACCCTTTGTTCCTTTTTCATAGGGTTTAAATAATGCCTCGATATTTTCATTATCTATTGATTCACCATCATTATATATTTCCAAATAACCTTGTTTTAAAATTATCTTGATTTTACTATTTACATAACGATATGCATTTTCAATAATATTTTCAACACATATACGCCAACACTCCTCATCACCCTTAAATGAAACAAATGCTAAATCAGTTTCTATTGCTATTTCAGGATGCATTCCTTGTAACTGAAGAGTAATGTGTTCAATCAAGGCTTTCATATCTACTTCATTATTACTATTTTCACTGCTCAAAAAGTCTAAACGATTTAAATATAACAAACTTTTAACTTTACCATCTAAGCGATCAGCATTTTCAATAATAATATCCATTGAAGCATCCTTATCACCATATGGATATATATCATCTTTAACACTTTGTGAATATGATTTAATTAAAGCAATCGGTGTTTTTAGATCATGAGATATATTATGAATCATTTCCTCTTTAGTCCTGTTTTGGCGATCAATTTCTTCTTTCATCACTACCAGCTCGTTAGAAACAATTCCTATTTCATCGCCACGATCAATTTTTAGCTCACTCTTTTTATCATTTCTAATATCTTCAATATAATTTCTAATAGCTTTTAATGGTTTAATTAAGCTACTTACCCATAAGAAAATGACTACACCAATAATTGTAAATGATATATACAAGATATTAATTATTTGTTGTCTTATTGCAGAAATTAAATTAGCTGAATAATCACTATATACTAATGATACAATATATGTATTATCATCTTTTTTTGTAATTTGATAGTAAACAGTGGTACCTGAAAGATCACCTTTTTTTTGAATCTTTTCTTTATCACTTTCAATCATTTCAAATAAATAATTTCTAAATACATAACTTAATTTTTCTGCTTCACTATATGTAATATTCTCTGAAGGAATCAAAACATTATTTTTAGCATCATATTTCATATGATATATTTGTTTATCTGTAGATTTTTCGATTGGACTATATCCATAATCAACATAACCTCGTTGGGCGGTTTCAAGAGTTTGAAACATTTGATTATCAATTAAATTTGTTAAATTTTTATTTATAAGGGGTACTAATATTACTAAAACAACCAGAGCTATTAATGAAAAGATGATAATTAATTGTCGTTGAAGGGAAAATTTCTTTAACATTAGTCTAAACGATAGCCAAATCCATAAATTGTACGAACATTGATTTCTGGCATTTTCTTTCTAAGTCTTCTTAATGTATCATCAACTACCCGATCACTACCAAAATAATTTTCATCCCAAACTTTATTGAGAACCTGCTCTCGAGATATTGCTAAGCCTTTATTTATAATAAAGTATACTAATAAGTCATATTCTTTTGTTGTTAAAATAATTTCTTCATTTTGATAAAATACTCTTCTTTTTTCCAGATCGATATCATAACCATCCATCTTAATCTTTGATGGATCATCATATGAACGTTTAATTAAATTATTAATTCTTAAAATAACTTCTTTAATATTAAATGGTTTGGTTATATAATCATCAGAACCTTTTTCTAAGCCAATAATTCGATCAAATTCCTGATCACGAGCAGACATAAAAATAATCGGCATTTTAGGACGGGCACTTTTTATTTCATTAAATAGTTCAAAACCACTTGAACGATCTAACATAATATCTATCAACCATAAATGAACATCGTCACTTTTATGCATTAATGCTTCATCATATGTATAAAAAGAATATACAATATATCCTTCTTTTTCTAAATAGGTTCTTACTAAATCATTTAAATTCTTTTCATCATCAATAATATTTATTTTAAATTGCATGTATTTCACCTCACTTTTAATATATATAAAATATTGCCATATTATATGGCAATATTATGTGACATTATGTTATTTTATCTTTTAACAACAAAACCTTTTTCTTTCATCTTCTCAACGATCTTATTTACATTAACTAAACACTTTTCATCACTGTCAGCTTCGACCATCACTCTTACAACTGGCTCAGTTCCACTTTCACGAACTAGAACACGCCCATTATCTCCTAAATCAGCTTCAACTTCAGCAATTACAGCTTTTACATCAGGATCCTGTTGCGCTTCTTTTTTATCTCTAACAGGAACATTTTTCATTAATTGTGGATAAATAGTAACTGGTTCTATTAATTGTGCTATTGTACGTTTACTTTCAATTACAGCTTCCATAACCTTTAATGATGTTAATATTCCATCACCAGTTGTAGCATGTTTTGAAAAAATAATATGTCCTGATTGTTCTCCACCTAATACATGACCATTTCTCACCATGTTTTCATTTACATATTTATCTCCAACAGCAGTTTTTTCATATTTAATATTTTCTCTATCAAAAGCTTTATATAATCCAATATTAGACATAATTGTTGTAACTACGGTATCATTTGCTAATTCTCCATGATCTTTTAAATATTTTCCACATACATATAAAATCAAATCACCATCTACAACTCTTCCAAATTCATCCACACAAATACAACGATCAGCATCACCATCATAAGCAAAACCAATATCTAAAGCATTTTCTTTAACATACTGTTGTAATACTTCAATATGAGTTGATCCACAATTTGTATTAATATTTAATCCATCAGGATCACTATTGATTACAAAGGTTTTAGCACCTAATGCATCAAAAACACTTTTAGCAATAGCACTGCTGGCACCATTTGCACAATCCAATCCAACCCGATAATTTCTAAAAGCTCTTGTTGGAATTGACATTAAGTATCCAATATAACGATTACGGCCTATTGAATAATCTAAGGCACATCCAATTTCATCTTTTGTTGCATATGGTAATTCATCAATTAATCCATCTATATACTGTTCAATTAAGTTTTCAATACCAGCATCTATCTTATGACCATTGCCATCAAGAATTTTAATCCCATTATCATAATAAGGATTATGTGATGCCGAGATCATGATTCCGCAATGAAATTCTTCACTCGTTACTACATATGAAACTGAAGGTGTAGTAGTTACATGTAACAAATAAACATCCGCTCCACTTGCAGTAAGACCAGATACTAATGCATATTCCAACATATAGGAACTTCTACGTGTATCTTTTCCAATTACAATTTTAGCTTTTTCATTACGAGAGTAGTACCAGCCTAGATAACGCCCTACTTTATAGGCATGTTCAACTGTTAATTCAACATTGGCTTCCCCTCTAAATCCATCTGTACCAAAATACTTACCCATTACTTCTTCCTCCTATTTTCTTAAAGTAACTGTTATTTTTTCAGGTGAGACTAACTTATAGCTCAAATACCCTTTACTAGTATTTAAATCTACTTTAACAGTATTACTTCCTCTTTTCAAGTCTTCTAGATTAATTGATGCAACAAAATCACTAGCTGATACATTATTTAATTTTTCTTCTACTCCCTCAACTTCAATTGAAGCTTTATCTTGTCCACCCGCAAAATCAACCTGATAATTACCTTCATTATTATTTATATTTATTGGTACGTCAGTAATAACTTTTTTTATTGCAGGAGAAACTCTTATTGAAACATCAACAGTATCAAAAGCTAACTTGTTAATTTTATCAATTCTAGATATTGGTATCTTACTATAACTTTTATCACCACTTAATCCAGATATATCAATATTGACATATACATTATTAATACTATTTAAAAATTCTTCTTTCCCATATATTCTAACTTTTTCTTTTGATATTGTGAGACTTTCTAAGCCATATCCACTTTCAAAATGTCCAGTATACTGAGGAAGAATTAAAACCTCTTTACTATATGAAGAAACATCACATTGAACTTTTACAGTATTAGGAATTATTTCAACATCAAGTTTTTTACCACTACGATCATAAGCAAAGATTTTAGCTCTTTGTTCAAATGCTCCTTTAATTCCTTTTAAATCAATCGCAGCTTTAACAGCATTTATCTTACCTATTGTATCTTGAGAACCTCGTACCTCAACTTGCTGATGCTCCATTGACTCAACCGAAACAGAATACTTATTGTCTAACTCATCTTCATTTATAAAATCATAACCTAGCTCAAAAGTCTTAGTGACTTTTTGCGTAATCTTGACATTTACTGCCTGTGGTACGATCATAACTTGTAAATCACTAGGAAACCCCTCACTTTTCAGTTCGACTGTATGATCGCCTTCTCCTAAGCTAGAAAAATCAGCAATAATTTTATAATTCTTAGCAATCTTTGCTGAATATATATCTAATGAAGGACCAACTAGTGCTACATTAACTGTTTCAGGCAATCCTACAACATCGAAATCATCCTGTAACCCTTGAACATTAATTTTCACATCATAAATATAATCTCCTCCATTTGGTGTAGAAAAAATATTATTAATACTTCCATTAATTGTAAATAACAATACTACTGCCATAATAAAAGATAAAACTTTCATTGATAGATTTGACTGTAACATTCGATCTAAAAATACATTTAAAGAATTTACTGTTTTATAAAGTATTTCAAAAGCTTTATCCTTTACATTAAATGTATCTTCATTATTTTTTACTAATACTTGTTTATCATCCTTTTTATTTTCAGATTTTTGACGTGTGATAAAATTTAAAAAGAAATCTGTAGTAGAATCTTTTTTAATTGATGGTTTATGACTATCCTTTTTGGCCATCTTTTTCACCATCCTTTTCTTTAGAATTAAACCAGTCTAACTCATTAACTAAAGAAGCTCTTAGTTCCTTACGAGGAATTTTGCGAAGTTTTCCATTAGCTGCAAACGAAATAGTTCCTGTTTCCTCAGAAACAACAACAGTTAACGAATCTGTTATTTCACTGATTCCTAAAGCTGCACGATGTCTTGCTCCATATAACGGACTTAATTCCTGATTAGTTGGGGGATAAAACGCTGCAGCACAAATAACACGATCATCTTTTATAATTGTTGCTCCATCATGTAATGGTGTTCCCTCCCAAAATATTGTTGTAAATAGTTCAGCTTTTATATCTGCATTTATTTTAGTACCTGTATTTATATAATCTATTAGAGTTTGACTTCTTTCAAATGTAATTAACGCCCCTGTTTGATCTTCAGATAATTTTGTAATAGCACTTACTAATTCATCCATCAAACGTTCCTTTTCATCATCTGATAAATTATCATGTTTAATTTCAAGTTTAGTTCGCCCAATTTTTTCTAATAATCCTCTAATTTCTGGCTGAAATACAACAATTATTGCTACAACTCCCCATGTCAGAACTGTATCTACTAAATAATCCATTGCACTTAAACCTAGCAAACTTGTAAACATCTTTAAGATGAGAATTAATAAAACCCCTTTAAATAATTGCATTGTACGCATATTTTGTCTCATCATTGTAACTAAAACATATATAACATACCAAACTAAAATCAAATCTATAATAGTTCTAACTACATTAAAAATCGAGCTTAAATTAAATGTAATTGCAGAAACAATCGGCATCAAAATACCACCTACTTTCATGACTTATTATAACATCATCATATCTAAAATAAAAATCATTTATCATATATTTAAAACTCTTTAATTCGACAAATCCCAATATTACTAACATATATTTACATATTGTAAACAAAATAAAAATGTTTTGATTATATATGATAAATATGAAAACGGAGGTATTTTATGTTAAAGAAAAAAAATAATTTAATATGTTTTATTGCCATTATTATTTCGATAGTCACTGGAACAGTAACTATTAATTCATTTACAAACCAATTAAAAGATAACCCAAGTATAAATCAATTGAATAATAATTCTTATGAAAATTATCCTAATAACAATACTAATCAATATGGTTATAATACCCAAGAACCTACTACTTTTAATAATAATACTTCTAATCAAAATATTTCACTTGATACTATTAGTATAATTATAGTTTGTGCATTAATATTTAGTTTAGCAATAGTTTACTTAATAATGTCAAAATTATCTACCCAAAATATTTTTGTCAATCATGATAAAAAAATAATTTATGCGCTTACTACTAGTTTACTTAGTATTGTTATTATTTGTACAAGCTTTATAACATTAAACAATCTACAACAAAACAACCTATCTCAACAAGACAACAATCAAGGAGATAATTCAATCATTAGTAATAATCATAATTATTTTAGTGTTTAATTATTAACTTTATTAAAAAATAGGTCTATACTATAGACAGGAGGTAATTAAAATGTTAGATAATAAGGTTATAGAATTATTAAATGATCAAGTAAATAAAGAATTTTATTCTGCTTATCTTTATTTAGATTTTGCTAACTACTATAAAGATAATGGATTAGAAGGGTTTGCAAATTGGTACAATATTCAAGCCCAAGAAGAAAGAGATCATGCAATGTTATTTATTCAATATCTACAAAATAACAATGCTAAAGTAACACTAGAAGCGATTGATAAACCAGATAAAGAATATTCAAAACTAAATGATCCTCTTATCTTTGGTTTAGAACACGAAGAATATGTGACTAGTTTGATTCATAACATTTATGACAGTGCATATTCATTAAAAGATTTTCGTACAATGCAATTCTTAGATTGGTTTGTTAAAGAACAAGGTGAAG
>NZ_JBKTWO010000004.1:0-96016 GCF_047249845.1 Thomasclavelia sp.
TCGCAAGCAGGTAAACACAGGCTATTCCTTAATATCCTTTTGTTTGGGAAACTCCGTTTTCCCATTTACTTACTGCAGGAATAGAAACATTTAAATAATTAGCTACCTGTTCTTGAGTATAGCCTAGTGCGTTTCTTTTTTCTTTTATTATTTCATTTATTTTCACTTTCATCACCTGTAAATATCATATCACAGATATTTATAGAAACAATTGCACGATAGTTAACTTTTCATTAATATATTTTACCTATAGTTAAATTTTAAATCTTTGTATTTATGTACCCTGTCACCAAAAACGAATTTTATTAGATAAATAAACTATAAAAACAGTTAACATCAGCAATAAATATTATTTAATTTGTGTCATAATTGCAACTTCCTTAACATTAATAGTTAATCCTTTTGATTATATTTTTCGATCCATGATTCAAACTCCTCGATTGGTAAGGGTTTTGAGTAAAAATAACCTTGTATCATATCACAGTGAACTTCTTTAATAAATTCTAATTGTTCAAAGGTTTCAATCCCTTCAGCAACTACAGATATATCAATTTTATGCGAAAGTTCTACTGTGGAAGTAATTACATCTTTAACTTTTGGATTGTTAATATCTTTAAAAAATTTCCGGTCAAGTTTAATAGCATCTACATCAAATTCCATTAGTAAGCCTAAAGACGAATATCCAGCACCAAAATCATCTAAAGAACATAAAAATCCTAAGTGATGCATCTCTTTGATATAATCTTTTACATTTTCTATTCCTTGATCATCAAAGAAAATAGATTCTGTTAATTCTAATTCAATTGTTTTTTCAGGAATTTGGTATCTTTTAGCAATGTCTGCAAATACCTTCAAACAATTTGGTCGTTGAAAGTGTTGTCGAGATAAATTAACTGAAATTGGTAATATCTCTTTTCCAGATTTCTTCCAACAAGAAATAACTTTACAAATCTCTTCAAAAACATAAACATCAAGTTTACATATATTTCCATTTTCTTCAAATACAGGAATAAAATCAGATGGAAAAATCATTCCTTTATGAGGGTGATGCCATCGAACCAGTGCCTCAGCAGCTCCAACTTTATTATCTCTGGTATAAACCTTAGGTTGGAGATAAAGGTGAAAATCATGATTTTGTAACGAATTTTCAAACAAACCATTTAATTCTAATTCTTTTTCCCATTCTTTCATAATTGAAATATCATAGAACTTACATATACGATCTTCTAATGGGCTTCGATTTTGGCAAGCTAATTTAGCACGATCTTGAATAATTGTTATATCAAGAGAGGGATCATCAACAATATAAACCCCTGATTGTAAGACAAAATGAATAGGTATAGTCCGGTTTTGATTAAACAATACAACTTCTTCATCAACTTTTTTTAAAACCTTATCAATTACATGTAAAATTACATCTGGCTTACTTTCATTTAAACAAACGAAAAAATTATCCGCATCAGCACGCGCAACAAAACCTTTTTCTTTACAGCACACTTGCAAAATATGCATAATTTTACATAAAACATTATTCCCTTGTTCACTACCAAATTGCTCATTGATAAGTTTGAACTTTTTAACATCAAATAATATTACCGAATAAGTATTTGGGGGTGAATTAGGAATTAATGATTCGCACTTTAAGCGAAAAGCAATATTATTCATGCCACCAGTTATATTATCAATAAAAACTACTTTTTCCATTTGTTTATAATGTGATTTTTGACTCATAAACAATATCAAAAGAATGCTAATCAATAAAATAACAATCCCAATAATAACAATAAAAGTTTGACTCATATAGCTATTAATCTGAGAGGTTATAATATCACTAGGAATTAAGGTAAGCAAAACCCAATCATAACTATTCAGTGGATTGTATGATATAACTAAATCTGTTCCATCAACAGCAGTAAAATGAAATCTACCTGATTGTAGAGATTTCATATTTTTTTTCATTTCAAAAATATCCTGAGTTGTCTTACTACTAGGATTGTCCTGAAAAATTTTATCTAATTGCATAAAAGGTTCTAACTCAGTTGGTGAAATAATAACTTTACCTTCTTTATCAACAATACACGATAATCCCTGTTCAAAAAAGTTTTCGGATTGTATTAACGCCTGCATATTCTTTTTATCACGTATTCCACCTAAAACACCTATAACCTTTTCTTGATAAAAAATCGGTATAGAATACAAGATACTTTGTTCATCTAAAAAAGTAACACTATTATGACCATTTAATGATGCCTGAATCCCTGATAAACTATATATATATCTTGAGATAATGTTCGAGTTTCAAATACCCTATTTTTAGTATCTGCAATAATAATGGATGAAAAATCAAATAATTTTGATTTTCTCTCTAATAAATCTTTTAACTCGTTATAATTGCTCTCTTTTGATTCAATAATACTGTCACAAATCACTTTTAAATCCCTTATATCTTTGGCTAGGCGATTATCTATATCTTTTGCTAATTGAACAGAAACATCTGACACATAGCTTAATGTACTTTCATTGATTTCTTCTTCAAGAAGCAATATTTTCCATATCACTGTACCTGAAGCAAAAAACACTAATAAAGATAATATAATAAGCAAGACTTTTAACTTAAAAGGAATCTTAACATGCATTAATTTATTTGTTTGTGAAAACTTAGTCAATTTCTTTTTTAAAAACATTTCAAAACCTCTTAGTAAATTTAATTTACTAAGATTATATCATATGAATTATATCCCAACAATATAATAAATAGCTTTTATTTTTTGTAATAATATATGATATAACTGTTATCTTATTTATATACTATATCAATTAAATATACTGACTTTATTATAACAGTTATTATTCTTCAAAAAATAATTTCAAAATACTAAATGAAGGTTTATGAAAATACTATTTATAGAACAGCTTATTATAATTTTATCCATATTATTGATTATTTTATGTTTGCTGATGCCATTAAAAAATGATGGTATTTATCAAAAATTATTAAGATACCATAAAATATATGCAATAATATTACTTATATTTTCATTTGTTCATGGTTTATTAGCTGATAATAGATCTGCTATAATAACTGGAAAATTAAGTTTATTAGTTCTAATAATTTTATTTTTTCAGCTTTTTATCTAAATAACGATTCTTTAAAATGGAAAAAAATTCATATTAATCTATCAATAATATATACTACTATAGTTATAGTACATATATATAAAATTATTAATTTCAGTTTCAAATAATTAGCACAAGATTATTTTAATCTTTATCAACTAATCAAATAAAATAAATTCTAGATAATAAACTAATTCATGAAACATTTTAGTATTAAAACCATAACAATCACATTCTTCTCTTTCACCTTCCCAATCATTATTCAATTTATCTAATAATGATTGAATTTTATTTTCATGAATCTTAAATGTACAATAAAACTCACTATGTCCTTTTAAACCTTGATACTCACGTGCTGGTGAAATTGAAAATTCCGAATCAATTTGTAATAACCGCTGTTTAACTGTTTCAATATCTTCATCTTTTTCACTTGAAACGATAACATGTAATCTCGCTAACATAACATTCCTGCCCTCTATATTTTTTATTTTACCAAACGGGCATTGCCAAATGGTTTAATTATTTTCCCCTCAACAAACAAACCACCATCATTAGCAATTGTATATGTTGGAAGTCCTTTTTCTTTAATTACTCTTTTGATACCCTGATCTTGAATTTGACTATGACAATAATGAACTTCAATCTCAAAACCACTAACTAAACCTAACCCTTTTTGATATTGATAGAAAGAGTAATCATCATCTGGTGTTATATGATAATGATCTATTTGAATCATCGCTCCAGCACTAGCACCTATAATCAAAGCATCACTTTGCTTAATTATAATATCCAGATTAAATTCCTGCAATCTATCAAGATATTGATCAGGTAGACCTCCGGTTAAAAATATGACATCTGCAGATAACACCTTTCTATATGCAGTTTCTAAATCATCTCTAAAGTAATCTACAAACTCAATATCTTTTATTCCATAAAAATGAAAAGGTCTTAAAATATAGGGAATATGTTTCCCGAATTTACCATAATGTAAATCATACTCAACAAGTGTTTTAACTTCTTTTCTATCAAAGGAAAATGGAATTACTACCACTTTCATATTTTCTTGAAGTAGAGGTTTCATTACATCTTGAGCCCATTTTTCATGAAAATCATATGAACTTAATAAAATATTCATCATTTATCTCCTCTTTATATAATTTTAATAACTAAAAATAAATTTATTTTATAAATAATATACAAAATTAAAAAATAATCAAAAACTACTTATCAATCTTGATCATAATCTGTGTAATATAGTCTTCTTGACTTGAAATTACAAACTCATTTAACCCCAACTCATATGCATATCCTACTAATTTTAAATCATTATTTTTAGCAAAAGCTATCATTTTTTCGTACATAGCTGGTATCTTATCCCATGTTCCTTTTTGATAACCACATAAATATGTTCCTTCTGGCTTTATATAAACCTTTTCATATGATAAACAATTTAAAGCCGGCGTATAAACTCCATCATATAATTCGAAATCTTTATTCATAACTTTTTCAAGTGAAATCATCCCCCCTACTCCCATTTGAATTTGTTCTAAACTCCATATATTTTTTATATAATCAAATAGACTTGATACATTATCTTCTACAAAACTATAAGGAATGATAGAGATTTTTTCTTCTTTACAATCAACTACTTTTATTTCCTGTTCCTGTAAACTATTACAAAAATTCACTTGCTTTTTCTTCGTCTGTAAAATCTTTTTAATATGCTTCAGTTTCCTAATTTGAATTTCAATTTCCTTTTCTTTAGTTTCTGCAATCTTTATAAACTTATCCGGACTAGGTTTTCTTAAATATAATTTAATCTCTTCTATACTCATATGCAAATCTTTTAACATCCTAATATATTCAAAATCTATACTTTGTGAAATCTCATAATATCTATAACCGTTCTCTCCTTTTGTACATGGAGAAAAAAGACCAATATCATCATAATAGTGTAATGTTCGTTTATTAACTTTGTGCATTTTAGCAAACTGTGCAGTTGTTAAAAGAACTGAATTTTTTTTCATTTCTTGATCTCCTTATTGACTTTACAGTTACTGTATACTTTATTGTATAAGTTATTCAAACAAAAAACAAGGAGAATAAGATATGCAATTAAAATTAAGGGAATATCAAGATCAAGATTTTAATGAATTGGAGAAAATTATTAGGGAAACATGGCACTATGATGAATTTAGCAGTTATAAAACTGCTGCAAAATTAGCTCAAGTATTTTTAAGCAGTTGTTTAACAAACTATACTTTTTCACAAGTTGCGGTTTTAAAGGGAAAAGTAGTGGGAATTATTTTAGCAAAAAATATGAAACAACACAAATGCCCTTTAAAACACCGAATAAAACAATTTTCTGCCATTTTATCATTATATCTTTTAAAAGAAGGAAGAAAAGTATTAAAAATTTTTGAAAATGCCAGTAAAATAGATAAACAACTTTTAAAAACTTGTAATATACCATATTCAGCAGAACTATCATTATTTGTAGTTAGCAGTTCATGTAGAGGGTTGGGTATTGGTAAAAAATTATTTCTATCTACTATTGAATATATGAAAACTCAGAAGATGGATAATTTTTATTTATTTACTGATACAAGTTGCAATTATGGTTTTTATGAACATCAAGGAATGATACGTCGTTGTGAAAAAGAGTATAATTTTAATATCAATAATCAACTTGCAAAAATGAAGTTTTTTATATATGACTATTCATACAATATTAAACAACAATAAACCGACAAAAAATTTTGTCGGTTTATTTTTTATTCAGTTATAATTGCACTTTCTACAATTATACGACTAGCTTTAACTCGATTAAAATCATGTCTTAAGCTTTCTGGTTTTATTTGTTGTAATACTTCCTCTTTAGAAACTTTATTATATGATGCAATTGATTCTACTTGTTGATCAACTTCTTCATCACTTGTTTCAATATTTTCTACATTTATGATTTCATCAATAATCGCTTCAAAAATAGCCTGTTGTTTAGCTGATGGTTCAATTTGTTGATGAAAAGCAGCTTCATCCACTCCCATCATTTGAAGATATTGTTCTAATTGCATTCCTTGTTGAGCTAATTGCATACTAATATGTTGAATATGTTTTTCTAAAGCTTTTTGTAATTCACTATCATCAATTTCAACATCACTATCTGCTAGAATTTTATCAAAGATAGCTGTTTCAGTTTGAGCTTGATATGCACGGTCATGTTGAGCTTGAATATTAGCCTTCATATTTTCGTGTAAATCAGCCACAGTTTTCATTTCAGGTACATTTAATGATACAACAAATTCATCATTTAATTCCGCTTCTTTTTTTGTTTCAATCTTATGAACAGTTACCTTAAAAACCACATCAGCTCCGGCTAAATCTGGAGCACCATAGTTTTCAGGGAAAGTAAGATTTAATTCACGTGTTTCGCCTTTTTTCATTCCAATCATTTGGTCTTCGAAACCTGGTATAAATTGTCCTGAGCCAATTTCTAACTGATGACCTTCGGCTTTACCACCATCAAATGCTACACCATCTTTAAATCCTTCAAAATCAATAGTTGTAACATCACCGTGACTAACTTCTCCTTCTTTTTCTTCAAGAATTGTGTTTTGAGCTAGGAAAGCTTTTATTTGATTATCAATTTCTTCTTGTGTTACTGCTTTTTTGCTTACTTTTACTTCGACACCTTTGTATTGTCCTAATTTATTAATTTTACTCATGATTTATTTCCTTTCTATATGAGGTCTACTAATTGTAACATAATTATTATTGTTTAGGCAATTTCTAATCCTATATATCTTATAATAATTATCCATTTATTTCTATTAAAAGTATTTTAACAATAAAAATAAAATCATCAACTATAAAAGTCTATACCTTTTTAGCTAAAACACATATTGTTTGACTAGACTTATTATATTCTAATCCAGATATATCTCCGTAAAATTTTATATTTGTAAACCCTGCTTGTTTTAAATCTTCTTCTAATTCCTCGATTGTAAAAGTATGTTCCCAAACATTATAATTAGTAATTTCTCCATCTTCTGTAACAATCGTATATTGGTTTAAGAAGGTATTATCTTCATCGTATCGATAAAATGAATTTAATGATAGACATAAATTTTCATGCCAAAATCCATTATCAGCAATTTCAAATTCTTTTGTTTCTTTCATTCCTTGATATTTTAATGGAGTATATACATCAAAAAGTAATCCTCCTCCTTCATTTAATATTACAAATATTCTTTTTAATAATTTTTTTCTTGTTTCTGTTGGCAACACTCCAAAATCGCAATAAATTAATGTTATTAGATCATAGTGATTATTAAAATCAATTTGATTATAGTTTCCTAATATATATTCAATTTGCATATTATTATTTAAAGCTACACTTTTTGCATAGTCTAGAGATCTTTTGGATATATCCATTCCTGTAACACAATATCCTTTTTTATAAAATAATTCAGCATAAACACCTGGACCACATCCTAAATCTAATAACTTTTGATATTTATTTGGTGGCAGTATAGAACAAATCCAGTCAACTGATTTTTTAATAAAATCAATCTTACGCGTTGCTGAATCCAAACTCTCATTTAAATGTGCTTCAAGCATACCTTTAGATATATAATTATCGGTCCAAATACTATTAGTTTGTTCATATAAATCAGGTTTTTTATTTAAAATTCTTAATAACTTTTTCATAGTAATCCTGTCCTTCCTATTCTATTAATCACAATAACTAAAAAACTGTGGGGTACTCCACAGTTATATTGTACATATATGTGGCAATCTATAAATAATCATCTTGGCACAATAATAAAAACCTCTTTAAAAAAGCTATCTATGCTCTTTTGATTATTTAAGTTTTCCACCATTCACTTACGTTACTGATCATGCAACAATAAGTGCACCAGACAAAATCAACTCTTTTAATAGTTATCGTAATTTAATTATAACTTAAAATCTTATATACTTCAATCATAGATGTTTTTTTGATTAGTAAGAATATTTCTTTAGTATTTGTACAAATCAATGGATGATCATCATTATCAAACACATCCATCCTGGCAGCATTTATTATTTTTATCATTGTTTGATATTCTTTTACAAAATATTTTCAACACATTTTATCTGCTTTACTACCAATAAGCAATATTGGTAGCTCTAGATTCTTGATATTTTTAAAATACTATGATTTAAAATGACTTTAAAATCTTGTTGATACATTGGCAGCAAAAAACTCAAACATCTTTGATGAAGCAGTATTTCCATGTAATATACAATTGGTTTTCCTTGTCCAATTTCATAATAATATATTTTTTACTAATAAATTAAGAAATTTACTACTTCTAGTTATGCATACTCATTTTATTATTCAACAATTGACTGCTAACGATCATTAGCCTATAATAATTATATAAGCTAACGTTTATTAGCCAAGGAGAGAAGATAATGAAATCAACAAAAGAAAAAATACTTATAGCAGCATTAACACTTTTTTCAGAGAATGGTTATGAATCAGTTAGTGTTAATCAGATTGCTTTAGCAGTAGGAATTAAAGCTCCCTCACTTTATAAACATTATAAAAGCAAAAAAGATATTTTTAATGCTATTATTGTAAATATGCAAGACAGATATTTAGAGTTTGCTAAGGGACTAGAAATGAATGGTATTTTACCTGAACAAGATAAAGAACGTTTTATTAATATTAGTGAAATTGAGTTAATAAGTCTTGGAAAAAATATGTTTATATATTTTCTACATGATGAGTTTCAAAGTAAATTTAGAAAAATGCTTACTATTGAACAGTTTAAAAACAAAGAACTTGCTAGTGAGTATATTAAACAATATTTTGATGATTCTTTGTCATATCAACAGTTTATCTTTGAAATGTTGAGTCGACAAAATATCTTGATAAATGAAGATTCAGCAATTACTGCTTTACATTTTTATGGGCCAATTTATTTTCTCATCTCATTATGTGACGCTTGTCCAGAACGTGAAAAGGAAGCCCTTGAAACATTAGAGAAACACATTCAGCAATTTAATCGATTATACACTAATTTTAACTAGATGGGAGTTATGATATGAAAACACTAATTATTTATTCATCTAAATATGGTTGTACAAAAAAATGTGCTGAACTCTTAGATATGGGGAAAATAGGAAAAGATATTACCCGCTTTTATAGAAAAATCATGCATTCTTTATTGCAAATAAAAGTTATTCTTTTTGCATCACATTATCCCCCTAAAGATACCAAAGGCTTTTTTACTACAATATTTGATTATAAATTACTAAACCATGTCCTTTATGTAACAACAGTTGGTAGAGAAATGGATTATAGTAAAATGAATTATTTGTATCGAAAGATGTTTGAATTATTAAACAAAATTAATGATTTAAAAAAAGGATTCATTGAACCAACAATAGATATCGAAGAAATAAAAAATACTGCAAAGCTTGTCAAACAAAAAATAACATAATGAATCGAATTAGAGTGTTTACTAGTGGTTCACTATTAATTTTTTCTATCTATTGTCTTATTCTTAATCCCGACTTACCATTTTCCTTTCCTAATTGGGTATATATACTTACAACAATATATTTTTCTGTTTTTCCAATTAAAGATATGATATCAATCTGTAATTCAACATTATATAAAGGACGTCAGTTTTCAAAAAACTATGATCCTGATAACCAACTCGATAGAGCATTATTTTTAAATATAAAAAGAAAATATAATAAAAGAGCATTATATGCCCTTATATTCTGGATAATATTTTTATTAGTTCCTGGATTATTATATTTAACTGGAAAAATTGATCAAATTTGGATTTTCTTTTTCTTTACCTTATCTAATTTTTCAGTATTTTTTGCCATCTTTGGATGGTGTCCATTTAATTCTATTTTTATTAGACCAGACTGTTGTCTAGAATGTCGAATTTATAATTGGGATTCATTTTTTCAATACAGTTTTCTCATCTTTATTCCTAATTTTTGTACTATCCTGCTATTTTGCTTAGGCTTAGCATCAATGATCAAATGGGAATATATGCATTATAAATATCCTGAACATTTCTATAAGATTAGTAACAAACATATCACATGTGAAAATTGTGATTTAGATGGTTGTCGAAAACATAAAAAGAAATTATTTCATACAAATTTAAAACCAGAGTTTAAAAATAAAGATAACATTTTTTAACAAAATATCTCTTCAATAAATTCTTATTATTATATCTTATTAGTAACTTTTATTAGTAGTTTTTAAAATACTAACAGCTTGAAGTGCACCATTATTTGATATATCATTTTGAATTTCCTGATCAGATTTAGATTGTTGATAGATATATGCAATTTCATTATCAAGATATACTGCATAATTAATATCAGGATCATTCTTTTGAATGAGGTTATAACAATTATCAATACTTCTTTTTTCTAAAGTAACTGTATCATTAGATTCATATCCTTTCCTTTCAATATTATAGATTCCAAACTGTGCCGTTAAAAAATCTTTTTCTATTTCCAAAAATGTTACAAGAGAGAAACCCTTAGCATTAAAATATACATCTGAATAATAATTAATAGTTGTTGCAGTCTTATCATCTATATTTTCCAAATCAGGAATTTTAATATCTTTAGCTAGTTCTGGTAAATTTACAAAATCATAATCATGATAATCTATTTTAAAATCTTTTTGAAAATCTTCTATTAATGAAAGATAAGCTTTCATTGCTTCTTTTAATAATGGAATATTATCATATGTTATCTTATTATCTGTGCCTATGTTTAATTTTCCAATAGCTTCTGTCTTATTATTATTTTGATACTTTATTTCGTATTTCTTATATTCTTTATTTATAGATTCAATTATTAATTTTTGTTCTTTATCATTTTGATTTTTTATATAATGATATGAAATAGTTTTGTTATTATTATGATTTTGAAAAGAAAGCATTGTTGTATTAAATAAATTATCGTTTTTAATAGTCTTACGAATTGTTAATCCACGATGATTTTTATCTTTTGTAAGTGTTTTATCTTCAACATTAATTTGCCAGGTATCGTCACTATAGTTGTTGTTTTCTAATTTATCTTCTAATACATTAATTGTTGCTACCCAAAAGTCTTGATTATTATTTTCTTTTTGACACCCTGTTATCATTAGTACTAAAATCGTTCCTAATATAATTTTAATAATTTTCATTTTATGTTCTTCCTTTCTAATATTTACTATTATAACGAAACTAACTTTTATAAACAATAAAAATAAATTAATATACCATTCTCCTTAAATACGTTATAATAGTATATGTATAAACTATTGGAGGTAATAAAGATGCATTATATTTATGAATATAAATCACCTATTGGTGATATCACAATGGCAAGTGATGGAACATCATTGATTGGCTTATGGTTTAATGGACAAAAATATTTTGCGAACAATTTATCATCTAAACATGAATATAAAATATTACCTGTTTTTAAAGAAACAATTTTGTGGTTAGATACCTATTTTGATGGCAAAGTCCCTGATTTTATACCACAAATAAAATTAGAGGGTACCACTTTTCGTACTGAAATTTGGCAAATGCTTCTGGAGATACCATATGGTACTACATTAACATATGGTGATATTGCTAAAAATATGGCTGCAAAAAAAGAGTTAGTAAATATGTCAGCTCAAGCTGTTGGTGGAGCAGTTGGACACAATCCTATTTCTATTATTATTCCCTGCCATCGTTTATTAGGGAGTAACGGCAGCCTAACAGGTTATGCTGGCGGCATTGATAAAAAAATAGCTTTACTGAAACTAGAAGGTATTGATACAAATAAACTTATTATCCCCAAAAAAGGAACTGCACTTTAATATATAAAAAAGTTCATCTATCCTCTATCATATAAAATATAACTAAATAAAACACATAAAAACCTACACCTCGCAGGTTTTTATGTGTTTTATTTTATAATAATTTTTTACGTAATTCTTCCCCAGATTCAACATGCAGATAAGCTGGTGCAATATCAAAAACTGTTTTACAACCATATTGTCCTTCTTGGTGCATTCGATAAGCTGCTCGAGCATATGCTACTAACACACTTGAAGTGAATTCAGGATTTGAATCTAAAGTCAGTTTATACTCAATCACATTTTTATTTTCTTGTTTAAAACCAGTAGTGCCACTTCTTAATACTACTCCCCCATGAGGAATTCCTTGATGATTATGTAATAGTTCTTCTTCACTAATGAAATGAACAGTAGTATCATAATCAGCAAAGTAATTAGGCATAGTTTTAATTTCTTCTTCAATTCTCTTTAAATCAGCACCTTCCTCAGCAACAACAAAACATTCTCGGGTATGCTTTTGACGTGTTGATAAGATTGGATTTTCCCCATTACGAACACTTTGAAGAGCAGCTTCTACAGGAATTGTATACTGTCTAGCATCCTTAACCCCTTCAATTCTTCTGATTGCATCTGAATGCCCTTGACTTACACCCTTTCCCCAAAAAGTGTAATCTTGTCCTTGGGGCAAAATAGCTTGTCCATATAAACGGTTTAATGAAAATAATCCTGGATCCCAACCAACTGAGATAATACTAATATGCTTATTTTTTTTACTTGCTTGATCAACATTTGAAAAATGTTCAGGAATTTTTGCATGAGTATCGAAACTATCAACTACATTAAAATGTTCTGCCAATTCTACTGTTTGTTTAGGTAAATCATTAGCACTTCCACCACACAAAACAAGAACATCAATTTCATTTTTCATTTCATAAACCTTTTCCATGTTATAAACTGGAACATCGCTATGAGTCTTTACTGTATCTGGATCTCTTCTTGTAAAAACCCCTGCTAATTCCATATCTCGACTATGTAACACTGCACACTCAACCCCACGTCCTAGATTACCATAACCTACAATTCCAATTTTAATCATTTTATCACTCCTTTTATTTTTGTCTATTTTACCACTTTTTATTAGAAAAAACACGAATATGAAAATTTTATTACATCTATATATTTTTTTATTATTACAAAATTTTATATTTAGTATCTAAAAATCATATTTAAAATAAGTATTATAATATTAATACAAGATAAAAAAGTATCTGTAAATAAAAAACCAATATCTAGTTTTATACTACGATATTGGTATATAGTTATCTATTAACGACTTTGTATAATTTCAAAACTAGGATTAGTTATATTTAACGAGAAATCTTCTATTGTAATTCCTTTTATAAAAAAGTCAATTTCTTTAGTATCATTAAATGGAATATAATAACGAATACTTTTTAAATCGTCTTTTAAAATCGTATAATACACAGTCTCTGAATCCAATTGAATTTCATCACTAATTATTTGAACTCTAATACCTGGGCATCCATAACATATAGCTGGTAAGATTTTAGCATGTAACTTATATTTTCCACCAACCATCACAGGTTCCTTATATTTTACGCTAGTTCCATCCACTAATTTAATTTCTGTACCATTAGTAGATTCAACTACTGTAACAATTACATCATATAATCCCCTTTTCAGTTTAAAATCATATGAAATCAATAATTGACTATTTTTTTGATGTCTTAGAATTGTTTTTCCCACAACATTATTATTTCCGTTGTTTGGAATAAATTCTAATAAATAATCATACTCTTCATCGTAATCAATTTTAACAGCATTTGCAACTCTAACATCATCATGTTTACTTTCTACGTTTATTGATTTTATCATTTCCCAATTCTCCTTTATTTATTCCCTTCTATAATTAATAATATATTGATCTGAATCATAACTTCTTGTAGAGATAATAAAGAAAGAATTATCTCTATAGATATCATTATAAACTTTCAAAAGATTTTCATAATTGAGTGTTAATTCATTAATATCTTGATTATTATTTAAGCTAGGTGTTAGTAATAAATAAGAAATAATTGGCTGAATATTTGAAAAATTTTTATTGATCATTCCTAAATTATGTTTATATGGGACTTCATTTAAAACTGTATGATTTAAAAATAATTCTAATCGATTAGTTAGTGATTGGTTATTATTAATAATATTATTTACGAAGTTTATATCTATTTTCATTAAAACTTCTTCTACAGATTGATTAACTTTAAATGTCGGTAAATTATGCACATAAAGAGATTCTAGCGTACCACCATATTCACTAAGTGTTAATTCATCTAAAATGTTAGCATAATTACGATTTCTAGTTACTATATCATTTGTAATTTGTTTTAGAATAGTATCATTAGAAATATTTCTAATAATATTTCTAATGATTTCTTTTTCTTTATTTAAGATAGTAATTTTCTGATGAAAAAAATATTCATCATTTAGATATTTATTAACGTCTTTAATATTAGAATCAAAATAACTTTTTTCATTTAATTGAAATAATTGATTATCAACATTTTCAATTCTTTTAGTTAATACATTAATAATTTTTTCCCCCATCATAGAAGGATTAGGATCAATTGCTGTTGAAGCACTAATAATTTGTACAATAATCCTACGATAATTTTCATCATCAATATAAATATTATCATATAATTGAGAAACTAGATTTTTGATCACGTCTTCATCTTTCAACACATTATTGTAGATTGGCTGAATATCATGATTTTTTCTTTTTAAAATATTAAATCCTTTTTTTGTTTTAGTAAGTATCGGCTCTTGATATTTTAAAGGTACATATTGATAACTATCGTTAATATCAATTTTTAAAATATTATTAAACAAGTCATCTAAAACATAATTAACACTTTTATCCCAATTATCAATGTCAATCTGTTTGTCATCAATCTGTCTACCATATATTTCACGTAATAAACGACAAGTAATAAATTCTGAAATCTTTAAATAATGCAAATATAGCGATGTCCACTTATAACCAGTAGAAGAATCTTGAATCATAGTATAATCATCTCTAATCAAATTTAAAGCAATTAATTGAGTTTGTTTTGTGATTATTCGATCAACAAAAGGAATTTCAATATGAAAGATATTTTCCCATAATTTTTTTCCTTTTTCAACAAATGTAAATGCAGCCCCATAGTTTTCCTTCATCTTATTTTGATCAAACAGACCATAAAAAGCTTTTTTCGTCAAATCCAAGTCCAGAGACTCTAATTCTTCAAAAGCGCTTTTCAATTCCTCGATAAGTTTTAAACTTTCACAATTATAAAAAGAATCATCCATCATTGAAATAAATACAGTTTTAATATCATGATAACTTTTGCCTTTACTTGATACTTCAATAATTATATCTTTAATCATTTCAACAAACTTATTTCTAGTAATTGTAGAATCAACTTGTAATTCATATAAACTTGGCATCATACTAAAAGAAGTAGTAAATGCATCTTTTAAAGATACATTTACCCTATCATAAGTTTCCTGACCTAAATAAATTATAATTACAACAGGTACATTTATATAACCAGTATATTTTGAATTAGATATTTTGTTACAAAAAAGATTTATTTCCTTTTTTATATTTTCTTTATTTTCCATTTCATCCATTATAATGCTCCCTTTAAATCATGCTGGTTAATAATAATTTATAAAACCTTTGTAGATCATTTGCAGGATCAGGTTCTTCATAATTAATATCAGAAATTTGATAGTTATCTGCTACACCAACAGAATATGCCTCATCATTAATTTCTTCCCAATTAAATGGGTCTCCTAAATATTCATCACTTAAAATCATATTAATATGATCAATGTAACTTTTATAATCTACTTGATTATCACTTTCAATCAGCTTAATCGCTTGATCTTTGATTGATTCAATCCGACTAGTATCCATCTTAACAAATTTTTTAAATACATTATATAAATAATATTTTCTATCAAAAGATTTAGCAGTAGTTAAATTAATGGTTACTGGTTCTTTACCACTCATATAATTCCAAATATTATTTTGATCTGGATTTTTAGGTTTTACTAGACCTGCGCGTAAACAAAAAGCAAAAGTTTCTACATTATTAATAAATCTTTGTTTCTTATCTACTTCTCTTTTTATTTCAATGATCATATCTTTAACTTTTTGGAATTTTGGATTATTTTTTTCGATTATATCCATGTACTTAATAGATTTACGAACCCATTTATACATATCAGCTACTGATACAGGTAAATCTGAATATTTTTTTCTAATTTCTTCATCTTTGATATCTTTATCTAAATCCCTAATACTTAAATCAATGTCAGTATCTCCAACATTTACTAAAACAGGATTGATAATATAACCATGAGCCTCCATAAATTCTATTAAATTAATATCTTTTTTCTTTTTAATATGCTTATATAAAGCATCTTTAAATACCGTTTCATCTGGTTCTTTCACTATATCCATCAATTTCATTACCCCTAAATTAGTTGTAACATCAACATGTAGATCAATCGAATGTAATTCATCAATCCCCTTATCCACAGCCTCTTTAACTTCCATCAGCAATTTATAATCAGAATAATTTTCAATTGTCTTAGCAGCTTCATTTTTAGCAGAAATATCTTTAGCTATACTATCAATAGTATAAGGATTAGGGAAACGAGCCCAATTTTCCATGTTTTCATCCATGTGTCTTCCTGGTGTTGCATTAGAACAATATTGCTTATCAAAATCTTTCATTCCTTTTAAAATATACATTGGTAAATTAATGTAGCGTTGTGTAACAATAAATTTGTTTTTAGCATTACTTTTAACTGGTGTCTGGCCTTTTTCTAAAATCATTGTACTCAAGATATTAGATAATAACGGTGTATCAGTTAAGGTTCCAATATATATCTGTGAAGTGAACTCTTTAAAAGAAATACCTGTTGATTGAGCTAGGGTCTTTGCACCGGAATCTAAAGCATTATAGATTTCCCTAGCAGCACTAGTTAAAGCTTCAATTTTAGGTGATCCAGAATCGTTATTAGACCATATGGCATCTAGTTCTTTAGCAGTAATATCCTGATCGTTATAGGCAACAGTCACAAATTTTTCAATAATATCAGTTTTCATATTATTATGAATCAAGCATTGATCCATTAGTCCTCGAACTTCACCAACAACATCAAAATTATCTTCATTTTTTTGTGCAATCCATTTTTCTCGATTATCACGCATCGACTTAATAAAATTTTGGGCTAATTCTTGAACAGAAATTTGTGAAATAAAGTTCTCCAAATATTTTTCTAAACGTTTTGCTTTATCTTGACCACTGGCTAAAATATTTACTGAATAAGTAGTCGTATGTCCAATCGTTTCAATATTACTTTTAGTAAAATATTGACCATCTTCATTAAGGATTCTTTGAATTTCTGTTAAAACAGATGTATAAACCTCAAATAATTCGTTATTCAAATTATTCATCTCAACTGAAATATTATGTAATCCATCAGCAATTAACTCATATAGATAAGCATCTATTTCTGTAATTACAGCTAGTTTCGCACATGCTTCTTTATATGCATTCATTTCGTTTTTACCAGCAAAGAGTCCGATTGCTTTATTAGCTAATTCAGTAATTTTTTGTTGTCCACCATTTGCAAAAGTATTTCTAGCTTTTTTAGCTTGTTTTTTAAACTGATTACTTAGATTTAAAAGCTGCTCTTCAATTCCACAAAAAGGTTCTTCAGGATTTCCTACTGTTAATTCGACTGCTTGGTGTTTAATTGCTTTTAATGCAACATATGGCCCATATGTATTAAATATTATATCTACTTGTTTAGTTAACTCATCAAACAATCTTGCTTCAAACTGATTACGATATGTACCAGTAAGTTTTTGAGAATAATAACTAGCAAGATTTACAGCTAAGTTATACCCATACATCAAATTATCTTTAAGCATATTCTTTCTAATAACATCATCGATAATAATATTCCGTCTGATTGGGTCATCAGGATTAAGGTTAACAACATACTGTCTTACCGATACAATATTATCAATGCTTGATGCCGAATATACTCCATCCATCATTTTTTGATCAATATTTTTAAAATTCATGAATTCTTTAAGTACATTTTCATAAATTTTATTTACACAATATGCTAATATTTCTTCTCTAGGAATCTTGATAGCATTATAACCAAGCACCTGATATTTATATGATGCATAGCGATGAAAATCTTTTCTATTAGGATGGTTGATAAACCATGCATTTAATAATGCTGACTCATTACTTAAGATAGATTCCGCTAATTGAACTGGCTGACCACAGGTATCAACAAATGAAATATCTGTCAACATATCCATTAATTGGTCTGTTAAACGTCCCATCGTAACATCTAACTGATTAATTCCACCAGACTCCGAATAACCAGAAACTAAGGTACATGTTGAAAATAAGTTTTTGTTTGAATCAACTTCACCTACTCCTAATTTTAAACTATAATTACTACCAGTCTCTTCAACATTCATAAAATAATCAATTTCTTTTAAAGCAGCATATCCGTTTGTTTGTAAATTAAGCTTGATATTTTCATTTCCTTTGATTCCTTCTACCTCAAACTGTGCATCGGGTGTATAGATATAGCCGGCAAGTGTATATTTAACAAAACCTAATTTTTCAAAAATATCATGGATCATATAAGAAATATCAATAATTGTCCCCGAACCAGTTCCCCCAGATACCCCAGCTACAATTATTACATCAACATTTCCCCCAAAACTATTAGCTTTAATAATAGCGTCATTGATTACTGTATAAAATTTTGTTCTAATACTATTATATACAATATCATTAACTAACATTGCTCTACCTATCTGACGTTTTTGCTGAGCACCATCGTTTTTTAAGGGTTTTCCAATTAAGCTTGGGTGTAACCAATTTTTGATATTTTGGGGAATTGACTCTTTGTGTAGTAATTTATGAATAATAGGATCATATAGTGCTAATATTTCATTAGTATCAATATTAGCATTAGGATTAGCATTTTTAGTACCATCACTTTTAATTTTAGAGATATTATTAGTTTCATTTACGTCTGTATCTAAAACTCTAAAGAAAACATTGTCTGAATCTCCTATTTCTTTTTCAAATTTACCTTTTAACATATTAACTGTTTTGTTACCTAATCCCCCTAAACCAATGATTATTGTTGGTGTGGGTTTAACATGAGATTTTTCTGAAACAAATGCAACTCCACTTTTGTTGAGTTCTAGATCTTTTAGTTTTTCTTTTTTATTTTGACTTAGTGGCATATTATTTTCTCACTTTCCTATTTTTAAAATGTAAGATCATCAAAATCTTCGAATGATTCATCTGCTTTTTTAGTCTGATTATCTTGTGTAAACATATCCATATTAGAATCAAATGACTCTTTTCCTCTTATAAAAGATGTGGAATAATGTCCAGTAATGCAAACTTCTAAACCCATATTATCTTTTACATAGAATGTAAAGTCTTTATCATTTTTCCAAACATCTTTTATCTTTTGACCATATTGCATGTTGCTTCCATAAGATATATTTGGATCGTTTATTTTGATTTTACAACCATGTCTTCCTAAATATGTTCCAATAAATTTGACTGCATCTAAAGCTTTTTTTATTTCTGTTTCTTCTTTAATTAAATTATATAATATTTCAGATTTATCATTTTTTGATTGATTATAGATATCTTTAGCATATTGCATTAATCCTGTTGATAAAGTTTTTTTAGATTTAAAAAACACATTGCTAGGATAGGTTTTTATGTCTGCAAATACCAATGTTCTAGTATCACTTTCAAGACTAATGCTATTAATAGTAAATTTTCCTTTTATAATTCTAGATTTTCTTAAAATAATAATCACAATTAATAAAATAATTAAAACTGCAAGAATCGGTAAAGACATATAGAAGGCTAATAAAACTTTATCCGTTACTTTAACTGCAAATGAAGTATCAACACGATTACCTAAATTATCCTCATAAGTTACTGTTACATTAGCAGAGCCCCAATCATTTCCAATCATTTCTAAACCTTTATCAGTTAGCTTTACAGCTACATTATCATTATTTGATATAGCGTCAACGACTTTAAAGCCTACATGATCCGGATCTTCAATCACATTTTTCAAAGTACTCACTGATATCGTTTTCGATACTGATTGTTTAAAGGTTTTATCAAGTACTTGTTTACCAATTTTATTAGCTGCTTTATTGTTTATTGTGATTGGCTGCTGGTTAGTTATGATTTCAAAACTATCAACTAATTTAAAAGACTCGGATTCAACACTTATTTCAACACTATATGTAGCCACATGGTCAAATTTAACTTTCCCTGTTAAATAACCATCAAGATAATTTAATTTAACTTCTTTACTTTCTTTCGTATCTTTAGCAGTAATGATTGCAACAGCATTTAAATTTGCATATGTTTTTGATGTTACAACATCTTTATTATCTTGTTGGATAATCGATTTTATTGTAGCTTCTTGACCGTTATTTAACTCTTTGATTTCTTTTCCTTTACTATCTAGAATACTGCTTTTTAAAGTATATTCATAGTAAGGAATATACTTAGCAATGATTTTAGCCGGATCACTTGTTTTAATTGTATATACTCCAGTTTCTGGTTCATATAACTTGATAACAGCACTATATTTGTACTTAAACAATTTAGCATTACTATTTTTAAAACTGATTTCTTTTCCGTCTGGACCAATTAATTTAATCTTATTATCAGAGATTTCTTTATCACTAATAATATTAATATTTGCTTCTTTGACATTTGGAGCAATCTCAATTTTATTATCTACAATTGAAACTATTTTTGATTCCATCAATTCAGCAATTACAAGATTGAAATAATCATTAATAGACTTTGCGTCTGTTTTAGTAGTGATACGATTTGCTGAATCCGCGATAGCAACACTGTCTAATTTTTGATAGGGAGTATCGCTAATATTAGCCATTTCACTACCATAACCAATACAATATATTTGAATTCCGGTATTTTTAGCGATAACTAGAGCATCACTTAATCGCTCGTCACTTTCTTTTTCTTTACCTTTTTCATAACCAAAGTCATTTTTACCATCAGAAAAAACTAAAATAGCATGAGTTCTTCCATCATTTTCATCAAACATTTCAACAGCATCACTCACAGCATTTCCTAAATCTGTATCACCAGTATATTCAACACCATCGATCCATTCAGTTGCTGATTTTGTCTGCTTTTCATTTGAAAGGCTTGTAAGTCTATCTTTCCATTTTGCACGACTGCGATTGAATGTTATTACATTAGCCCGACTATTAGAGGGCATCATGGTAATTAATGTCTTAGCAGCCTCTTTCATTAAACCATCAGGATCATTTTTCTTCATCGACCCTGATTGATCTAGTACTAAAACAACATCTAGCTGCTTATTTACTATATCCTGGAATGCCAAGATAGGATAAATTGTCATTGATAATATCATAGAAACTATCAAAAATATGCTTATTTTCTTTTTCACTTTTTTCCCTCCTATCTTATATATTTAATGATCATTGTCGTATTACAAATTGCCTCAATAAAAATTAAGAGTAATAATAATTTAAGATATTGTTTTTTCAGTGGGGTTTTATAAAATCTAACATAGGGAAGATTAACATCAATGATACCCTTCTTTTTTCTTAACTTTCCTTTACCTGCTCTTTCAATTCTAATTTCATAAAAATTATATTTGCGACTAACCTTTTTGATCAAAGGTATATAAATATTTTTACGGTGCTTAACCTTTGCAATTTGTTGTGGTAAAGATTGTTCTTTACTTTTACGCCAATCATCACAAAACTGCTCATATAAAGTTAAAACTTTGTTATGATGCTTATAAACATGATCATATTTTATTTTTACAAAAATCAAATAATACAGACCATATATATAATAGCAATCTAAATAGATAAAATACCCAATCAACAAAAGTACAGCTATTCCTAAATAGCTATGACCACTAAATACTTGACTAGCAGAATACATAGCTTCAGGATCATTTGAAAAAAACTGCCAAATATGAGTTATGATATTATAAAATTGTGCTTCATGCATAATTTTAAATAATAGAAAGTTATAAATAATAAATTGGATACTCGTTTTAATAAGATGATATGATGCACCATTGTTTACTGTTTGATAACGATTAATTGCGTCACAAACGCCATTTTGCCAATACTTTAAATAATGATTTTGTAATGCTTCAAAATTTTCAACTACTTTTTTTTGATTATCAGATAGTTTATTATCAAAACGAATCTTTGCTTGCTTTACATCATGTTCAATAGGATTATCTAAAATATACTGATATGGAACGGTATAACAGTTTCTTTCTTTATCCCAAACTTTAATAAAATAATAGTTAATATTTCCAGTTTCTACACCTTTATTTTTAGCTTCTAATACATCATATTGATAATTAAAAGGATTGTTTTCAAACAATTTAATTAATTCACTATATTCATTTATCAAATCATAATAAAATATATTTTTCTTTTTAATCTTATACAATAACGATTCCAACAATTCTTGAGCTTTAAGAGAATTAAATTGATAATCATCACAATGACTTAAAAACCACTCTATATGCTTTAAATCTTTTAAATCATTCAATGAGACCTCATATAAATATTCCATTACTAATCCCTCACTATTTAAAGAAGCCTCCTAAACCTTTTTTCTTAGTTTTACATTGTTTTACAAATAAGCAAACTTCTTCATTTTCATCATCTTTATATAACTCAACAATTTCTTTAATATTTTCTGGAGCTTTAATTTGCAGCTCTTTAGCTACATACGATCCAGAAATTTCAATTGGCTGGAATTCCTTAAAATAATAATCTAATACCCTTTTAATATGACGATCACCTATATCAAGCAAATATTTAAAATGTTGAACTGATAGTAATTTTAAAGCATATAAATATTCTATATTATCTTTAACAACTAATGATATCTTTGTTGGAAACAAAACAAATTCTAAAATCATTTCCAATTCTGTTGCTAACATTTTTTTTCTATTCATCCCAAATAATACTTCAATTTTATCTTCTGTTTTTAAAAAACCTTGAAAATAGTATTTTTGTAATATTTTATAACTACTTAAAACATCTGTTTTATTAGTTATCGTAAATATTCTAGCTTTTCTTTCTTCCAACAAAATATTAAGTTTAGATTGAATCAATGTTTTAGATTCTTGATAAACTTTACTATCTAAATCATTTTTGATTTCATCAATGAAATGTTCATATTCAACTAATTCCCTTTGTGATAAAGTCTCTTTGTTTAAACAATCAGTAAGCCGTTTCTCAAGATAAGAATTCAATATATTTGTATTTTCAATAAAAATAATTTCTTTTTTTAAAGATAATATTTTTATATAGAACTCTTTTAAAGAAAGTTTTTGTAAATTTTTAAATGTAGTTATAGTTTGCTTTGCTTCCTCATTAATAAACTGTGTTAATTTAATCTCTATTTTATTTAATAAAATATTTATGTTTTTAATAATTTCTATTAATAATAATTTTATTTGTTGTGAACCAATATCAACCTTTTCTAAACTATTGACTTCAGTCTCAAGAATTTTTTTATATGTAATAATATCTTTAGCTTCATTATAATTTAAATTCCTGATTTTACATTTTAATTGGCTTTCATACCATTGATAAAATCTTATTTTATCAATACAAATATCATCCAAGTAATCAGCAAAACGAATTACTTTTATTGCCTTAGAAGATAAGCTATCAATTTTTTCATTATACAAATTAAGTACTTTATCAAATAAGTAGTCATTATAATATTCATTGCTAACTTTAGCCTGAATAATTTCAATCATCAATTCATATAAAGGCCCTTTTCTAAAACTATTTTGGTCAACATAAGCAATCCATTCTGGCAATAGTTTTTCCTGGACTCCATGCTGCCATTTTTCTAAATTAGAGAAATATGTAACACAATCATCAATTTTTAAACGACCGTTTTTAGCAAGTTTACTTAGATTTTCAAAATGTGCAAGACGTTCTTTTTGACCTAGTGAAGATACTAAATATGTTGCATAATTAAGATATTTACTATCAACAGTATTAGTAAGAGCTGCTATGTCTATAGCATCTAATTTTATAAATGTATTATCAATATTTCTTAACTCATCAAGAGCATATAAAACAAATGAAACACGCCCACTTTCATTTACTCCTTCTTTTCCATAAGTTACAAAACCATGTCTTTTTCTGAGTTCATAAGGTAAATAGTGATAAATTGAAGCTAAGATTTCTCTTGAACGGTGATTATATTCGTCTCCTTTAACATCAACAATGATTTTAGTTTTTTTATTACTTTTAACATTATTCATAAAAGTTGCTAGAATGGTGATTAACTGCTCATCATTTAAACTAACACTATTTAAAGGAATACTTGTAAATTGATAATTATCTATACTGTGTTGATAATAATTATTTATTTCGTGATCTTTAATAAAATTATAATTAAATATTTCAAAAAAATGCTCTTTAAAAAAATCCTCATCAACATCCTTAATTAAAGTATGAAAATAATAACTAGGTGTCGTAAGCGTACTCATATGTCCTGCTTTACTAACGATTAAATGATTCTTTGACAACTCATTATTTAAATTGCTTACTACATAAGTTAGTGCTTCAGGTTCATTGGCAATTGAAGAGTATGCTTCACTGCAGCTAACAAAATCATATTTTAAATAGGTTTCTAATAACACCTTTTCTACACTGGTACTTAAAGCTAAAGATTTACTAATTGTCCGATAATTAATACCATCATTTGCGTATAATAACTGCATTTTATTACCTCCTATCTTTAACTTGATTAGGATAATAGAAAATTTTATGATTTTCTTCAGCTTTAACTAATACATTTTCAAGCTCTTGATAAGTTTCTATTTTTAGACCAAACATTTTTTTACGTTGTTTTAATACTAATTCCTCTTTATATACAGGAATAATTCCTAACACTGCCAATGTCCATAAAAATGGTCCTTCAATCATTGACGGTGTTGGCAAATTACTATTATTATCTTTATCAGCAAAAGGATTATCTACTGAAAAACCATAAGAAGCAACTGCTAAAGGTGTAAAACTACCAAATATATTTTCAATAGTAGCAGGAATAGCTGGAGTTAAATTTAAATAATTAAATGATCTTTCAATAAACCAACGCATATTGTCATAAAACAATTCGCCTTTATCATTGACCCATGGTGATTGAATATTTTTTTGCTTTAAATACTGTATCGGATAATTTGATGAGATAAAAGGATTAAAACCGGGATTAAAAATACCATATTCCTCAGTAGCTTCATCACTTCGGGTAATTAATACTGCAGTTGGTATCTTCTTAGTCATTTGGATTGCCTGCATCGTTTTTTCAATATTAGCAAAAGCTTCCATAATATTAATATTTACTTGATCAGCTGTTGCTACAATATGTTTTTTAGCAATTTGTGAAGGAGCAATACAAAGCCAGATCATATCTGCTGATTTAATAATTTCTCTTTGAGCAGTTATGAAATCAGCACCTGATTCATCACCAATTGCATCATCATAAACTTCTCCAGGCATGTCGATAAATGTAAAAATATAATTTTTACCATTATTTACTTTAAAAGTCATTGAAAACAACGGTACTGCTTCTTTATTATCAGCAGAAGTATCTCTAATTACTGGGGTTTTATTTATTTTTTTACCGTATACATATGGTTCTAATAAATCTGCTTTAAATGCTTTCCAGCCATCACCAGAATAAGCAATATTAATTAATACGTCCTGGTCATAGCCTAAACAATCTACCCCATCACCTTCACGCATGATGCTTGCAAGTAATGCTGCTAAATAAGCAGTTTTTCCAACTCGGGCAGTTCCAGCTAATCCAATTATAATTTCTTTATATCTTCCTGAATGTCCGTATAGTTCTTTTCCACAAGGGAAACCATCTTTTCCTTTACAAACAAATTTAGAGATATTCTTAGTTTTTTTATCATCAAATTTAACTTCTAATTTATTTGCAAAAGTATTTCCCTGATCATCATTTTGCATTTTCACAATCACATCAAAAGCAACGATTCTTGCTCCTTTATTATTATTAACACGATAAGCTACTTCTTGTATTTTCTCTGCCAATTCATCAAGATCAGTTTCTTTAGATTTAGCCATAAAATAAGTTAAATTTTCATATTCAATTCCAATATTATTAGCTAAAACATTTATCGTTGTTTGTGGTGTATTTGCAATTTTAATTAATTGTTCGCCTAGTTTATCAGTCGTAAAAATAAAAGTACCTTTATATGTATCTTCACTTGTCCTTGCAAAATCATATTCATTTATTAAGTCTTCTAAAGTTAAATATAAACACAAATTTAATCCTGTTAGATCAAACCATTCTTCACTAGCTCCAAAATGTCGGTTTTTCATTTTTTCTAGTGCAATATTAATAAGATCACCAAAATCAAATGCCAACTGACTTGCATCCATTACTTTCCCGCATCTTGAACAATGTACCTTATGTAGTGCCATAGTTTTACCTCCTTGATTATTGTAGTAAATATTACTGCTTAATATATGTTGAATTATCTAAAAATTTCCGAAAATTTTTCTAAATATGTCTGCAATATTGGTAATCAGATCATTTATAAAAATTAAAATATCATTTAGTAAATTTCCAATCACAGGCACCATTCTAAAGCCTTCCATACTTATTTTGTAGGCGATGTATAATAAAACAACTGTAACTATAATAGCGATTATTTTAAAAATAGGGTCATAATTGATTTTTTTTAATTCTTGAGCTTTGATTATCTCTTTGATTGAATCCATACTCTTCTCCTTAAATGTATAATTCTTTTTTATCAACAATCTCTTCAATTAATTCTTTTTCCTTTTTAAATATATTTTTATTCACTGTAACTTTTTTAGCTTTTAGACATCCTAAATTGGCTAATGTCCAAAGAAAAGGTAATTCAATCATTGAAGGCCTAAGTTTATTGTTTTTAGAAACAATAGTTGTAACATCAAAACCATAAGATGCTATTGCAAACATTGTATATCCTTCAAAAATATCTTCTATACTAGCTTCAAAGCCAATCATTTTTTTCACAAATACTCTTGTTTCTTCAACGTATGCCATCGTTTTAGTAACATTTAATGCATTATGTTCCATCAAATATTCATTTAAAACATCTATATCTGGTTTAAACAACATTGGATAATCATTTTGTAATAAGTCACATTGACTTAAAATAATACAGGCAGGAAGCTTTTTTGAATATAGATTATTTAATGTTGTAATCAGATTAGATAATTGATCATTATTATCTTTTTTTAATATCGGGTTATTTTTATTATGATAGCGGTTAATGATCATTGCCGGTTCTATAAAATACCAAAGCATATCAGCACTTTTTAAAATATGTCGTTTTTCACCAATAAGATCCTGGGCTTCATCACTATCAAGAGCATAGATTTCACCAGGTATATCAACAAATACAAAATTAAAATCTTTTTTATTAATCTTTACAGAAATATATACAAGAGATGTTTTGTCCAACTCTTTTATTTCTGTTTTACTGATTGCTTTACCGCTTTCATAATCATTAATGATATGATCATAAATATTATTTTGATTATCGTCTGTCAGTGAAATTGAAATAAAGTCATTATCATTATATTTTTTTAACTGATGAAGTAACGAAGCTATGTATACGGTTTTACCAGTTTGAGGTAAACCTGCTAACCCAATAATAAATTCATGATGATAACCAGCTTGGTGATCAAATCTTTGCGCACAATTAGGACAAACACGCTCATATTCTTCAAATAGCTCATCATTGATCATATATCTAATGCCAATAGGAATTTCATTACCAAGGTCATCACGGTCAAAAATAAACTGGAACGGTACACTTGTAATAACGTCATTTACATGGTAATTGGACAAGGTGTTGATCAGTATTTCAATTTCGTTCATTTTTTCATTTGGTATTTTATGGTTTGATGATATAGTTTCATAAATATTATTATATAACTGAGTATTTCGCTGACTATTTTTCATTTCTGTAAATGTAGTAGGTTTCATTAAAAATTCTAATTGTTTGATTACTTGCCCTACCGTTAAAAATAGTTCACTTGTTTTATTATGATCAAGTTTAAAGCGCAGTTCCTGGCAAACATCACGAATCGTATAATAAAATTTTAAATCTAAATTTACTAGTGGTTTCCATATATTATTTTCTTGCTGTTTAATTACTCTACCAAAGATCTTACTGAAGTTGAAAGCAACTAAATCAGCACTAGTATCTTCTCCACATTTAGTACAATACATTTTATTATATTTAATTTGTCTTATTTTACCCATATCGTTCAACCCCATCTTAATGCTTATAAAATATATCTATATTATATCATAGCCCCGTATTCAAGAATATCTTTTTATTGTTTTTTCATGGTTATTAGTCAAATATCTACCATCAATAAAAGGCCTATATTCTATTGATTATTTTCTTATTTGCTTTCTTTAATTTAGTTTTTGCCCAATTTTCCAAGGCCTACTTAATGTTATTTATCAAAATAGTTTTTATTTCTAATTTTAAATTTGTAGCTGTTAATATTGTTTTTAGCAGTTCATCTTTAAAATATTGATACTTTCTAACAGTCCAACAGATAATTACTTTTTTCTGTAATTTCTTTAAAATATTTAAAGAATTTTTTTATTTTAGTTATATGAGTTATTTTTATTACTGCTAAAACAGGAAACAAAAATATTCTATCTAAGTTTAATAGCTTTTTATGAATATGAAAATTGAAAAGATTTAATAACTCTATTATAGATATAATCGAGTAGGAGAAAATAAATAAATTTCTTATTTATTTTCGACCTCTCACACCACCGGGCAAGCCGTTCGGCACACGGCGGTTCAAATCTATTCTAAATATGTTTTAACTGATATTGCTCTAGTAGCAATACTAGACCATTATATTTTAGTACTTCATTTCTTAATGCATACTGTACTGATATGCTCGTCGCTATCCTTGCATATCCTTTTCATGTATATGCTGTCGCTATTGCGTGATTCTTACTAACACCCAGTTTCATCATCATCTTGATTCTCTTTTGGGGTGTTTTCCATTGTTTCCATATGCACATTCTTATCCTAAATCGTAGCCAACTATCTATTTGCTTACACTTCATTTTGAAATTTCCTATCCTATAGTAGTTTACCCATCCTATTATCATATTGACTTTTAGTCCTAGTTTGTTTTCTATAAACTTTGATACGTTCCTCATAACTCTATCCGCTGCTTTTGATGAATGCACCAATATAATACTGTCATTTGCATATCTTACAAACTTAAGTCCTCTTGTTTCTAGTTCCTTATCTAGTTCATTAAGCACTACGTTACTTAGTAGTGGCGATAAACTTCCTCCCTGAGGTGTCCCTATGACAGATTCCTTATATTCATTATCTATCATGATTCCACTCACCAAAAATTTCCTTATAAGTGATACGACTTCTCCATTTTTGACATTCTTCATATCCAAAGTGATAAGTTTGTCATGATGGACATTATCAAAGAACCTGCACTATTGCCTGTTGTATAAACTCTATCAATGACTGTTGGAATCCCTAAGTTTCTTGTTCCACCGTTGTCCTTGGGTATCTCTATTCTTCTTACAGGACTTGGTTTGTACTTTCTTGTCCTTATTTCTTCCCTTATGATATCTAGATTTTCTTCAAGATATCCTTTAAGTTCACTAATAGTCATACCATCAATACCAGGTGCTCCTTTATTTCTTTTGACCTGTTTATATGCTTACATAATGTTTTCTTCACTAAGCATATTTTCTAATAATGTGTTATCAGTTTTCAATATTCGTTACCTCCATTTCTTTGCTTATTCATGCACTAACTTTGCATTTTCATCCGTTCTTTGTCTACTCATGGCACTAGTTTTCCTCATATTCCAAGATCATACATGAATACAAATTCAATTTTAATAACTGATAGATTTGTTCAGTCCTTCACTCCATTACCATTACAGTAACTTCCTTGCTACTACGACCTCGGCTGACTTCTTGTGATTCGCTGCTACTAGGATATCATTATCCATCACAAGACCTCCCGGGATAAGGTCATATCTCTTTCCCTCCATATTTACATATAACAGTCCTATTCCGCAACCTCTTATGACTTTGTGTTGTTTTGCACACTCGTCCCCGTTATATGCCTGATATGATTCGTGTTCCTCGGACCGGAGTTTTGCCTCCATCTTCTTTCAAATTCCACCTCACGATGGACACCCTTGATATTGGCTAGTGGTTGGCAGTTGCGACGTCGCCCCCACAGTGGACTTTCACCACCTAGATATATGCCAGCATACAAAAAGACTAAGAATTAGGTACTATTCTTAGTCATCTATAATATTTTAAATATACGTGCAATGCTCATAACTTTATTATATCTTTCTAGAGTTCTAAATTATCAAAAACACTTAAAATATACTCATTTTAATATTTTTCTTCTATATTTTGATTCCTCTTTATCTTTCCATTCTTTAAAAACTTCTAACATTCTAACTTCTTCTTCATCACTATAACCTAAAAAAAGTATAGAATCAATATTCTCTTCATTAAAATATATCATACCTTTCATACTAAATCCACTAGGATATCTACATCCAACATAGTCATAAAGGTATTCTTCATCATTTAATTTTAAAATTGCATTTCTTCCTATGATCATTACTTTTTGCGTACCACCCTTTAAATACAAAATAGTTCCTAAAGTATTCATATCATTAATCTCTCCCTTTAATTGATTTAATGTTATAATTTTTTGGTAAAATAGATGATGTACCAAAAACTATATACGAAAACAAAAATACTGCTAATAATCCAAATGGGTTAGATTGGATAACAGCAAAATAAAAACCGCCTCCAATAAATAACAATACACATACAAATAAAGCCAAAATCATTTTAAAAAAATATATAAACTTATCTATTTTACTAGAAAATTCAATTTTTATTTCTGTATCAAATACTATTTCACCTAAAAGTTTTGCTAATTCTTGTTTATCTTTTCTTTTATTTATTAAACACAAGATAAACCCCATTATTAAAAATATAAAAAACAAAATAAAATTAATTTCACTTGCAATATTCCATTTAATATTTAATATTTGTTCTCCAAAAATCGAAGCTAAAAAAGCACTAATTAATATTGTCATAAATAAATTTTTGTTCACAGAACCATCAATAAATTTATCATTTTCTAATATACATAATTCACGATTATTTAATTGATGACTTTTTTTAGAAAAAAACCACATTAATACAGATGTATATCCATTTAAAAAACCACTTCGTAAATCCACCAAATAATAATTATCTTTTTCTTGCGTTAAACAATACCGTTGTTTTTTGCTATATTTTAACATTTTCTCTCTCCCTTAATCAAATGGATTTATGAACGATACAAAATCGCTCACACCCTCTCCAATATCTGACAACTTCTCACCACACCAGTCTAATCCTTCTTCAATTCCTTCGCCAATATCTGATAATCTCTCGCCACACCAATCAATAGAAGAATCAATAAAAGAGCCAGCTTCATCAAGAAAACTTCTAAGACCTAAAAAATCATTATCATAAATCAGATCATAAACCCCTGTTGCAAAAACACTTCCTACAAAACCAATTCCAATTGCTGCCCAGCCAACAGGCCCTCCTGCAATGGCTACAGCTGCTGCAGCTCCTCCAATTCCAGCACCTAACGAGCCTAAATTATGTGTGATTCCTTGTCCAATTGTTTTTCCATCATTTGTGACATCATCCCATGTTCCCAAACCTACTGATGCAAAACCTAAAAAAAGTCCGAATCCTTTTGAAAATTTAATAATTGATGATCCTGCGTCTTTTAATTTCCCTGATAAAATTAGTCCATTACCTATATTGCTATTATTGTACATCAGAAAAGAAGCTGCTCCTTCTGGCCCTTCAATAATAAATGGTTTTAATAAATCATCTATCACTTTGCCCATAGTCATTATTTGGATTCCAGATTGCTTAATTAAATCATTTATAACGCCTAATCCATCCTCTACCGAATTATAATATTGGTTTATATAATTCGTTATATTATTAATTACATTAGGAGGAACAGGTTTATCTGGATACAACTTTGCTAAATAAATAAAAGCTTGTATATCCAACTCTGATAAATCCTTTTTGGTTCCTAATTTATCCATTATTTCATTAAAATCATCTGTACCAAAAAGAATTTTTAACTTTTCGTTATAAAACAATTCATCCCTTTTTATAATAAATGATTTTAATAAAGTTGTTTCAACACCAATATGAGTTGGTGAAATAATTGATATTAATGTATTTATATTTGAATTATGATTTTCAATTATATCATAGAGTTTATTAAAGACTTTTGAATACGAACAATCTATTTTATCTACATTTTTTAAAATTTGGTTTAATTTATATTCTCCAATGTTATGTTTATCCATCATTGTTTCATGATAATGATTTAAATCCTTTATATTATCTTTAATATTTAATTCTTCTGTTAAAAAGGTATCATCAAACCAATCAAATAAATTCCATGTATCATTTGTATTTTTAGCTATACCTCTTAAATTATCCAATGATGATTGAGAAAAGTCTCTTATTATCCCTTTCATTTGTTTGCTCTCCCTATTTCAATGATGCTGCATATGATTCATCAAATTCTAAAAAGCTTCTTTTTGACTGTTGAACAAATTTTAAAGTTTCGTCAATTAAGTTTGTTAATGATTGGTCAACAGAGCTCAATAATTCAATTAATTTTTTTTCAGAATCAATAGCAAATCCTTTAGAAATTTGTAAAGATAGTTTATTTAAATCAAACTTTTCATCTTTTAATTTATTTAAACAATCAATAATATTATTTAATTCATCTTGATTTACTTTAATATGTACAGTAGACATGTTTCCCCTCCTAAAATAAGCAATCATCTGCAATATCTAAATCTTCTATTAATTTTATATTACTTTTAGTAATTGTATCTTTTAATTGTGCTATTTCAACATTTAACTTATTGGCACTTTCAATATAAATTTCCAGATTATCATGAACCACCCCTGAAGGAATTCCTTTTGATGCTAAAGAATCAATAATACTAATATACTCTTTTAATTTATTTGTGTAATATTCAAAATAACTAATAATATTTTGATTTAATTGATTAAGCTCATCATCAGAAATAACTATATCTCTCCCTAAATCAATAGACATATCAATACACCCCCTCACATATTAAAATTTATTATTCTTAATTGATATTCCAATTCAGATACCTTGTTTTTTAAATAATTAATTTCTCTTTTATTATCATTAATCTCATCTTGTATATTTTCTACTTTTCTAGTTATTTTATTTTGCATTAAACATATACTTTGAACTGCCTTTTTCGATTCCTTACCATTTATTGTTTCAATTATACTTTCTGACAATCTTTTAGCAAATTTAAAATTGGGAATTGTTTCACCGATTTTTTTTGCTTGAATATTTTTTTGGTAATTATACTCATTATATCTATTTTCAACCATATTATAGTTTTGCTTAAGCACGTATAATTCATTAAGTTTATTTTCTAATTTATTATTTTGAGATTGCAAAAAGTAAATTCTATCATAACAATTATTTATTTCTTGCCGAATTTTATAATAATTACTCATCTAATTTCTCCCTTCTAATTAAAAAATAAATATTTTAAAACATACTGTCTATTCATCTTAAATTATATACTTATTTTTTATAATAAACAATAAAGTACAAAATATAAAATATGGCTTATTTTTAATCTTATAACTATTTTTCACCAATTTAATTCATGATAATCCTATAATATTTTTATAAATCATATAAATAAAATTTCTTTATTTTTCAACCAACTATAAATTTTCATTAATTATAAATAAGATATATATTTAAGCTTTAATCGCCCATCGCATTTTAGTTGATTTAGCCCGACTATTGATATGACATTCTTCTTTACTTGGTCTAATCACATTTCTTGCTACATCACTATAAATACCAAGATTTTTCATTTCCTTAAATGACTTTTTAACAAGTCGATCTTCACCTGAATGAAACGTTAGAATTGCTACTCTACCACCTGGTTTAAGAATTGTAGGTAGTTTATCCATAAATTCTACTAGAACCTCAAATTCACTATTTACTTCTATTCGTAATGCTTGAAAGATTCTAGCTGCTGATTTTTTAACTGTTTCTTTTCTTTCTTTTATCGGAATAAAGGATAAGCTTTTTTCAATTATTTTATATAAATGAGTTGTTGTTGAAATTGTTTGTCCTGATTTTAAATAGGAATCAATGTTTTTTGCTATTTCTTTAGCATAGGGTTCATCAGAGTTTTCGATAAAAAGATGTTCTAATTGTTCTTTATTTAATTGCTTTAATCTAGTCGCTGCTGGAATTCCTTTTTGGGGATTTAATCTTAAATCTAAAGGACCTTCTTTTTTATATGAAAAGCCTCGTTCTGGATTGTCTATTTGCATTGAAGATACTCCTAAGTCAGCTAAAACAAAATCAAATAATCCTACTTCTTTTGATACAAGATCAATATCTTTAAAGTTACAATTTTTAATTGTTAAAACATCTTCACCATATCCTTTATTTAATAATCTTTGTTTAGTTTTCACACTTTCAATAGGATCAATATCTAAAGCATACATATGACCAGTATGATTCAAACATTCAAGCATTTTTAAAGTATGTCCACCATATCCTAAAGTACAATCTAAACCAATCTGTCCTTCTTGAATATTTAAAAATTCTAGAATTTCATCAACCATGATTGATAAGTGCATTCCTACTGGGGTACCGCCTTTTTTGATTACTTTTTCAATTGTTTCTGGATATAATTCGGGATTTAGTTCTTTATATTTTTCATTATATTTTTTAGGATGAGTTCCTTTATATCTAACTCTTCTTTTATGTTTAGGTTCCATTATTAGATTCCTTTCTTTTTAAGTCGTTATCTTATATTACCATCATAAAATATTAATTGTCCACAGTTTAAAATCATTTATAAAGTATTTGAAATGTAATTAATTATTTAATTTTTCTTTTACAGATATAATCCAGTCTTCAATTGCCTGGGCTAAAATAAACTGTTGCTGTAAAACTGCTTTTCCAGTATCTGGAATTTCTATAATATTTTCTTTAAGATTTATATTTTCTTCTATGTATCCTTTCATCAATTTAATATTATTTTCAATATTTTCTAAACAAATTTTTTGTTCTTTCAATGAAAGGCTATTTAAATTAACTATTACTGCATTGAAATCTAAAAATATATTAATCGGCTGTAATGAGATTTTAAGCATTAATTTTTCAAACTCAACTTTACCTTCTGAAGTTAAAGAATAAACAGCTTTTTCTGCCATCTTTCCTTCTTTAACCATAGTACTTTTAATATAACCTTTTTCTTCTAATTGAATTACCTTTTTATATATTGAAGGAGTACTAATTTTCACCCATTTAGATATATTACGATATTCTACTAATTTTTGAATATCATAAGCACTTAAAGATTCTTTTTCTAAAATACCTAATACAATTAAATCAATCGTTGTCATAAAATCATCCTTTCTAATAAATTACTATAATTTATAGTAATTATATATTGACACATACTATAAATTATAGTATTATCAAGCAAGTACTATTACTATATTTTATAGTACTTTATTTTATAATTAATGTCAATGAAAAGGAGTGTTAAACATGAACCAGAGTAACAAAAAGATTGAATTATTAAGAAATGCCCCGATACCTAAAGCACTATTAGCGCTTGGATTACCTACTATGATTGGAATGATGATCAATGCCTTATACAATTTAGTAGATGCTTATTTTGTCGCCGGTTTAGGAACTGCACAAAATGGTGCTATTACAGTTGCTTTTCCATTAGGCCAGATAATTGTAGGTTTAGGTTTACTATTTGGTAGTGGTGGTGCCTCTTACATATCAAGATTATTAGGTAATGGTGAAAAAAGGCAAGCTGCTAAAGTTGCTAGTACATCATTATATAGCAGTATTATTGTTGGAGGAATAATGATAATTTTAACAATTATATTCTTAAATCCAATTTTAAGAATATTAGGTGCCACCCAAAGCATCTTACCTTATGCCATAACTTACACAAGTATTTATATTATCTCTTCAATTTTTAATATATTCAATGTCACGATGAATAATATTGTCACGAGTGAAGGTGCTGCAAAAACTACAATGATTGCATTATTAGCAGGTGCCACATTGAATATAATTCTTGATCCCCTCTTTATTTATACCCTTGATTTAGGTATTGCTGGAGCAGCAATTGCAACAGCTATTTCTCAGGTTATATCTACTCTTGTGTATCTAGTATACATTTTTAGTAAAAAAAGTAACTTTAGTTTTCATTTTAAGGAATGTTGTTTTACAAAAGAAATCATGTCTGAAATCTTTAAAATTGGTATCCCTACCCTAATTTTTCAGTTATTAACAAGTCTTTCTATAGCTCTTATAAGTGGCATTGCAAAGAAAAATGGTTATGGCGATTCCATAATAGCAGGAATGGGTGATGTAACTAGAATTGTTTCTATGGGTAGTTTAATTGTCTTTGGATTTATTAAAGGTTTTCAACCAATAGCAGGTTTTAATTATGGTGCTAAAAATTATAAACGTTTGCGTGAAGCTATAAAAACCACAGCTTTATGGTCAACAATATTTTGTGTTATCTTTGGTTTAATCTTAGTAATATTTTCAAAACCAATTATTTCGCAATTTACAAAAGATGACCTCCAGCTTATCAACATTGGACAAAAAGCATTATTTGCTAACGGAATTTCGTTTTTCTGTTTTGGTTTTTATACTGTTTACTCATCTTTATTTCTAGCTCTAGGAAAAGCAAAAGAAGGTTTAATTCTTGGCACATGCCGACAAGGAATATGCTTTATTCCAGCTATTCTATTTTTAACTTTAGCTTGGGGAATGAACGGAATTATTTATGCTCAACCTATTGCCGATATCATCTCTACAATTATCACTGTCTTTATGGCAGTAGCTCTACATAAAAAATTAGCCATTGCTTCAATAATAAAAACATAATATAAAAATGCTACTAATATCCAAGTTTTAAAGTATTTAAAATATATATCACCATTACTTAAATTTAGGTAATGGCGTTTTTTTAAGTAAAGCAATTCTTTATTTAAATGCTTATACTAATATAGATATATCTTCTTTTAATGGCAGTTCATCAATATATCAATTTAACAATTCCTCAAAATAAGTTGGAACTTAATAAAATTTCTTCTTTACCATATTATTAATTTGATAATCAATAAAATGTTTAACTGTATCACTACTTTGATGATGCAGTATTACCATGTAGCAACATAAGAAGTTGTCTCTCTCCAATAATGTTATAATACATATTTTGATTCTCAAATTTAGAAAACGACATATATTTGTCTCTTTAATTATTTATTTTAAAACCAGCAAGACCATAAATACTAAATTCTTGCTTTTAGTATTTATTCATCTAATTTCCCATAACTACACCTATAATTCTAATAGTTTAGGTTTATATATTTACATTCTTTTTTTGTTATTATATAGATTTTAGTAAAAACAATTCCATTGGTTGTTTATATTTTGGAATATCTATAATTAGACTACCACAATCTTTATATCCTAGTTTTCTATAAAAATGTTGTGCTTCTTCATCTACTTGTGTAGAAGTCAACAGCATTCCATAGCCTTGTTGCTTCATTTCATTTTCCCAATAATTCATTAATGCTTTACCATATCCTTGGCCTTGATATTGCTCTATAATATAAAGCATATTACAAAATGGCGTATTGTCCCAAAACAAATTATATCTTAACAACCCAATTGGATTATCATCAAGAAATAATATATACCCTCTTTTGCTTTGAACTTTATTATTATACTCCATTTCAGTTATATGAGTATCTAGACTAAACCAAAAATTCCTATCCTCATATTGCATATACTTAATTTCCATCATCCAACCTATTCTTTCCGTCATAGTTCTTTTTATAATTATTTTTCTATGACATAACGACTTTCTACAGGATCAAACAAGACAAAACCACATGATAATAAAACACCTTCTGAGGCTTTATTCTTTTTATCAATATCTGCTGTAATTCTAAGTGCATCTGGTAAAGAAAATATCTTATCCATTAAAGCCATTATCATCTGTTTGCCTACACCTTTACCAAGATAAGACTCTTCACCTATAAAATAATCAATTCCATATGCCCCTTCTACTACTAAATTTCCATATTCCTCATCACTATCTATACATTTATAATATTGACAAAGCCCAATTGACTTACCATCATGCATTACTATAAAATGATACAACCAGTTAAACTCACAATTACGGTTTTTAATTTCTATCATCCAATCATTAAGTGTTACTCCCATATGAGGAATCTCATACCATTTTTTTACATGGTCTTTATTCAGCCACTTCTCTATCAATGGGATATCACTATCAATTAATGCTCTTAACTCCAACATAACCTTCTCCTTTATTTTCAACTATCCATTTTGTTATTGGTATTTAACAAACTAGAATTTTATCATTTATAAGTTTTTAATTAAATTAACCTTTATTTTTAACACCATAGGGTTTACCATTTCTCCAAAAGATAGCATAGTGTTCATGAGCATAAGATTTTTCTATGTCCCTGCTTGATTTGCCATGTATATAAACAAATTTAAATGAGTTATATCTTGATGAAATGATAGGATACAAATATTCTTGTGACTGTCCTGATTTGTATAAGAAATCGCAAGATTCATTAAATTGATTAATATAACTTACAGTGCCATCTTCTCTAATTTTAAGATAGTGCAAACAACCGATATCATACAAGATTTCATATCCAACGTCCTTTGATTTTCCTACATTTAAGCATTCATATTTAAGTGATTTTTTAGATTTCCCATATAAAGCCCAAACACCTTCAACCCTCATATACTTTTCAAGTGCAGAGCATATAATATGACCACTTTCATCTTCTTCATATATTATGTCATTTATTTCCATATCTTTACCCTCTACAAATTCCAATTTATGGAACAATTATACCATTTACAACCTAACTATTGTATAAAAACAACACTCTATGAAAAAAAGATTGTATCGCTACAATCTCTTATATTTCAATCACTTCTTTTCTAATAACCTCATCCATACAATTACGAATATTGCTCATTTCTTGTATCCACAGCATTTGATTCTTCACTTTTAATTCTTCTATTATACTTCTTTGTTTTTTGAAATCAATTAGCAATTGCTCATACATTTCATTTGCTTCTTTATCAATATTTTATAGATAATTGTTTAACTGATTAGAGGTACATGACAATGAGTAAACCATCATTTACAGACGAATTTAAACAGTGGGTTATACAATATGTTTTAGATCATCTCGATGAGTCGAAGTTGTCTGTTGCCAAGCAGTTTGGTATTGCAGACAGCACTGTTCATAAGTAGCTTAAAAATGCTCAAAGCAATAACGGTACTATTATTTCAAAAGGGAGTGGCTAAACAAATACAGGATAAAGAATTATAGCTAGGCATATTAGCTGGGGTTTGAATATATAGAAGGATTCTATAATACAGTAAGGATACATTCACACTGTGACTATAGATCACCGAACGAGCATGAACACAGTTATTAAGTTAGTTCAAACTAACACAACCCAGATTCTTACATTTATGTAGTCCGAAATCTTGACATAGTACCACTTTCAGATTCTACCTCACAATAGACACCCTTGATATTGGCTAGTGGTTGGCAGTTGCGACATCACCCCCACAGTGGACTTTCACCAACTAGATATATGCCATGCCTGGCATACCAAAAAAATGCTTCTATTTACCTACATAGAAAGCATTTTTTATTATTTTCTTATTCCCACTCAATTGTTGCACATGGCTTAGGTGATAAGTCATATACAACTCTATTTACATTTGGTACTTCTTGTAAAATACGCTCTGTAATCTTAGTAAGAATTGGCCATTCAATCTGTTCAATAGAGGCAGTCATTGCATCTATTGTATTTACTGCTCGAATAATAACAGGATACTCAAAACAACGTTCATTATTTTTAACACCTACTGACTTAAATTCTGGAATAGCTGTAAAATACTGCCATACAGTTTTATCTAAACCAGCTTTAGCAAATTCTTCTCTTAAAATTGCATCAGATTCACGTACAGCTTCTAAACGTTCTTTTGTAATTGCACCTAAACAACGAACTCCAAGTCCAGGACCTGGGAAAGGTTGTCTATAAACCATATTATGTGGTAATCCTAACTCAATTCCACAAGCTCGTACTTCGTCTTTGAATAATTGATATAGTGGTTCAACTAATTCAAATTGTAAATCTTCAGGTAGACCTCCTACATTATGATGTGATTTAACACATTTAGCTGTTTTAGTTCCTGATTCTATAATATCTGGATAGATAGTCCCCTGAGCTAAAAAATCAATCCCATCTAATTTACGTGCTTCTTCTTCAAATACGCGAATAAATTCAGCTCCGATGATCTTACGCTTTTCTTCTGGATCACCAACACCTGCTAATTTATCTAAGAAACGTTCACTTGCATCAACATATACTAAATTAGCATCTAATTGATTAGAGAATACATCAACTACATCTTCTGATTCCCCTTTACGCATTAATCCATGATTAACATGAACACAAACTAATTGTTTACCAATTGCTTTAATTAATAATGCAGCTACTACTGAAGAATCTACCCCTCCAGATAATGCTAATAATACTTTACGGTCTCCAACTTGTTGACGAATCAATTCCACTTGATCAGCCACAAAGTTTTTCATATTCCAATTCTTTTCAGCCTTACAAGTATCAATTACAAAAGCAGTTAATTCTTCTTTTAAAGCTTCATAACTTGCTGGAAAAGATTTATTTTCTACTTTTGCCAAGGCATGATCATAAGCCATTACTGGATAACCAGCTTCATATATATCGGGATTTACATCAATTGTTTGTCCATCAATAATATTATTTTCTCCACCACTAATGATAATTCCTTTTACATTAGACATTGCTTTTAATTCTTCAACTGTAATATCATGAGCTTTAATTTCACTAAATACCCCAATTTCTCGTACACAACGAGCAATAGTCGTATTTTCATGACTACCTAAATCTAAAATAACAATTGTATCTTGCTTCATCTTTCTTAACCCCCTTTTTAATTTGTATAATTATCAAAATATCCTTGAACTAATACAACCGGTGTTCCTTTATCACCACTTCCACTAGTTAAATCACATAAACTACCAATTAAATCTGTTAACTGTCTTGGTGTTGTCCCTTGTGAAGCCATATTACCAACTAAGTTATCATCTTTTTCCTTTATACTTTTAGAAATAGCTTCTTTTAAAGCTTCTCCACTTAAATCTTTAAAATCATTATCCGCTAAATACTTCAATTTTAATTCATTAGGTGTCCCCTTTAACCCCTCAGTATAAGCAGGTGATACTACAGGATCAGCTAATTCCCAAATTTTTCCTTGAGGATCTTTAAACGCACCATCTCCATAAACCATTACTTCAACATGTTTTCCTGTAGCTTTCAATATTTGTTCTTGAATATCAGTTACTAATGGTAAACAGTCATTTGGAAATAATTTAATTGTATCTTCAGTTGATTTATTAGAACCTAATAATCCGTAATTACGATTATATCCACTTCCATCTACACTACTAGTTAAAATATCATCCATTCCACATACAGCTTTTGCTCCAGCCGCTTTTAAGATTCGTTTTGTTCTTGCTCGAGTATGGATATCACAAGTTAAAATATGATCAGCATAATTTAAAATTGTTTTAGCCTGGTTAGCAAAAATAATTTCTACTTCGGCACCCATTTCTCTAATTAAATCTCCATAGTATGCAACATAATCCACACCAGTAAATTCATGTTTATTTTCACCAAATAATTCTCGATATTTTTCTAAAGTTAAAACATCACTATAAGGATTAACATTTGCTTCATCTAATTTATCTAAAGAAACTAATTCATTACCTACTTCATCACTTGGATAACTTAACATTAATACTACTTTTTTAGCCCCTTTAGCAATCCCTTTTAAACAGATAGAAAACCGATTACGTGACAAGATAGGAAAGATAACCCCAATTGTTTCTCCACCTAATTTTTCTTTTACATCTTTTGCAATAGCATCAATACTTGCATAGTTACCTTGTGCTCTAGCTACAATTGATTCAGTGATTGCAATAACATCACGATCTCTTAATGAAAATCCTTCACTACTTGCTGCATCTAATACACTGTTTACTACGATTTTGGCCAAATCATCGTTTTCACGAATAATTGGACAACGTACTCCTCTTGATATAGTACCTACTTTTCTTTCCATATATTTCACCTTTCTGTTAAAACTCACAAACAAACATTTTATAACCGTTTTAAGTTATAATTTTGTGTTTTTTCTATCATCTATATTCTACTGCTAAATAATATCAAAATAGGACAACAATTTCAAGTATCATAGTACTATTCATAAAAATCCTAGATGATTAAAACATATGTATATTCATGTCTTTTAAACACAAAGTTCAATAATTATCTAGCTAAAGATCCAAAAATAATCAATTCTTTTTTTATTACAAACATATTTTTATAATTTTATCAATATATTAGAAATGATAGGAGATAAAATATGGAAGATAATACAAAATATTGTACTGCCTCATTAGAATTAAATTTATTCTTTCTAAGAATCATGAAAGAACATGCACTGTTTTTAGAAGCTAGTTTTACCAAAGCCAACAGTGATTTTGCTAAACAAGCTGATAATTATAAAAATGAATTTGAAAAATTACTAAGTTATACGATTGATTTAAGTCAAGGAGTGATTCGTTCAAACGTATTAAATTCAGGAGAAATTATTACTGAATTTACTTTGAATGCTGAGAAACAAACGATATGTTTAACTGGTATTGATATTGATACAAATATTACTCAAAAAGAACACCAATTGATTAACAATCAGGAAATTTCTCAATGTTGTCATATTAACCCCCACATATCACAACTTAATCAAGCAGTTCTTACTATATTAGAACAATTCATTAAGTTTAAAGAAACAATTATTGCTAATGTAAAAACATGCTCTATGTTTACTATGAATTATCCATTATTATTAGAACATATTTTACGAGAAGCTAAGTTATACCATTACTATCTTTGTAATTATGAAAATGGTGTTAATAATGATATTCAAACAATGAAACAAATCGAACTCTTTTGGAATCAGATCATGATGGAACATGCTTTGTTTATTCGAGGATTATTAGATCCAAGTGAAGCTGATTTAATCAAAACATCCAATCAATTTGTAAAAGAATATCAGGAATTGTTAGAGTGTGCAGCTATGAAAAATGACTTGGTTATTGCAAAGGGGCAATGTAATCCATATGCTGAAACAGTGAAGTTAAAAGAATTTAAAACAGCAGGAACAAAAGGTATTTTGAATTGTGAAATTCGTTCTATAATCGTTCCCTTATTAGCAGATCATGTTCTTCGTGAAGCGAATCATTATTTAAGGTTGTTAAAGGAATAGATTTTATTTAAAAAGGCTGTTACCCTTTATTTAAGGATACTAGCCTTTTGTATTTCTATATATGCATATTTATCATTTAAAATATTGAATTCCAAATCAATTACATTAGAATAGGTCTTTAAAACTAATCTTAGTTCACTAAACCTACCTATTTGATAATTAGGTAGCGTCAAAAACAATTAGTTATTTTATTGACAACTTAACTGTAAAAAACACTCAAACTTGAAATATTGCTCTAATCACGAAAAAAGCTCAGAAATCAATATTTCTCATCAAATAATAGCTAATTATACTAAAGATGTGAGTTGTTTAATTTTGTCATAGCTTGTTATATCTAAATATCAGAAAGTTTAAAGCTATCCCTGAAGGCTTAATTCAAAGGTGTAATAAATAGAATATGATTATTGATAACTCCCATTACCAAATCTTCATTCATAAACCTTAATAATTCTTCTTTTATTCATTATTCTTACTTAACTTTGCTAATAGTAATTTTAGTGTAACACTAAATCTGTTTCTATTAAAAGAATAAATGATTAATTATAATTTATTGTAAAACAGCAGATGAATTATTTCATATGCTGTTTTAATTTTAGAATTTTACTTTTTTAATCTTAATTTTCTTTTCTTCTTTTGATTAATACTGCTCCTGCAATTACTAATCCTGCCATTGGCATAAACATATTAACATTGTCACCTGTACTTACGCTTGGAACTTGTTCTCCTGGTTGTACTGGTTTTGCTTCTAATCTATTAATCGCTTCACTTAATGCCTTAACTGCATTATCTACTTCTGTTTGGGTTGCTTCAGGATTATTAAACACTGCTTTAGCTTGAGCAATAGCATTAGCTAATGCTGGCTCATTTAAAACTTCAGCTTCTTTAATTAATTCATCTAAAACATCTTTATTTGGTACTAATCTTAAATCTAAGAATACTCTTACTAAAGCATCATAAGCTTTAATAATATCATCTTTTAATGCATTTTCATTAGCAATGATTGCTTGGGCTTCTTCTAACGCAGGTAACATTGCGCTCCATGTAGATTCAATATATTTACTGCTATCCAATCCCTCAATACGTGCTACCATTGCTTTTAATGAACTCTTATCACCAGTAATGAATGATAATTTATGCATTGCTTTAGCTAAACGTGTAAATGTTGCATCTACTTGTCCTTGAGTTACATCAACATTAGCTAAGATATCTTTAGCTTCTTGTAATGCTGCATTAAATTCTTTAACTACTGCCGGTACAACATCTGTTAAATCAGCATTTTTAGCCATATCTACGGCAATTTGTAATGCTGTTTTATCAACATCCTTAACTGTAATTGTGATATTAACTTCATTTCCAGCAGTTGTTTTAACACTAATTGTTGCCACGCCTAATCCTACTGCTTCTAGTTTTCCATCTGCATCTACTTTAATAACTGATTCATCACTACTAGACCAGATAATATATTTATGAGTTGCATCTACAGGTGTAACCTTAGCACTCAATTGATGAACATCACCAAGTGCAAGAGTATCTACCGTATTGTATAGTGTTAGACCTTCTACTTTAATCACTTTTCCCGCACTAGGAGTAATATTAATTCTACACTCAGCCTTAACTGTTGGATTTTTTAATGAATATGCTGTAACAATTGCATAACCCGATTTACCTTTAACAGTAATCTTACCATTGTTATTAACATCAACTAAACTAGAATCTGAAGATTGCCAGCCAATATTAGAAGCATTTACATTTTCAGGATCAGTAGTAATAGCTAATGTAGTTGTTTGTCCTTTTAACATATTCATTTGTGAATCATTAAATGAAATACTATTAATATCCTGAATTCCTGGTTTATTAACTGTTGTACCCATTACCTGAAATTCATACATTGAATACCCATATTTTGTATTAGGCACAATTCCTTGCATTCGAACATATCGACCAGTATATTCTTGTGAAAATACATGATTTGTCCAGTCTCCTTGTACAGTGTTATCTTTAATATAGGCCATATCAATCCATGTCTTACCATCATTAGAAATTTGTAATTTAAATTCTTTAGCTGATGCAGCTTCCCATAAAATATTAACTGCATTCACATTACAATTTTCTTCTAAATCAACATAAAACCATTCATCATTTGTTCTTCTTGATGCCCAGCGTGTTCCAATACTTCCATCTACTGCATATTTTTCTGCTTTTCCAGTTCCATCACTTGGATGTAACCCACTACTGTAAGCCGGCTTATTAAGTGCTAAATTCCATGGTTCTAATTCCACATCATTTTCACTACCTGTTTTTTGTAAGACACGGAGAGCAAATAATGAATATTGGGACTCACTTTCCCCTTGGATTTTTACATAACGAGCCGTTATTGATTCTTTAAAATCAAATCTTGCATATTCACCATATTTAGCATCAGTCACTGATTTAATAGTTTTCCAATTAATTCCATCGTTAGAAATCAAAATATCATAATTCTCACCATTTGAATACCATTCTAAATCAATTGCATCAAAAGCTGTTTCTTTACGTAAATCAACTTGAATCCATTCTTTTCCTTCGCTATTAGACTGCCATCTTGTTGAAGTTGTATCACCATCAACTGCATTTGAAACAGCATAGCCTGATTTTGATGAACTTGCAGTCGCTGCTTTTTTTAATGCCATATCTTTATACACTGTAACAGGTAAAGATGCTAAGTGTTCTGTTCCTTTAACTTTTACATCAACGGTAGCATTACCTTGTTTGGTAAATTGTAAGATTCCATTTCTAAATGAAACAACATTATCATTATCAGAATCATAAACTAAGGTACTTTGGGCATTCATTGGTGCTGTTTTAATTACAGGAACAACATCATAATCAATAACTCCATCTATCTTTTCATCAACAAAACGTATTTGTTGGATTGGAGCATTTTCTGGGACATAATTTAAAGATACATCAGAAATAATATTATCTTTTGATATTTTGATTTTTAAGTAATCAATATTTTCTTCTAACTGTGGTAATGTGATTTTTGTTTTTGTATAACCATCTTTTGTTTCTAATTCTTCGTTAATTGTTGTTACTGGTGTGTAATTTGTTCCATCTTTTGCAGTTGAAATTTCGATTTTACCACCATCTTTAATATAAGCAATGATCGTTCCATTTTTTATATTTGTATAACTATACAGTAATTCACCATTATCACTAGTTGCTTTTATAACATCATCTTTTAAATATGTTGTAAAATCAACATTATTATTTATATATGTTTTACTATCATTTTGCATTGAATCTTTTAAGAATTTAAAATCACTAGCATTTTTCATTTTTGCATCAAATCTAGTAAATTGTGGTGCCCATACTTTAGTTGGATGGCTACAAACTTCAATCTTAAGATAATTAGCACCTTCATTTATTCCAGTTTTGGGAGTTGATAAAATTTGTTTAAACCAGCCATTTTTTGTGTTTATAGGCTGTGATGCACCATATTCTTGTTCACTCCAAACTTCACCATCTTGCGATGTATACATTTTAATTGTACCAATCGAGTCATTGTACCCATACACTTCTAATGAAAAATCTTGAAGACCAGGCAGCATATAAATAATTGATTCTTCACTATTTTTATTTGAACCTGTACGTTTGATTCGAGTACTATCTCCTTCAAAGTTATTTTGTTGTCCGTTTTGTCCAGCATTACTGCTATCAAATCCCCAATTAGAAGAATGGTTCAACATTTTATCCATTGTTTCAAATTCATCTATAAATGAGGTTGTTGCTGTTGTTGTAAATGAAACCTCGGTACCTAACTCACTAATGGTTTCACCAGCTTTAGCTTGAACATTTAAGTAATAAGTCGTATCTGGTGTTAATCCATAAATACGTGTTGTTAAATCGTTTGTTTCTAATGTATGAGTATATTTACCACTTTCTTTACCATAATGAATCAAATAACTTTTTGCATTTATTTCACGATTTATATCAACCACTAAAGCATCATCATCCATTGTCACATTGGCAATTGATGCTGGTTTTAAATCTACTTGATCATATGAAAAATTAACTTGGAAACATTTACCATCAGCATCTTTAGTGTTAACTTTAATAATTGTAGTTGGTGCCGTTTGAATAATTTCAATACCCTCATCACTACTAACAATACCATCTACTTCTCGATTAATTTCCAAAGTAATATAATCTTTATTTTGTTGTGTTGTATCAGTGATAGAAACATTCAATCCCTTATCAGTATCATTAATCATTACTGAAGCTGGGCTATCACACGTTACATAATTTTTGACATCTCCTAGATCAACTGTGTTATATCCCTTTTGCCAGAAATTAAGTCCCAATGTTCCTAAAGTCTTTTCATATACCGCATGAACTTGGTCATCTTGACGAATAATTTCAATATTACTATTTTGTCCATATCTTTCTGTCTCTTCAACAGATTTTCCTGGCAATAATACATAAGCATATGATCCATCTACAGCACCATTACCATCTTTGCTATGATCCATCCATGCTGTAAAATAATCAGCATTATATGTTGCCGTATCACGGTTATATTCTCCTAAAGAAGACCATGTTCCTTCTCTAGTTTCACTTTTTAGATTTAAATCTAAACTATTTGGAAAATAAAAACCAAGATTAGAATCTGCGACGTTTCCAGACATATTAAGTGTTTTAACGTTATCATAAGAAATTTCAGTTCCATCCATTGTCATGGCCTTTTCAATACCATCGATATAATATGTCCTGTTACTACTATCAATCTTATAATTTTCTAATGTAGTTTCAACATCATATTGACCACTAATATTACTACCCAAAGCAACCACTTCATCATCAAACATAAACCATGATTTTTTAGCCTTTAAATTATGTGTTGTCATGGCTAGATCCATTCCTGATACACCATAAACACCATCAGTTACCCCGCCAGCAAATGGATTGAGATTATATTGGGTTCCTTGGTTTTTTCCATAGACCGATGTAGCTCCAGGTATCCGATACCAATCTCTTGTTGCTTTATCTACTCCTTCACTGCGTTGTAAATCATCAGTATATAAATAAGTAGCACCATTGCCAATATACCAGCCTTTATTATTAGAATCGCCACCTTCATAAGTTTTAATTGTTGGTGAAGCCATAGCAATTGTATATGTCCATCCTTGTTTTGACCAATGAATTGTACGAGCACCGTTATTCATTTGATAAGTTGTTCCATCAAACGATACTGGAGCAATTTTATCATCATCTAAAATATCATTAACTTTTACTACGGTGTCCAAGGGAAACTTATACCAAGGAGTATCAGCACTAGCATTCATTTGTTCAATCATAAAATCACTACTGAACCATTGTTTAATACATCCTTTAAATTGTTCTTGGATACTTTCTGGAGCGTTTTGACATAACATCAACATCGCATTTGCAATAATCAATGCCCCTCTAGGTTGTGTTGTATCACTTCTAGTAATTTCTCGCCCTCGAAAAGCATCCATACTTAATCCTTTGTACACCATTGGTTCATAAGAATCTAAAACCCATTGATAAACAATTTCAGCGCTGTCTTTACCTAAATCCCACTTAGTTCCCGATAGCATATACAATAAATATGATGTATCTGTCAAACACATTAATCCATAACCACCATTATAAGGAAAAGTTACATGTTGGATAAATGTTCCATCTTCATAATATCCATCAGGAAAAGAGCCATCACCAGGTTCAGTATATTTTAATACTGTTGGCATCACAGATTGAATATGAGTTAAGTAAGATTCCTTTTCGGTTAATAAACCGGTATACATACTTACTCTTTCATTCCATGTTGAATTAGCGCCAGTAAAAGGAGTCCAGTTAACAAATTCCTCCATTGTTCCTGCATTTTTAGCAATCATTTCTTTATCTAAATCATCGTATAAAAGAAGCATTGTCTCTCCTAAATAAACTGGAGCACCTAAACGCCAAGAGAACCAGTTACCATAAGGCACTGTTTTACTTCCTTGTTTAAAATCTTGATTATAATGATATGTATTCATGAATTCTAATGCCATTTTAATATCTTCAAGCATATCTTGATTTTTATATAAAGCACATCCTTGGGTTTCATACGCTAAAGCCATTGCTCTAATATACTGATATGTGAATTGAATTGAATTGGCATTGATATACGAACTACTACCACTACGACGTTTCCCTAGCGGATATTCTGGAAAAATATAGTCCTTTGAAGCATCTAAATTAGGATCCAATGCCGTATCATCACTGTTCATATAATTTCCCTTTACAGCATTAGAAATTGGATTTTTATTCATATTATCCCAATATAATTGAGCCGTATCGTTAATCGATTGTAACATTGGTTTAACATTCAAATTATTAACATCATAATTACCACCTACAGCCATATCATGAAACTTTTCTCGCATTATAGCATATTCATTAACTGCATATATTGGTATTAATCCACTTACAACAGTAGATATTATTAAAAGCAGACTAAGTGAATAAATTAAAACTTTTTTTACCCTTTTCATTATTTTCACTCCTTGTATAATAATTTTATAAATATTGTGATTTATCCCATACAACCTTATCATTTTACAATAGTTCTTTGAAAGCCTGTTATCTCAATTTCTAACTCAGGCATTGATCCTTTTTTAATCACTGGCACATACGATTAAAATATGAATTTTTATAACAAAGTTGTTTTATGATAAATGTACGTGGAATAAAATCGTTGTCTTATTTCTTGCTCCCAATTGAAAGAAGGTAATGACGATGACTTTAACTGCTACTTTATTTCTTGGTATTAATGTTAGTCATGATACAAACCTATACTATAAATTACAATCAGGATAAATCTTTTAAGAATCACTTAGATAGTTAATTCTAATTAATTTACAGATTTTTAAATATTTTCCATGCAAAATATATTTTTCCCTTTTACCCTTTCTCCTTTTCATATATTAGTAGTGTCAAAATCAGTTAATTATTTTATTAATAATTTAACTGTAAAACCCCATTCTACCTTGTTTTATCTATATTTTTAGTTAATCCTCCCCCAGAATTAACATATAACTTGACCTTTAACTATATACAAAAACTGGTAATACACTTTATTATTGTAAGCAACAAAATCACAATAAAAAGGATCTATTACAAAGATCAAGATTATATCACTTAAATTAAATCGTTAAATATTCTTATACAGTTTCTTCATAAAAATCCCTCTGCTATCAGCACAGCTGAATTAATGCCTATTTCATTAAAAATATCATTAATGGGTATAACGGAAAAGTACATATAACTATAAAACATAGAACTGAATCTACTTTTCCTAAATCAACCAAATATTCTCATTGTGGTGCATATTATAAATTCATATATTTGTTCACTACAGTGCTTTAGTTTTTTAAGAAATCATAAAGCTCTTGGTTATAAATTACTTATAATTTTATCTAAATTCAAATGTATAATAAATATGCCAAAAATAGAATATGATCATTGATATGGTTTACAACAATGTATCAACCAAGATATACAATTCTAGTTTCCATACTAATCTAGCAATATTTATATATTTCTTGATTAAAGTTTAGCATAGTAAATATTTTTATATAAGTTAGAAGATTTGTAATCTATTTTTACAAAATATAGCACTTATGAAAAAGGACAGTAACGAGCAAATAAAATAACTATAGTTTCTCCCCTTATTGACCATGCTAATGATCCCCACAATAACATGTCCATACTCTTTGCAATAACGTCACATTCTTTACTGCTACAATATTTGATTTACATTTTATTTTGACCTGTCACAAAAAAACACCCCACAATGACGTAAGGTGTCTATATATATTTCTATTCAGTTTTAAACATGTACGTCTAATCCATTTTTTAAATATAATAGTTATAATCCATTTGAGTTAATTAAAGATGAAGTTTTGTAATTTCTCCAAATTCATCTAGATATTGTGGTTCTGATAAAGTGTTAACAGTTTTAATTTCTCCTATAGCATTGCTATGCAAGATAAAATTTATTTTAAAAAGACCCGTAGCTGAATCGTGCAAGGGGTATAGTCGTTTAGAAGTCGTATCTATATTAGCAATTTCAATTAATCTAGCTATTATTCCAAATACTTCACAAGATGTATAGAAATATTTCTTACTCTTTCCAGATTCTTAAACTGCATTATAATGCGTAATGTAAATAGATTGTGTAAAAGTCGTTGTTTCCATAACCTAATTATGTCAAAAAAATAATATTTCTCATCATTTAACTGAGGTATTGTCTATTTTTGGTAAACAGACTTAACAATATTATTTCGTTACAGCTCCCTAAAAACATAGCACATGTTAAACTATATTTAAATGAAAAATATCCTCTATCAAATTATAATTTACCTCCAATATGTTTAAATTTCTCTACAAAAGCAGATATTTTCTGAAATACTGTTTGCTTTTTTGTTAAATACCCCGGATTAAGTGGGCTCATTTTAGGTAGTATGTCATTTAAATCTGTACCATTTTCACTCGCATATTCTCTTTTCAATGAAACTAGAATATATCTCTTTGCAGCATCTACATTAAGTCCTTCCTCGTTGATTAATTTCTCTGCTTCTCTTTTTTGCTCCTGTTGAGCAAACTCATAAAAGTCAGCAAGAATACTTACTTTATCCTGTATTTTATTTAAATCTGTTTGATTTATAAAATCCACTATCAAACTTTCTTTAGCACGATTTTCTATACTAGAACGAATAATACGACGTATTTCATCAACTAATGTCTCTTTATCTTTTACATCTTTGTTCTTCTCATAAATTAATTCAAGAATATAATCCAAATTTATTTCTTGTGATTTTAATAAATCTACCTCAAAAACTACATCATCCCAATTAACAGAAGACTTTTCTTTATCATTTCCTGCCCTTTCTCGATGAAGCCATTCACGAATATCATTATATGTAGAACGATAATCTTGAATAACTCTCTCATCAGGAACAACTATTTGTTGCATAGCAGCAATATCCTCATCACTTATATAATGAGTTGTTTTAAATTCTTCTATAGCTTTTTCATCATTTACATCAATCTTTTGTAATGCTCTTAGATTTGTAAATTCATCAAAGTTTTGAAGAATATTTTCAATTCTTAAATATTCACTAAACAATTTTGTAAATTCTTTTTTATCTCTTTCTGTAACTATTTTATCAACATTTGGGAAACGAGTATTTAATTCATTAACTACATCAACATAACCACGTCGTGCTTCTCCTGTAGATATATCTGTGAATCCTTCCATGTATTCTTTATAATTATTTTCAAGTATTATATTTTTTGTGTTATCATCACCAAAACATTTGATTGCAGAAATTGTAGCCTGTTCCAAATCTCTAAAAGTAACAATATTACCAAATGTTTTTGTAGAATCATAAATACGATTTGTTCTTGAAAATGCCTGTATTAAACCATGGTAGCGAAGATTTTTATCGACAAATAATGTATTTAGTGTTGGAGCATCAAATCCTGTTAAAAACATACCAACTACAATTAAAAGATCAATTTCTTGATTCTTCACACGATTAGCAAGATCTCGATAATAATTTTGAAACTCTTTGCTTTCTACACTAAAATTAGTTTTAAACATCTTATTATAATTTCTGATAGCTAACGTTAAAAATTCTTTTGCACTACTATCCATAGCTGTAGGTTCAAAGTTTTCATCAGCAATTTCTCCTATTGCATTTTGTTCTTCGTTTGCTGTATATGAAAATATAGTAGCAATTTTTAAAGGTTTTTTAATGTTTTTTTGTAAATCGTTGAATGTCTCATAGTATAATTTTGCGGCATCAACACTACTCACAGCAAACATTGCATTAAACCCTTTTGCACCAATATGCCCACGATGTGTCTTAATTCTAAAATTATTTAAAATATATTGAGAAATCTCTCTAATTCTTTCAGGATGTAATAATGCTTCTTTAGTTTCTGCAGCAGATAATTTTTTTTCATCTTGCTCCATTTCGATAGATTTAAATTTAGGTCGAACATCATTATAATCTACTTTAAATTTAAGAACTTTTTCATCTCTAATCGCATCAGTAATAACATAAGAATGCAGTTCACTCCCAAATACAGAAGCAGTAGTTTCTGCACCTAATGCATTTTCAGGAAATATCGGTGTACCAGTAAATCCAAATTGATAATATTTTTTAAATTTCTTTTTAATGTTTTTTTGAGCCTCACCAAATTGAGAACGGTGAGCTTCATCAAAAATAAAAACCACTTCCTTATTGTAAATTGCTAAATTCAAGTCACTTTTTATAAGATTATTCAATTTTTGAATTGTAGTTACAATGATTTTATTATCCTTTTTTTCAATATTTCGTTTAAGTCCAGCAGTACTTTCAGAGCCATTTACACTATCAGGTGAAAACTTTTGATATTCTTTCATTGTCTGATAATCTAAATCTTTTCTATCCACCACAAAAAACACCTTGTCTATAAAATCAAGTTCTGTTGCTAAACGAGCAGCCTTAAAACTGGTTAAGGTTTTTCCTGATCCTGTTGTATGCCAAATATAGCCACCACTTTCTGTAGTACTCCATTTTTTTAGCTCATGGGCACTTTTAATTTTCCATATAATTCGTTCAGTAGCAGCTATTTGATAAGGTCTCATGACTAATAAGTTATTACTTGTATCAAAAACAGAATATTGTAATAAAATTTTTAATATCGTATTTTTTTGAAAAAAAGTAGCAGTGAAATCTTTAAGGTCTTTTATTAAAGTATTATCAGCTTTTGCCCAATTCATTGTAAAATCAAAGCTATTTTTATCTCTTTTTGTCGTATTTGCAAAATATCGAGTATCTGTTCCATTAGAGATAACACAAATTTGTAAATACTTGAATAGAGAATGCTCTGAGTTATAACTTTCTTTACTATATCTATTTACTTGATTAAACGCTTCTCTAATAGCAACTCCACGTCTCTTAAGTTCTACCTGTATCAAAGGAAGACCATTCACCAAAACAGTAACATCATATCGGTTCGCTTGAGCTCCTGTTATTCCAAATTGTGAAATAACCTGCATTTTATTTTTGGTTATATCGTCTTTATTTAGAAGATAAATATTCTTTATATGACCATCATCAAATACAAAATCATAAATATAGTTATTGTGAATTTTGCGAGTTTTATCTATATGGCTATCACCTGGTTTATCTAAATATTCTTCACAGAATCTTACCCATTCTTCATCACTAAATATCACATCATTAAGTATTTGTAATTGCACACGCACATTTTTAAGCATCGCTTTAGGAGTTGTTAAATCTGGTAAATATTCGTATCCTTGATTCACTAAATCTTGGATAAACTCTTTTTCAAGAGAAGCTTCTGTTTGATAAACTGAAACTTCTTCTTTTATAAATGAATGCTTTTCATACTTATCGAGAACTATAAAGTTCTTTGATCCTGCAATAGAATTGTATTCGTGCATCCTTATTCCTCCTTCCAAAAGCTATAATTATTTATCAAGTGCTCAAGTAATAATTTTACTGTTTGTTTCTCTTGTGGTGTAGGTTCAGCTACGATTTCATTTGCTAGCGTAGAATGACTAGTAAACTGGATGATTCGTTTATAATAAGTCTCTTTATTTTCCGGTAAGAGTTCTGACCATCTTGGAAATCCTAAAAAACTAGCAGTTTTTTCATAAAGATTTCTTAACAAAGTAAAATGAAATTTTTCTATATTATCATTTGCAACTGCCTCTTCAAGTATTGCTTTTAGATGTAAATGATATGAAAAATTCATATTAGAACCTCCTGGCTGTTCTGAAAGATCAAATAATCCATCTTCCAAATGATTTAACATATAACATTTTTTCGTATTTATTTCATTATATAACACATTATAAAATACAGGGTTATGCGTTGTAATAATAAATTTCAATTCAGATTCACTTTTCCTAATTACTTCCGCTAAATCAACTGCCATTTGAATTAAATGATTATCATCTAATGAAGTTACTGGATCATCAATAAAAATATAATTTAAGTTGTCAAATTGATTTGTTTCTCTATCACTTTCTTCTACTACATTTAATACACTAACGACCTGTTCAAGTAATGCATAAAAAACACTCCATATAAAACAACTTTCTTCACCTTTAGAAATCTTAATATTGTCTGTAATTGAGTTATCTCCACGTTTATATGAAAATATTATTTCTGTAAAAGCATTTACAGTTATTTCTCTTTCATCGCTATTCTTAATAGTATACTGGGAATTAAAACTTGGATTTAATTTATCATTGGTATAGTGTTGAAAAAATTTAACAACATTCTGATCTTGTCCTTGGTCTTCAAAAATCCATTTTGTAAAAACATTGGAATGTATTTTAAGTTTTGGTTTAGCATCTTCTTTCAAATCATTATCCCAATAGAACAAATCTTCTGTAAAAGCATTGTAATAAAGGATTTGTTTATTTTCCAAACCCGCTTCTTCAGTTTCATCCTGATCTATTTCAATTTTAGGAGAAACAAGTGTTTTAAATTCTCTTGAAAGTCTTGTCTTTCCATTTCCATTAAATGCATAAATTAACTGAACTTTTTTGTTATTATCTTTTAATTCTTGTGCGGTTTCTTTTAAAGTCTTCCCCATATCTATACCTCAGCATTTATATTCTTAAACGTTAAAAGTTTATTCCTATAATATTCGTATTGTTTTTGTCTCTCCGCTATTTCAGCAGGAAGTCCTTTAGAAATATCGTTACAAAGTGTGTCAAAACGATCAAGAATGTCAACAATGCGTTGTTGTTCTGCAAGTGAAGCATATGGAATCATCACTTCTCCAACATGACCTTTAGAAATTCTTGGCACACTTGCTTTTCTCACCCTATCATATAAAAATTGTTGTTTAGTTTTTAAAACATAATATAAATATCGTTGATTTATCTTTTCACTATCAAAATAAAGGCAATCATCTGCTGCCCAAAAATCATTCTTACTATATCCAACTTCTCCAGCAGCTCCCGCACTAATTAAAAATGTTGTATTTTTATTTCTGTTTGCTTTATAATACTTTCCTTGTGATATAAGACTATTTTGAAAAACTTCAAATTCAAATTCGTCACTTAAATCCTTTTTTGTCACCCTTTTTCCCCTGTTAATAGAACATAATGAAGATAACTTCCTCTCTTGATATCTATGTTTATTGATGAGAATTTCCCTATAGTACTCATACTGTTTTTTTCTATCTGTAAGCTCTGTTGTAAGCTCTGTTGTAAGCTCTGTTGTAAGCTCTGTCAAATTGTCCAAAATACGGACAATTTCACTCTGCACAGGCAAAGGAGGTATTGCCACTTTTATTCTTCCCATAACATTACTCATTAGTTTTGGGTTTCCCATACCTGAATTAACATAGGAAGGGGCCTCAACATTTAATGTGTAATATAGATATTTCGTTAAAACATGTTCATCAGTGACCTTCAATAGTCCACATACATTTGTAATGCTGAATTTCCCCATTCTATAAAATACTGTGCCAGCATTTGCTCCATCTGTAGTCCATGTTAAATATTCGCCATCATAATCAAACGAATTAATTAAACCTAATTTACCTTCATTTTCAGTTTGTGACGAATATACTGGGTAATCCCCAGCGTTTTCCTTAATATAGTCCTTTGACATTATTCGCCCACGACTTATGTTACAGATATCTGCAATAGATAATTTGCGAACACCATCAGGACATAACTCAGCAAGTAATTTTTCTAACTTACTCATACGCCCACCTCGATTTCTGCAATTATCTTATCAATCTCAGCACGAAGTCTATCTATGTTAGCCACTGTTTTTTTGATTTCAGTATTTAATTCAACTATATCTATAACTTCTCTTGTATCCTTAGCCTCAACATAAGTACTTACCGAAAGATTATAATTTTCTAATGCTATCTCACTATTATCTACAGATTTAGAAACATGGTCTACATCTTTTTTATTAGCAAACAACTCTAAAATAGCGTCGATATGTTCTTCTGTTAAAATATTGTTATTTGTTTCTTTTTTGAAATAATCTTCACCACTTGCATCTATAAACTGAGTTTTAGTATCAGTTTTATGTTTTGAAAGCACTAATATATTAACTGCAATTGATGTTCCAAAGAATAAATTAGGTGCAAGTGAGATAATAGCTTCTACAAAGTTATTGTCAACTAAATACTTTCTAATTTTTTGCTCTGCTCCACCACGGTAGAAGATACCTGGAAAACATACAATTGCTGCCCGCCCTTTACTTGAAAGATAACTTAATGCATGAAGTACAAAAGCAAAATCAGCTTTTGATTTTGGTGCAAGTACTCCTGCTGGTGCAAAACGTACATCGTTAATAAGAGTTGGATCGCCGTTACCAATCCATGGTATTGAATAAGGAGGATTTGATACAATTGCATCAAATGGTTTCTCATCTCCAAATTGTGGATCTTTAAGTGTATCTCCTAATACGATATTAAACTTATCATAGTTTACATTATGCAAAAACATATTCATACGAGCAAGATTATAGGTTGTATGATTAATTTCTTGTCCAAAGAAACCCTCTTCAATAATATGCTCATCAAACTGTTTCTTTGCTTGTAATAATAAAGAGCCCGAACCTGCTGCTGGATCGTAAATTTTATTAATTGTAGATTGACCATGCATTGCAAGTTTTGCAATGAGTTTAGATACACTTTGTGGTGTAAAAAACTCTCCTCCAGACTTTCCTGCATTAACAGCATAGTTAGAGATTAAAAATTCATAAGCATCTCCAAATAAGTCTATTTGATTTTCTTCAAATTTACCAAAACTAAGCCCTTCAACACCTTTAATTACAGCTGCTAAACGACTATTTTTATCTTTAACTGTATTTCCAAGCCTATTACTTGTTGTATCAAAATCAGCGAATAAACCTTTGATATCTGATTCAGAAGGATATCCATTTGCAGAACCTTCGATTGCTGAAAATATATCTGCTAAATCTGTATTCAAGCTATCATTTGTATTTGCATTTTTTGCAATGTTACAAAATAACTGGCGGGGATATATAAAATACCCTTTTGTCTTAATTGCATCTTCTTTTATTTCTTTTGTAATAATACTATCATCTAATTCTGCATAGTTAATACTATCGTCCCCTCCTTCGATATAATTTGAAAAGTTCTCACTAATAAAACGATAAAAAAGGGTTCCTAATACATATTGTTTAAAGTCCCATCCGTCAACAGATCCTCTAACTTCATTTGCTATTTTCCATATCTGTGATTGTAATTCTGCTCTTTGTGCTGCACTTGACATTTCAATTCCTCCGTTTAATATAATTAATACATTGATAGCTTTAAAATCAATTTGTTATGTGCTATTTCACTTTATATTTAGTGTATTAATGTTTTTTATTATAACATATTTATTATCAAACTATTGTATAAAAACAACACCATATGAAAAATTATCGCTACAATCTATAATCACGTCAATAATACTCTTTAAATCATTTTAATTTACAGTTTTATTTCATTTATTGATATGTAGAAAATTCGATTTAATAGCAAGATGATCTAAAGTCATTTTTTCATATTAGATATTATTTAAAGTCGTTTATTTAAAATAATTCATTATTCTTTTAATTGATAAATTCAAGTCCTTTATTTTCATATATATCATTATATTTTGATCTCTAAATGACTATAAAAATTTTTATACTCAAAATGTACTCAATTTAGCTAATAATTTATCATCTGAATTTTAATATTTCTTTTACAAATTTAACATCTACATTGACTTTATATCTATTTATCTATTTTTTATCTTATTTTCATTTTTTTGTACTTCAATTACATCAATTATTCTAGCTTACTGATTTTCTGTTGCCAAAATGTTACCACAAATCATTTATAGTATTTTCCCCTCATAAATCACTCCTTTTACTGATGTATGTCTATGCTATATCGCCGTTTTCAAGATATTCCCTTATCAGAATATCCTGTTTATGGCTTTCATATGAATTTTTTCTTTCTTTAAGATATGCCCTATGTTCAATAAACTCTACTCCTCTAAGAGATGTAATTAAATCGCTTAAAAAATCGATTTTTTTCTCAATAAGAGGCACTTCACTACCACTCCAAGATGAAAATCTCGCAAACAAAGGCATAGACTTAAATAACTCAATATCCTTTGTATACTTCACCAATTCCAACAAAAATTCTATTCTATCTGATTCAAAAAATGATATAATAACATTAAAAATTATTTCAAGCTTGTTTGTATTAATAATATTTTTTTCAATATACTCCTTAATCCATTGCTTTTTTCGTTCCTTTACAACGTCTGAAGTTTCTTCACTATTAGCGAAAATTGTTGCCACTTCACCTTCTTCCGTAAAACTAAAAAAGTCACCTATCATATTCTCATAAGCTATTTGGATCAATTCCTTATAACTGTCCATTGCCCATATATTTTCAAAAACATTATGTTCATATGATATTCTATGTATATTACCATGAAGTTTTCGTGTGATTTCTTTCCAAAAAGAATTATTTCTTTTAACAAGTTCCATTAAAAGACTTCCATTATAATCAAAATGCTCTCCTAAAGCAAGTAGATATAATTTTCCTAAAAGTTCCCATTCATCTCGAAATAAATCCAATACTAAATTGATTGTTGTTTCCTGATAACCATAATCTAGAAATTTTGCTACATAAAAACTATTTTCAGGTGGATTATCAATAATAATTTCTGATACTTTTTTTACAATTTTTGCATCATATTCTCTATATTTCTCTAAATATAATACAGAGGGAAAATCAGGCATTTGTAAAGATGCCTCTTGCTTCATAAAATCTAAAAAATCTTTTGTTAATTCTTCATTTAACATTTTCTTTGGTGCGATTTCCCAAAAGGCACATTCCCAATTATGCTTATATGCAAAATCTTTTTCCTCTATAAGTTTTTTTGTTTGCTCAATTCCAAAATTCATAAGTAATTTATTTATAATTCTGTCTGCATTACTTCCATAAGGGGCTTGATAATGAATATAACTTTTCACAATATTTAAATACATTTCTGGATCAGATTCTAAAATTGCAAAAACAGTATTTATCCCTGATTTCAAAGACCATTCTTCTTTATCTTTATTTTTCTCACAAATTTTGCATATTTTAAACAAATGAGCATAATCATCTAACTTATAGTCTTTAATCATTTCTTTAATTTGTCTTTCTCTCTCTACCTCATCTTCCTTCCAGGTTTTACCCATTATATGCTTTTTAACTAATGTGTTATATATCACAAAATCATTATTTTCAGTATATCTCTCAAACAAAGTCTTATTTTCAATTTCCATCCATTCTGAATGTTTTTCCAGCTGTCTCAATACTTTACATTGTTCAAATGACAAATCCTTCCATTTATCAAAAAACATTTCTTTTATACATTGCAAATCATACATTTGAATTTGCTTTGCTTCTTCTGAGTTTAACCCACTAACATAGCAATGTGAAATAATATTGTTAAGCAGCTTCTTATATTTATCACTTGAGTATAGCTTGGACAATACTCCCCATATATAACTACGCAACTTTTTACTCCCATTAGTATATAATATCTGTAAATTAAACATTGTAAAAGTTCTACTATTCTCACCAGACTCTGTCCTGTGAAAACTGCACTTTAACAGTTCTTTTAATACATGTAAAAATAAAATGGTAACATTAATGTCCTCACCATCATTTGCACATCTCCACAAAAATTCTACCATCTTTAATTCTTTTTCATAGTCTAATTTATGTGAATTTTCATCAAACGACATTCTATCAGAAAAAGCAAAATAAAAATCCATGATCAAGTCAGGTCTTTTTTTATAATAAAGTAGCAATAATTCCATAGCATCCTCAAAATATTTTGAATACTTAAAGCTACTTAAAATTGAAATTTCTTCATATTTAATATTATTATTATTTTTCTTGTTTTCAATATCAACCTGTGATATATCCATCTCAATACATTTTATATTATCTATTTTTTGCTTTAAAATAGATAACGATTTTTCTTCATTAAGGGCATGAAAGCATTTTACATATTCTGCTTGCTGGCTCTTATCTGCCTTATTCCAACTTATATTAACCTGTTGCACAATATAATTCATTGTATCCTCAGAATAAAACAATTCAATTAGTGTATTCAATGCATATACTAATTTATTTTTAAATTCTGGAAAGCCTATTTGCAACAATTGAAAAATAGAAATTGCTTTTTTTTCAATTAAAATATATTCTAATATATAATTCCCAAAACTCTGATCACTAACCTTTGCTACTTCATCTTGATATAAATCAATCAATTCTCTTTCATTCAAATCATGGCATAAAATTATAAAACATTCAGAATTTATATTCATTAACGCTAATATTTTTTGTGCTATAATACTTTCTTTAAAACGTATTGTCCCTAAAAGAGATATAGCAAACAAAGCCTTTATGGCATTTTCCGTTAATTCTGTAGTTTCTATTATTTTCCCATAATATTGGGCAAATATATCTGTAGCATTTCTTATAGCCAAGTATCCATTATCAATTGATATTTTCCCAGCCAAAATAGCTAATCTAATATTTCCTTTTGCAATCTGTGTTATTCTATCTAAATAATCTTCATTATTTATCCCAAGATTTTCTTTTAGAATACCTTTAACTTCTTCATCTTTTAAAACTTTAATTGTTATCTCCTGTGGAATCATGTACTGACGAACAATACTTTCCACTCTATGTTTTGCATAATTTCGTACTGTCATTACTATTTTAATATTATTATTCGATATAGCAGTCACATAATCCAGTATGTATTCTAAACTAGTTGTTTGATTTGCATCATCAATAAATAAAATATATTTTCCTTTATCAGCTGTGTAATATTGTATGTCATTATAAAGCAATTCCCCGTTATTTTTTATACACAAAACATTCCAACCTTCAGTTTCAAATAGCTTGCATACTTCTAAAACTAGCCTTGTTTTTCCTACTCCTGACACCCCCGTTACTAATGTAATATTTGAAGAACTAAGCATTGAATATAATTGTTCTTTTTCTTTCTCTCTATAATGTAAATCCATACTAAGAGGCGTATTCATTCCATTTTTGTCATATACCTTAATAAATTCATCTCTTGGAAATATTTGATGAGTATCAACTTGAATATGTAAATATTCTGCCGCCAAAAACGGAAAATTTACAAGTAAATCATGAGAAATTGTGCTTAATCCTATCAATTCAATCTCAATTCCTGATATTATACTTTTTAATTCTTCTTGTTGTTCTACATGAATATTTGTAGAAGAATATGCACAAATTATTTTTTTTATCTTTTTTTCATCAATTTCTATTTTATCTGTATTAAAACAAGATAAAATATCCTTTTTCATTTTTCCAAATGCTTCTGTTCCCACTGTTCCATACATGATTAAAATATACTTTCCATCATCCTCAACCACGAATGAATCTGGAGTACCTTTAGTGGTCTTATTGGTTCCGTCTTGCACCCCTAAAGTTTGTATATTTGTAAATTTGTACTTTTTATATAAATATGCATCAAATAATTTCTGAAAACTTCCGCCTTCCAATTCTTTAATTGCGTTCTGTATAGTATTTATTTTGCTCATAGAACCTTTCTCCATTACATTATCATATTTCAATTTATCTTGCTGATTTCACTCAGCTGGCAACATTTTATTTCATTCCTAATTATAATATAAATATTGCAAAAATGATAGGCAATCCTATAGACTTCCTACCATATAAAATAAATAATATAATCTCGTACTATTCAAACTCTATGAATTCATATAATTTTACTAATCTATTTAAATTAGTAATTATCATCTATTATATCTATTGCACTATTTTTACAATATTCTTGCTATTTTAAATGAAACAAGGTCATAACATTTAAAACTTTAACAAAATAATTGTATTAAATAATTCAATATAATTTTTTTCTAACCTATAACATATTCTCATTTATTCTCAAATTTTTTAAATAATTGATTATATTTTATACCATTTTTAGTGAATCTAGTTCGATAATATTTTCTGCCAGTCACTCTATATATTTCTAATAGTCCTAAAGATATGAAATAAGGACATATTACATTATAAAAATATTGTTCAGGGCAACTTTTATCAACATATGAAGAAGCAAAAGAGCCGCCCATATGTTTAATAAATATATACGCATCTAATCCACTAATTTTTTCACCAAAATCTTTTTGATAATTCTCATTTATTAAAAACTTTTTTGATCTCAAATTATTATTTAATTCATTAAAACTTAATTTACGAATTTTAAATTTACCTTCGATTTTTGAGAAATCCCCTTGCAATCACCATGGCAAGTGAATATCTTCGTTTCTTTCAATTTCCAAAATAACTTTTGGAATTATTTATGTTATTCAAATAAAAATCTGACAATACAATTGATATGATTGGTTTATTTGTAGTTACAGCATAATCATATTCCATTTCAGTATAACTAATTTCTGTTTGATTATTTATCCTTACATATCTACCACCTAAAATTAATAAATAGATATCAGAATTATCAATCCATTTTTTTATTACTTTCCATTATTCTTCACTGTTTGCTGAAAATATTTCCAAACCAGCTGGAATATGACCTGACTCTAAAATACTTATAACAGCAAGTTGTCTTTCCTCTTTTAAATCTACGTATGTTAAGGATATAAAAACTTGTGATTTTTTATCCAATTCATATTCACCTTCCTTTTCTAATTCTATTTCCCAAAATCAGTATATTTACACTTTTGGTTAATGACTATCATTAACCAATATGAAATATCCATAATTTTAATACCTTCATATTGATACCCCTCATGATTTGTTCGTGCAATAACCATTTTTGGATATACATCATTAATTTTCAATAATGGAGTAATTTCTCTTTTAAAAGTTTTATCATCGCTAATATTATCTGAAACTTGAATATAAATTTTTTTATTTCGTTTAATAGCAACAAAATCAATTTCCATTTTGTAAAGAACACCAACATAGATTTCATATCCTCTACGTAGTAATTCAATTGCAATTATATTTTCAAAAACATGACCATAATCCATATTTTGCTTCTTGTTCTTTATATAAATATGAGCCAGACATTCCACCTTATTTGAGATAACGATCAAAAGGCATATACAAATCATCAAGCCCATAATATTGAAGAAATTCTTTAAAAGAAAATGGATATACCTTTCTTTCAAATGTTCTTCCTATAAATAATGTTGCTAAATCTGAACTAAGTAAAACGGCATTAGAACCCGTGATATATATCCTATTTTTCCATTGCATGTAGACTGTTAATTGTTAATTCGAACTTTGGACACATTTGGACTTCATCAATCATTACAAAATTTTCTTTACCATAAACATAAGCAGCTTCAATGTAATTTTCTAAAGCATGATATTCTTTCAAGTCTTCAAATTTAATTATATTAAAATTGATATGAATTATATTTATATCTGTCAAAAAGTTTTGATTTCCCACTACGTCTTACACCACTAATTATTTTTATATCTGGCGTTCCTATAACATTAATTAATTTTTCTAGATATTCTTGTCTATTTATCAATCGCATATTAAGACCTCCATATTTTATATTATATCACCCTATTTCCCAAAAATAATATTTTTTTATTTTTGGGAATCAGATTAAATTTCTAATACTTTACCTTTTTAAAAATTATTAAATCTAGTTATGTCAAACTTTTGATAAGTCACCTTACAATCATGATACCAGGAATAATTCAATAAGAAAATGGTTTAATATCACACATTTTAATCCTTAGTCATTGCTTTATACTTGATGTTTTTTTATTTTCTCAATTTATTAATATTTCTTCAATAGATATCAATACAATTAATCAATAAATGTGTATAATAAACAATGTATTATTTATAGGAGGTTTTTTATGATACTTGAACAAATAAATCCGGATCTACTTGCTTTAGCTAAAGAATCTGATACAGTTTTACATGATATCTACGAAAAGATCGACTCTATTTGTCTAACAAATTCTAATCGAATCTTATCTGCTTTTATTGAAAACAAAGTCTCTTACTCAGATTTTAGTGATATCAATGGTTATGGAAACTATGATGAGGGAAGAAATAAAATTGAAAAGATTTTTGCAACTGTCCTTGGTTGTAAGGATGCATTAGTACGGCCTCAAATTATGAGTGGAACAAATGCTTTATATTTAACTCTTTCAGCCTTATTAAAACATGGTGACACAATGATTTCATTGTCTGGGGCTCCTTACGATTCACTTCAGGAAATGATCGGGATAAGCGGAGATTCAAGTCAGTCGCTAAAAGCTGCTGGAGTGAAGTACGAACAAATTGAATTAATTAATGACGACTTTGATGATCAAATAATTATTGAACGCTTAAAAGAAAAGAATATAAAATTAGTTGAAATTCAAAGATCTAGAGGTTATTCACATCGTAAGTCATTATTGATAGCAAAGATTGAACGGATCATTAAAAAGATTCGTGAAGTAAATGATGAAGTAATTATTATGGTAGATAATTGTTATGGCGAGTTGGTAGAAACCAAAGAACCCGGGCATGTTGGTGCTGATATTGTTGTCGGATCTTTAATGAAGAATCTTGGTGGCGGGATTGCTCCAACTGGAGGATATGTAGCCGGTAATCAAAATTTAGTTTATATGGTAGCGGAAAGATTAACAGCTCCAGGAATTGGAAAAGATTTAGGGGCTAATTTCAATTTAAACAATGCTTTTTTTAAAGGGATTTTTATGGCACCCAATGCTGTAAAAAACGCATTAAAAACTGCTATATTTACAGCTTATATGTTGGAAAAACTAGAATATTCAAACGTATCTCCTCGCTATGATGAACCACGGACTGACATTATTCAAACATTAGAACTTAAATCTAAGGAGAATTTAGTAAGCTTTACTCAAGGCATTCAACAAACTAGTCCAATTGATTCATTTGTCCATGTTTTACCAGCTCCAATGCCAGGGTATCCTTTTGATGAAGTTATGGCTGCCGGCAGCTTTACTCAAGGCAGTACGATTGAATTAAGTGCTGATGCCCCAGTTATTGAACCATATACCTTATATATGCAAGGCGGTTTAACTTTTGAGTATGGAAAATTATCTATTTTATTAGCATTATCAAATATGAAAAGGAAGTTGGATTAGCAACTTCCTTTTTGTCCACCATCAATTCGAATTACGGTATTATTAATAAAATCAGCTTCTTTGCTTACTAAAAACTTTACTAAATAAGCTACTTCTTGAGGATCACCATAGCGATTGACCATGATTTTTTCAACTTCTTCTTTTAAAAATTGCTCATCATAACCATTCAGTTCATTTTCCGTACCAATGAAACCTGGAGCAATGCAGTTTACATTAACAAAAGGTGCAAATTCAAAGGCAAGATTATGTGTCATAGAAATCAATGCAGCTTTAGATGCATCATAATCAATACACATCGGATAATAGGTATTAATACCATTGGTCGAAGCGATATTAATGATTTTTCCATATTCTTGATCGATCATATGGCGATAAACACGTTTACTGCAATTAAATGCTCCTACTACATTTACATCTAATGTTTTTCTAAATTCTTCAGCATTTTTTAAATGAAATAAATTTGATAAATCTACGGCTGCATTATTGATCAAAATATCAACGCCACCAAGTTTTGACTCAATCAAAGATACCATTTCATCTACTTTATCTTCCTTAGAAACATCTCCTGCAATAGCCAAACAACGTACTCCATAATCATCAATAATCATATTTTTTAATGCCTCAGCTTCTTTTTTAGATGTTAAATAATTAATTACAATATCATATCCTTGTTCTGCCAATTCTAAAGCAATTGCTTTGCCAATTCCTTTAGCCCCCCCAGTAATCAATACAATTTTATTCATAATTTTAAAAAAGAGCTTATTAAGCTCTTCCAGCATACTTTCCATCAGTTGTAAACACAACGATTTTTTCTCCAGTATCAATGAACTGAGGAACCCGTAATGTTAACCCTGTATCAGTAACGGCATCTTTTGTCTGGTTAGATGGTGCACCCTTGATGGCTGGATCCGTTTCAACCACCGTTAATTCTACTTTTTCAGGAACAGATACTGATAACAATAACCCGTCAAAGAACATTAATGAAACAGTTGAACCTTCAATAATATAATATTTATTGTCCCCTACTTGATCCTCTGCCAATTCATATGTTTCATATGTTTCTAGATCCATAAAATAAAAAGTAGCATCTGCTTCATATGAATATTGCGCATCTTTTCTTGAAATATTTGCTGCCTCAAACTTAGTCGAAGCATTAAAGTTTCTTTCTTGAATCGCTCCAGTTTTTAAGTTTCTCATCTTTGTTTTTAAGATGGCAGCCCCTTTACCTGGTTTTACATGTTGAAAATCCATAACTTGACAAGGATCACCATCAACAATCAAAGTTAATCCTGTTTTAAAATCACCTGCTAATATAGCCATATTTTCACTCCTAATCTTGCACATTTTAATATATACTTTATTCTATCAATTTTAACATCATTCCTCAAGACACATTATGATATTTGTGCTTGTTTCTCTGTTGTATGTTCCTTAATATATCTGCTCCACTTGATATAACCATATGTTGTATTAGTAAAATAGCCTAATTTTAGAACTAATAAAACATATTGTCCCGAAATAATATTTATAACGGCTTCAAGAAATGCACAAATATACCATGCAATCCACTGCTCTTGCAACCTAAAGAAAATAAATAAACCATTTGCAATCCCTACTGCTGAGGCACAAGCATCAATATAGATAATGAATGTTTCTAATAATTCATTGTTGTAGAAATCCGTGGCAATATTTAAACCACTAATAAGATATCCAATTACAAACGTCCAAACAATGATTCCGATGATAACTAAAACTTCCTGGTATCCTCTTAGTTTTCTTACTACTGTTAATTCATTTTCTTCATCATCTTTATGTTTTGACCAATTTATGTAACTAATAATATCAATTGGCAGCCAGAAAAATAATGTTGTTGCCATTGTAGCAAATCGATACATTAATACTACACATATAGCAATTTCAACAATTTCAACTAATACCGAAACAAGAAAATTATATCGTGATTGTTTAGAAATCAATAATTCACAAAGAATATTTAAGAATGTATCCAATAAATAAAGCAGCATAATGATAATTCCATTTACCCCATTAGCACTTTCTTCTGGGAAAACTACGGAAAAAATCGTTGCTAGAACCATGATCGAAATAAACCATGATTTTTCATAGGTTGTAAATTGTTTTGCAAATAACATCATAATTAAAATGGATAACATCAAGATTAAAGAAGCAATCCCAAAGTTAAATAATGAGGCTAATTCATTAGCTCTTACTTGTTTGTAGGCATACTGTACTTCTTGATCGTTTATATTTTGGTGATCAAAATATAATTTTGTCCCATTTTTTGTTTCGTATTCATATGCTGTAATTGTCTTATCATCTAATTTAACATAGTCTTCATATGAATAAGATACAATTAGCTGCTTGTCACCATTTATATAGGTAACATCACAAATCGTGTTATCTTCACTGTAGTCTTCTAAGTCAGTATCTCTTGTCATCTGGATACTTTGTTTAAACTGTATATCTTCAATATTAGCATTAATATCAAACAAGCCATATCCAATTGATATAATTGAAGCAATACATAATCCTATTGAAAATATTACTTCTATCTTTCTTAACCATTTTTTAGATTCCATGTTGACCTTAAAAAATTTAATCATATCAAACCTTCTTCCCCTATATATTTACTTTTTTAATGCTTTTACATTATAATATATTTTTATAAATATGAAATACTTTTTTATAAATAGTAAGCACAAAATAATATAGTGTATTAAAAAAGTCAATATTCTTTGTAACCAAAGAACTTGACTTTTATAATTTACATCTATTTTATCCTTCATCATCCCAGGGCATGAATATGTCTATAATTCTAGAATCTTTTATATCTTGACCTGTCAGATATTCAAACATATATAATAAATACTTATATGAATCGAGATTATTTGCTTTAGCCATCTCTATAATGTTGTATGCACAGGCAGTTGCTTCAGCAACCAACAGGATCATTCTACTATCTTCATAAATTCTACCTTTCTATTCTAACATTACTTTATATAAACTGAGATTTATGGAACCTAACTATTCTGTCGCTATAAAGTCGACTTACGCACAGTAACCTCTGCACAGACCAGCCCAGCTATATGCTCCGCTGTTTCGTTTGTCAGTAGGAAGAACATTCCGTCATTACGGCATTTTTTATGCGTATCGCCATTCAATGTATAAACAAAACCTTTGACACAGGTATCACTACAAGCAGCAGGGTCAATAAGTCTCTTACAGTCACGAGAAGCAGTCATTTTCATTTGCATTTCAGCAGGCAGAAAAGCGATTATATCCTCATACTTGCCAGCATTGTCTCCGTAAATGCGTGCCAAAACACCTGACTTCCGAAACACCCAATTCATTACAGTTTTCTTATCTAGCTGGTATGAAGCAGTATAACCGCTCTTTGCTTCTTTGATTACAAGGTCACAGCCTTGTTCAATAAGTTTGTTATTAAGTTTCTCGACAAACGTTTGATATTCTGGTGCAACTGCCGATAGAAACTCTTTAAACGAACCCTTTTCTTTTACCATTACCTTTTTCCTCCATCAAATTCAATTATATATATACTTAGATTTCGATAACATTACCGCAAGACATATAATTCATATTATCCATTTGTTGAGATAGATAATGATATGCCTTTTCACCAGTGCAATGACAAGTATAAAATTCAATATCTTTATACTTTTGTAATTCCATTGCAATACTGTTTAACAATTCTTTTGATACTGTTTTCTTTGTAAGTGGGTTGAACAAATGAAAACCACCAATACAAAAATGTGGTTGATACTTCTCTGCTTCTTCCATGATATTTACAACACCAGAATGCCCACACCCCATAATAACTACTACTTTATTTTCTGAAATAATCAAGTTTTGTTCGTGTACAAAAGTATCTTTGCCCTTTTTATCATAAAGAGCATTATTGGCAGGAGAATAAAATTTATTTGTTTTACTTACTGTAAATAGCGATAATTCTTCATCAATTTTATAATTACCATTCAATAGTTTGATTTGCCTATTAGATTTAAGCTTACTATCAATTCCAACTGGTATTTTAAGAAATAAGGTTTTACTGTAATGTGGTTCAAAGGCTTCCTTTTGCACATAGATATTTGCCACAGAATTAATATCTAAAAATTTTTTCAATGCTCCTCCATGGTCAAAATGCCCATGAGAAATAATAACAGTATCCACTTTTGAAATATCTATATTTCTTTTCATAGCATTTTCAAATAATGTGCTATCTGAACCTAAATCAAATAGAATTTTATGTGATTTCGTTTCAATATATAAGGAAAGTCCGTGTTTTGTTTTAAGTTCTGACTTAGTCGTATTTTCAACTAATGAAGTTATTCTCATAAAATCTCCTTTACAAATTCTAATTTGTAATACATATAGATTATATAATATACTATTCTTATTAACAATCAATTTAAGTTTGATAAAAAAATTTAATCAATCATCCAACAGAAATCACAAAGAATATATTATACTTTTCAATATTATTCCCATTACGCAGTTTGCAATATTGATAATCCATATTGTAAACATAATTCATCAGATACTTTTCTCATGTTATAAATATCTTTATAGGTATTACAATAACGTTTGCTGTCTTTAAAAGAGGTAGAATTAATCAAAAAGTGATTATGAATATTATCAGTATCTAAATGAGTGGATACAATAACTTCAAATCGATCACCCATATTTTTTGAGCAAGTAATACGCCTAATTGATGTGCCAAATCTGCATCAATTTCATCTTCCTCAAATGATTGATAACCATGAAATGCAAGAATTTCACTTTCATCATGATAATGTTTGTTTGTATTTTCCATGATTTCTTTTGGATTGTCAAAAGAACAATTAATATAAGTCACATATTGAGTAACCATTTTTAATGGATTTGATACATAATCAACTAAATGATCTAATCAGCTTTTAACTGACCACATTCCAGTTGTTGCCATTAACTTACACTCCTTACTATTAACTCAGTTGAAGATATAAGCGATTTTAATTGTGCTAATACCAATAAGAGTATCTTACTCTATTAGAAGCTGGTAGTAAGATAATTTGACTAGCTGATTTAAATTATTTCCAATTCATTGAGTCTTAGGAATCCTATATTTGTATTTTATCCTCAAAACAAATTGCTTGATTGAGTGTTGGGGTATTCTGAATTTTCAAAAAATTGTGCTAATCCATTCAAAGAAAGCAAAAAAGGACCGTTCATCAACTATTTAAGGTCATTTATTATTAAATATGCTAAAAACGCCTAACTAAAGGCGTTTTTTTATATCAAATACTATTCAAATTCGATACTGATTATCATATTTATCTTGTTTTCATATGTATTATAGCACTATTTGCACATCTTAATCTAGTAAATAACGCTTGTTCTTCATTATATTTAAAAACTTTATTGTCTGTGTATTGTCAACTAAGTAAAAGAATAAAATCCTTTACTTTTTTTAGCAAGCCAAAAACAATAAAAAAGATGACAATTAAGCAGAGTTGCTAATCATCATCTCAATTTATAAATTCTTTTTTAATATTGTATAAATCCATCAAAAAGCTAGTTGTAAATTTTATCGCTAACTTACCTGTTTTTAATCTACTGATTTTAGTGCACTAAGCATATCTAATGTGCTTAGTTTTTTGTTCATGATATAACCTAATATCACTGTAATAGTGACAATTAGTATTACTGGAACTACAAATGCTTTCGCACCTAATGCTGGATTAAACATAACTTCATCAGGTGGTACTACAGCTAGAATGTATCGATAGAGAACATCTCCAAATCCAAACCCCGCTAAAACTCCAATGAGAGAGAGTAAAATGGTTTCTCTATAAATATACATAGTTACTTCCTTATCGTAGAAACCGAGTACTTTAATGGTTGATAGTTCTCGAATCCGTTCTGCGATATTAATATTAGTAAGATTATAAAGAATAACAACTGCAAGCATAATAGCTACTACAATTAATACTTGCATAACTTTATTCAATGAAACAACAATCGTATCAATTTGGTTTGTTAATGTCATGTTTTGAACAACACCTTTGACACTATCGGATTGCATGAATTTGCTTGCTTGTACACGAGCATTTTCTGTCGATTTATCTTTCAATATAATTAAATTTGCATTAGGTTCATATTCTTTTGAAAATGATTTCTCATAATATGAATCATTCATGAAGAGGAAGTGTCCTGTATACATTTCGGTAATATCAGCAACTTTTAACTTATATTCACAATTGTTGGAATCGGATATTGTAAAACTATCTCCAACTTCAACATCTAATAATTTTGCAAATCGCTCTGAAATGATAGCTCCATCCTTCTTCTTTAAATCTATTTTCTTTTGTGTCTTACGATGTTCAAGAGCGATATAATCATCAAACTCTGCTTCATCTTTTGTGACAATCAATTTGATTGCTTGTTTATCTTTATTTTTGCCCGCTACTTTTGTAAGTGAGTCATAATATACTGGGGATTGCTTTTTAAGCGCATCAGCAGATAATAACACATCCATTTCTTTTTGTTCATCATCATTTAGATTGTTATTTTGAGCTACGATTAAATCATATTTAATAATTTCTCCAAATTGTTTCTCATTGATTCCAGAAATAGAATTTTGAACACTAAATCCCGCAAACAATAAGGTAACTGCACCACAAACTCCAAAGATGGTCATGAGCATTCTTTTCTTATAACGGAAAATATTTCTAGCGGTTACTTTATGAGTAAAACTCATTTTATTCCAAATTGGTTTAATACGTTCTAAGAAAATTTTAGATCCTTTTGCTGGAGGTTTCGGTAATAATAAAGCCGCTGGTTTTTCTCTTAATTCTCTAGAAGCGACAACCCAAGCTGGAAGAATTGTACTGATCATCGCTAAAATTAATGCGATTATCGTTGTCTTTAAATAAAAATGCATTTCTATTTGTGGAACATCAAAACTTGGCCCATACGCATTATAAACGATTATAGGAACTAAGATATGACCTAAAACAATACCCGTGATGGATCCTGTCAATCCAGAAACTAAACCATAAATGGTAAACTTCTTCATGACATCTTTATCTGTATAGCCTAATGCTTTTAATGTACCTGAGTTGATTCTTTCTTCATCAACAAAACGTGTCATTGTTGTTAATGTAACTAGGGCAGCTACAAAATATAAGAAGATTGGGAAAACATTTGCTAAAGAATCAATAATGATAGAAATTGTATCATAAATTTTATAACCATCAGAACCTGGTACTTCTCTACGTGTATCTAAAGAATACACAGGGAGTTCTAATTGATCCATACTTTCTTTAGCATCTGCTAATTTTTCTTCATTCTCACTTATTTGCTTTTCAGCATCACCCTTTTTTTCATTAAATTCTTTTAATCCAGTTTGATACTCACCCTCTTTTTCAGCGAGTTCTTTTTTGGCAAGTTCTAGTTTTGAAACATTTTCTTTATATTCATTATCTTTTGATGACAATGTATTAAAAGCATCTTCCCATGTTGCTAAACCAGTATAGTAGGTATTTAAACTTTGATTATATAAAGTAATACTCTCTTGGTATTTAAAATAGCCTGCATTATATTCTAATTCTTTTTTCTCTAATAATTGCTTTTGAACTAGTAGTGTTTCTTTTGACTGATTGAGTTTTCCTTCATTTTCTGAAAGTTCTTGCTCCTTCGCCTCAATAAGCGACATCCCTGGATTATACGTATCCTTCATAAATGATTGATACTGTGTATTCACTACTTGAAGTTCTGCGTTAGCAACTGCCAATTGTCTGTTTATTTCATTTCTTTGTTCATCACTAAGAGCAGGGTTTTCAAGTTGCTTATTAAGGGCGTCGATACCTTGCTCATAAGAAGCGATCGCTGTTTCATATTGAGCTTTTCCACTATTTAATTCTTGTTTACTAGCCTCAATTTGAGCTTTCCCTGCATTAAGCTCTGCTTCTTTTGACGCAATCTCTTTACTCGCTGCATCAATTTGTTTCCAACCTTGTATAATTCCCTGCTGAGCTGTATTTAACTGTGACTCAGTTGCTTGTAATGTAGTTTTAGCACCATCCAACTCTTGCTTTGCACCATGTAACTGTGCCCATTTTTCATTTAATTGAGTTTGCCCATCTGCTAATTGTTTTTGTGCTTCTTGTAACTTTGCATCTGAAGAACTAATCGTTGCTTTTGCATCTTCAATTTGTTTATTTGCATTTACTAACTGTTCTTCTATATTTGATAATTTTTCTTTTGCTTCATCGAGTTGTTTTTGTCCATCATCAATTTGTTTTTGATATTCTTTTTTGATGGCTTCTAATCTCAACTCTGGTTGATCTACTAATAATTTTTCTAATTTACTTTTATGATCTTGAATACAGTTTGTATATTTATCTGTATATGGACTTATATCTTTTGTATCTTTGAAAGTAATACGTGCTAGCATATAATAATCAGAATCAAACACGCTATTTTTTACAAAGGCATATCCTTTTAATTCACCGGCTCCTGCCGTTGATTGTCCCATATTGATGGAAGATAAAAATTCTGGTGAATTTACAAAACCTACAATTTTAAAAGAATGCTTTTTTAAAACGTAATTTCCAGTAACATCTCCTTTTTCAACAAACTTTATTGTATCACCAATTTTGTATTTATCGGCATACGTATTGGATAAGACAATTTCACTATCCTTTTTTGCATTTCTTCCCTCTATCAATTCATATTTTGAAATTTCATCGGGGTTAGAAAGAACACGAATCGCATCTGTTGAATCCTTAATTTCAACATCTTTTAAATACCCATACTCGATTTTTTCACTACCGGATAATTGATTGATCGCTTTCTGATTTTCTTTATCAATTCCATAATCTCCAATTACCGTAATGTCTGATAAGTTCAAATCCTGAAAATAATGAGTTCCTGTATCTCTTATATTTGGTCCTGTTACTTTAAGACCAACTAAGGCAAAGGAACCTAGCATCATCAAAGCGAAGATAGAGATAAATCGTCCTTTTGTGTTAGAAAAACATTTTTTAATGTCTTTCCATAAATTTTTCTTTTTCATGAGTATCACCTACCATTCGATTTCTGCTATGCTTTGTGGATTTGGATTTACTTCTATACTTTTTACTTGAGCATCGTGCATATGAATTACACGATTCGCAATCGGTGCAAGCGCTGCATTATGCGTTACGATAACAACGGTCGCTCCTTTTTGTGTACACATATCTTGTAATATTTGTAATACCTGTTTTCCTGTTTGATAATCAAGTGCCCCTGTTGGCTCATCACATAATAAAATTTTAGGGTTTTTAGCGATTGCTCTGGCAATGGCTACTCTTTGTTGTTCTCCTCCAGATAATTGAGAAGGGAAATTGTTCATTCGCTTCGCTAATCCTACATCTTTCAACACTTGAGTAACATCAAGCGCATTTTCAACAATCTCCGAAGCCAATTCCACATTTTCTTTTGCGGTTAAATTTTGTACTAAATTATAAAACTGGAATACAAATCCTACATCATTTCTTCGATATGTTGTTAATTGTTTAGGTGTGTAATCTGATATATCTTTTCCATCAATAACCACTTTTCCTTGATCATTGCTATCCATACCACCTAAAATGTTGAGCACAGTGGACTTTCCAGCACCAGATGCTCCTAAAATAATGGCTAATTCACCTTTTTCAATCCCGAAATTCACATCTCTATTGGCGTATATTTTACTATCACCCATTTCATATGTTTTACAACTGTTTATCATTTCTATATAACTCATGATTAAAGCCTCCAATCTTTTGCAATACCATATAATTCATAACTATTTTTTTCTTCTTTAAGCGTTAATTGAATCGATCGAAAATCAAAAGTTCCTACTGCTGTATAATTTGATTTACGCATGAGCGAAACTAGTTCACCCTTCAATTCGCACTGTCCATGTTCTAGTATTTTCCCAGACAATGCGTTTCGATGATTCAAAATATCAAGATAGCCCGAGATATCTCTATTATTTATGTTCAACAATAAACTGCCATCCCGTATACCAACTGGTGTAATCATTTTTATCGCGTAACAATATTGCTCTGTATACTCTCCCATAATGTTTACTCCTTTCTTGTTACATTGTTATTATAAAAATGTATGAGAACAAAAAGTATGGTCATATTTGCACAGTTGAGTAAAATACGGACAAACAAATAAAGATTGGGGAACAAATAATTAAAAAATAATCGTTGAATCATTTGATGGATAAGTGTATATTAAATTTATACAAGGAGGTTTTAGCTATGAAATATGAAATCACAAGTTTAAATACAAAAAAACTCTTTGCTGAAGCATTGAAGAAAATTATCTTACAGAAATCTTTTTCAAAGGTTACTGTCAGCGAATTGATACGCGAATGCGGGGTTAATAGAAAGACTTTTTATTATCACTTTTCAGATGTTTATGATCTATTAAAATGGACATTGGAACAAGAAGCCATCGATGTTGTTAAAAACTTTGACTTGATTGTTGATTATGAAGAAGCGATTTCATTTGTTATTGATTATATTAAAGTAAACAATAAATTCTTAAATAATATTTATGATTCTTTAGGTAGAGATGAGTTAAAAAGATTTTTCTATAGTGATTTTGTAGGTATCACAAAAATTATCATCAGCAAAGCGGAAGCAGAAGCACATAAAAAACTTCCAGATAATTTCAAAAAATTCTTAGCTGCTTTTTATACAGAAGCGATTGCTGGAACACTTGTAGAAAGGATTACACACCAAGAGCAACAAAGCCAAGAAGAGCTTGTCACATATATTTCTACTGTATTTCGTTACTCACTTACATCTGTAGTAAAAGAATTTTGTGAAAATTAGAACTGTTTTATAACATAAAAAGGTGAAGCCATTTGGCTTCACCTTTTACATATAAGTATTATTTTAAATATGCCATTAATCCAGCGATAATAATTCTTGCATCAAAACGAATTGGTTTGACAGGTGCGACTTCTCGCTTCATATCTAACAATGTATAAACGGCAGTGCGTGCTGCTCTGACAGAGTATTCTTCAGTGAATACAACATCTTCTGGGATTTCACAATATTGTCCAGTAAACCCAAGATTTGTTGAATTTTCTGGTACAACTTGAGGTCTATCACCGATAGCTCGTGGCATAAAATGTGCATTCGTATAGGGAAGAATAACTGGGATTGCTGCAACGACTTCATCACGACACTTTTGTCGAGTTTCATCATCCATTGGTAAACTCATAAGTATTTCTTCCAAAATTTCCATTCCATTACATTCATATTCACTCTTCTTCACAAAGCGTCCTTGCTTATCAGGATAGAATGAACAAGTCCATAGGAATGAATAACCATCTGGTTGATTTTCAAAATATGGAGGTAATGGATTGCGAAGTTCTAGGTGCCAAGGAGAACCTGTAAACATAGTGACAACACCCTCACCAGTTTTATTATGAGTGTATTTTTCTAACCAATCCATCAATGTATTTCCTTTGAATGTACAGTTAAATGTCATCCAACTAGACTTATCTGGGTGAGCAAAGAATTTATCTGGATCACCCAGATTATCTTTTTTCGCTGCAATATTTTTCCAAAGTGTCGCACTCATTGGATAACTATCATTTTTAATGGCAGGTTTTGTAGCACTACCTAAAGAAGCATTATCAGTCATACAACCTAATGTACACACAACCATATCTCCTTCATGAAGTTGAATATATCCTTCTTTTCCATTTGAAAGAGTATGTAATCCACTCACAGTAATCGCATCTCCCTCTAAGAAATCCATGTCTGTAACTGCTGTATTGTAAATGAAATTAACACCTGCTTCTTCTAAAACCGACATAATTGGTAAAATAACACTTTCATATTGACTGTTTTCTGTTAGTGTAATACCTTTCATATTTGTTAATCTAAGAATCAAATGGAAAAACCGAGTTAGATAACGACGGAATTCCATAACACTTGTCCAAGGTGTAAAAGCAAAGGTACCTTCATAAACATACCAGAATACAGTTGTCCAAAAATGTTCACTTTCTCCAAACCAATCTTCGATTGTAAGATCTTCAAGATCAGATTCATCTGCTTTAAAAAGATTAGCAACCATCATTAATTCTTGCTTATTAAGCCCATAACTGGATACATCCATAATCTCCCCATCTTCATCGAGAAGGCGAGCCTTAGCATGACAAGGTTTAGAAGTAGAAAACTCAAATATGTCGTCAGTTACAGAGTTTCCATCATTTTTTAATGAAGGGATACTAGACATAATATCCCAAAAATTTTCATATGTTTGTCGGTTGAACATACGCTCACCTCGACAAACCCAACCATGTTCTGGATCACCTTGTGCATCATTAGAGCCTCCTATAATAGGAAGTGCTTCGATGATGTGGATATTTTTTCCATCAAAGCCACAGTCGCGTAGTAAGTATGCAGCACCTGTCAAACTACCAAGTCCTCCTCCTATAAAATAAAATTGTTTATTATCATTTCTTTTTTTATTACCAAGCATTTTTATTTCCTCCTTTTTTATTTTCTGCTTCCTGTAATTTTAAGTGTGCCTTTTTTGGCTTTTGCGATTGCAGTTAGTTCATCACCACTCACTAAGCCATCACATTCGTAAACAAGTTTTCCCATAGACGACATTAATTCACCATTGAAACTGAAAGAATCGCCATCCACACGTCCATCGCTGAAGGGATTTTCCTTCCCCTTGACCATAATGCTACCATGAAGTTCACTTCCGTTTACGATAAGAGTCATCTCTCCTTTTTTTGCACCCATTGGAGTTTTAAGCAAAATAGAATATGTTCCATTTACCATCATGTGTACCTCCTTTCTTTTGATAACTTCATTGTAAAGTGTAGTAAACAGAAATAAAACAAACAAAAAAACCGTAATGTAGCATATCCTACATTACGGGTAAAGTGTATGGAAAGTTGTCTTATACTTTGTGTGTTTTTTCCACACTACGCTTTAGTGCACGCTTAATATTACCATAAGAAGCAATATCGATAAGTTCAATCATTTCCTCGGGCGTCTGTTTCATTCCATTTGCAAGCCAACCAGCAAGACAAGATACATAAGCACGAACATAATAATCAACAATGAATTCGACATGTTCTGGTTTTGCAGGAATTTCTTCTAAGAGAGTATCTACAAACCTACACAAGATTTGTTTGGTATCTTTGTAGAACATCCGCTCTAAAATTTGCCATCCTAGACTATTATACGCACACATACAAACGCTACTATTTTTTTGCACATAACGAAGTAATAGAAGAATTCCCTGATCCCAGGTATAACAGTTCTCACTTTTTTTAAGCAACTCAATCGCTTCACTTTCAAACATCCATTCCATCAATTTATAGATATCTTCAAAATGATAGTAAAAAGTAGAGCGGGTAATATTGCAATCATTAAGTAAAGAACTTACCTTAATATCATTAAAAGCCGTTGTTTGCATTCGTTTTTTTAAAGCATCTGCTAGACTTTTTTTCGTTTGTAGAGATATTTCTTCATTCTTCATATGTGTTCACCTTCTCTTTTATTTGTTTTTTAGAAAATAACTGAATTGCATTTTCTCTTTTAATTTCATTCAATGCATCACCCTTATAATATGCTTCTACTTCTTGTACAAACTTTTTGCCAGAATTTAAAGAGGCATAAAATGAATCACTTCCAAATAAAACATGATTTGGTGCCAACTTATCTACAGCAGCGAATGCAATATCGTGGCAAGAAAGTGCACAGTCGAAATAGAAACGAGCAAAGTATTCATATACTGGTTTAGATAAACTACACCATCCATCATAAATGTATGCAGGTAGCATTGGGTTTTCTGGTCTTTTGTTACCTGGGAAGCATTCATTTAAACGCCAACTCAAATACGGTAGTGTCCCTCCCATATGTGATAAAATTGGTTTTATATTAGGACATCTCTCAAGTGTTCCACTGAATACAAGATTCGATGCTGCGCGCGTCGTATTAAAACAAAATTCTTGAAAATAATCAAGAGGTACAAACTCTGGACGTTTAAATACTTCCACATCAACTGGTATACTTGGATGAATGTAGATAAGTGCACCTCTTTTATCAAGTTCATCGAATAATGGATCAAACATTCGATTTCCTAAGAATTCATTTCGATAATTTGAAAGCATTCCTACACCATCAAGTCCTAAAACATCAAGAGCATAGATCGCCTCTTCAATAGATCCTTCAACATCTGGTAAAGGCAATACCGCAAATGCGCCAAATTTACCTGGGTAATCAGCACATAGCTTTGCCATATATTCATTTAACATACGTGCCTTTTTACGTCCTAATACTTTGTCTTTTTCTACAATCGGATAAAGTGCAGGCTCAGATATAGAACAGTAGGCCTTTTCAATACCTAAAGTTTCCATAAGATCTAAACTCTTTTGTGCGGTCCACTCCCCTATCGTTAATCCTCCAGATTTCCCAACACCAACCTCAGCAAGTGCTGCCTTATATTCTTCTGGAATAATGTGATGATGTACATCAATAAAACCTTTTTTCATAAATAAATCCTCCTAATATTTTCGATTGCACCTTAATTATAATTCTCTTATTTATAAATGAAACCATCAATCACTCATGCTTTGACCGTATTCTTATAAATTATTAAAAAAATATAATCAATATAAAATAATATTTTAGAATTTATCATATATCGTCGTATCATTTTTTACCATTTTCAAACATTTAACGTTACCGATTTTTGTTTTTTTTAAAAATGGCAACGTTAAACTTAAAAAGTGCCACTTTTAATGACACTTATAAATCGATTGGTATTATTCAAATAATTTAATGTCAGTGTAATATCACTGTTAAGATTCCTCTTTCATTAACCAATCTGTAACATCTATTATTTTAACCCCTTGGTTTGTATACGTTTCTTGATGAGTTATTGCTATAATTATTTATTGACCAAAGTTTATTTTTTTTCATTTTTGGTCAGTAGTTCCGCTTTAATTCTCCCCTCTTGTCATATTGACATTATTATTGACAATAAATAAAAGCAAATTTCCTAATAAATATAAAATGATGATATTCAACTATATAGCAGAGTACCATCATTATAAAATAATCGAATTTAACAATACCTAAATACATTTTTTTAAACTTAGGTATCGTTAAATCTTATATTTGTGTAAATTATATCTAAAACTCATTCTGTAAAATACTTTGGCAAATATGAAATTTTATAATCAAAAACCTTATTAAAAAGGCATCCTTACTGGACACCTCTTAACCACTTGCAACTATTCAAATTCAATTGTTCCTGGTGGTTTTGAAGTAATATCATACATTACTCTGTTTACCCCACGAACTTCATTAATAATTCTAGACATAACCTTATTTAATACTTCATAAGGAATTTGAGCAGCTTCTGCTGTCATGAAATCAATTGTGTTAACGGCTCTAAGCGCGATAGCATGATCATAAGTTCTTTCATCACCCATAACCCCCACTGAACGCATATTAGTAAGAGCAGCAAAGTATTGACCTGTTGTTCGGTCTAATCCTGCTTTTGCAATCTCTTCTCGATAAATTGCATCAGCATCTTGAACGATTCTAACTTTTTCAGCCGTTACTTCACCAATGATCCGAATACCAAGTCCTGGTCCAGGAAACGGTTGTCTAAATACTAAGTATTCCGGGATTCCTAATTCAAGACCTACTTTACGAACTTCATCTTTGAAAAGATCACGTAATGGTTCAATGATTTCTTTGAAATCCACTGCATCAGGTAAGCCCCCAACATTATGATGAGATTTGATTACTGCTGATTCACCACCTAATCCACTTTCAACAACATCAGGATAAATAGTTCCCTGAACTAAGAAATCAACAGTCCCAATCTTTTTAGCTTCTTCTTCAAAAACACGAATAAATTCTTCACCGATAATTTTACGTTTGGCCTCAGGTTCTTCAACACCCTTTAACTTTTCATAATATCTTTCTTGAGCATTAACTCGAATAAAGTTTAAGTCATATTGACCATCAGGTCCAAATACCGCTTCTACTTCATCACCTTCATTTTTACGAAGTAATCCATGATCAACAAAAACACAAGTTAATTGGTTTCCTATTGCTTTAGATAATAATACCGCTGCCACTGATGAATCAACTCCGCCAGATAAAGCACATAATACTTTACCATTACCAACTTTTTCTCTAATAGCTTTAATTTGTTCTTCAACAAATGAATCCATACGCCAATCTCCACTACAATTACATACATCTAAAACAAAGTTAGATAACATTTTTGTTCCGTATTCAGTATGTAAAACTTCGGGATGGAATTGGATTGCATATAACTTCTTATCTTCATCTTCACATGAAGCAACTGGACAGTCTTTAGTGTAAGATGTAATTTCAAAGCCTGGAGCAATTTTTGAGATATAATCAAAATGACTCATCCAGCAAATCGACTCTACCGCCACATCTTTCATTAATTTAGATTCTTGTTTACTAACAATTAAATGAGATTTACCATATTCTCTAACATCAGCTTTTTCTACTTTACCACCTAACACATGCTGCATTAACTGAGCCCCGTAGCATAAACCTAATACCGGTATCCCTAATTCAAATAATTCTTTTTGATAAGTAGGTGAATCTTCTAAATAACAACTATTAGGACCACCCGTTAATATAATTCCTTTCGGATTCATCTCTTTAATCTTTTCAATATCTACTTTATAAGAATAAATCTCACAGTAAACATTACACTCACGTACTCGACGTGCTACTAATTGGTTATACTGACCACCAAAATCAATTACAATTACTAATTCATTTTTCACTAGCTATCCTCCTATTTAAAAATTTCTCTTAACACAATTGTTTGCTCTCTATCAGGACCAACAGAGAAAATTACAATTGGACAATTAATCAATTCTTCAATTCTTCTTAAATACTTTTGACAATTTTCAGGTAATTCCTCAAAAGAAGTAACCTTAGTAATATCTTCATCCCATCCTGGCATTTCTTCATAAACAGGTTTAACCCTATTCAACTGTTTAATCGTTGAAGGTAATGCTTTGATGATTTTACCATCTAATTCATAAGCTGTACAGATTTTTAATGTCTTTAACCCTGATAATACATCTAATAACATTAAACTAATTCCCGTCAATGAAGACATTCTTCTTGATTGATTAACAACAACAGCATCAAACCATCCAATTCTTCTTGCTCTTTTTGTTACTGTACCATATTCATGGCCACGTTCACGGATTTGATCAGCCAATTCACCTTCAATTTCTGTTGGGAAAGCCCCACTACCTACTCTTGTTGTATAAGCCTTAACAATTCCCACTGCTTCATTAATATATAATGGGCCAATTCCAGAGCCTTCAGCTACTCCATTAGCACCGGGATGTGAACTAGTAACAAATGGGTATGTACCATAGTCAATATCTAACATTGTCCCTTGAGCCCCTTCAAATAATACATTTTTACCAGTTTGAAAACATTCATCTAAAACAACACCAGTATCACAAACCATTGGTGCAATGATTTTAGCATATTCTTTATATTCTTCAAAGATTTCCTCGGCACTACATGTAAGTTCAGGATATTGCGCTTTTTTAGAAGCCAAAGCTTCTTCTAATCTTTCTTTAAATAATTCCTCATCAATGAATTCACCCATACGGATTCCCACCCGTTCATATTTGTCGACATATGTAGGTCCAATTCCTTTTTTAGTCGTTCCGATATTATTAGCTCCACGCCTAGTTTCTTGAATTTCATCGATTTCTAAATGATAAGGTAAGATAACATGAGCCCGATCACTAATCATGATCTTATCAGTGCTAATATTAGCATCATTTAAATATTTCATTTCTTCAAGTAAAGCTTTAGGATTAATTACCATTCCGTTACCTAAAATAACATCATTACCACTAAAAATCCCTGAAGGAATCAAACGTAAAGCAAACTTTTGACCATTAAATTCAATTGTATGCCCGGCATTATTACCACCTTGATATCTAGCAACGATATCTGCTTTTTGAGCCAGGTAATCAGTAATTTTACCTTTACCCTCATCGCCCCATTGACTTCCTACTACAACAACTCCAGCCATTAACTTCACACCTTTCTTATCTACTATTACATTATAAACAATAGAGAGATATAATTTACCAATCTCAATATAATAATGTAATTATTTGACTAGTTTACGGAATAATTATATTATAGTCATAGATATTAGTAAAATTAATATATTATATTTATGATATAAGGAGTGGTTATATGTATATTAAACTAGAACAATACAAAATATTTAATGAAGCAGCTAATACTCTATCTTTTTCAATTGCTGCTAGAAATCTATTTATTTCCCAATCAGCAGTTTCTCAAACAATCAGCAGTATTGAAAAAGAACTACAAACTCAATTATTTATCCGTAATTCTAAGGGAGTTAGTTTAACTAAAGAAGGTAAATTATTACATCAGCAAATCGACAAAGCTTTAGCATTGATTACAGGAGTAGAAAACCAATTATCTAATTATCGTGAATTAAAAGATGGTCAGTTAATTATTGGAGCTGGTGATACTTTTAGTGAGTATTTTTTGACTGATTATATTGTTAAATTTAAACAACTATATCCTGGGGTTAAAATCAAAGTAATTAATCGAACCAGTCTAGAAACCCGTGAATTATTAAAATCTGATCAAATAGATCTAGGCTTTCTAAATCTTCCTATCAAAGATGATTCCCTTGTAATCAAAGAATGTTTCCAGGTTCATGATATCTTTGTCTCTAAAGAATTAGATAATCATATTTACACCCTCAATGAATTAGCTGATAAACCACTAATTCTTTTAGAAAAGTCATCAAACACTCGTAATCGTATCGATAACTACTTTGCTGAAAAAGGATTATTACTAAAACCAACCATTGAACTTGGGGCTCATAATTTATTATTAGACTTTACTAGAGCAGGACTAGGAATCTCTTGTGTTATTAAAGAATTCTCTCAGGAATTACTTGATCAGCAAATATTACATGAAATAAAAATAGCACAACCATTACCTAAACGCAGCATTGGTTATGCTTATCCTAAACGTCGAACGCAATCTGTTGCTACAAACAAGTTTATTGAATTAATATCAAATGATAATTATTAAATCAAGAAAATAAAGAGCTAATAATCGTATAGATTATATCCAATTAAATTATATCTTGATTCTAAGTTTTTTATAAATATTAATATACATAGGTCTATGGTTAAACTAAAGATTATATTTATTGCATTAATACTCCTTTTAATCTATTTAAAATCACAAGAATAATAGGCAGTATTAATGATAAATAGATAAAAATATATATTATATCAATTAAATTTGCATGATTAATTGAAATAAAAAGTGAATTCACAAAATAACCAACTAATGTAAAATACATCCAAGAAATAGAAATATCAATAATAAATAAAATATTTCCCGCTTTTAAAAAGACAGCATCAAAATAATTATTCATTGGATAAAATAGCTATAATAAGATTTCTATAAAAATTAAGTCAGCTAAACAACTCATTAAATATGAATACTTCACCTTTTTTACTACATCAAGAATGAATACTCAATAACAAATACGTGTCCTAGTAATTAACCAGCTATTATTTTATCATTAATCTTAAGAATTTATTATTTATGCATTAGATAACCCGGATGATTTATATCTGATTACCACCCTTAGTAATCCAACCACTACTTGCCTTGATGTACTTGAATCGTATAGTGTGTTCTATACCCTTCTGAAATACTCAGGACAGATAAAATGACACCATTATTTTTGTATACACAAACTAGTATTTGATTAATAATCAAACACCTGAATAAATGCTATTTTATCTATACTGTTATATCCTGCCTTTTGATAAAAATTAAATGTTTTCTCTTCTTTTGAATCTGTAAGTAACATCATTTTATAACAATTTTGTTTTATAGATATACTTTTTACGTATTCCATACATTCACTTGCATAACCTTTCCCTCTATGATTTTTATGTGTTACAACATTTCTATCAATGTATATGGTCTTGTATTTCTAGTCAAGTTAGGAATAATAATACATGTATAAGAAAAAACAATTTGATTATCTTTTACATTGACTGTAAGATGGTGATTTTTATCTTCTATTATTTGATTCCATATAGATATTAGATTCTCTAATAATTCAGGAACTGATTGTTCATGCAAACTTAAATATAATTATAATATTTCTTCCAAATCATCTTTAATAACTTCTCTAATCATCTATTTACCTCCATAAATTATAATTTATAACCGCCACCATACTGTATCATTTTTAGCATATTCTTTGAAACCACATCTTACTAAAAGTTTTTGTGATGAAATACCATCAACACCTGTTTTTGCAATAATGTGCTTCACTTCATCTTGCTGTAAAGCCCAATTACAAAATGCCTGAGCTGCTTCTGTCATGTAACCGTTATGCTCGAAATCACGCCCTAAACCATAACCTATTTCAACTTCTCCATCATAATTAAAAACATCCTTAAAACCAATCTACCCAACCACACAATTATCCGATTTCTTAACTATAAACCAAAAAGTGTGTCATAAATAATTTTTAAAATCTTTTTGAGACTTTTCTACTTGTCCACCTACAATTTCACGAAATAATCCCTTTATCGATTCTGCCTTGTATGAGCATAACAGTTCTTTTTCAATTTTCTTAATGTTATACACCCATAAACCAAGTTGCTTTGAGGTAAGTGCAATAATATTAAATCACTCTATTTCAATCTTCATCATTATATCTTTTCAATAAACTGAAATTTAACACTTAAATCTTAATTTCAAATCAAAAAAATTTTTGTATTAATTGTTTTGATAACTTTAATATATTCCTCATTCTTTTTACCAATAGGATCTTCTAAATCAATATTATAAATCTCTTTAACTAATCTCACTGCTTAATCATTAGTTTCACCCATATAAAATGGACATCTCATACCTATGCATTGCTTATTTTTATTTGAAAATATACATTTGACTTCTTGTTTAGTTAATTTAATTCCATATTGCTCATCAACAAAATCGATAGCAGTTAATATAGATAAGAATGCATTTCTTTTACAACATCTTGGACCCCCAACATCAGCAAGTTTTTCTAGTGCTTTTGACACATAGCATAAGTTATCTTTGTAATATTGATTATTACTTAAAGGTCCAGTTTCATGAATAATTGCTAATGCTGCTCCAACAGAAGCAGAAGAACCACACATTCCCCATTGACCACAAGTAGCCCCTGGCATTTTTTGACCTCTAACTATCATTTCATCTAATGCTTTATCTAAATCAAATTTAACACCTGCATTATGCATAGCTGTTAAAAAGCAGGAACCATCTAAAACATGATGTTCAGGTCCATGAATATTAATATACTCTTTTTTCATTATGCTTAAAATCAATTCAATTGGATTTCGTGTATTCGAATTCAAACATTCATTTTTTATTAACTTATATTTTTCGTTCATATATTTCTCCTCCACGTATCTACAAGTAGTCCATCCACTAATCCTAATGCCATTTTATTAGAATCACTTTTTTCATTTTACACTCCTAGTATATTGTAATTGACTTATTTTTCATAACAATCAACAATTCTAAGATAAGCAAGTATCATTGATCCAGGAATCAAAAAATTGCTACTAGAGAGTTTTGTTCAACAAATAAAAGCGGGAGTCCAACAATCTCAAATAAAATTGCAAAACAAACCATAAAAATGAAACGGCTAGATTATATCTTTTTACATTTTATACTTCAATTTTTGGAGGCTCAGTTCCAGTGAAAAAACCTACAGCATTTTTTGAATTCAAACAAAATATACCTATTATTACAAAAACTGATACAACAATACTCCAAATTAAAAAACCTATCATAAAGACATCCCCTCTTTAAATTCCAATTTTTGATACTCTTTACTTCTACTCCATAAAATAAAATTTATTACTTGTCCATAAATTCTAATACTTTTGCATTAATATAGTCGGGTTTACTTACAGAAAGAAGATAGGATGCTTCATCTACAATTTGTAAGTCTAAGTTACTGATTACACGCTTTGTTGCATTTTGCAATGAAAATACAAATTCATTTTCACCAAACATTACAAAAACAGACATTTGAATTCATATTCATCACTGAAATTATAAACAATTTAATTATGCTATTAAGAAGAGGTTCTTCTTTTTCATTTGCCCACCCAATATAAGCTTCAACATTTTTTCTTGTTGGATTAAACCACATTTTCATTATTTTTATAAAAATCGAACTGTATATTTTCGCAAATGTTTGTACCGGACTTAACGATATTAACTTTATTACGTTTTGTGGGTAAAAAATTGCATAGTTGTCAGCATTCCAACCACCTATTGAAAGACCATAAAGGATAAATTTATTTAATTTTAATCCCATTAATGTTTCATTCAGCCATTTTGCATTATCATGTGCCGATTTTAGTTTCTTAGTCAAAATGCATTTAGATGATTCGCCTATCAAATTTATCGCATAAACCCTATAATACTTAATCCAAAATGAGATGTTCTTATATCAAATAGGTGAGCCACAACTTGCTACGTGAAGCAATATTAAAGGTGGATTTGCCACATCCCCGCTACATATAACATGACTATTACCAAAAAAAATTGATATATATTTTTCAACTATAGGACATAATATTAAACCCCATGAATTTTCGTATGTTTTAAAATTTAGTTCTTTTTCCATTTAATTACTCCTATAAAAATACAACTTTGTTATCTTCATTATATCATTTATACAGCTACAAATATAGGCAAACTACTTCTCAGAAAAATTTATTTAATATCAGATTAATGTATAATGAACAATACTAAAAACGTGTCAACTTAATGACACTCTACGGTTTTATTACAAATGAAAAAGACTAAATACTTACTTGGTAATAAAAAGAAATCTATTATTGTAATAAACAAATATTTATCTAATATAAAAGTGAAAAAAGAAAATATTTATATGGTAAAGTATATTTTATTAAAATAATTAAACTGAAATAAATAAAAGATTATCTTAAAAAGCTAGAAACAATAAATTAGGGCTATTGATATGCAAAGTAACTATTTAGGATAGATTGACCTAATCTTCCTCAATTATTAATCTTAAGGTTAAAAAATATAGTACAAAAATATGTCTTAACATACAAAAAATCAGAAATTTTACAAAGTAAAAATCTGATTTTTAGCATATTTTAATACCTCTGTAACTTTATAATACTAACAACCTATCCTTTCAACCCTCTAGACTGACGATCCATGTCCTCTACTACAATATCATAGATTTCACCAAGCGATGCACAATATTCTAATATTTGCCATGGTTCATTAGTATGAAAATGTATCTTGATCAATTCATCATCACCAACAGCTAATAAACAATCGCCTTTAAAATTCTCAGTGATATAATCATTAATCACATCTTCATCAAGACCTTTACCTTCAATTAATAGTTGGGTATCATATCTAAATTCTAACATCTTATCCTCCTAATTATAACCTGGTTGCGTTAAGAACTTATAAACTCGCTCAATAATTTTTGATTCTAACTTATTATAAGATAAAGTAGGATCTTTTAATAATGGTACTTCAAAAACATCCCTACGTCCTTGATAATCGATCGTTATTTTAATAATTGACCCTAAAGGGTGTTCACGACAATCAACTAGTAAATTCATTGTATCCTCAGTATGATTATGCCCCAGACTAAAACCATCCCGAAGCGTAAAATTATCACATTCATATATTATCCAATAAGAAGGCATTATATTAGCTAGCGCTGCTTTTAAATTCTTTTCTCTAATTATATAATCTTTTAAAACTTTTTCAATTTCAGCTTTAATTGGTTCCACCATTTTATCAGCAGCCTCTTTATCACTTGCTTTACATCCTAAACGAACCCGAACTGTTTCTTCTGAAGCATAAAGTGCAATACTAACTTCATCTTGATGATCTATTAAGTCAGATAACACTTCATCAACTCGACTTTCACCAATTCCCATTGTTAGAAAATCATACGTATAAATAATATCCTGCTTAAATTGACTTAGATAATCTTTTAAAACATGATCAACAACATAACTCATTTCTTTAGGTGGACCCGGTAAATTAACAATCATCTTTTCATCTTTTGACATTACACAGCCATTTGCCGTACCTACTTCATTTTCTAAGATATAACAATCTACAGGAAAGAATGCCTGCTTAAAATTGTTTTCAGGAATATCAATCCACCCACTTACAAATCGACATTTTTCTTCGACTTTTTTAGCTTCTTCTTCATTATAGATCAATTCTAAACCTAAATATTCAGCTGATAATTCTTTTGTTAAATCATCTTGAGTTGGTCCTAAACCACCAGTTGTAATAACACAATCAGCACCTCGTTTAAAAGCTATATCTAAGCATTCTTTAAAACGATCATGATTATCACCTACTGTTGTTTGATAATAAACATTAAAACCAAGATCTTTACACATCTTTTGAATATAAGTTGCATTAGTATTAACAATTTCTCCTAACAACAATTCTGTACCAACATTAATTATTTCAACATTCATGAAATTATCCTCCTTAATGATTAACTATATTATAGTTAATTTTAAGCATTTTACTAGTCTTTTAGTCATTAAAATTTCATGAATATTAATTATAATTATCTATCTTTTTACAATTTATAACTAGTGGTCTAGTTAAATACCAGCACGAACCTATAAAAATAATTAAATATGCTGTAAAACTAATTATTAATTGTATAATTCCAGAATCAGTTTTAAAATAGAGTCCATTCATTAATAATGGATACAAGCTAAACGAATCTAAAAAATGATAGCCGCCATAAGCTAAAAACAATGGTACTAAAAATAAGACAACGGTAATAAGTAAAGCTGTAAACTGATTTTTAAACTTCTTGGAAAAAGCCAGCATAAAGAAAACACATACTAATAATGCAAAAAATCTTAATAAATAACAAATAATATAATATGTTAAAATTGAAAAACTAGGCAAATGTATATAATCCACTAATGAATTAACTGGTGTTAACCAGTTATTCAACCCATATGCCATATTTAACTTTAAATAACCTGTCAAATAAAAAATCACTCCAAAAATAAAACAAGTTATTATACAAACAAACATCTTTAGATATTGAAATCTTTGCGTACCGATAAATGTAATCTTAACTATTTTATCAATTCCATTTTGATAATCATATGCAAATACATTCGATAAACTTAGTAGTGCAAAGATAAACATGAAAAGCGCTGGTAACAATCCCCAGGTTTCATCAAAAAATAGTTGCTGATAACCATAGGGAACAATAAATTCCTTTTGAAAATTATCAATAATTCCTTGATACTGCTTTAAAATTTCTTGAAACACTGGTTCACTAGCTAACTGACTTTCAAATTCATCTTGTATAATATCTAATTGTTGTTTATTAATTATTCCATTTTGATAATTTTCATTAGTAATTTCTAATTGGTTATAAATATCTAAAAAGCGCTGCTTTTCACTTTCAATAAATGCTTCTTTTTCAGATGTTAGTGGCCCTGATAGTTTTTCCATATATGCCAGCATAACTAATTCTTCTGGCTGTCGATAAATATTAATCTGACTAAACTGGTAACACTGAAAGATACTAGCTATAATGATGAAAAGCAAACCTTTTTGTAACCACCAGATCTTATAGCTTTCTTGTAACCATAATGATAATGTGACTTTTTTGTGAATTTTGATTTTTGGTAATTTAAATGGGGTTATCATCATATTTCTTCGATGACAATAAGTAAATAAACATAAACTAAAAAATAATATACAGCTGATAACTAAACAACTAAAAATTAATAATTGTAATGAAATTAATACTCCAAATAAATTAACATTGTAATAATACTGAAACATTGTTTCAATTTTTAACATTGAAATAATATTAAGATACTTAAATAAATATAAAGAATCTAATGGCTGAATAAAGAAATAACAAATTAATTGAAAAAAGATAAATAATAATATAATAGAAAAAGCTAAAACCTTATTTTTAGCAAACAATGAAACCCATAACATCATTATCCCAATTAAAAATACTGCTAACCACTTAATCAAGAAATACACTAATAAATACTCTTTTACTGTAAATAAATAAGTACACTGACGATAACTAGAAATTGATTGAATACTCCTACTTAGATCCCCTAGTCCACAAGTAAAAAGCATATAGATTAAATTACTACTAATTAAAACCAAAATAACAATTCCTATTGTGATAAACATTACTAGTACTTTAGCTAGAATGGTAGCTAAACTACCTTTAGGCGTAGTTCGAATAATAGCAAACAAACCATTTTCTTTTTCCTCAAAAAGTATATATGAAATGATTATAAAGACAGCAATCATGATCAAAAAATTAGTGATTGGAAATGATAACGCTTCTTCTAGACCATATTCAATATCATAAGTAATTTCTACTTTATTACAATTTTGATAATCTTGAGCACTCTTTAAAACATTCTTTTTAGATATATCATCTTTATCATTAAAAATTGAAATATTAGATATTGTTTTAGCTTTTGTTTGAATATCTTCTAGATACCTAGGATATTGCTTTAATAAACACATTCTAGCATATATCTCTTTAATAAAAACTGCTTCACTTTCTAAATTAGTAGTATAATAATCTACCTCATTTGCATAATATAACTTGCTATAATCTTCTTCTACATCAGGATATTGGCTACGGATACTTTCAATCATATCTTTATTTTCTTCAGGATCAGCTGATAAATAAGAAAGCTGTTGTAAGATGCCAAAGGCTTCTATTTGTTTGTAATATTCTTCAATGAAAGAAAATCTTTGTTCATTAGGAATCCTTTCTAATTGTGATTGCAGTTTTTGATAAGCAACAGGAGAAGTATTAGTATTTAGATTTTGCATATATGCTAGTGCTAAAACGTTTATCAATAAAGTCAAGAAAAGAAAAATGATAAATATTTTTCTTTTCCATAATTTATAAAACTCTATTTTAAATAGCTGCATCATTTTGCTCCTGACCAAACAGTTCTAAATATAGTTTTTCTAAAGAATGATCATGATGCTTAGTTAATTCATCAACGCTTCCCTGCTTTATAATTTTACCTTTTTTTAAAAAGATGACCTCTTTAGCAATTGTTTCAATATCACTAACAACATGAGTAGCGATTAATAATATATGAACATTGGCTAATTGTTCAAAGACATTACGTAATGAAACTCGTTCCTTTGGATCTAATCCTGCTGTTGGTTCATCAAATAAAAGCAGTTGCGGGTTTCCTAATAAGGCTTGAGCTACTAAAATACGTTGTTTCATTCCACCAGAATAATGCTTACATTTAGTTGCTAAATGTTCTTCCATATTAACTAAGTTTGCAACTCTTTGTACCTCAGCAATAATTTTTGCTTTAGGAATATCTTTAAGCATAGCAATATAACTTAAAAAGCGTAAACCTGTGAATTCTTCATAAAGCCCCTGCTGTTGAGGAGCATAACCTAGAATCTTAAAATAATCATTTTTCAACATATGAATTGATTGATTATTCCATTGAATAGTTCCTTCATCACTTTCTAACTGTCGACAAATTATATTCATTAAAGTTGATTTCCCCGCTCCATTAGGTCCTAAAAGAGCATATATTCCATTTTCTATTTTTAAACTCACTTGATCAAGAGCTTTAATATTCTGATAAGACTTAGATAGTTCTTTAATCTCTAACATCATCCTCACCTACTCAATCTCCATTAAAGTCTGGTAATTAGCATTACTATTTAAAAAATCATCTTTACTAATTAATCCAAAATATTCTTTAGATACTTCAAATTGATCAGTACCAGCCCATGTCTTTTCATACTTTCCATCACGGTCATATCTTACAAATAAATAATCACGATTGATATTTAAAATATCAATTGGTTCCTTTGGCGGTTTTTTATTAAGTGCTAATTCTTTAACTTCTAAACCATCTAACGAAACCACTAGTGAGTTTACATATTCGTCCTGGTACCATGTATCAATAATAAGATGATTATCAATAAAATTAGAAATCATATAACTTCTATTATCTTCTAAGGATAAAACTTCACTTTGAACCCCTGAATCTAAATCTAATCCATATAATTTACCTTGATCAATTGAATATATCTTGTTTTGATAATATTCACCAAACTCACCATTTGCATTTTCTGGTTGTACTTCTGAACTTTGTTGTTTAGTATTAAGATCATATTTAAAATATCCCATTTCAACATTTTGAATTGCTTTATCATAACCTGAATAATCTTTGTTCTCTAAATATTTATTAGGATCATCTTGATAATGGGCTTGTCGTATAACTAAATTATGATTATAGATCCCAACTACATCACGATCCTTAAGATCAAGAATCTCTTTTGTTTTTTCAGTTTTTAAATCTAATCCCATTAACTTTTTTTCTTTAATTACATCCATTGAAGAATTACTTGCAGTTTCATATATTTCTTTTTTTTCTACTGGGATATAAATTTTATTATCACCTATAACTATTGCAGAAATATCAAACGATTCATTTTCATTTAACTGCCAGATAACTTTTCTATTTTTACCATCTAAATCCATCTGATATAATGAAGCACCTTGGTTAGTAGTTACACCGAGAGAATCCAAAACTTTCCCACTAGAACTACTTAGATATAAGTGATCTTGATAAACAAAGAGAGTTGCAC
>NZ_JBKTWO010000005.1:0-94907 GCF_047249845.1 Thomasclavelia sp.
ATAATGATAAAACAAATGGATCATCTGGTATCCTGATTCCAATAGTATCTAGTGATGCTGTAAAATAATCATCAATATGTGGGCGTTTCTTTAAAATGATAGTGATCATCCCTGGCATAAAAGCCGCAATAAGTTTTTTTGCATTTTCATTTACATAAGCATATTTTTCAATATCATCTGCCTTGCTAATCATCATAGAAATTGCTTTTCCTCTATCACGATGTTTTAAATCATATAAAGCTTCTAAAGCCTGATGAGAACCAAATTTAACTCCCAACCCAAAAACAGTCTCAGTTGGAAAGGCTACAACTCGACTATCGCTAACCAATTTAGCAACTTGTTCAATAGCATCTTTTTCAACTGAAACTGTATTCATGGAATCACCTCATTTGCCCCATTATACAATAAATATTTAAAAATTTGTAGCTATTTCGTAGATATTTTTTTACATTAATTTTAAAAATAAATATTATAATCTAAAGATTTCATTTTATGTAGATATTAATTATCTATATAAATATATATTGAGGAAAGAATATTATTTCATAAAATAATTAGGGAAATTATTGATTGCTTTATTACTATGTTTTAGTATTGTATAATGTGGGATAAATATAGAACTAAATAAAAAAGTAAAAGATGTCATTGAAATAACTAAGTGTTTTACAAGAATTGTTTATGAGATAAAAAATGTTAAAAATTGATGAAGTTGATACTCTTTCTTTTATTTAAAGAAAACAATAACAACGCTATTTTTCAAATCATTATTTATTTTGAAAATAGCAAATTATATTTAATAGTATATCTTTTATTACCTGCTGATCCTAATGATTATGAAAATGTAATTATTGGTTTTATTTATGCATCTAATAATATAGACAAAAAAGACAGCAAGATTGTTGAGGTTAATGAGAGTGTTATTAAAGTTACTAAAAAATTTTTAAACAAAGATGATTTAAGTCTTGATGAATTTGTTAAATACATTAAAGATGTACATATTATAAATTATCATATATTACTTAATGATATCATTTTCACTTTCGATATTTTAAATATCACTTTTTTCCTATATAACACTTATTTATTATAATTTCTTAATCAAAAAATTAATATATAATTCTTTATTCTTCTAAACTATATGCCACTTACAACTTTTTAAATCGACATTTCCATTATCTTTAAAAATAACCCCTTCTTCTAATAGCAAATAGCGTTGTTCAAACCAGCCAGGTACTAATCTTCCAGCACTATTAACAACACGGTGACATGGATAATCACCATACATTGAAGCATGACTTAATATTTTACCTACTAAACGAGCATTTTGTGGTCGCCCTATTAACGTTGCAATTTGTTTATAACTAGCTACTTTTCCTTGAGGAATTTCTGATACAATTGCTAGTACTTGAAAGATTAAATCTTCATCCATTATTCCTTCCTCTTTCCTAAATATTTATAAATAATAATATAAAACAAGCGTTTTGACACACCAATATTAATAATAGCATTTTATGTTGAAATTTAAAATAATTATAAAATCAGTTATATATCTTATTAACAAATTTTACAATTTTATTAGTTATTTTACTTTTTTTGACTATTAATATATAATATATTTTGGAACAATTACAAAGGATGGAAGAAATATGAAAAAGTTTAGTAAATTATTATTAGTTTTATTATTATGTTTTACTTTTATTGGCTGTAGCAGTGGAAAAAGCACCACTAAAATTACCAAGTTATTAAAAGATGCTGGATATACAATTAAATACAGCAAAGATGATTATACAACGGTTACTATTAGTGAATCTAAAAATGGCAAAGATAAAAGTCAATTTATTGCTTATGTTGAAAAAGAGAAGATTAGTTCAATTGCTTATATCCAATTACCTGAAGACTCTCAAAATTATGATGATATGATAATTGGTTATATCTATTCTAATAATAAAAGTAATGCAAAAGTTGACGATAAATCTAAAAAATCTGCTGAAAAAGTTTTGAAAAAACTAGATCTTTCTATTGATGAATTAGTTGACTATTGCTTAGATATTTATAAAGATAAAGGTAAGTCATTGAATGATTAATAATTCTACATATTAATCTAGAAATAATGAAAAAGACAGTGAATCTATTGGTATACAAGTAGAAACACTGTCTTTTTATTATAAATTTTTTGATTAATTTTCAGGATAAGTTATTACCATTCTTGTTAAAATACCCTTTTGATTTTCTGTTACCATTTCATACTTGTAACCTTGATCATCACTATAATGTAAATGTCCATCAGTATTTTGTGATGCCGGACCAATTAATTTATAAATTTTATTGGTTGAAAACTTTCCATCCATAGGAATTTCTTCATCTTGATTTGTTATAAATACAGTAGATTTTATTCCATAATGATTTTCTTCATTAGCAATTGTATCATAGTCTAAGGTTATTTGAGTTACTTTGCAATCAGCAACAGATAAGTCTTTTTTTGTATCATTTTTATAACGAATCCCAAACCACTGCCATTCATCATCATAATCATCAATATAAACTTTTAAGAAAGCAACCATTGATGATACTCCACCTGCATTTAATTTAGGTGCATCATCAACAGATTTACCTGTGTCACCCAACTCAACTTTACTTCCAATTTTTTCTAAATAACGAACATATTCACCAACAGTTTCTGGTAAACATATTTTTTCTTCACCAATTGTAAAATATTTAATCAATCCATTTGATTCAGTAAAAGGTCTTTCTTGATCTGTAATATTATCCGTACTATTAGTATTATCATTATCGTTTTTATCTGATTCTGAATCATTATCACTACAAGCGCTCAATCCAAACATCATTGTAAGTACTAGACATATACTTAATATTTTTTTTAGCATAAACTATCTCCTTTTATTTTATACATATACAAAAGGTATTATAAATACTTTTTTTATTTTTATCTACTATTTTTGCTATAATTATGATTTATTTATCAAATTTACTTATAAAATTAGTTATTTCAGTAATAATAGCTAGTTTTCGATTTTATTTTTTATAAGCTCAAATTTATATGCATTATTAACAATTTCATCAAGTTTAATCAAATTAGCACAAAAATAATATAACCATATTTATAAAATACGTTACATTATTTGTACATGGTTCTCTATAACATATCAATTAAATATTATTTATTAGTAAAATATGATTAGATTATTATACTCTTCCATCCATATATAAGTGCTATCACTCTTCTATATTACTTTCTTTACAAATATATATTGGCCTATTTTTTGTTTCCAGATATGTTTTAGCCTGATATTCACCCAAAATACCAACACATAATAATTGTATACCGCCCATAGCTAAAATTATACATACCATAGAGGGCCATCCAGATACTGGATCTCCAAATACAAGAGTTCGTACAATTATTATTACAATAAACAAAAATGCTAACAAGCAAAATAGTAACCCAACTATCGCTGCAATTGCTAAAGGTGCTGTAGAAAAAGCCACAATACCTTCAATACTATATATTAATAAACTCCAAAAAGACCATTTCGTCTCCCCAGCTATTCTTTCTATATTTTCATATTCGATCCATTTAGTTTTATATCCAACCCAACCAAAAAGTCCTTTTGAAAACCTATTGTATTCTGATAACTCAAGTATAGAATTTACAAACTGTCTTGTCATCAAACGATAATCACGCGCTCCATCAACAATTTCTGATGATGATATTTTATTCATTATCTTATAAAATAATCTAGCAAAAAGTGACCTAATTATTGGCTCACCTTTACGTGACACTCTTCTAGTAGCAGCAGAATCATATCCTTCTTCTATAATTGCTTTCATTAATTGTGGTAAAAGAGTTGGAGGATCTTGTAGGTCGGCATCCATCATAACAATATAATCTCCTGACGATTTTTTTAATCCAGCATATATAGCTGCCTCTTTTCCAAAATTTCTTGAAAATGATATATATTTGAAAGTATGACTTTTACTTGCTAATTCTTTTAATATTTCTAAAGTTCTATCTTTTGAACCATCATCTATGCCAATAATTTCAAACTCATAATTATTCATTTCCGCCATTACTTTTGATACCTCATTATAAAAAATAGGTAAAGTTTCTTGTTCGTTATAGCATGGGACAATTATTGATATTTTTTCCATTTAATCACCTTTTTCATTTAAACTCCAATGACTATTACTCATTTTATTAAAGATATCTTCTTGTATAATAAGCAATATTATAATAAGTATCGCATAATATAAATATATTGATGTTCTTACACCTGAAACAAAAACTGTTGGTGAAAAGCCTAGAATTATTTTTGATAGAATTCCTGAAATAAATATAACATTTTTCATAAGAAAGTTATTAGTATATTTTGTTATTATATATATTATGCTAAACAAAAAAATTGTTGATAAAATGATTACACATATAAAACTCTTTGTTGAGAAATCAACTATATCAATTTTATTAGCATAAATTTTTACATAATTATACAAATTACCAATAGTATCTAATTTACTGCTAATATATATAAGTAATATCTCACATATTGGTAATATCGATATTAAAAAATCTATTTTTTTTCCTTTATGTAAAATCACACATATAGGCATTAAACATAAAAATAATACAAAAATAATATTTTTATTTGTAAATAAACTGCTAAAGGCACCTACATAGCCCAATGCAGATTTTTCTAACATTGTTAGACTTTTAAACCCCGGAAACCATGTATTAATCTCACTTATTGTTCTCATTTGATTTCCTGGACAAGTCATGTGAAATAATAGCATTGCAATTGAAATTATAAATAATGATATATATAATTTAGAAAGTTTCTTATTTTTAAAATAATATGCTAAATTAAACAAAATCAAATATCCTAACATTAATGCACAGACTTGTTCTTGATTAGTTGCATATATTATTGAAATAAAAACAAAGAAATACTTAAGGGTAGATATGTTTTTTTCTCTAAACCGTTCTACACATATAAATAAACAATATAAACCTAATGCTAATGGCCATAAATAATTTAGGGTTGTTGCATACCATCCAGCAGTGCCAAAATAGGAGAATGGAACAAGAAAAATTAACAATAATATTAAACAGTTTGTTACAATATTTTTTGAGTTATTAAATATTTTATTTAAACTATAATAAACTATGACATACATTAAAGAATCTAAAATAACCCATACAATAGAAGGCAGTTGTAACAACAAAGTCATTAAAGCTTCTATTATCAATCTACTTGTCCAAACATTATACCTCATACTGACAAAATTTATTATTCCTAGTTCCGAGCTCTTTTGTTTAAAAAAAATATCATCATAAACTCCCAATTGTTGATTTAAATGGAAAATAACAGCGATTATAAATACTACTAAATATAATATCCATTGGTGTGTTTTTAAATACTCTTTTATGATTTTCATTAGTCCACAACCTTTATTATTAGTTATTATAATTAATTAATTTTAAATATCGAACTAAAGAATCTTGCCAAGTTAATAACCTATCAAACCTATTTTTATCTAACATTTCTTTAGACATTCTATCGTTATTATATTTTTGAACTTTTGCTAAGAAAGAGCCTGTACTAATTAGATTTTCCTCAACTTCTACACTTCTATTTTTACATTCATTAAAAATATCATATCCTAATTGATATTTAAAACTATTTACTAGTAATCTCATGATTATTCCTCCTATTTTCTTTTTGACTTCATTCTATCATAACAACCACTTATATTAAAGAGATTGTAACAAGTAAATTAATAGATCTGACTCCAATAAGATAATTCCCCTCAACTAGTACTTTGAACTTAACACATAAAAAATGATATTAAAATAAGATAATCAGTAAATCTAATTATCTATATATTATAAAGTATAATAACTTAATTTTTACTATCTTCTACTTCAACAACATAAAATTTAGTCAAAATTTTTGAAACATAATTATATCGTCTTCTGTTCTAAATCTATGATTTTTTATTTCAACTGTTGTAAATTCCTCATACACACGAAAACTACATATAAAAATTTCCCCTTCTTTTTAAAGATAGATTTTACTAAATAAAACTTGTAAGCATGCCTACATGGATTTAATAATATCTGCTATATACGATCACATAATCAAAATGCAATCATAATCATTTATCAAACTTAGACATCGACATTTTTCTATCTCTTATTGAAAATAATATAATTAATTTTATTTTAAACTAATATACTGTACACATTCTGTTCACCCTTGATTTTATAGTAATAACCAAATATAATTAATAAACTTTGATTTTTCACTATTTGATTAGAATATTTATAATTATAAATATCATCTGATATGTTATCTTTGTAAAGTTAGTTTCTCTACATGATACAAAATCATTTCCAATCCTTTACATAGCTTAAGAAATATCTAATGAATATTTGTCTACAATATATTAAATTTATTCATTTGAAATTGCTATAACAACTTTACTAGAATAACTTTATTTTAAAACAAGTTTTTCACTCCTCTAAATAAGTTAGCTAAACCCAAAAATATATGATACTCTCTTAGAGCTTATTGATAAAATCTGTTATTTCATCAATAATTCCCTGTTTATTAGCCACATATTCTTTTGGTTCGAAGTTATGAGCATTATTTACAACTTCATCAAGCCCACTTAAATCAGTACATGGAATAATATACCCTTGTTCATCAAACCGCTTCATAATCTGTACCTGATGATCATTATTCTGTTCTTTAAATTGTCCAAGACGAGGTACAACGATTACTCTTTTTTTCTGTTTAAGTGCTGATACTATTGCACCAACTCCAGCATGTGTAATAATTAAATCGGCAATACTAATTTGATGCATAAGTTCTTCTTCAGTATAATACTCTTGACAATTAATTCCTTCATATGTACCTTTTGTATATCCTAATTGAACATATACATCATTATTTTTAATAAAATCAGATTCTAAAATTGCATTTAATAATCGATCAAAGCGTTTATCCTGGGTTCCAAACATAACAAATATTCTCATTATTTTAGCCCTCCTCGATACTTTGCTTTAGGATAAAGTTTTAACATTTCTTCCCATTGTACTAAAAATAAATCTGCAATTGGATATACTAATTTTCCTGATAGTGTCTTTGTTGTAATATTTGCAAATGTTTCAATAAAAATTACTTTTTTCCCGAATACTTTTGCGATATAGCATATTGGTACCGTTGTATGCGCTCCAGTTGAAATAATAATATCTGGTCTAACTTTTATAAAAACAATAAAACTTTTAAAAATATTTATTGGAAAATTACATAAAAACTTAAATAAATGTTCTTTAGTACCTGCCGGCATATACCATGATCTTGATTTATTTGTTTTTTTATATTCTTTCATCATTTCATGGTCTTCTGTAATCAAAAATGAATTATATCGTTCCATTAACTCTTTTAATTCACATAATTCACTGAAATGCCCTCCAGCAGATGAAGTAAAAATTGCTCTAATTTTTAAGTCATGTATATTGAAATTATTAAATTCTTTTAACCACAATTTTTTTACATTTTGATAAGAAAAATATTCCGCTTTTCTTATCGCATTATTTTGCAATGTTTTAGATGTTTCATTTAAAAGCTCTACTATTTTACTTGCCATTTCATCTAAATTACGATCCTTAATAATAAAACCGTCTTTACCATCTTCAATAATATCCAAAGATCCTTTTGCACTATCAAATGATACACATGGTATTCCATAGCTCATTGCTTCTAATAATACTAGCCCAAAACTTTCATAATGAGAAGTTGTAACAAAGACACTTGTATTCATCAAGACTTCATGTTTTGCCTTACCAACAGTATTTCCATGAAAAACAACTGATTTACTTATTCCTAATTGGTCAGCTAATACGCTTAAAGAAGTTCTTTCTTCACCATCACCAAGAATATTCAATTTAGCTTCAGAATTTTTTTCTAGCACTTTTTTAAATACATTTAACATATCGTCATAAGCTTTTTCTTTTGATAAACGTCCCATAACCGTTATTTGATTTGTTTTTAATAGTGCCTTTTCAGTAGGAATCTCATCAATACATAGAGGTATGTATCTACATTGGGGACCAGTTAAGTACTCTTTATAAAAGTCATAAATTGATTTTGATGCTGGAATAAAAAGATCAAATTTTTTAACTGATTTATATACCTTTTTTGGATAGTTCTGATTACGATCTGGATGACAATGTTCCCAAGCAATTAATAACTTATCTTTTTGATACCTTGCAAATGCTTTATTAAAGGCTAATGTAGTTGAAATAATTATATCAGCATCAGTTACCTTGGCACACTGATTTATCAAACTTCGTTTTTTTAAAACTATTCTTAAAGCTTTATATCCTTCCTTAATAATTTTAATAAAATGTTTATTTTTTAAAGCATATTTTAATTCTTCTTTATTGGGTTTTAAATCTGTTGATAAATAACAGACTTGAACGCGTTCATCAAGATAAAAAGATGGCTCACATAATTTATATACATTAACAATTTCCACATCATAATCATCTACTAACATATTAGCAAGTGAGCAAATTGCTTTTTCAATTCCACCAACTTTTAAGTGTAGTGATAATATGGTTATTTTTTGTTTAGGGCTATTATGTTGATTTATAATTTCCTTTTTTGTTCTTAACCGAGCAAATTTACAAGCCAAGTTAGCTGATTTTTTTAAACGTTTTAATTTATGTTTTGAATGATTAAAACATGTTTGATGATAATATAGCTGCGACTCTTTTAAAATCCTCATTTTACGATATCTATTTATATTTTTATCTATAGTTACAGCATGGTTATGAACGATCTCAACATTATTCAATACACATACTTTAAACCCAGCTTGTCTTGCTTTAAAACATAGTATGTCTTCTTCATAGTATAAAAATGTTCCTTCATCTAAAAAACCAATTTTGTCAATCAATTCTTTCTTAATACCAAAAAAACAACCTGAAATACAATCAACTGAAGTATATACACCTGTATAATGTCGTTTGGGGTAACTTATTCTTTTTTTTAGTAGTCGATTAATTATTGGATAATTATCATATATATCATAATTAATCGTTCTTTGTTTCCAACCTCGATTAATTAGATCATGTTCTTTAACGACTGGTCCAAATATATGATACTTGCTAGTATTCATATATGCAATAAAATCAACTAAACTACATTTATCTATAATTATATCAGGATTAGCTATAATGTAATTATCATAATTTTGCTCATACAAATATTTTAGTCCTGCATTATTACCAACAGCATATCCTCGATTATCATTTAATGCAATTAATTTTACATTTGATAATTTCTTTAGCTCTATCAAAGAATTATCATTGGAATTATTATCAACAACAACAATTTCATCTACAATATCATAACTATTAATATCATTTACAAATTTAACTGTCTCTATTGCATCATTATAATTTAATACAACAATACCAGTTTTCATTATATTCATCTCCTATTCTTTCAAACCTATAATCACATTATTATAGAATTTAGAAGTTTTCTGAACTTCATTACTTAAAGTATCAAAACCAATTTCTTCCATTATCGTTTTTTTATCTGAAAATAAATTAGTTCCTAATCCCAATCTATCACCTTCAATACTTACACCCATTGCTGCTAAAATTGTTGGATACATATCAATTGTACTAAACAATCTATTTTTACTTTTAACTGGTTTAACCACACTATTAATAATACAGTTATAAGGCGTTCTAACATAGTTTTCATCAATTCCTGCAAAAAACTTTTCGGACATACTATTATGATCACCAGTAATTACAATCGTAGTATTTTCATACCAAGATTGTGTTTTACACCAATTAATGAAATTATTTACTTGTCTTGATTGACACTCAATCACATTAGCATATTGATTATTATGAATTTTTTTACATTGATTACATAAATATCCATCTGGTGTATGAGTATCAATAGTTGTAATTTCCATATTAAATGGTTTATCTCCATTAGCTAACTTAGTAATATCGGATTTAGCAAATTCAAATAATTTAGCATCCTCAATTCCCCAAAAAACAAAATAATCATTATCAATATCACCATTTTCTTTGAAACTATTATAATCACGGATTATATAATTTCCATGCTGTTTATAAAAATTTGACGTTCCACCAAAATCAGCATCAGAGCCGCACATGAATTCATTTACATAACCATTAGCTTCTAAAACTTCACCTATTGAATAACCCCCAGGTAAAAATTCACTATTATTATCATACTTTTTACTTTTAATTGATAAGTTCAAAGGAATTCCCATATTTTGAGAGACTTGAGAGGCAATGGTCCATTGCGTCCCATCGATAGTGTGACTCCCACCTATATTATCGTTATTAGAAAAATTAATATTTTCTTTAGCCAACTTTGACAATTCAGGAATATAGTTTATTTCTTCAGCGCCACCAGCTTTTTTACTGGCATAAGTATTCTCTACTGATTCTAGGTATAAATGAATAATATTTCTTTTGCCATTTTCAAAGCTAATATTAGTTTTACTTGGGTCAACATAATACTTTTCATATAAATCAGTAGTTTGACGCATATTATTAATATACCCATGAATATCATAGTTATATATTGTAAAGATTAAAGAGCAAACTATACAAACTATTCCAAATTTAACAAAGTGTTTCTTTAATACTTTTAATATTTTACCACTATATAATCGATGAATATTAAAAATAATCAAATCGACTACTGCTACTACAGCGATACTAATCGGCACAGCCCAAAGAAACCAATCTAAATATATCCCATTATCAGTACCTTCCATTGGTACCTTTAAGTGAAATATTATTTGATTCAGTGTCTTTACAGAAAATGTTCTATTTCCCCATATAACTGAAAAAACTATTACTACACTAACAAATATTAATATTGAACCGATTATATATTTATTATTTACATTTTTTATTTTATTTTTCATTGCAGACCCTCTTTAAATTTTATTTTATATTATTTTACCATAATAATAAACTAATAAAAAGTCTACAACATTTTATTATAAAAAGATAATATAACCTATTAAAAATATACTATTTATAAATATTTTATTAAAATTTTATAATTTTTCTTAATAAATTCTTAATTTTTTATTTTTTAATATATTAAATTATGTTAGAATATTTTTTAAGTAAAGTATGATAACTACTTATTTTACATTAGAATTTTACTATTTTTAATAGTATATAAATTAATTAGACAGGTGAACATAGAATGAAAAAAATTAATTCAAGAGATATTCAAATCATGGAATTAGATATCCTTAAAGAGTTTAAACAATTCGCAAAAAAACATGATATAAAATATTTTTTATGCGGTGGCACTCTTTTAGGAGCTATTCGTCATAAAGGGTTTATTCCCTGGGATGATGATATAGATATTTGTATTCCACGTGACTCATATAATAAGCTTATTTCAATAGTTAAAGAAAACCGTTATCTTGAATCTAATCAAAATTATAAATTTTATTTACCATTAGATAAAAACTACATATATCCTTATATTAAAATTGTTAATGAAAAAACAGTTGTATATGAAAAAGATATAAAAAAACAGTATTGTCTAGGAGTTTGGGTTGATATTTTCCCATTAGATAGTTTTCCTAATACAAATGATCAAATACAAAAAATATTAAAAAAACATTCACGTTATAAATTTTTTAATAAAATATACATTGCTGGCAATTTATCAACTATACCTAAAAAGATAATTGCCTTTATAGGAAAAATAGGTTATTCGATTATTTGTTTTAATAAAGATAATAAATATTGGATAACTAATATTCTATCTTTAGTTAAACCTTATGATTCTAATTTTGTAGGAAACTTAGTTTGGCCTAATCAAGATAGAGAAATATTTAATAAATCTGTATTTAAAGAAACACTTGAATGTAAATTTGAAGATGATATTTTTCCTATCCCCTCTGGATATGAAGAGTATCTTACTAGTATGTATGGCGATTATATGAAAGTTCCAAAAAAATCAGAGCGTGTTATTCATGATTTTGAAGCTTATATTTTAGATGAAAATAGTAATATTAAATCAAAGGGGTTGTAACAAAATAAAGTCACACCCCCTATTTTTATAATTATAAACAAATTTTAAATAAAAAGTTATGAAAATAAATATTACTTAATTTCAAAACTTTTTATAACTAAATTTCATTACCGTACTCATTAATACTCAATTTCTTTTAAATATCTATTTAAAGCATCTTGCCAAGAAGGTAACCTATCAAAACCATTTTTATCTAACATATCTTTAGACATTCTACTATTACTTGGTCTTTTTGCCTTAGTAAGAAACATAGTTGAATCAACTGGGGTTACTTTAACTTCCATACCTGCTTGCTTAAAAATTTCACAAGCAAATTCATACCAAGAACAAAGTCCTTCATTTGTAGCATGATAAATTCCATATTTTTCTGTTTGAATCATATCAACTACTAACTTTGATAAATCATACGTATATGTAGGTGAGCCAATTTGATCATTTACTACACTTACTGCGCCATGTTCCTTTCCTAAACGAAGCATTGTTTTTATAAAATTATTTCCATTAACCCCAAATACCCATGCTATTCTAATAATAAAATATTTATTTAAGGTTTCAACTGCTAATTCACCTTCATATTTAGTTTGTCCATATACATTTAACGGTTCTCTTTTATCATATTCCTTCCAAGGTATATCACCTTCTCCATTAAAAACATAATCAGTTGAAAAATACATCATTGGTATATCAAGTTCTTTACATACATTAACAATATTTTTAGTACCGTTAACATTTACATTTATACAAGCTTCTATTTCTTCCTCTGCCTTATCTACTGCTGTCCAAGCTGCACAATGAATAACACCATCAAAATTTCCACCTTTAATTATTTCTGTTACTTTTTTAGCATCTGTAATATCCATTTCATCAATATCCACACCAACTGCTTCAATATTTCTAGCTTTGCATTCATTTACAATATCATAACCTAATTGGCCTTTAACTCCAGTTACTAATAGCATATTTCATCTTCTCCTATTTATTTATAAGATAATTATTATACATTTTTATACCTTCTTTAAAAGTAATATTATCTTTTGTGTATAATGTTTTAATTCTAGTATTATCTAAAACAATTTTTTTTACATCTACGCTTCTACTACTTTTATAAACAACTTTGGGTTCATGCCCTAATAAATGTAATTCATTTATTATCATATTTTGAGAAATACCTTCATTTGAGGAAATATTAAAAACTTCATTATCTCCATTATAATCCAATAGTGAGTATAACATTCTACATACATCAGTTATATAAATATAATCTCTTATTATGTTTCCATCACCCCATATCTCAATTGTTTCATGATTAATTGCTTTTTTTAAAGCTGCATCAACAAAGCCAACACCTTTTTGGTAATCTTGTCCCGGACCATAAGGATTAGATACTCGAGCAATTAACATCTTTGTATGCAATTGACAATTAAATGTGCGAATTACATTTTCAATACAAAGTTTTATATTTCCATAATGATTAATTGGTAAAGGCTGTTGATATTCTGATATAGGCTGCTGTTCTTGAATCCCATATACAGTTCCCCCTGATGATAAAAAAATTACTCTTATCTTCTTTTCTATTGCTAATGAAAATAATTTAATGCTTTGAATAAAATCTCTGGAATATCCTTGTAAATATCTTTCATTTGAATTTCCAGGATTTACTGTACTTAATGAATGAATGATTACATCCATATCTTCAATCGCTTTTTCTAAATTTTCATCATCAAAGAAATCTCCAATAATATAATTAACTTTTTTATTATAATTATCAGGCTTTTGAATATCAAAAGAATAAACACATTCTCCTTGATTTGAAAAATAATCACATAAATTTTTCCCAATAAAACCATTACCACCAATAACTAAAACATTCTTATTTGGCATCTTCAGCAATTCCTTTCAATATAGCTTCCTTAACCTTTAAACCTTCTTTTAACCAAGAAGTATCTTTTGCAAAAGCTAAACCTTTCTTTCTTATTAATTCTAACTGGGTTGGATTATCTAGATAATATTTCATTGTATTAGCAATTGACACTGGTTCGTAATCAACTAAAATACAATTTTCTTCATTTACAAGCCAAGTACTGTTTTCTCCTTTTGAACATACAGCTACCGAATTAGATGCCATTACTTCTAATGGCAATAGAGATAAGTTTGTATTAGATATTATTAAACACATATCACATTGTGAATATAAATCAGATAAATCTTCCAGTCTAACAATTCCCATATTTTTATGTTTAAAAGGTATTTCATAATTACTAACATCCCATCCAGCAAATACGACCTCAAGCTCAGGAAGCATTTTGGTAAGTTCATTTAATGCCAATAACCCTAATTCAAAATCACGCCTTGGTGTCACTGGCCTAGCATAGAAAAACACCCTTTTTTTAGTATCCTTTTTTTCTTTGGGATGATATAAATCTTTATCATATGAAAATCCAAAACTATCAGCTTCCATCCCAAATTCATTTATACAAATATTTTTTAACCAATCACCTGCTGTTATACCTCTAAAACCAAATTTATATGTATTATAAGCAAATTCATATTCTGACCCTACTGCATAAAATTGAGGTTCAAAATCCTGAACAAAATAAAATTTTGAAATTGTATTATTAAATCTTTTAACAAAGTAGGCAGTATTCCATGCAGTTGCAAAGGTCCCATGGGCAAATTTAGCATACGATACATCATAATATACTTCTACACGTTCATCCAAAATAGAAAAATGTTCTTTTACAAATTTTCTAAGTGATTCGTTATCTTTAAAATTAATCGCATGATCTATATAAACACGATTGTGTATTCCTTCTGCTTCCAACATACTTATAAATCTAAATATATTAATATGTCCGCCAGATCCTTTCCCCATTTCTGGAATTATCCAATTTAAAAGAATTGTTCCATCTTTAAATTTATTATACTCTTCTTCATTTAAAGGAATCTCTTCATTATTAACAATAAAATCAAAATGATCAAATAACTGAATTTTATTAACTGATTCAGCATTTTCTAATTTTTTTGCAACTCCCCGAAAACCATTTTTCTTAATAAATAAAAATGCTTTTTTTATTAATGACATAATCTACTCTCCTATCTATTTCTTTGCTTATATTGTTGTGATATATGTTTATCTAAAAATTCTTGTTTTTGTTTAGAATATCGATGATAATTTCCCCCTAAATATCCTCCTATGTAACGATAACACGTTTTCCAAAATGAATAATTTGCCCATTTAATTTTCTCTTTTTTACTGATATTTAAAGATTTTAAATAATATATATCATTTCTTACAGTTCTATATATATTAACTATTATACTTAATTTTCGATTAACTATTACATACTGATGTAATTCATATAATCCTTTAAATTCATCATAAAACCGTGAAAAATAAGTAGTTAGTTTATAATTATGTGAATGATATACAATAGCTTTAGGACAAAATAGTTTTTTATAACCTAATTCAATCATTTTTCTTGCCCATATTTGATCTTCAGCAAAGTTCACATCATCATATGGGTATTTATTCCAAATATCCCTTCGCATACAAGAATTGTTATCTGAATAATATGCTAACAAATGTCTATATCCTTCTTCTGTCTCATACCTTTTTTTATCTTCTAACTGATAAATTGTATTCTCTTGACCAAAGCCTTGAAAATGTAAAGTTATATCCCTTTTATCAAAAATATTACAATCTTCATATGGCTTATGTGCACCAAATGCTCCTACAACATCTGGATTACGCTCCATTGCAGACACTAGTTCTTCTAACCAAACTTCATTATATGGTAAAGCATCTTGTGTAATAAAAATGATATATTTTCCAGTTCCTTTTGACGCCCCATAATTCCTCGTTTTTCCATGTCCAAAATCTGATGGTTTTATTTGATATAGTTTACAATTATGCTTTTTTATAATCTCAATTGTATCATCCTTAGATCCAGAATCAACACAAATTATCTCATATTGATACTTTGTTACCTGCTCTTCAATCTTGGTTAAAACCTTATTTAATAGTTCACCACCATTTTTTGTTGGTATAACAATAGACACATCCATTATTTTACTCCTTTATAAATTTCAACTTCTTTAATACTTTAACAAAAAAATTATTATTATATTTAGCTAACTTATTTTGATACTCTATTTTATCATTACTTATCGCAATATTTGCTTTAGTTAATTTAATAATATTAGCTATACATCTATCATTTACATAATAAAATAATAATTCTGCCTCTACCTTATCATAATTTCGATTATTTATATATACTTGTGCAAAATCATCAAAATAATAATTATTATTCTCTATAAGGGTAGCATTTGTTTTAAAATCAATCTCTTCTCTATTAAAATTATCCTTTATTCCTACAATACTCTTTATTTTAACAATACAGGGCATTGAACATAATAGTATTTTTATTTCATCTACTTTCTCTTTGATACTAGTAATTAATATATAATCACTAATATTATTACTTAATTTAATCTCATTTGTTTTTAAGTTATCTTCATACACTTTTATTATATGAATATCTTTAAATATATTCATATCTTTTCTAATAACTAAATTATTCATTTTATCAAGTATTTCTGACATTTTATTTCCTTCACCTGAAATATACTTTTGAAAATTTATTTCCATTTGTAAATACACATCTTTTAACTTATCCAAAATACCATATTTAATATATAATTCATCCTTTTTTTCTACTGATAATAAATTAAAAGCTTTACTATGAAAAAGTGATCTGAATATAATAAATGTCTTAGGTACTAAAAAATTATATACCCACTCATAATCAATAATATTAACAGTACCACTAGCATCAATAATCAAATTATCTGGTATTAAATCTATATTAGGAAAACTGACAGCCTCTAAATCCTCTAATCCCTTAATATCACCAAATACCTCTTTAAATTCATTAGAATATTTAAATTTCTCTTTTTTTTGTAAATCTATAACATCTATTAGTATTTCAATATACTTTGTTAATTCATCTTCCTTATGCTCTATAATACATTCTTTGATTAATGTTTCTAAGCTTCTACCATAAATAAAATCAAATATTACTCTATCTTCTTCTATTTTTACTGGACAATATCTGATTTTATTATTATACTTTTTACTCCTATTTATTTCTTTATAATAATTATACATTCTTTCCAAATGTATAATAGATTTATCTGTTAATGGTTTTTTAACTACAAATTTATTTTCACCATCATTAATTATACTAGTTAATATCTGATAATCTTCTTTTCTTTCTCTTGAAAACTTAGAATATTTGCTATTAATCTTAAAATCCTCTTTACTAGAAATAATAAAAAATGAATTACTAAAAAAAGGAAAACTAGAACTATTAATCAATTCATTATATACTTTACTTTCATCAAATAATTCAATTCTATCAGACTCAAAATTCCAATTATTATTATTTAAGTCTCCAAAAGTTGGTAATTTCTCATCACTATATATAGTTTCTGTAAAAAGATGATCAGGATATGGATAATAATACTTAATAAATTTGAAACCCACTTCAGTAAGTTTATTAGCATACTCATTTTTAGAATATGTATGAGTACTTGAATCTTGACAATACCCCTCTATTCCCTCAAATAATTTTTGTGAATAAAATTCATTTTCACCAGAAAAATATCTCAAACCAAATTTATTAAAAGAAATAATGATAATTTTACCATCAGGTCTTAATACTCTATCAACTATATGTAATAACTCTTCAAGATTATTTGATAATTCAATAAAATAATCAACAACTACATAATCAACTTGATTTTCATATTTTTGAATGAACTTCAATTCATCTTCGCATACCCAATCTATATTTTCATAATCACTATTTAATTTTCTATTTATACTAGTTAATTTTTGATTGCTATCTATTGCTACAACCCATTTGCACTTATCTGCTAGACTTTGCGTAATAATACCTGATCCTGATCCTATATGAATAACAACTGATTCACTGTCAAAATCAAACCAATCTATTACATTCTTGCGATGATTAGATAAATGATACAAAAGGGGAAATGAGGGATTCTTTAAAAATATATCTTGTGACATGCCATTTATAATCATATTATCAATTGATGTTAAAACATCTTCATTAAGTAATTTATCTAAAATTCCCATTATCTTGCGCTCCTTGAGATTTATTATAACATACGGCAGATGTTCTCCGCATCCTTATTTGTAAAATAAAAATCAAAACACTTCTCTACCTGTTATATAACTTATATATTGACCTTTTTGGAGAGTATTAAGCTATTCTCCTCTATTTTTGTTAAGAGTGTGTTTTGACATGTTTATCATAGAACATTAGAGTTATAAAATCAATGAGATTTTATTCTCATTTGATTGTATTATAATCAAATGTTTCTTATGTAAAAGATAATGCTGCTTATATTACTTATCTTCTCCTAAAATTAATAAGAATAAACTTGCTAATGCTATTTTTGATAATGATCCTTCTGAAACTGTATTTATTATTGTCTTTTCAGCCGCTGTACTTTGTTGAACCATGACAATAGTATATATAATCACCAGACTATAAAACCGCCTTGTCAACAAACTAAATAGAAGCATTACTATTTTTATTAAAATAAAATGAGTTAGGAAATTTAAACATGCTCTCCTTATTAATCTAAAGGTTTATATTAATGATATATAATAAGCTTTTAAGGCTGTTTAATAAAAATAAGATTATCTATGAAAATGTATCATAATTCTTTTTCCTTATTGACTATTTTGATAAAACAAAACGCTAATAATATTCCCAATAAAAAAACATCTTTATCATTTGGTGGAATGTTAAATCTTCCTGTTATTAAACAAAGGGTCTGATATATTAATAAATGTAAATTTGCAACCAATATAAACTTCAAACAAAAAAGGGTTTATCCTTTATATACAGAAAATTGGTAAAAACTTCATATTTTATTCTCTACTGGCAAGATATTATTTATTATTTGGTCAAAAATTTCAATATATAGTAAGGTTCAAAAGTAAGATTGTTTCTGATTTAATAAACATGGAAAAATTTTTGAATAAAAATCAAATGAATATATATAAATAATCCCAGAACTTAAATCACAACAAACAATCAGTTGAATATAAAGTTCTGAAGTGAGTCATTATGAAATCAGTAGCATAAGGTAAAAAGATAACAATCAATTTTCTGTCATATCCTGGTAAAAAATACCTAGTTAAAATAATACTGGATTGAAGTTATGTATCGCAATAGAAACTATTATTTTCATGCATTTTCAATACAATACCATGATTTAAAACTATGCTAACTTAAAATAAGATAGAATTAAATCTATCTTATTCAAAATTTATTCTACTTTTACTTCTACTTGTGATTCACTATCAAAAAAACCAACTGTTCCTTTATCAGCAACTACACCAACAACACAACAATTATAATTTCTATTATATACAACAAACTGATCACCTTCATAGCCTGTACATCCCAATGATAAAAGATATTGTCCAGGCTGCAAATATTGTTTTTGATTAAAACTAATTGTTACTATATCACCTGCTTTTATATATGCAGTGTCAATTCCTTCCAATAAAGTATTAGTTCCTGTCAACTCAGAACCTTTTACATCTCTAAGTTTATATGCAAAAATAGGCGATTTAATGTTTTCATTGATTCTTACTTTCATTCTAACTTCATAAAAATCACCTTTATATACATTATTTCCAATATTTCCACTCATATCAAATATTCCAAAATCAATAATTTCAGCCCGTCCATCGCCATAAACTTCAATATCGGGATTAATAAGCATATTTTCTTTCCAAAGAAGAGCTTTTTTACTGACATTATTTTTATTACCTATATTTGTTTTAGATATAATTCTTTTTTCTTCATCAGATTTCCATTGTCCAACCATAATTTTTTTATATAAATCAACCATTTCTTGAGAATTTCCTTCAGCTACCTTTTCTCCAGCATTTAATAAAACACATCTATTACAATATTTAATTACACTTCCCATATCATGAGTAACAAACAGTATTGTTTTACCACGATTTCTAAAATCTTCAAATTTACGATAACATTTATTTTGAAAAAAAACATCACCTACAGATAAAGCTTCATCAACTATTAATATATCAGGATCTACACTTATTGCTACTGAAAACGCCAATCTTGCAAACATACCACTTGAATAAGTTTTAACTGGTTGATAAATATGTTCTCCAATATCTGCAAAAGTAACTATATCATCTAACTTTTCATCCATCTCTTCTTTAGTAAAACCTATCATTTGGCCATTTAGATAAATATTCTCTATTCCTGTATATTCCATATTAAAACCTGCACCCAATTCTAATAATGCTGCTATTTTCCCATTAACTTTTGAAGTTCCACTAGTAGGAGTTAATACACTAGTTATAATCTTTAAAATAGTTGATTTTCCTGAACCATTTTTCCCTATTATTCCTAATATTTCTCCTTCATAAACATCAAATGAAACATTTTTTAATGCCATAAAATCTCGATGTAATACTTTTTTTGTAATTGAAAAAGTTTCTTTTAATCTATCAACTGGTTTATTATACAATTTATACACTTTTGTTATGTTAGATATCTCTATTGCTTTATTTTGTTTCATAACACCCTCCTATAAAGAATCTGAAAAATGTGGTTTCATCTTTTTAAAAATTATTGTTCCAATAACAAATAAAACAATTACAAACACCCAAAAATAAATTGTTAAAGAAATACTATTAGTTACAAACCATTGACTTTCCAAAACAACTGCTCTATAACCCTGTACTATATAATACATTGGATTTAACTTTAAAACTATTGATAAAGGATGAGCTGCAACCATACTAAAATCCCACATAATCGGAGTTAACCACATCCCAGCTTGTAACGCTACCTGGACTAATTGACTTAAATCACTAAAGAAAACATTAATTGATGCTGTAATATAGGCTAATGCTAATACTAATGCAATTAAACAAATAGTAAAATATAACAATTGTAAAAATTGTGGCGTTGGATAATAACCAAAAATACATGCTACTAATATTAGTAAAACAACAAAAAAACAATGTACAAATAATGATGAAATTATTTTTATTACTGGTAAAATCTCAATATCAAAAACAACCTTCTTGACTAAATAACTATATTCAATAAAACAAGTAGTTACACTATTTAAGGCATCTGAAAAGAAAAACCAAGGAATTAAACCACACATTATCCATAAAATGAAAGGATAATTTTGACCATTACTGCCAGAGGCCTTAGCTTTTAAACCAATTTCAAATACAAACCAATATATTACGATTGTAACAATAGGTTGAATAAAAGCCCAAATCAACCCAAGATAAGAACCTGCATACTTTTTCTTGATATCATTTTTACTTAAATAAAGAACTAATTTATTGTTTTTTAAAATACTCTTAAATATTTCCATATATTACCTCACCATTTTATCCTATGATACAACACTATTCTATTCAAGTCAAATTGCTGAAACTAATCATCTAATGATATAGAGATTAATCCCTCATTTGCAATATAATTTTTCTTTACACCTATTTTCTTCATCCACTTTTTAGTTTCATCTGTTTTATATAATTTATCTTTATTTTCCCACAACCAATCTGTAGTTGGCCATAAGCAATAATCCGGATTAATTATCTTATAAGCCTCTTCATTTACTCCCGCTTGTCCATGATGAGCCATTTGAACATAATCCATATTTGATATTTTATCTTTACTATTAAGTAATAATTCTTCTTGAGCTTCTACTGCTAAATCACCTAAAAATAAAATTGATTTATTATTAACCACAACCTTATATACTGTTGAAGAATTATTACCAGCATTTTTTATAATTTTAGAATTAAATGTTCTTATTATTTCAACCGTTATACTTTCTAAATTAATTTTATTTTCTTTTTCTACTTTTTCTTTATTATTAACTAAATCTAAACCTCTATTAATTTCAACTAAATCAACATATCTATTTTTTTCATACTTTTCTACCCATGACTCATCAGGAAAATTATAATAAATATTCTTTATTTTCAATTCATTTGTATTATCAAGTAAATAGGAAGCTAAAGCTCCTGTATGGTCTTTGTGATAATGAGTTATCAGCCATGCATCAACTACACCATCTAAACTGACTGTTTTAATCTGTTTGATTAGTTCACTCTTATCTTCCTTAGTTCCACCATCAATTACAATTGTTGTATCATCATAGTGAATTATGTAAGACATCATTTGACTATAGGATTGATTAGATAATTGATAGATATTATTTTTAGAATCTGTACACCCCGATATAAAAATAAGTAAAGTAAAAATTAAATAGTATTTTAAAACTTTTTTCATATATTAACTACCTTTCATATACATAATATGAAACAGCCGCATTTTCATCAATTACATAATCAAATAATTCAAAGTCCATTTTTCTCATATATTTATCGTACTCTTTTGATGGTAGTACAACACAATTAATTGGAAATTTATTTAAAACAGCTTTAAATTTTTGATACGTATCTTCACTTAATGCTGATATAAAATCTTCATAACAACGTTGATCTTCTTCTGTATATTCAAAAAAAGGATTTGATTCAACTTCACCAGCATATCTAAATTTTGCAGATACTGATGTAACAGAAGGGGCAAAAGCAGTTATACTTGTCGCTAAAGGATGAGCTGTTCCGTTCACTGCCTCTAATTCTCTAGATACAACATTTAATTGCTGATCTTTTGTTTCTGATAATCTTTTTAGAATTTCACCCAATTTTATGGTACTGTTAGGAGCAAAATATTTATTTTCAAGTATTATCGAAAGTGAAGCCTTCATATCTAAAGAGCTTAAAGTTCTTTGTTCATTCATAAAGAGATTACCACCTGCCATTTTAGTTGAATAAACTGATCCTAAAAATAAGCACATAGTAACTAACAAAGATAACGTATATACTAATATACTTTTTACTTCAAAGCTACATATAAAAATATACAGCTCCATAAAAGCAATTACAATAATCATGTAAATGATAGCTGTTCCAACTCTGCCCATAACAAAATTATAAAAAGCTGATAAAGAACTTATGTTTGATAATATTGGACAACAATATAAAAGTAGTGATACTATAACTATTATATTAAGTTTAGTAATAATTCTCTTTTTTAATATAAATGATATTAAAATTATTATAAGAGAGCCTATTATTATTGGTGATTGAATATTATTTGTAAATATTTCTAAAGCATAATTTGATACTGGTCGTATTATACTATTATTATTTAATAATAATCCACCTATAAATATTAACAATATTAATACTACTGCAAATATTTTTTCTTTTTTTTCTCCTTGAATCCAAGTTGCAATCAAATATGCAAGAGAAATTATTACAATTATAGGAATTGCAATTGTTGATTTAGAAACCAAAACTACTGCTATACAAACAACAGCACCGACATCTTTTAATCTTATTTTATCTTTAGAGATAAAGGGTACTAGTATAAGAAATGTTCCAATTACTCTTACTACAGATGAGCCATAATACATTGCATTAATAAACTGATTAGAATCTTGTAAACTCAAAATATTATTTGCCTTTAAAAACATTTCATTAAAACCAAACAATAATACTATTGCAGGAATAAATTGGAGTATTTTTTTATTAAATTTAATATCCATCTTATCAAATACTTTTTCAGCAAATGCATAAACACTACATACTAACAATAAATAATTAAACCCTGATAAAAATAACCTTGCATATAATGTAGGTGTACATTTAGTAAGATATATATAAAACGAAGCTTCTAATTCATATGTATTAAAACTGTATGTATTTAAACTTCCTGTTCCAATAAACCCTGTTGAAGGAATAACACCAAATGGTGATTTAACATAAGGTAAGATACTCATTTTATTTATATAAAAACCATCATCTAAATGATTATTAAACCAAAGAGCTATATAACAAAACATCAATATTGATAACAACATTATTACAATAATCATTAAAAATGAATAATTTGCAAATATTTTCTTTAATCCTTTAGGTAATATCTTTTTCTTATCTTTTTTCAATTTATATATAGTAAAACATGTCAAAATTATAAGAACAATAATCATATACCAAAAGAAACTTTCCCAGGTCAATTGAGCACACTGAATAACTATTCCACCAACAGCAACAAAAAAACTATAACTTAGATATCCAATAACAAAACGATATGGTACACTTTCTTCGTTGTCAACTATTGCAGTCCCCAACAAATACAGACCAAATATCATTGTAAAAAATAAACAAGATAAAACTATATATTCATTCATATCCCTTTTGTACAATCAATTTGTATCTAAATCAAATACAAACTTCATACATCTCCTTCCTCAACTATATAAAAATAAATATTTATATAATTGTAACAAAATTTACTTAATACACATATTTAAATATAAAATTACCTCTTATTAATTGCAACTATTAAATCACCTATAAAAGTCTTAAACGTTCCAAACACGCTATATTTTCCTAGAATATATGATTTAAATAGTAAAAAATATTTATTATTATTCATTCCATCTAATCTCATATTTAAATAATCTAAACGTCTAGACATTAGCAAATAATCATTATAACAAAGTTCTTTAAAAGATAAAACAAATTCAGTGATTGTCTTTTCCTCACTTGTTAATTCTATTCTATTTTTTAAACGTTTACTTTTTTCATTCATAATATCTTGTTCTAGAATAGAAGACAAACCTATTGTATTATTATCGTGAATTCTATAATCAATAAGTGCCTCATCTAAATAATAACAACTGCCATTAATTGCTCCGATTAAATTTATCTCCCAATCATGAGGATGTAATCCTATGCTATTATTTAAAAAACTTTGTTTTACACTTTTATCAAATGCCATTGTACAACCTTGTGCAAAATTATTCATAATAACTATTTCTAAATCTATTTTTGTAAGTTTTTTTTCTACACAAATTGGTAATAAATTATTATTTGACATACCTGCTCTTTTTTCAATATCAATAATCTCATCATCTTGATTAATAAAATTACAGCTAGAAGCTAATGTAAGTATTTGATTTTTTTTCATTATATCTGACATTTTTTCAATTTTATCTAAATGCCATATATCATCTTGATCAGCAAAAAAAATTATATCTCCTGTGCATAATGTTAAACCTTTACGAAAATTCTTTTTATACCCAAGATTAACTTCATTTTCTACTAATTTCCAATTATCAAGATGCTTTTCCTTTATAAACGACGTAACGATTTTTTTTGAATCATCACTAGAACAATCATCTACAATTATCACTTCATCAATTTTCTTTGTTTGCATATTTATTGATTCTAACTGTTTTAATAAGTACATACTTCCATTGTAAACAGCCATCACTACTGAAATCTTCATTTAATCACCTTTTTAATCTTTATTATAACTTTCAATAAATTCTATATATCTTACTTTAAACCTAGATGTTGTGAAATTTTCATAACTATTTAATGAATTAATAGATAATTGTTTTAATTGTTCTGTATTTGTGATCATCTCATTTATCTTCTCTTCAAATTCTTTATTATCTTTAACAATATAACCATCTACGCCATTATTAACAACTTCATTAGTTGAATCACCCCATGGTAAAACTATTGCTGGTACACCATAACGTTTTGCTTCTAAAATACTAAGAGGTAAGCCTTCATTTATTGAAGCAGAAACAATTGCTGAATAATTATTATAAACTGTCTTATCAGTAGTAAAACCTTTTAAAGAAATAAAATTTTCTAACCTATTTTCTTCTATATATTTTTTAATATTCTTTTCTAATTCTCCAATTCCATAGATATCTAATTTTACATTTTTACCTTCTTTTTTTACAGATTCAAATATTTTTATTAATCTTATTGGATCTTTATTTTTATCAAGCCGTCCCATAAAAATAAATTTTCCTATTCTATTTTCAACATTAACTTTTCTTATAATTTTTTCACCAGCAAAATTATAAATATAATCTGTTTTATATTTATTACATTTTGCTTTTTTAGCATCTATTTTAGTTCTAAAAACAACTAAACTAGGGTCAGTCATTAATTTAACCTGTAGCTTAGAAGCAATGCTACCTTTCCAAAAATACTCATATTTAGTATGAATTTCTAAAATAAAACGATTATCTTTACTCATATAAATTGCTGCAGCTGGAGAAGTAACGATAATTTTATCATTATCATAAAAATAATTTTTTAGCTTTATTCGACATATAGGTATAAATAAAAAAAACAAAATGCCACTATAAATCGCCTTAAAAACTTTCTTTAGCTCCCTATTTTTTAAATACTTAACAATTCTAAAAAAACGATTATCTATATTATAATTGTTTAGTATAATAATTTGATAATCAGAAAATTCCTTTTTATAACTTTCCTCACAATTATATATAGATACCAATTTAATATTATAATCTTTTTTCAGTTCTTGAAAAATATTTCTATATACCCCTATCAATCCCCCGCTTTGTGGTGGGGGAATTTGATCAAAAACAAAGTAAAGACTCTTCATTATAACCCTCCTTTATTTTTATTAGATAAAATTTTTAACAATGAATCTTTTGTTACTACTAGTAATAAAAGATACACAAATATTGCACAAACGATTTGAATAACAGTAGTATATATATGTATTTCTAAAATTATTCCAATAAAATAACAAGGTATTACTGCTATAATTGCAAATAATAAATATTTAAAAGATATTTTCCATAACCCCTTTAAGTTAATAACTTTAGCCATAAAATAATACTGTATAATAGTGACACTAAACTCAGCAAGTATCGTACCTAAAACTGCACCATATACACCCCAAACTGGTATTGTAATATAATTTATGATTACATTTAAAATTGCAGAAATCACACTTGATAATGTTAAATATTTAGTATTTTTTGTTGGTATAAGATATTGAGCACTAGAAATACTTGATAAGCCTCTAGCAATTATCACTGGTGATAAAGCAATAATTATTGGTGCCACCTCATCATATCCTTTTCCATAAAACCAAGGTACAAAGCCATATGAAATAGCAATTATACCTAAAGTCATTGGCATAATTAATAAAATAGTATATTTAGCAGTCATCCTTATACTTTCATTTAAAGCGTTACTATCATTATTTACAAACAAATTAGAACTTCTAGGTAACATTACTGAAGAAACGGCAGATATTGCTGTTACTGGTATTTTTACAATTTTATCTGCCTGATCATAAAATGCTATTAAAGCAGAATCATGAGTAAAATATTCCAACATAACTTTATCCATTTGATAATAAATAAGAATAACAATTTGTGGTAAAGCAATTTTTACTGTTGCTTTTAAATGTCTAAATACATGCAGCTCTTTTAAATTAATGCCAGAAACTAATTTTGAAATACTTGGATAACATATAAGAACTCCAAATACTTGGCATCCCCCCATTATAAGGATATATTTCCAAATATCATTAGGATTTTTAATAAATAAAAATATTAATATAACACATACTGTTTTTACCAAACTAGTTCTTAATACAACGGTTTTAAAATCTTCTATTCCATTATAAAACCAAATAATCTCACCAAATGATCCTACAAACCAAATCAATTGATAAAAAGAATAAACCTCGTATTTTGTTCCATTCATAAACCAATAATATAGTATAAACGTAAAAATTAATAGTATTACCCTTAAGATCAGCAATTCATAAAAAATATTTGATCTTTCTTTTTTATTATTCTTAACATATGCTATTTCTCGTATTCCATAATTAGTAAGCCCCAAAGCTCCAACCACTGCAAATATTTGACTAACAGAATCAATATAACTATAAACTCCCAAATTTTGTGGTCCTAATACTCTTGAAATATATGGGGATGTTATTAACGGAACAATTATGGCTAATAACTGAGATGCACAATTATAAAATATATTTGATATTGTTTTCTTCATTTTATTTATCCCTATTAGACAATGCTATTGCTTTAATAAAATCTTTAATTAATGGTTTATTAGTATTCCTGTTATTTATCTGATCGTGATGAATTGCTCCTTTTAAAACAACTAAAAGATTCTTTATTATTCCTTGCTTTGAAAAATTTTTCCTTTTATCCCAGAATACAATTGATTCTTTTAGTGATAAATAGTATTCTGGATTTAAATTTCTATTTTCCATATATTTATATAAATATCGTAACAACGGCAATCTTAATTCTGCATACTGATTTTCACGATTACCTTTAGTTTGTGATTTTGAAAATAATTGCTTTATCTTAGTTACTCCATATTTTTTACCTATTCCAATCGTATTGCTACTATGTTGACGATAATATATCAAAGGTTCTTCAATAGATACCAATCCTCCATATAAAGCAGCTACTATCGCAAACCAATAATCATGTGCCCAGCCATTTTGTAAATCACCAACAAAATCTAATAATTCTCTTTTAATCGCTGATGTGGCTCCCGTAACATAATTATCATTTAAAAGTTTTTTAAAAGCATTTTCTTGATTTTTTAAAAATTCATTTTTAAACCCTAGACTGTTATACAAATCACCTTTTATATTTAAATCTTCATCAGTCACATAAGCATTAGAAAATACAAGTAACGCATCTTGATTATTCATAAAAACTTTAATCATTTCTTTTGTTTTATTGGTTAGCCATATATCATCTTGATCACAAAAGAATATTATATCTCCTGTACATAAAGATATAGCCTGATAAAAATTTCTCGCAAATCCCATATTTACTTCATTACAAACTATTTTATATGATAAATTACTTTTTTCTAATATAGATTGGCAAATTTTGATTGTGCTGTCTGTCGAACAATCATCACAAATAATTATTTCATCAACTCCTAATTCCTGCTCTAAAATACTATTAAGTTGTTGTGTAATATATCTCTCTCCTCTATATGTACACATTGCCACTGATATCTTCATTAAAGTTCCTCTTTATCTTTAAGTTTTTTTTCTAATATCGCTGTATATTGAATCAAATTTTTTAACTTTTCTTCTAACATTGATACTCTTAAAAATAATGTAAATACTACAATAATAAGTAAGAAAATTATAAAAGCAAAAATCATATTAGCTGTAGATATAACCCCTATAAAGTTTGCTGCTACATATGCAATTTCAGGAAATATAGCAATTACTATTAACAAAAGTGAACAAATAATCCAAATTATTGCATAATCAGATCTTAGCTTTCCTTTTTTTACATTTTTAATCAATATTAGAAATAAAAAAATAGATAATATGATTAAAATAACCTTTAAACTAAGTGACATAAACTCCTCCTAATTAAAAAATATAATAGTAACTAATACTTTCATCATATATGATATTGAACTGCCAATACCTGTATAAATGCTTGTACCTGCTACTCTATCTTCCATTTTTACTTGTATTTCTTTAACTCTATAACCTTTTTTTATTTGATAAGCTAATGTATCCGGTTCTGGTTTTCTATTAACTTCATATGCATAATCCTTAATTAACTCCCTATTAATAATTCGCATTCCACTAGTTGGATCGTTTATTTTTTTACCAGTAGTTAACTTTATCATAAAAGTTATCAATCTACTTCCTAACATTCTTGCAGACATATGTTTTTTTTCATTTACAAATCTAGAACCAATTACAATATCATAACCATTTTCTATTTCCGTAACCATTGCTTCTATATATTCAGGAAGATGTTGTCCATCTCCATCAAATTGAATTGCAGCATCATAGCCATTTTCATATGCATATTTATAACCAGTTTGTACTGCTCCTGTTAATCCTAGATTTACTGGCAAATCAATATGATTAATATTGTTTTCATCTAATATTAATGGTGTTTTATCCTTAGAACAATCATTAATAACTATATAATCACAATTAGTGTTCTCCTTTTCTAGTCTTTTTACTACTCTTAATATATTCTCTTCTTCATTATAAGCAGGAATTATTACAAGTACTTTCATCTTAATCTCCTTTATACAATATTTTCTTATAAAAATAAACTTAATTTTTATTAATTAACTATTAATTGTAACCATAAAAAAGCGATATATTTTTTTTAAATAGTCTTTAGAAGTAAATAATAATAATATTCCCTCTTTTATAAATTCTAAATATTTTTTGTGCTCAAAAGCTTTTAACACATTATTAAATCTATTATTTGCATTCAAATATCGCTTAGCCTTTTTTTGTGTATTGTGCATATTTGTAAACTTTCTTGCTTTATTTATATCACTTATTTTACCTAATGAATATTGATTAGTTATATAATAAGCAAACAAATACTGCTCATATAAATTAGAACGTGATAAGCTTTGGGTTGTCATTCTATATTTTAGAACTGTTTTATTGATATTTGATATTTTATAGCCATTTAATATTGCTCTTAGAGTAAAATCATAATCTTCACATAAAGGTATCTCCCTATATCCTGATAGAGTATCAAAAACTATCTTTTTTCCAAACCATGTAGGATGAGAAATTACTTGATTATACCTTATACATTTTTTTATTTTTTCAAAATCACTAGGCACTTTTTTTATCGAATAAATTGCATTTCCATCTTCATCGATCATTTGTGATATACCACCAATTAAATCATAATTATTACTCTCCAAATACTCTTTTTGAATCTCTATACGATTACTAATTGATATATCATCAGCATCCATTCTACAAATATATTTACCTTTTGCAAGTAAAATAGCCTTATTTAAAGTCTTAGTTAAACCTAAATTATATTCATTAATATAAAATCTAATTCTGTGATCTTTTTTAGCATAATCTGAAATTAAATTTATATGAATATTATTATCAGGGTTATCTAATACAATTATAAATTCAAAATCATTAAAACTTTGATTTAAGATTGATTCAATAGATTGCCTTAAAAACAGTTCACTTTCTTTATATGTGGACATAATTACTGATACAAGACACATATCCATTGCTCCTTTCTACTTATTTTTTATACTTTCCAAGGTAATACTACTACAAATATAAATTAAATCAATAACTAATAAACTTTTATATTTTAATTATAGTGATCCTTTTCCGTATACAACACTTCTATTTCCTTTATTATAATTATAAAACCTATCACATACCACTATAACTAATTAGTAAAAGCAAAATAACGGGCCATATGTTCTTATTCTCATGGTAATTATGGTCCAGGTACTATATCTAATCCATTTATCCTTTTAATATATTTACAAATTCAAGTCATTTATCTTAAGATATTTTTCTAAAAAAATGACCAATAGAAGTAATTCTAAGATCATTTTTTTATTTTTTATTTAAAGGATACTCCTCTTTTGTCTTAGATACCTTTTTATTAACCTCTCTAATTCAGCTTCAGTAATAGGAATATTAATCTAAACTTATATATTTTATTTTAACTTTCCATTCTTGATAATTTTTCTTGAAATCTTCACTTGTAACAAATTTATATTTCACAAGTAATACTAATAGCAATATGCTATGTAAAAATAGAAACTTGATTTAACAAGCTATTTAATTTCATTCTATATTAAAACATGTACTTAATGAACAATGACTATTTATAAATATAAAATTCCTGAACTCAATATTAAATCTACATTTATATAAATATATGGTCATACAAAAAGATACATCACAATTCATTATTTAATAACATAATTAGCATTATTTATTCATAAATACACCTCAACAATCTTAGGATAATTATACATTAATAACACTTTTAATACCATCATTTTATTGTTATGGTCAAAAAATTACTATAACTTGTATTAATATTTTTAATTATAACAACTCAAAAAGGTGTAAAATGCTAGCTAGTACCATTTCACACCTTTATTACTATTTTTTTATAAAGCTATTAATCATATTTCCTGGTGCCTTTCCACCCTTTTCCACTAATTCTATCTTTATTGCCTCAATTCTTTTACTAAATCCTTCTGATCCTGCTTTTTCTCCATTTCTAGCCCAGCCTAACCAGCCATTTTCTTCTATACACACTTGATAATATATATCATATTGTTTTGACATTTCATCAGTTAATCTTATTTGAATGGCTTCTAATTGTTTTGCTCTTCCTACTGTTCCTGACAATTCCCCATTTGCTTTCCAATCACTTTCCCAGCCATAATCTTCTATATGTGATCTATACTCAACGCTTCCTTCATATCCAGGATTTTCTAATGTTATCTTTATTGCTTCTAACTGTTTTGCTTTTCCACTAGTTCCTGATAACTCTCCATCATATACTTTTTTCTGCCAACCATAATCTTCCACATGCCCACTATATCCTATATAGTACTTTTGTGTATACGGTCTTTGCATTGATCCTGGTGCTTCTTCTCCCTTTTCTACTAATTTTATTTCCATTGCTTCAATTCTATATGCATACCCTGCTGTTCCTGCTTTCTCTCCATTTTTAGCCCAGTCAAGCCAGCCAAGATTCTCTACATGCACCCGATAGTATATGTCATACTGGATAGACATTTCACCAGTTAACCTTATTTGAATAGCCTCTAATTGTTTTGCTCTTCCACTAGTTCCTGATATTTGACCATTTGACTTCCAATCATTTTCCCAGCCATAATCTTCTATATGTGATCTATATTCAATATTTCCACTGTATTTCTGACTTTCTAATGTTATTTTTATTGCCTCAAGTTGTTTTGTCTTACCAGTTGTTCCAGACATTGCTCCATCATAAACTTTTGATTGCCAACCATAATCCTCTACATGACTTGTATAACCTATATATCTTTGAATGTATGGTGTATTAGTATTACCTGGTGCACTTTCATTATTTTGAACAAGCTTTATCTCTATAGATTCTATTCTATATGAATAGCCTGATGTTCCAGCACTATCACCATTTTTAGCCCAGTCTAGCCAGCCTAATTTTTCTACATAAACCCGATAATAAACATTATATATATTAGCCATTTGACCAGTTAATTTTATCCTTATTGCCTCAATTCGTTTTGATAATCCTTCTGTACCTGATAAACCACCTTCATTAACCCAATTTTGCCAACCATAATCTTGCACATGACTTTGGTATTGAATACTTCCATTATTGATCTCATTATTATCTAAAAATATTTTTATAGCTTCTATTTTCTTTCCATTTATCCCACCAGATGTTTGTCCATTTGATTTAGAACTTTGCCAACCAATATCTTGAATATGTGTTGAATAAATAATATCTGGTTTATTTACAACAACTGAATTATCTTTTACCAATCGAAAATCAATTGCCTGAATATTCTTTCCACTTGTTCCAGCATTATTTTCTTGATCGACCCAAGGTTGCCAGCCAATATCTTCACTATGTACTCGATATTGTAATTTATAGCCAGATTGATTTTTTAGTGTAAAATTGACAAGTTGTAAAGCACTATTTGAATTTCCAATTATAGTAGAAGCTGTAATATTATTATAATTTAACCATGAACCATTACTATAAACTCTTCCGGATAATACAGCAGATTTGACTGCATTTTTAAGATTAATTTTAATTTGATATAACTGCAAAGAACGTCCTGTTGTTCCTGCCGTATTTGGTTCATTTACCTCATCTAACCAGCCAACATTTTGACTATTGGCTGAATAATATAAAGTTGGTTCATTTATATCTTTACCTGTAGGTTTCCCAGTAACATTTTCTGTATTTTGATCATTAGTACTACTTGTTGAATTATTTCCTTCACATACCACTGTTACACTTGATTTTGGAATATAGCCATAATCTGTATCAAAATTATATTCTGATTGACTTGGGTTTTGAATTATTCCAGTTCGGTTACTATTAACAGCTCCATCCGATTGAATCTTGTAATAATTATTTTTATCTCCATTTTTTAATACTATAAAAGCATAGTTTGAAGGTGCATAGGTGCTATATGTACTTTTAGAACTAATAGGATATGTTGAATATAATGTATTAGAATTGCTATTAGCATCACTTTTTATATTAATAATTGAATGATTAGTATTTAAAGTATCTTTTATTGCAATAGTATATTTTGATGCATCTTTTGTACCTAAATAATTATCTATTCTCCAGCAAACAGCTGCAGCTTTTTCACCCCAGTATGGATCTGAAGCATATTTAACATTCATACCACTTGCTTTATCTCCTAAATTAGCGCCATAATAACGACTATCAGTAACAGGATCTAAATACCCTTTAGAAACAAAATTTGCTGCATGATAATAAATACTATATTCTACAGAAGAATACCCATTAGCACTCCCGTTAGGATCACTATCATATGCTGCATGACCAAACAAATTATTTTTTTGTGCAGCAATATTACTACATCCCCATGCACTTTCATTTGCAGCTACAGATAACATCAATAATGCATTTGTACCATATTTGTTTTGATTTGAAATAAAACTATCTCCTAAGTTTCTTAGTTTTGAAGTTCTTCCATAACTTTTTTCAGATGTACCAACTAATGATGCTATAGCATCATTTAATTCTTTTGCTGTATATGTTGTAGTACTTCGATGTGATAAATATAAATAGTAATTATAATATGGTGAAGAACTATTAATTGCATTTGTTCTTCTGTTATTTCGATAATCACTTAACATTCTAGCATAACTTGATGCATTACTTCCTTCATAAAAATAATGCCCATCATAACTATAATAATCATAACCCTCTTTTAAATATGATGGTGCCGCACCAGCCTCTAATGAAGAGCTATAATTACTGTTTGATAAATTAGTAGAAATCCCATGATATAACTTACCATTTTTCACATAATATTTACTTAAAGTATTAACTTTAGCATCAGTATAATTTAATACCTCTACTTTATTAATATCAACCCATCCAACAACACCTGCCTGCATAAATTTAACTTTAGTAGGCTTTGATTCATTATCATAACCTAAAAAAGCTCCATCAGCTGCATAATATCCATTTGTATATCCCTCTCTATTTGTTCCTTCTTCAGAATATGAAGTATTAGTAGTTGCAGAGCTATATATTCTAAAATTGACCACAGCTGTAGATGAATTAGTAATTCTTTCATTACTTCGATCTTGAATTTTTTTAACCTTATTATTTTCAGACATATTTTTCTCAACATCTTCTAATAAATATACATTACCCTCTTCATCCATTGTTGTAACTTCTTCATCATCTTTTAAGAAATCTTCCGCAACAAACTTTTCATCTTTTGCCTCTTCTTGTGCAAATACTCCATTTAAAGGTGTACCGATAGATAAACTCATAGCTAAAACAACAAACGAAATAAACATACTCTTTATTTTATTACTCATCTTCAACCTCCATATTTATAAATTCTATTCCTACAAAATTATAACATAATATTGCTAAATTACTAGCAAAACTACAATTAAAAAAGAGCAGTCCTTACACTGCCCTAATTAGTAATTTTAATTTTTTCTAATTTTATTTCTATTGCTTCTACATGCTTAGATAACCCTGTTGTTCCTGCAATTTCTCCATTTTTAGCCCAATCAAGCCAGCCATAGTCTTCTACATGAACCCGATAATATATATCATAATTATTTGCCATTTCCCCTGTTAATTTAATTTGCATTGCTTCCAATGGCATTGATTGTCCTGTTGTTCCCACGGTCACACCATCACTTTGCCAATTTTGCCAACCTATACCTTGAATATATGTACGATATTGAACTGAACCTGTAAATAATTGATTCTCTAATGCAATTTTAATCGCTTCTAATTGTTTTGCTCTTCCTACTGTTCCTGACATTGCTCCATCATACTTTTTTGCCTGCCAGCCAATATCTTGTATGTGCGTTGAATATGATATATACCTTTGAATATGTGGTCTTTCTGTATTTCCTGGAGCTTCTCCTCCCCTTTTTACTAATTTTATTTCTATTGCTTCTAATTGTTTTGCTAATCCTGTTGTTCCTGCAATTTCTCCATTTTTAGCCCAATCAAGCCAGCCGTAGTCTTCTACATGAACTCGATAGTATATATCATAATGAGCACTCATCTCATCAGTTAATTTTATTTGAACAGCTTCTAATTGTTTTGCTTTTCCACTTGTTCCAGATATTTCACCGCTGGATTTCCAATCCTTTTCCCAGCCATAATCTTCTATATGAGATTTGTATTGAACACTTCCATTATATTCTGGATTCTCTAATATTATTTTTATTGCCTCAAGCTGCTTTACTTTTCCTACTGTTCCTGACATTGCTCCATCATATTTTTTTGCCTGCCAGCCAATATCTTGTATGTGCGTTGAATATGATATATACCTTTGAATATGTGGTCTTTCTGTATTTCCTGGAGCTTCTCCTCCCCTTTTTACTAATTTTATTTCTATTGCTTCTAATTGTTTTGCTAATCCTGTTGTTCCTGCAATTTCTCCATTTTTAGCCCAATCAAGCCAGCCGTAGTCTTCTACATGAACTCGATAGTATATATCATAATGAGCACTCATCTCATCAGTTAATTTTATTTGAACAGCTTCTAATTGTTTTGCTTTTCCACTTGTTCCAGATATTTCACCGCTGGATTTCCAATCCTTTTCCCAGCCATAATCTTCTATATGAGATTTGTATTGAACACTTCCATTATATTCTGGATTCTCTAATATTATTTTTATTGCCTCAAGCTGCTTTACTTTTCCTACTGTTCCTGACATTGCTCCATCATATTTTTTTGCCTGCCAGCCAATATCTTGTATGTGCGTTGAATATGATATTGATGAATTAGGGTTAGAAACTGTTACAAAACATTTAGCAATAATCCCATTAATTGTTGTTGCTGTAATCGTAGCAATACCAGCAGATACACCAGTCACTCTTCCATCACTATCCACTTTTGCCACATTACTATTACTTGTTTTCCATGTTAATATTTTATTATTTGTAGTATTAGATGGTTCAATTTGTGCATTTAATAACATAGATTGATTTACATTTAAAGTTAAATATGATTTATCCAATGTAATCCCAGTTATTGGAATGTTAGTACTACTTGATGGTATAGTAACATTAAATGTAATACTATTATCATTACTGCTTACAACATTTATTACAATACCACTATTGCTACCATCACTATAAAATAGTGTATCATTATCCCATTTATTTGTTGAAACTCTAGGTTTGCCAAACCTATTACGATTATATTTGTTTAATACTGCATTTCTAAGATCTCCCTCGCCTTTACCAAGCTGAGATTCCTCAGGTCTAAAAATATATAAGTAATCTTTTCTTCCATCATCAGAATTTGAAATATTACCATCTTTAATTTCACTATTTATGCGATATACTATTAAGCCATCATTATTGCTCGTTGCATCTCCTCGTACATCATTTCGTTTTTCATAAAATTCCACTACAAAAAATTCCTTATTATTATAGGGTGAATATAATTTAACTGCTCTTTTTTCACCTGGATTTGCATATTGAGGACGATTTAAAGTAATTGTCCCTGATGTCATTATTTCAGGTAATTTATTGCTCCATCCTAAATTATTATATTCACTACTCATGTATGCTAATATTCCCTGCGGATTATAATACGTTGTTTCTGCCATAACATCATAAAAGCCAACTGGATTACCATTATTATTATAACGATATAAATCAGGTAATCCTAAAATATGCATATACTCATGAATTATTGTTCCATAAGTACTTTGATTTAATGAAAAAACCCCTCCAGCATGCATACTATCGTATGTATTGATTAAATTATAAGTATCAACTGTCTTACCATGTAATTTAACATTAGGATTCATACCACTAATTTTATGTGACCATAGTAAATCAGACCATTGTACTTTATCCTCTGTTGCGCTATCTGCCTCAACAAAAAATGATATAGCGTCAATATATCCATCATTATTTTTATCTAAATCTCCTGCTGATAATACTCTTTCAATACTCTCTTTTGATTTAGAAAGAACTTCATTAATCAATTCCTTTTCTCTTTGTGACTTTTGACTATTAGAAGTATAACCTTCTTTATTACTATTACTCCACTTCATGTAATAACTTCTATTCTTTGAAAGCTTTACAGAAGTTACCTTTCCATTTATATCTTGTGGGAAAAAACTAGTTGTTGTAGTCATTTTATTATATGTATATTTTTCAACATACTGTTTCATTGATAATACAGGTACTTTATCATTTACAATATCCATATTTACATTGCCAGTATTCATTAAAGAATTTGCTTTGCTTAATGTTAGACTATCATCTAAACTAGTTGTTGGTTTATCTGGAAACTCCACTAGAATAGCTAAATAATTATTTTCCTGGGTTGCTGTAGATCTTTGAAATCTATTATAGGTGATTGGTTTAGACTTGCTTTTTTCTAATCCATACATTTCAGTATAATCAACAAATCCCCCTTTATGTTCTTCTAATAATGGTGTATCCATTACATTATTTTGTGCATTTACTGATATTAATGTGTAATTTCCTATTACTAGTATATTTATTAATAACATCATCAGTATTTTTCTTAATCTTTGATGCATTTTATTTTCCCCCTTTTTATTATTATAATAATATATATTTTATCATAATAAGCCCTTAAAAACTATTAAAAATCAATATATTGATTTTTAATAGTTTTTATTTACTAATTATAAAAAAAGAAATCTTACTTTTGTAAGCTTTCCCTATTTTTTGAATGTATTTAATTGTTAGAGCTTATATATTTGAGTTATTATCAGATAAGATGTAAAATAATTTTCTATTATATTCGATTGGCTTCATCCTACCATTTTCTTCTTTATCTATATGAATCTACTTTGACATTCTACTATATTATTATTAATAAGTTACTCTAAAATATTAGATAATATTCTCAAGTAATAAAATTGTTTTGAAAATAGTGATTCCCATTTGACAATTCTAAATACCAATTTAATTAAAAAATATAAACTCTTTTTTCGATTTTTGCCATTATAAGCATATAGAATGGTGTTTTATTTCACTATAAAATTAAAACAGGTATTAAGAACATTACAGTACTTCCTACTCGCAAACTTATGTCAAATCTTTATATAATTTTTTATAATCTCATTTGCATCTATACTATTGCATATTTAATAAAATCATTATCAAGCTCCCACCATGAACTTCCAAAATCAAACCCTAATCTTGCTGTGTTTTTCTCTTAAAAATTATTACTTTATACATCCCTCCTGTAATCAGGATGTATGGATGCTTTAAAATAGTTATTCCAATAGATTGATTAGTAATAAAATGCCTCTTTAATTAAATTAATAGTAGCATGTATCATTTGACTTTATCCCCATTTAATATCAAAAGTTTTACTATCCGGTAAAAGAAAAATATTATCTTTTTTTATTATTTCGCTTGTTATATCACATTTCTAATCTACATGTAAATAAAAATTTCTAGTTACTATTCAATGTATATCTCCACAATACCTTTATACTTTAAATATCAATATTATGTCTATTTTTCTAAACTTAAAAGATTCATTCACCATTACTTTCTATATTTAGTTATAGTAAAATCTTTCTTATAATTCTAATAACTTGTATACTTCCTTTTAGAAAAATCAAAATCTCATAGTTTAGATTTCCTAATGAAATACCGTAATATACTTATACATTACTGTTATCTGTCTCTATAATGATCCTTTTCCATAAACCACACTCTTAATAGTCTTATAAATAATTGTAAAATCTAGCCAAATTGACCAGTTATGATAATAATAATCATCTAACTTACAACGATAATTAAACTCCACATCACTTCTTCCGTTTGCTTGCCACATTCCTGTAACTCCTGGTTTTAATTTTATTATTGTGTCATAGTATTGTCCCATATCTTCTTTTTCACGAGGTAAATACGGTCTCGGACCAATAAAACTCATTTCCCCTTTTAATACATTTATAAACTGTGGCCATTCATCTAAAGAAGTTTTTCTCAAAAATTCTCCTACTGTTGTAATTCTAGGATCATCTTTCAATTTTTTATTAGTTAAATACTCTTCTTTTATTTTAGGATCTTCTTCCATCATTCTTTCAAGTTCTGCCTCAGCATTAGGAATCATTGATCTAAATTTATATATTTTAATCATCCTCCCATTTTTGCCAATCCGATCTTGCGAAAACATGATATTATCATGATCTCCACTTTTTACATATTTATATTTTACATAAATCATTAGTGGTAATAGCGTAATAACACCTGCAATACCTGCTAAAATATCTATTAAACGCTTTAGAATTCTGTCTAGTGTCCCCATCTCATCATTTGATGTTGCAATTAATAATTGACCATCAAAATCTTGCACTTCTGATGAAAAAGTCATTGTACCATTAACATTTGGTAAATATTTTACAGCCTCTACTTTACCGTATATATCACTCATCACTTTATCGGTTACCCTTTGACTTGCTTCTGGTAATGCAATTATTATCTGTTCTATTTTTAAAGTATTTATAGCCTCATCAATTTTACAATAATCATATACTCTACTATGTTTAATAACATTTTCTTGTTTAAACCCATATAATTCATTAGTTTTATTTACATCTACATAACCTTTTACATCAGTTAATGCAAAACGGTTATTATTAGAAATTTTTCCTAGTCTAGCCGCTTCATATCCCGTTCCTATAACCAATGTTCTTCTAGCAAACTGTTCTCTAAAAGCTATTCTTAAAAATCTTGAAGCTAATAAACTAATTATAAACATTGAAACAACCATTAATGTTAAATGCATCCTACGCTCATAACCAGTTGCTTTTGGTACTAATACTAGTAAAGCAATAAAGAAACAAAAACTTGATTTAACTAATTGCTGTATTTCATTCCAAATCAAACATGTATTTAATGAATAATGACCATATATAAATAAGAATAAAAAATATAATGTCCCTGAACCAAGTATTAAATCAATATCCATATGAAAATATAAACAGATGAAATAATACATAACTGCCTCAATCCCAAATAACATAAACGGCATTATTTTCCTATTCATAAACTCACCTCAACATTCATAGAACAATTATACCCCAATATACTATTTATTTCTATCTTTTATAATTTTAAACATTATTATTAATTGTTTAAAATTATAAATATAGTATAATATTTATATATCTTTATGATGGAGGCAAAAAATGAAAAAGTTTTACACTAGTATAAATAAATTCATGTGGACTCATCCATTTATTAAATCATGCACTCACTTTTTATCAAGATTTTGTCCTTATATGGTTGCAATATTTTATATGTTATTTTTACTAAAGATTTATTTAGACAGACCTAATAATTTATTTATTTTAGCTGCTGAACCAATTGGAGTTATTTCAATTACATTGATTCTAAGAATCATAATAAACCGCCAGCGTCCATCAGAAAAATATAATTTACTTCCTATTGATGGAAGTAAAAAAACTGGACACTCTTTTCCTAGTATTCATGTTGCAACTTCATTATCAATTGCCCTAGCAGTTTTAAGGTATGGTCCAAATATGGGATTATTATTATTTACACTTACTATTTTTATAACCATAGCAAGATTACTTTCAGGAGTTCATTATATAAGTGATATTATTGCAAGCATTTCAATTGCTCTTATCATTAATATAATCTAATATTAATTTTAGAATCACGAATTAATATAAGTGATTCTTTTTATTTTAATTAGTATTTTTTAGATTCAATACTGATTTTGTTTTTATTTTTTTACAAAAACAAACATCTAAAACCACAAAATGTGATACTTATGATATAATAATGTCAAAACTATAGAAAGGAGCGATAACTATGGCAACAATTACTTGCCCATCATGTGGTAAAGAATTAAGCGATGATGCGTCTTTTTGTCCAAAATGTGGAGCCCCAATCAAAACAGATTTATCAGAAAAGACAACTGATTCATCTCAAGAAAAAATAACTGAAACGGAGGACTTAACAGAATTAAAAAATACTGAAAAACAAAAAAAGAAACCAACTAAAAAAACAATTATTATAATATCAGTTATTGCACTGGTTGTAATTATTGTTAGTATCTTTGGTATTAAATCATATACGGATAAGAAAGAACGCCAAGAATATGTTGAATCATACAATACATATATAGATGATATTGATGATTTAAGTGACTTAATGTTAAAAGGTGCTGCAAGTTCTGAAGCCCTTTGCAACTTAACAACCAAAGTATGGTATAACTCTATTTGGGAAAAAGCAGATGATGAAACTGATAAATTTACTCAAACTAATGGTATATTTGTATCTGATTTTAATGATGCATTATTTAATTTAAGTATTGATTCAGATACTATTATTAAAATTAAAGAAATAAATACTAATGTTGATGACGTAAAAGTTAAATTTAAAAAAATGAAAAATTATCCAGAAGAATTAAAAAGTGAATATGAAACACTTGAAAAGATGTATGATAGTTATATAAGTTTTACTAATTTGGCTATTGATCCTACTGGATCATATAAAACATATAATGATAAATTTATTGAGATAGATTCAGAATTTATGGATTTATATAAAAAAGTAAAAGATTTTGATCTTTCACATTTAACTGAGTAAAGTAGATATTATATTTTTAAACAAAAATGACAACTAATCTAAAACATAAAAAATTAAATATATTATAAACTTATTTTAAATAATAAAGGATTTTCTCAAAAAATAGAGAAAGTCCTTTATTTCTAGATAAGATATATCTTGTTTACTTCATTTCTTTTATTATTTCAATCTTAACTTTTCTTTATATGATCAGATAAATATATTTTTTAAATAAAAAATATATTTAAACATACAAAATAGATTTATTTAGTTTTGATCATTTTGATCCATAATAATTCAAATGAGCTTTTTCATCAACTTCTATATTTCATTAAAAGACATATATCTTTTATTCTAAATCAGCTCTCTGTTTTATTATCACTTTAGCTGCGACATCTAGCTATCAATACTTAATTTTTGATTTCATTTTATTTCCTTTTTAAAATTATTCTGTATTAATATTTTTTTAATAATTATTCATCTTATTTATCAATCGTTTCATATGTCCTTCAAACATTACATACATCCCAATATATATAACTTCTGCAACTAAAGTAAAAGAAATCATAATTACTACAAACGATGCTAATGGACCATAAACAGTTGTATAATCAGCTATACTAAAATATAGTTCTAATCCTGATAATAATATCAACATCAACAAACTTGCAAATGCCGCTCCTTTTACAATATCTACTACATGAACCTTAACATCAGGTATTATTTTATAAAGTAAAAATAAAATAATAAACATAATTAAAAATAAATATATTTCATCAAAAATAAATATGTTACTTAAATTCATGAAAACATTAATTACTGGAACGATAGTTAATAATGAAATAATTAGTAACAACAGTACAAACACAGCCAATGTTTTAAATAACATAATTATTTGTTCAATAATAAAGTTTCTTTGGTGAGTTGAAGGAAAAAGGTTTTTTGATATCCCATATAATTGATTTATTCCCCTACTTACAACAAATAAAGAAGTAATTATTGCTATTATCGAAGAAATACTAATATGACTAGATTTTAAAGATACAATTATAATACTAGAAAACTCAGGTGTTAAATATCTTTTTAATAACTCTTCTAGTGATGTTAAATCAACGTTAAATATTGATGCTAAAAAAGCACATAAAGAACAAATTGGAATAATTGACATAATTAAGTAATATGCAAAACATATTCCTGCATTTTTATTTACTTTATAACGATAATCTAAAACCCGATTATTTATTCTATTATATAACTTAACAATTATTTTACTCATATTTCTTCACCTAAGTACCTTTTATTTAAGTATATCTTAGATAACTTGAATTGCATAGCACTCGAACTAAATTTAGCTCTTATTTCATCAAAATACTTTATATACTTAGAATTGTATTTCAATTCTAAAACAAAAATAACTTACTAAATTTGTTTATATTCACAAAAAAGTAATGATTGGAATATTCCAATCATCACTTTCTTAATATTTTTCACCACTTAATAAATATTTCCATGTATTTTTTCCAACTATACCATCTTGTTTTAAATCACGATTTTTTTGAAATACCTTTACTGCATTTTTAGTTTTAGTCCCAAAGATTCCATCTTCTACAATATTAAAACCAACACTATTTAACCTCTCTTGAATTAGTTTAGTTATATTACCACATGCATTTAATTTTACCATTGGACAAGCTATTAAAATATTAATAGAATTTATACCATTAACTATTAGGTTACTTGAATATTGTCTATTTAATTCCTCTTGTAATCTAGCAATCCAATCATCATATTTACCACTTGGATTTTCATTACAAATTCCTCGATAAATTGCTTCTGCAAATTTATCAGAACCTAGCATTAGATATCTATTAGCATCCTCACTATCAACAAAACAAACTTCAACTAAGATACTTTTAGCTTTAGTTTTCTTGATCACGTATAAATTACTTCCATCTTTAACTCCACGATTATTAAAATCTAATAATTGAATATTTTTACATATATTTAAAGCTGGTTGTAATTTCTTACCCTTATATGTATATACTTCAATGCCCTTTCCACCACCTGCATTAAAATGAACTGATATAAAATAATCCACATCCTCTCTATTAGCAAGTTCAACACTTTTCTTTAAATATTCTACTTGAGTATTAGCTTTATCAACTGTACAGTTAATTACTTTATGTCCACTATTTTCTAATAGTCTTATTAACTTTTCTCCTACTTTGCGTGTTTCAATGCTTTCTTCTATGATTCCTACAGCACCACTTCCCGGCCCTTTTAGTGTATGACCACAGTTAATTGCAATTTTCATATAATCTTCTATCTTTCAATCCAGGGGTTGTTGGGTCATTAATTGCATTAAACACACTAACAAATACCAAACTTAATACATAGGGATTTTTAAAAGCATCAATTAATAAATTGATTAGAGTACCCCAAGTAGTTATATCTTCTGCTCTTAATCCAGCATATGCTAAAATTGGCGTTAAGACAGCTAATATCATTTGTACTAGAAAAACAGGATTCTTTAATCTGACTCTTAAATTTATATTTTTCATAATATTATTTTATTAAGCCGTTCTTTTCCACATATAACAAGTAATATAAGGTTGTACCTTTGATGGAGTTCCACCATTTGCTTCCAATACTACTGTACTATGATTTACAGCAAATGAGGAAGTAGTAGTTGCATGTAAGTTCAAATTATACTCTCCATGACCTGGAACTGGATTGGAAGCTTGATATCCTATTTTATTTGTATCTCCACCTATTGCTCCAATTAATGCTCTTAATTCAACACTTTTTGAGCCGCCTGTTTTTTCTACATAACTAAAATCATTATCACTAGAATCTACACCAACTGGAACTCTACCATTACCCCATCTAATCCATGTACCACCAAAAGTTGTTTGAGGTGATACAGAAGATGTACTCATATATATACAACCGATAGGATGCATTAATAAAAATAATTGTTTTGTTAGAGCTGTTACAGAATTAAAAGCATTTTTTAATTCTGTTATTTGATCTAAAGCAATCATATTAAATTTTTTATTCCAAGCTGTATTACTTTTTAGATAAAAATCTCCATTAGCTGTATTAACATAAAAGTCACCATTTTTACCTAAAGAAGATGCTGGAGTTGTAGTTCCATTTCTAATAATCACGACACTATTAGCTGCATCATTTGCTCTTTGAGTAGCCTGATTGGCATTAGTTGTTGCAACTTTTGCATCATTGGATGCATCTTGAGCATTTTTAGCTCCCTGGGTAGCTAATATAGTAGCATTTCTTGTGTTACTTGTAGCACTTATTGAATCTGCTACTGCTGAAGTAATTTCATTTTGTTGGGTTATCGCTCTTTCAATTAATTTATTCACTTCGTTTTGATGATGATTAGATGTGCTAAGTAATTCGCTAACTACATCTTTTACATTTAAATCAATATAATCATCGGCCACTTTAATTACCAGATCCTGCCAAGTATTTTCTTCAGGTAAAATATTACCCTTACCAGCAGTAGCTTTTACTTTATAGATAATAGGATTAGTCTGTATTGTTTCACTTCCATTTGAAAGTGAAAAAGCTATTGCTAGATAACCATCTAACTCAAAAGCTTGGGGTGGTAATTTAAAAATATCATTATTTATCATTAATTGATATGTTTTAGAATCCCTATTATTTTCTAAAAAACGATTATTTAAATACTTATAGTGTGGTACCACAACATAATTTTCATATTTACCATCTTTTATAAATCTGAATTCAATATCTCCACTAAACTGTGCTGGAATATCAGTAATATCACATGATAAATCATACCCTATTTGGGTAATTGTTGATACAATCATTTAATTATTTCCTCCTTCTATTTTTTCATTTAACTCCTGAATTGCTTTATAGACAATTGCTAAAGCATTAATAATATTAATCTTTTTTTTATCGCTACTAAGTAGCTTATCTGATATTTGATAATTATTGCCTGTTAAAAAACTAATCTGATTATCATTATCTTGTTGATAAGTATAAATATTTGTATTAATTATTTCATTTAAAGCATTTTCATTAAATAATTTAATATCTTGATTTATTTTTTCTTCCTGATTTAAATAAACATTATTAATATCAATTTTATTTACCATTAGTTCATCTGGTTTTAGATGACCGTTCTTATAACTATTTCCATCTGGTAAAATTACTTTCCAATCTAAAATACTAGTCGAATTACTATTCATATTAAAAGATAGTTTTCCTTCTTTAGGATTATCATTAACCTGATAATCACTTGTACTTTGTAATCCTCTATCAGTTATCTTCCAGCCACCAATAAATCCATCATTACATTCAATCATTATATCTTTTAAACATCCTTTTTTTATATATGAAGCATCTAATTCTTTATTTATTCCCCAGGCAATATTAAACGGTCCTTCCTTACCACTATTACTAAAGGCTATTCCACTAGCATCAATTCTTAAAATATTTTGAGCCGAATTAATATCATCACTATCCATATAATAAGTAGCTCTTGGTTTACCAAAGCTATCAGTTTTAGTATATACATAACCACCATTAGTACCATTTATTAAATCTACTTTGTCTTGTACCAGTTCTTGAAATAACTGTGTATTCAAATTGAGATTATTATTTACTTTTGATATATCTCGATTAGTCGTAATTGCTAAATCTGAACTTGTTGCAATAGTTTTATCTAAAGTTATTTTTGAATTAGAGGGATCAAGATAATCTTTTTCTAAAACTACACATAAAAAATAATCATCTATTTTATGTTCTTTTGAGACACACTTTAAATTATCCCCTAATCTAATCTTTTCAATATCAACTTCAACTAATGATAAGTCAATAGCTGTAATTGTTAATGATAAAGACATTTTAGTAAGCTGGGATAAATCCTGTTTTGCCCTTTCCAACAAATCATCAGGATCACTGATTTTAGGATATTCTCTAACCCCATAGATCCAGCCATATTTTAATATGGCATCTTCATCATAGATATACTCTTTACCATCATTTACTTTTTCTATTGTTATTGGTAAATCTGTTTTTGGATCCTTTTCACCTAACGGAATCAGAGCTGTTATTAGATCTACAGATGTTATGTATTGTTCTAAGTCTAGAATATTTTTCTTAAACTTTATTTCTTGCGAATTTAAATGATTATAGTAGTAGTTATAATCAAGATAATTTTTATTATCTTCTTCTCTTATTGATATATAACCTCCACATTGATCAATTAATATATCTTGAATACTACTCATTGTAGTTGTTCTTTTTTTATCCATATTAGAGATACAAATTCCATTATCAAATACATCTCCAACATATATATTTTTTTCTTTTTCAACCATCTGATTATGCTTATCCAAACACACTTTTAAATATTCATTAACACTAATATTTTCTCCTGTCTTTAATAGCTGAATAGTATCATTTAAGTATCCTAATACTCCTTCACAAATAAAAGTCCTAATGCCATCAATAGTATCAGTACTTTCAATTACACGCCCCTTAAACATTAATTCTTGACCATCCTGATTTATCTCAATAAGTCTTATTATTGAAACGAGTTTATTAATTTTATTATAATTAGGATGATTGGGTAATATAGTAAAAATTAATGTATTTGATGTATTAATTTTTTGTTTTAAATTAAGCTTAACACAACGATAATCATAATCTGAAGTATCATGAATAATATAATCATCACTTAACAATTTAACTATCATAACTTTTTGTCCTCATCATTTAAATAATGTTTTTTAAAAGGTTCAGCAAGAATATTAATTGTTATCTGATTAACTAAATTATTATCTCGATTATCCACCTCTATTGATACTCTGCCTTCATAATAATATTCACTATCACTAGTTATAACCGCTTTAACTTTTTGACCATGAAATAAATTAAATAATTCTTCAATATATTTATGCCATAATTCTGTTTTTTCAACACTATCAACATTAATACTAATTACTCTTTGCTGGTATGTTGGCTTACCATACACCTCAGTTAAATCTACATAATTATTTGAATATGGAATTGCAACAATATTAGTTATTACTTCAGGCGCACCAATATGATAACTAAGAATTCTCATTTTAAAATCATCTCTTAATGAATAACTTTTTTTCTCATCTTGATATAAAATCAAATCTATCATGCCCCATGTCTCCCCCTTCGGCTAGTTTCTCTACCTAATTCAATATCTACAGTTGGGGTAACGATTTTACCAACTGCTGTTTTATCCATATATACATCCATTTTAATTTTTGCCATACTAGTTGCCAGCTTATCATAATCAATTAAATCTTCATTAGCAGTATTTTGTTTACTAAACTCTAAAGATATGTCATTACTAAACCATCTAGCAGAAGATCTAGCTGACTGTCTTAATTTCTTAAATCCTGAATCAGTAACATTTATCATATCTTTTGTTGCTGAGGGCATTGCTAATTCAAAGCCAACTGCAATACCACTTGGTAAATATCTACCAATTTCATCACGCATCTTATGTGATGGCGAAAAAATATCAAAGAAACCGGTTATTGCATCCATTACCCCTTTACAAGCTTCCATTGCTATGTCTAATAGACCACCAATCCCTTTTTTAAATCCATCAATAATTCCACTAATGATATCTTTTCCTAATTGCAGCCAATTAGTATTGACGATCGTATCTTTTATATTTGATACAATTGTTTTAGCTAATTCTTTTATATTATTGATTAAATTAGAAATACCATTTAAAATAAACGTCATTACATCTTTACCTAACTGATACCAGTCTATTTCTTTAATTTTAGCCATAAAGTTGCTCATTAACTCATATCCAACTTCAATTAAACTACCAACTAAATTTTTTATTCCATCAATAATATTTTGTAAAATCTGTTTACCACTTTCTAATAACTCTGGTCCTTTTTCAATTAATGCCATAATAAACTGAGATATTATTTCTGGTACCCTTTCAATTAAACCTGGTAAAGCATTAAAGATACCGGTTATTAAACCATCTAATAAATTCATTCCAGTTTCTAAAATTGCTGGTAAATTTACAATTAATCCCTCAATTAAAGCCATTACCATATCTAATGCAGCTGGTATAAGTACAGGAAGCTGGGCAGCTAAACCATCAACTAAACTCAAAATAAGAGTTAACGCTGTTTCTGCCAACATAGGTAAATTTTCCATTATCCCTAATAATAATTGACTAATTATTCCAAATCCAACTTCTGATAATTGTGGAGTTAGTTGGTTAATCGTTTCACATACTGTTGTTAATATCCCACTTGCAGTATCAATAATCCCAGGTAAAGCTGCTATTATTCCTTCCATCATTTGGGTTAATAAGTTTGATCCGGTTTCTAACATTGCATCAGTCCCGCCACTATTAAACGACTCTTGCAATTGTGCTACGGCATCAATTCCAAAATCTGCCATTTCATTAAGCGGAGCTTCAAGACCAGCAACTAAACTTTGACCTAAAGCATTTACACCTTGATCAATCGTTTTCATCTTTCCTGAAAAACTCTCAAATGAATTACCTATTTTTAATACCTGTTCAATACCACCTTTAGCCATATTGATGATTGAACTTCCAACCCCTTTTATAACACTGCCAATACTCTTAGCTACACTTCCAATTTGCTTAACACTTTGGCTCCAATTTTTAGACTGTTTATCCGCTGATTCCCTAGTGACTTTATTAGCTTTTTCATTACTACTAGTCAATATATTTAAAGCATTGCTATTAACTGAATTAATTACTTTACCTGTTGCATCCACAATTCCACTCGATGCAGTTGCTATTCCTGAGGCTATATCTGAAATAGTACTTCCTAAAGTTTTAGCAAGATTTCCAATTGTTTCACCTAGTGCACTAGCAATATCGCTAATCATATCCATGATTGCCCCACTTGCTTCTTTAACAACTGTGGGAATTACTTTAATTGCAATCTTTAATTTATCTATCTTACTGCCTTGATCTTTTTTATCCATATTATCATCTCCTTTAACAAGAAAATGTAATGGCTCAAAGGCTCGATTAAATTACTTTTCCATTTTTAATTTCTATTTTATTTTCATAACCACATTTTTTACATTTAATAAATAGTCCCCCACAATTGGCTTTATTGTCATATAATAAAATCTTTTTATTGCAATGATAGCAACGAAACCAGTCTTTTCTCATTGGTGGTATTTTTATCATCTATCTATCTCCTTACCATAAAACCTGAGCAATCATTTCATCATTTATCTCAATTTTATCTAGACTTAATTCATGTTGAATTTTACGGATTCTTGCTCGTTCTTTTTTATCACTTATGTTAGATAAATCTATTCCCCGATAATACATTCTCTGTTTTAATTCACAATCACCTAAACCATGAAATAATGCTAAAAAATGAAACCAGTGCATATTTTCTTTTAAAAGATTTATTTGATAATGTTGTTGAAAAGCGGCAATAAAATAACCACTATCTATTTTGTAATCATAAATTCTTTTTTTACTACTTAATTTATTATTTGTTGATAATTGTTCTTTTTTATTATCAACATTCCCAATTAAAAAATCTTTTATTGCTACAAAAACTTCATGATCAAATTTTTCAGGTATTTCATCATAAAAAATATTCATTAAAACATTAGCCAAATATTCTTTATTGCAATTAGGGATATTTAAAGCATCGCTCAACTCAATCCAATATTTAAAATCTGTATTGATTAAAAAGTCTTTGTTCCTAACAGCGATGCTGTTAGGTAAAGACTCATATAATAGATTAATCATTTATTGTAGATAATTTACGACGTTGGGCTCTGTTTTTTGGTTGTAAAGACATTCTTCTTAAAGTCATTTCTTCATTTGCTTTTTTATTCATATTTACTAAGCTGATAAAAGCTTCTTCATACAATCTTAGATTACGTTTATTTTTGAATAATTTTTGTGATGTTCCTTTGCCAAATACACTATCAAAAAATCTGTGATAACATGTACATAACTCTTTTATTCGATCCATATCTCTGCCATCCTTGGGCATATCTTTACAATTATCGCTTAGCTCATACATTGCTTTACTATAAGACTCTAAAAAGTCTACATCCTCAAAATCTGCATTCAATTCGATTTCATTATATTTCCATTTTACTTGGCTCATAGGCTCCTCCTTTATTTTATTTAAATGTTACTGATGCTCCTTCAGCATCTAAAGTGGCAATACCTTTAATACTACTTGATTTAGATTTTAAAGTTCCAGTGTAAGAATACGTATCTGCATTATCTCCATCAGTTCCCGGAATAATTGCAAATAATCGTTTTCTTGCTTCAAATTCATTATTATTTTCACCTACTGGTGATGTCATATCAACAATTACGATTTCACGTACAGCAGCACTTCCTGTTTTTTCGTCTTCAGTAATTTCTATAATATCCTTATGTACCTCATTATTTGTATATTGATCAAAGGTATATTCAATTGATGGACTATATCCTGTAACATCTGTGATTTCTCCAGTTTCATCAACATACTGACGAGCATATTCTTTTGGATTTGCACTTTTAGACATAGCTGTAAACCCTGTCATTCTAATAAATTTTTCCCCTACTTTATAAAAAGCAACTTTTTTATTTCTTGTTACTAATGTTTGTTCTCCTGCCATGATTAATTCCTCCTATATAAAATTCTTAACTTTACTTGGTATTTCGCTGTATTTGTTTCTCTAGTAATTTGATTACTATTTTCAATAACCTCAATTGCATAAACTTCTTCTTGAAGATTAGGATAATTACCAATTGTATTTTGCGTTTGAATCCATTTTTCAAACATTTCATAAAATTCAATATTTTTTTGATTAATACTATAATCATTACTATATGATTCTATTGAAGTTATAGCAAACTGATATTGTTGAATTGATGATCCATCTACATACTGTTTTACAACTGGTTCACATGGTATTTTATCAACAGAATATTCATTTGCTTCATTTCCAAGATAATCAATATTTATATTTTTCTGACTTAGATAAGGACATGTATACAAATACTCCCTTACTGCTTTAATTACACTCATATTAATACTCCTTTTGTTTTACACCTAATTTAGATATTACTTTTTTAATTAAATAAACACGGGTGTAACTGTTTTATTAGTTTGATTTGTTCATCTAAACCATATAACTTTCCATTTTGATAAGATATTTTATTCATATCTATTAATTTTTTTAATAAATTAATATCTTTGACATTATAATTATTTGTTTTTTCTATAAATGTATATTTAAAGTTAATCTCTTTAATATCTTTTTGATATTTACTTTTCCAATATTTTAGCTCTTGTTCAAGTTTTCCGATATTAATCTCATTTATTCCGCTCTTTAAATATCCTAAGTCTTCTTTTAATTTTTTTATTTGACTATCCTTTACACTCATTTTCCTTTTCCATTCAATAATATCCAGTTGATGTAAAAGCATGATATCTTCCATTTGCTTCTTTGTTAAATTATTAACTCTTTTTAAATCTTTTCTTTTCATATTCAATTTTACCTTTTATCTACGCTTTATTAATGTGAGTTGCTCTCACTTGACGGCTTGCCTTTTTACGCCTTGCGCTATGGCTTAGATAATATGCATATTATTTTTAGTAGCCATCACTGACTACACTCATATCTTATCATTTAAATTAACTAATTTAGTCCCAAATAAATCCCAATATTTATAATTCCTTAGTGCTATGTTTATTCGCAATTGGTGCTAATACCTTGTCAAGTTTATTACATGCATTACTTAGTATCTTATAATATGTTGTTCTTGAAATGCCTTTTTCTAAAGCGTTATATTCACGTTTTGAGGAATTATCTGGATCATTTGCGTATATTAAAACACAATTTTTTTCTTCTTCATTAAGTAAATCATTTATTGAATGCTCTAATCTTTCTATAAAAAATTGATAATAAAATATAATTTCATCATACTGCTTACATTCTTCTATTAAATTATTTGTTTTTTCTATTATTTCACTATGGTCATCGTTTACCAAACTAGTCTTTTTAATTTCTACTTGTTCTTTAGTATTATTTAATAACATTAATGTATGTTTCCATCTTTTCCAATTCTTTAATTCATATTTACTTTCCTTCATCCCTTACCGCCTTTCTTTGTAGACAATTTATCTACTTATAGTTAAAAAAACATAAAGCATCTCTGCTTTATTCTTCTCTAATTATACTTATTATTGTTCTAATTAAATCACCTTTCCTCCCCCTTTTATTGCAGAACCAACTTCTACATTAAATATCTTAATATTTTGTAGAAAAATTGTCAACACATTAAGATATAAACATTGATTTGTTGAAAAAAAGGATACAAAATGTTAAAATATTATTACTATGATAAAAGGAAGTGAAAATCATGTCACATATGGGAAATAGAATAAAAAAACTAAGAGAACAGCATAAAATGACTCAGGATGATCTTGCTCAACAGTTAGGATACTCCTCTCGCTCATCAATTAATAAAATAGAAATTGGAAGAAGTGACCTTCCACAATCAAAGATTCCTTTAGCTGCTAAAATTCTTCATACTACTCCTGCCTATATCTTAGGGTGGCAAGAATCACTTAAACCAATAGATCATGAATTTGAAAAGATTCCTGTCTATCCTCCCCTATGTTGTGGTGATGGATGGTTTACAGAGGATAATATTATAGATTATATATCTATTCCTAAAAAAATGCTGCAACCCCACAAACAATATTTTGCAAACTATGCTATGGGTGATTCCATGAAAGATGAAAATATTAATGATGGTGATCTTGTAATATTTGAACATACTAATCTTATAAATAATGGTGAAATTGGATGTTTTAATATTGACAACAATGAAGCTACATGTAAGATATTTAAACGTGATCCAAAAACTTCAATTATTATGCTTTTACCTGCAAATAATAATTATCAACCAATTATTATTACCTCACAAAATATTGGTTTTAAGGTTATTGGTAAATTAGCTCTTGTTATAAATAATCGTCAACGATAAAAGGGACAACACATTAGTGAAGTCCCTTTATATATTTAAACTTAAAACTCTTTATTAAATTAACCTCTTTTTTTACGTAAAACTTGTACCCCTAAACCACCTGAGATTATTAATAATAACATCATAGGTACTAAATTAATTGTATCTCCTGTATTTGGATTTGGTTTACTTTCGTTTTGTTCAGGTTTTTTATCTTCTTTTAATACTAATGCTGCGACTGCATCTTGAATTGATTTTGCCATAGCATTAACTTCATTTTGTTTAGTTATATCTAAACCATATACAACTGCTGCTTTAGCATCATTTAAAAGTTTAACAGTTTCTTCAGTATAAATAGTTAAATCATTTGGAATTGAGGAAATTGCTTCTTCTACTTTTGTATAATCTGCTGATTTAATTACTAACTCTTTAATTGCACTTTCAATAGCTATTGCATATCCATCTACAATATCTTGTTCAGTAACTCTTTTATTTCTAATAACTGCATTAATAGCATTATTTAATTTTGCTACTGTTTCCTGCGTATAGATTTCTAAGTTTGTTGGAACTGAAGCAATTACTTCATCTACTCTAGTATAATCTGCAGGACGAATTAAATAGTCAGCATGTTTAGTTGAAAACTGATCCATTAAAGCAAATATTCTATCAAAATCATGCTCTTTGCTTGGATCATCACACCAAACACATTGCATACTTCCAATAATATTTATTTTACTAGTTGCTCCAGTTACATCAGTAAATTCTTTTTGATCAATATTGACAGTAGTATTTTCATATTTATATCCACCGTCTGTAACGTTTCCTAATACCCAATACCAGGCATCATTAGTATTAAGAATTTTATGTCCTTTTTCTGCTAAATATTCTGGTTTAGCAACATAGAATCCCCACCATCCAGCAGTCCAATAAGAAATAATAATATCTTTGTCAAAAGTACCAAAATTATCTTTACTATTATAGTAGATACCATCATTGAAACACATTGGTTCCATTCCAGCGTCTTTAATAATTTTTGCATTTTCATTTACATATGCAATAAATTCATCATATAATCCTAAATCTTGTAAATAGCTCCATCCTGGATTTCCAAATACATCATTTGCATATTCATCTGCACCAAAGTTAAAGATTTCAGATGCTCCAGAGTTTCCAAAATAAGTAGCATATTTTTTTACTAATTCATGTGTAAATTTAACTGCTACATCATTTTCAATATTAACAGTACGCTCAGATACTTTATTGTCATGTGTAAAACGTACATCTTCTAATCCTAACTCTTCCATTGCAACTAGAATAGAATCCATGTGTCCTGGACTATTAATAACAGGAACTACACTTAAACCTCTCTCTTTTGCATAAGCAAGAATACGGTCCATTTCAGCTTCTGTTAAAGCATTACCATTAGGATCATCATAATAATGTTTATTACCTTTTGTTAAAGCTGCTTTTACATCATCACTAGAATATGTAATCCCATTTACTTCCATTGTCATATCAGCTAAAAAGAATCTTAACGCATCATTACCTAATAAAATCTGTACATCTGTATATCCATTTTTATAAGCTTTATCAATTATCGACTTTAGTTGTTCTTCAGAAAAATACTTTCTACCTGCATCAATAGAAAATATGCTTTTTAATTGTTGTGTTTCATTTTCTTGTGCTTGAATTTTAGTAACCCCACCAACTGTAAATACAGCACCAAAAATCATTGTACAACAAAGTACAAATGATATAACTTTATTAAATATTTTTTTCATAATATTTCCTTTCTTTATTTAATAATTTATTTATGATATATTTAGCTATACTCACCTACTTTCAATATCGAATTTAAAAGCAATTAGTAAAATATCTAATTGCTACTAATTATAATAATATAAAGGATGATACTATGCAAGCACTTTCCTACCTAATCAGTAGTAATTCTAATACGAAATAAATATCTGATACTAGAATTAAATTTCCTGGGGAATATCTTTTTTTTCTTAACTAAATATTTTATAATATGTACATGGAAAAATTATACTCAACCGGTGAATTTGCTAAAATAGCAGGTGTCACACTAAGAACAATTAGATATTATGATAAAATTGGTCTTTTAAAACCAACAAAGATTCTTGATAATGGATATCGTAAATACTGTAATAATGATCTTATTACTCTTCAAAAAATACTTTCTTTAAAAGAATTAGGTTTTTCTTTAGAAGAAATCCATCCTTTAATTCAAGATGACGATAAAGACAGTTTTAAAAAATCAATAAATATGCAAACTAATTTAATAGATCAAAAAATACAAAAGCTTACCGCCTTAAAAGAATCATTAAAGGCAACAAAAAAAATCTTAACAAAAAATGAAATAGCTTGGGATAAAATAATTGAACTTATCAAACTTTCATCAATTAATGAAGAAGTAATTAATCACTATATGAATGCCAAAAACCTTGAAACTCGTATTACACTTCACGATAAATTTTCTATCAATAAACAAGGATGGTTCCCCTGGTTATTTGAACAAATTGATTTTTCAACTGTTTATCGTTTACTTGAAATAGGTTGCGGTAATGGCAAGTTATGGAATTATAATCCATATAATTTACGTAATCGGGAAATATTCTTATCTGATATTTCAAGCGGTATGCTTGAAAAAGCAAAACATAATTTAGGTAATGATTATAATTATTTAAACATTAACTGTCAAAATATACCGTTTAAGAATAATTATTTTGATACAATAGTTGCAAATCATGTTATTTTTTATTTAAAAGACCCACATCAAGGTTTATCAGAAATAACAAGAGTATTAAAAAAATCAGGTATTTTCTATTGTAGTACTTATAGTAAAAATCATATGAAAGAAATTAGTAATATTGTTAAAGGTTTTGATGAACGTATTAATTTATCATCAAACTCTTTAGCTGAACTTTTTGGTTTAGAGAATGGTAAGGATATTTTATCCAACTACTTTAGTTTTGTTGATATTCGAAAATATAAAGACGCATTAATAGTTGATCAGGCGCAACCATTAATTGATTATATTTTAAGTTGTCATGGGAATCAAAATGAATATATATTAAGTCATTTAAAAGAATTTAAATGTTATATAAATGATTTAATTAAACAATCTAATGGAATAAAAATAACTAAAGACTCAGGTTTATTTATTTGTATAAAATAAACCTGAGTCTTTTTATCTATTTTACTTTTCCAGCATACATTTTTTCAAAATAATTTTGATATTCTCCAGAAAGAATATTTTGCCACCATTCTTTGTTATCTAAATACCACTGAATCGTTTGTTGAATACCAGTATCAAAGTTATATTTTGGCTTCCATCCAAGTTCAGTTTCTAACTTAGTTGGATCAATTGCATATCTTCTATCATGCCCTTTACGATCTTCAACATATTTAATTAAAGATTCAGGTTTATCTAATGCTTTTAAGATTGTTTGAACAACTTCTAAATTAGTTCTTTCATTATGTCCACCAACATTATATACTTCACCAACGCGACCATTTCTAATAATTAGATCGATTGCAACACAGTGATCATATACATGTAACCAGTCACGAACATTATCACCTTTACCATATACTGGTAATTCTTCATCAGCTAAAGCTCTTGAAATCATTAATGGAATTAACTTTTCAGGGAAATGATATGGACCATAGTTATTTGAACATCTAGAAATAGTTACTGGTAATCCAAAAGTACGATGATAAGCTAAAACAAATAAATCTGCAGAAGCTTTTGATGAACTATAAGGACTAGATGTGTGTAATGGTGTTGTTTCAGTAAAGAACAAATCAGGTCGATCTAAAGGTAGGTCACCATATACTTCATCAGTAGATACTTGATGATATCTTTTTACTCCAAATTCTTTAGCTGCATCTAATAAAGTAGTTGTTCCCATAACATTTGTTTTAACGAAGATTTCAGGATCAGTAATACTTCTATCAACATGTGATTCTGCTGCGAAGTTAACAACAACATCAAATTTTTCTTCTTCAAATAACTTAAAGATGAATTCACGGTCAGCAATATCACCTTTAACAAATTTATAATTCGGTTTACCTTCAACTGGTTTACAAGTCTCTAAGTTTCCAGCATAAGTTAATAAATCTAAGTTAACGATCATATCTTCTGGATAAGTTTCAACCATATAGTGAACAAAGTTTCCACCGATGAAACCTGCTCCACCTGTTACTAAAATTTTCATTTATTTATCTCCTTCGAATTTAAAATTACAATCACTTTCATCTAATGTAGGACCATTTTTATCTTTATCTGATAAGATTGGTTCAATTCCATTTAATAATCCGCCCCAATCAACATTGACCGAAGGATCATCGTAACGAATTCCCCGATCATGTTCTTTAGAGTATAAATTATCTACTTTGTATCTAAATTCAACATTATCAGTTAATGTTAAGAAACCATGAGCAAATCCTCGAGGAATAAAGAACATCTTCTTATTTTCTTCACTCAACTCTACTGCAACCCATTGTTTATAAGTTGGAGAACCTTTACGAATATCAACAGCGACATCAATAACAGTTCCTTTAGTACAGCTAACTAATTTAGCTTGGGCCATTGGATCATTTTGAAAATGCAAGCCTCTTAAAGTTCCTTTTTTTGCTGTAAATGACATATTATCTTGAACAAAAACATTATCAATTCCTAATTCATGAAAATTACTAGTTGAATAAGTTTCCATGAAATAACCACGATGATCACCATGAACATCTGGTTCTATAATAACAACACCTGGGATCTTAGTTTCAATTTTTTTCATTTTTCTACCTCTTATTGATCTATAAATTTACCATCTAATACATCTTTTAAATATTTACCATATTGGTTCTTCTTATACAATTCATATGAAGTATTAAGCTGATCTTTAGAAATCCAACCGTTATTATAAGCTATTTCCTCAAGACATGCAATCTTCCGGTTTTGATGTGTTTCTACAGTTTTAACAAAGTTAGTTGCATCGACTAAACTTTCATGAGTTCCTGTATCTAACCAGGTAAATCCTTGTCCTAATAAAGTTACATCTAAAGTTCCATTATCTAGATAGATTTTATTTAAATCAGTAATTTCTAATTCACCACGAGCACTTGGTTTAATACTTTTAGCAAACTCTACAACATTTTTATCATAGAAATATAAACCTGTTACTGCGTAATTAGATTTAGGATTAGCTGGTTTTTCTTCTAAAGAAACAGCTTTTCCATTCTCATCAAATTCAACTACTCCAAATCGTTCAGGATCATCAACATAATAACCAAATACAGTTGCTCCACTAAACTTGTTTGCAGCTGCTCTTAATCTCTTACCTAACCCATGACCATGAAAAATATTATCACCTAAAACCATGGCACAAGCTTCACCATCTATAAATTCTTCACCTAAAATAAATGCTTGAGCTAAACCATCTGGGGATGGCTGTACTTTATATTGAAGGGTAATTCCAAATTGACTACCATCACCTAATAATTCTTCAAATCTTGGTGTGTCATCAGGAGTAGAAATAATTAATATATCTTTAATTCCTGCCTCCATTAATATGCTCAATGGGTAATATATCATTGGTTTATCGTAGATTGGTAATAGTTGTTTACTTGTTACTTGAGTTAGAGGATATAGTCTTGTTCCTGATCCTCCTGCTAATACAATGCCTTTCATCTTAAAAAGCCTCCTTATTTACATAATTATATTAAACCCTAACGTTACGTAATGGTCAAGTGTTAATTTTAAATATACACTTTATTGTATTGAATAGAAAACAATAATAAGCTAAAATATATTAAATTATATTTCTAAGAAAAGAGAGTGTTTATGAAAAATATTCAAAATATTATTGGCATATTATTAGGCAATACCTTATATGCCTTAGCTGTAGCAATGTTTATTATACCAAATAACCTTATTACTGGTGGTACAACAGGAATGGCATTATTATTAGAGACCACTATTAATATACCAATTACTATTTTTGTATCTATTTTTAATATTACTATGTTTATACTTGGTTGGAAAGTTTTAGGTAGGAAGTTCGCATTAACCACATTAATCAGCTCATTTTATTATCCAATGATATTAGGAGTATTTGAAAAACTTTTTGAACATGAGATAATGAGTACTGATACTTTATTATGTGTCATCCTTGCTGGATTAATGATTGGTTTAGCAATTGGCTTAGTTATTCGCTGTGGAGCAAGTACAGGAGGTATGGATATTCCTCCACTAATTTTAAATAAGAAATTAGGGTTTCCTATTTCTGTTAGTATGTATGGATTTGACTTTTTAATATTACTTGGACAAATGATTATTCGAGAACGTGAAATGATTTTTTATGGTATATTATTAGTTCTTATATATACGATCGTACTAGATAAGGTATTAGTTATTGGTAAATCACAAATACAGATTAAAATTATAAGTAAAAATTATGAAGAAATTAATGCAATGATTATTAATAGATTAGATCGTGGAACAACTTTGATCCATGGAGAAACTGGTTATAAACATAATAAATATCCTGTTGTATTAACTGTAGTAAATAATCGTGAATTAACACATTTAAACAATTATGTATATGATATAGACCCTGATGCTTTCATGATCATTAATAAAGTTAACGAAGTCAGAGGTAAAGGATTCTCATCTGCTAAAAAATATGAATAAAATTAAACCGTGTACAAAATCTGTACACGGTTTTCTATCAATAATGAATAAACACTGGATCACCAGTTTTGACAAGTTCATACAAAGTTTTTGCATCATCATATTGCAAGTTAATACACCCATGTGAACCTTTTGTTAAATAAAGTGTTGGTGACCAATTTGCCCAATCACTACGCTCAAGATAATGATATCCTGTACCAGTCCACATTATTCGAACCCAAAACTTTGATGGAGTTCTATAATCTTCTCCAACTAATAGTTTTTCAGGCATCTTTTCTTTAACATACCAAACTCCTGTACGAGTAATTCGATCTTCGGTTGGTGGCATACCCGTCACACATTTACTTGAAAATACTAGTTGTCCATCTTTATATACATATACCATCTGTTCAGTTATATCTATTTCACTATAGTTTTGAGTATCCCAGTCATTTTCAAAATTTTTATAATCTTTTTTATAGCCTTTATTACTATAAACTGGTTCTAATTGAGTAGTCAAAGCTTTTATATTCTCTTTACTGTGATCACTTATATATGCATTAATAAGTTTACTATTGGTTTTATCAGTTATAATATCATATACTTGATCAACAATTTTTTCATAATCAAGTCGCCAGCCATAATCTCCTCCTGATATTTCAATTACTTGTCCAGAATGAGTAGTAAAATTTCGTTTTTTTCCAACTGTTTTATATTTTAAACAAAAGTCTTCAATCCATTCACTCATACTATCTTTATCAATAGTTACTTTACCTTCTTCATCTATTTTGATCCAATCTTTTATATTATCAGGTGTAATACTTTCTGTTACACCTTCTCCCATATCCCAGATAATCCAATTTAGAAGGTAATTGTTATAAGTTTCAAGTTGTTTTTTCAGTTTCTTTTTATCAATTTCAGCAGACGACTTCTTATATATATTTGGATAAGTTTTAGTATCGTTTAAATCAATTTTAGGAGTAATTTTTTTCAATGCTTTCTTAACTAACGAATTAAATTTTTCTGAATCTAATTCATTACCTTCAATTTCATCAACAATTTTACCACTTTTAGTTTCATTATTATATTCTACATGAGCACTCACTGATTTCTTAATCTGATATGCTTCACTACCTGTTATCAAGATTGATTCATTTATTAACTTATCTACTCTATCTTGATCATATGAAACTTTTAAGTTAATTTCATGATCATGATTTGAAAATATACTAAATATACTTCTGTTATTTTTATGACTTGAAAAGTCTTTTTCTAGATTACTTTTAAAATCAACTAATAAATCAATATCTTTACCATTTATTTTAAATGATATATCATCTTTACCTACAATTTCTAAAGTATAATTTTTAATAGTCTTATCAAATAATTTTTTTGACTCTGTATAGGTCATGTTAGATACATTTATACCATTGATACTAGTATTTGGATACCATTTATCCTGGTAATACATAGATACTGTAAAATACAATAAAACATATCCAAAAATAACAGCTCCTATAACCTTTATTTTCTTTTTAACTCTTCTTCTTTTTCTTTTCATGATTTTTGAACAATATACTCCTCTTTACACTTTACTCTATCCCTATATTTATTTTACGACCATTATATCATAAAAATCAATTGATTCAATTAATTCGATTAATTAACAATAAAAACAATATTTATTACTAATTTAAAAGTCGACTTTATATAGTCGACTAGTTTAATCCTTTTACATCACTATCTGTAAGTTTCTTACCATTCTCTATTTTATCAATTACTTTAATAATTTTATTTAAAACTTTTTTATCTGGAATTGTAATATATGTTTTTTTACCCTTTTGTGAATAGGTATCATAGCTTTTATCACCTTCTCCAGTAATTTGAACATTAAAAATTTCCCAATTAGCCATATCATCTAACTGCATATTAACTAGAGATTTAATATCGTCACTAGTCATATCTGTTTCAAAACTACCTTCAACAGCAGACAATATATTATTATAATTAGTTATAATCTTTGGAGACATAGCTTTTTTAAGCATTGCTTTTAATAATCTTTGCTGATTTTTACCACGATCAAAATCGCCACCAGGTAAAGCATACCTTTCTCTTACAAAACATAATGCTTTATCCCCACTCATCTCATTAATACCCTTTTTAATTTTATAGTTACCATGCAAAGTTGTAAATTCATATGGTGATTCTACTTCAACACCACCTAATGCATCAATAATGTTGGTAATTCCGCTAAAATTAGTTTTTGCATAATAATTAACTTTTAATTTTAAGAAATCTTCTAGTGTTTGTATCGTTTCATTGATTCCATACATTGCAGAATGAGTTATTTTATCCATCTTTCCATTTTTATGTAAATTTATTTGTGTATCACGTGGAACACTAACCATTAAAACTTGTTTTTCAATTGGATTGACACAAACTACTAAATTAACATCTGCCCTTGATATTGTAGATACTGATCCATATGTATCTATCCCTGTTAAATATACAATAAATGGGTTTTCTGTCACATCAGTTTTTGTAGTTACTGTTTCCAATTTTTCTTGAACTTCCATTTTATAAACTAATCTAGTTTCATCTGTAAAACTTTCATGATTTGTTTCTAATACTCCTAAATATGATTGATCAGCAACAATACAATCAACTTCTCCTTCATATAATGCATCAGCCAATTCTGCATAATCATCATAATTTTTCTTTTCCGGTTCTTTATCAATCTTATCCTGAATTTGTGCTAAAGCATTTGTAATATCAGAAATACTAGTCTTATTTTCAATACCAAAAGTCTTTCCCTTCAAATCTGTGACTTTTTGTATATCACCATTTTTCATAGCATATACAGCAATAACTCGAGTTTGCATAAAAGCACTCGTTATATTGCTGATAAAATTATCACCAATCGATGCATATACACTTCCAGTTATAAATAAAGCAGATAATAATATACTGACTAGTTTACTTATAAATATTCTTTTATACGATCCTGTACGTCTTTTCTTTCTAGCTCCAGAAGTTATCCAAATCATTTCTATAAATAACAATAACAACAATATAACTACTAAGCTAAAATAATATTTAACTGGTACCATCTTTAATACATAAATATATCTTAAAAATATAATTGTAGTAATTAATTGTATTGTTAATATTACCCCTTTTGAAGTAAATTTAGAAAATAAACTTTTTTTCTTTTTTCTCACTATTTTTCACCTCATAATCACTTTTTATCTTAGCACACTAACAAGTCATATCAAAGGGCTTTTTGTCTAATATATTGAAAGAGCTTCATATAGAAGCTCTTCTTTTAATTACCTAATCCTTCTAAATCATCCTCACTGATTGTTCCACCTTGTTCAACTGTATCAATAAGTTTCTTTATTTTTTTAACTTGTTTAACATTTGGTTTCATTACATATACTTCAGTTCCCCACATAGAATAAGTTTTACTTGTTTGATAACCATTTCCTTGAACTTGAACATTGTACATTGTCCAATCTGACATATCATTTAATTGCATATTCAGTAAAGATTTAATTTCCTTACTCGACATATCTGTTTCAAAACTACCTTCGATTGCACTTAAGATATTATTAAAATTTGTAATAATTTTAGGAGACATAGCTTTATCCAACATTGCTTTTAATATCTTCTGTTGATTTCTACCACGATCAAAATCTCCATTAGGTAATGAATATCGCTCTCTTACAAAGCATAATGCTTTATCACCATTCATTTCATTTATACCTTTTTCTATTTGATAATTACCATGTAATGTTTTAAATTTATAATCAGAATCTACCGTTATGCCACCTAAAGCATCAACAATATTTGTCATTCCACTAAAATTAGTTCTTGCAAAATAATTTATTTGAACATCCAAGAAATCCTCAATTGTACTAATTGTTTCACTAGTTCCATAAATTCCTGTATGTGTTAATTTATCCATTTTGCCATTTTTGTTTAATTTTATTTCACAGTCACGAGGAATACTTGTCATTAATATCTGTTTAGATTTAGGATTAACAGTTACAATCAAATTAACATCACTACGTGCTACTGTATTAACACTACCATATGTATCTATTCCTGTTACATAAACTGTAAACGGTTTTTCTGTTACATCAGTTTGTTTTGTTGTAACATGTAGCTTTGCATCATACTCATAAGATTTGATAATTTTTGTCTCGTCATCAAAACCTTCATGATTTGCTTCTAACATAGATTTATATTCTTGTCCTACGACTATAGCATCTACTTCATCATTATATAAAGCATCAGCCAAAGTTGAATAGTCATCAAATTTTGTAAGCTCTTGTTCTCCTATCTCTTCTTCCAAATCAGAAATAGCTTTAGCAATAGTAGTCGTATCGTGCTGATATGAAACTCCAAATTTTTTTCCATTTAATTGACTTAATTTTGTTATACTGTTTTTTTTCATAGTAATTACAGAAATTAAATACTTTTGATTCTTAGCATCAGATACATTATCAAAAAAATCATTACCTCTTATAGTATATGTTGTCCCTACCATCAATAATATACTTATTAGTAAACTTACAATTTTTGTTATTACTGAACGTTTACTTCGTAATCCTTCTTTTTGTTTTTTTTGTCCACTTAACATTATCAAGAAAAATATAATAATTAAAATTGCTAATGTAACAGTTATTGGGGTTAGGTATTTTAAAGGCACTAAATCTAATTTAAATATAAAATATGTAAACACTGCAGTTGATATCAATTGCACTGTTAAAATCAAATATTTAGAAGTAATAAATTTTATAAACTTATTTTCTTTCATGTGACCTCCTCAGATTTACATTTATTTTGTTAAATAATACCATATTATTTTTTATAATACAAATTAATGATTGATTTAGAAGAAAAATTAAGATTTTTGTAAGAATCATTAATATTTCAAGTATATATTTTTAAAATTTAAACAAATATTTATTATTCCTTATTATATCTGCTTTTTAAAGTGTTATACTATAAAAAGGGAGGGGTAAAGATAAAACCACTAATTTTATAATTCTGATTAGGTAAGTAAGATCGATTTTTCTATAAATAACTTGATTCGACAACACTCGTGATAAACCCTTAAAATTCGTTAATTTTTAACGAATAAACACGAAACTTTTATCAATATAGAAAACTTCATTCCCTACTTTTCTAAATCTCCAAATTTATATAAATAAAGCCTTTTCTCTTTGTTACTGTATAAATATAATAAATTTTGTCACTAAAACGAAAGGGGAATACAAAGATGACAGATGTAAAAAAATACACAGTGTATATTTTAGAAGAAAACAAAGAATTATTAAATAATATTAAAGAGAGCTTAATTAAAACTACAAATTTTACTGTAGTTGGTACTAGTGATAATGCTACTAGTTGCCTTAACTATTTATCAACTAATAATTGTGATTTATTAATTATTGACCTAATGCTAACTAATATTGATGGAATAGGTGTTTTAAACAAATTAAAAGAAGTTAATAGTCGTGCGTATAATAAAGTAGTTTGTATTACAAGTTTTACAAATCCATTAATTTGTGAAAGTTTAGAAAAATTAAATGTAAGTTATTGTTTTAAGCAACCATTTGATATTAATTATTTTACTACTACTTTAAATTCCATTATGAAAGTAACATTAGAAGACATAAAAGACATGTCACAAAACGAATCTGAAAAGTATAAAAAAATAAAATTAGAGAATGAAATTACAGAAATATTACATGAAGTTGGCATTCCTGCCCATATTAAAGGATACATGTATTTAAGAACAGCAATATTATCTACTTATTACAATATTGAGTTATTAGGTCAAGTTACCAAAGTTCTTTATCCTGACATTGCACGTCAATATAGTACAACTGCTTCAAGAGTTGAAAGAGCTATTCGTCATGCAATTGAAGTTGCTTGGAATCGCGGTAATACTGACGCAATTGATGACATTTTTGGTTATACTGTTAGTGCTACAAAATCTAAACCTACAAACTCTGAATTTATTGCTATGATTGCTGATAAGTTACGTTTGGAACATCAAACCAAGGCTGCTAGCCGTCACAGTTATTTATAATTATATTTTTAGTAAAAAAATCACGAGACAAAGAGACCGCAAAATGACGGTCTCTTCATTTATATATAAGATTTGATTATGTATGAGATTTATAAGTTTTAATAATTATTTACGTGTTATTTATATAAATTGATAAAAAAAAAGTCTGATTTTTTCATATTAGTGAAAGCTCTGACTTTTTTAGTACCTTTTTGATCAGGTGTTTTTTTATTTAATTTGTAATTATCTATATCAATTTAAAATATTACGATTTATTGTTAAAACATTTTTAAAGATAGTTATAAACTTATCTTATAATAATTTAACTTTTAATTAGTTAAATATTTGTTATATATTCACTCATAAGATCAAAAAGGTCTTTCACCTTCTTACACCATAAATTAAATAACTATAACTCACTTAACTGTGTTTAATCATTAGTATTTATATTTTGATAATACAATATCTACAATCTTTGAAATAAATTCAGAATTGCAAGGTTTATATTTTGCTCTATATCCAAATAATTTTTGTAATACATCCTGATTTCCATTTAACCATGTAACTTTTATTAGATGTCTGATTGCCTGTTCTACTCTTGACGATGTAGTTCCATATTCTCTAGCTATACTTGGATATAACCCTTTTGTTACCTCATTTAATAAATTAATATTATTACAAACATTATAAATACCTGTAACTACATAATTATATCCTTTTAAATGACGCGGTGCTCCCATTTCTATAAAAAGATTATTTATTTCAGTTTTTATTGCTAACTCTATATTATCTTTGTTATTATGTGAATTACTTTTAGATATTCTATCTATTATCTCCATAAAATATTCTACATTGAAAGGTTTTCTTAAACAATAATCCATTGGTAAATTGTCTAACATCTCAAATACTAATGAATTAAAATCGCTAATACATACCAATTGCTTAAATGCTTCAAGATTACTTTTTCTCAAATGATTTATAATTCCAATCGCATCAATATTAGTTAGCATTAAATCTACTATAAACATATCAGTTTCATGATTTAGCAAATAATTTAAACACTGTATCCCACTTTCAAAAGACGCTACAACTTCATATTTTTTATTACTATTTATTTTATTTACTAAACTTTCATTTAATAAATAATCCTCTATTAAAACTACAATGCGTACTCTCTCATTCATTTCTTAACTACTAAGTGTTTTTTGTACACTTCTCCTCCCCTTTTTATCTTTATCCCTCAATTAATATTATAAGTTAATTAACACCGTATTCTTTTAATAATTCTTATATTTTTTTCAAAATAATAAAATAATTTATCAACATTAAATACATATTTAATTACAATTTTTATTTCAAAACACTGTAAAATAAATCATGCTAGTCCCATCTTACTATTTAAATAAAGCGCTACCAATTCTTATCATTGTTGCTCCATATTCAAGAGCTATTTGGTAATCATTTGACATTCCCATTGATAATTCATTTAATGAATATTCTGGAAATTCTAATTTCAATTTATCTAATAATTCCTTAGTTTGTTTAAAATACTTTCGAGTTTTTTCAGGTTCAATATTTGGTGCCATCATCATCAATCCCTCTACTTTAATATGAGGATAATTTTTTAGACATCTTAATACATCTTCAACTTCTTCAATTTCAAATCCATGCTTGCTCTCCTCTTTTGCTACATTAACCTGAATTAAAATTCTTGCTACGATATCATGTTTTTTAGCTTGTTTTTCAATCTCCTTTATTAAAGAATAACTATCGACTGAATGAATTAAACTAACTTTATCAATAATATATTTTACTTTATTTGCCTGCAATGTTCCTATCATATGAAATTCACAGTTGCCCTCATATTTTTCATATTTTTCTAATAATGCTTGTACCCTATTTTCTCCAAAATATTTTACTCCTAATTCTTCTAACTTATTAATTTCATCTATACCTACATACTTAGTTGCTGCAACCAATTTTACACTTTTAAGTTCATTTACTAATTTTTCTACCTCTAATTCATTTACCTCCATTATATTCCCCTTCTTTCATTTTCCTCTAATATACTATATCCCCTATTCGTTTCATTCCTTATAAAAAATAGACACCTACAATATATTATCATTAATCATCACCTTTTCTCAACACATTTTTCAATTATTTATAATTTTGTGACAATTTTGTGATATTTAAATCATCTTATCCATATTTTTTCTTATTTTAATGATTTAAATTGACTATATGAGAAAAAGCTATAACATTAGTTAAAATTTTTATTAGTTCAATAAATATACTCTATTTAACAAATTAAAGTCATTAATATCTAGAAAATACTGCACTAAATTACTAAAATAATTAATAACATATTTCATTATGCTATCATAAATCAAATTTAACCAATACAATAGCCATAATATATTTTATTATGTTTTTTAAAACTCACAATAAATTGTGAGTTTTAAAAATACAATTAAAAAAAATCTGTAAATTAATCTTAAATTAGTTTATTTCTTTACAGACTTTTCATCTTTTAAATAATATTATAAAAAACACATAGTATTAGAATTGGTTACCCACAATATATAGTTAGAGCTAGTTATTTTTCTAATTTATTACATTATCTTTTCTAATGTATCTTTGTTCCATTTGGTAAATCTCTAATATTAACAACTTCCATTATTCCTTTTTTATCTCCTGCTAAAATCATTCCCTGTGATTCAATTCCACGCAACTTTGCAGGTTTTAAATTAGCCACTACAATTACCTTTTTTCCAACAAACTCTTCTGGTGTAAAATAGTCTGCTATACCACTAACAATTTGTCTTGTTTCTTTACCTATATTAATTTTAGATATTAAAAGCTTATCAGCATCAGGATGTTTTTTACATTCCTCAACTGTACCAACAATTAATTCTACTTTTTTAAATTCTTCAATCGTTATTAAATTATCTTCTTTTTTCTCTTTTGTAGATTTTTTTACAGAATATAATTCCTCAACTTTTTTTTGTATTTCTTTTGAATCCAAACGTGCAAATAACATTTCTGGTTTTTCAACAACTTTAGTTCCAACTTGATATAAACCAAATTTATTTAATGCTAATAAATCTCTTTGATCCGTATTTAACTGATCCAAAATCTTATTTGCTGTTGAAGGCATAAATGGAATTAGTGCAACAGCTGCAAAACGTATACTCTCAACTAAATTATACAGTACAGTTGCTAAACGTTCCTTCTTATCCTCATCTTTTGCTAATAACCAAGGAGTTGTTTCATCAATATATTTATTTGTTCTTCTAAGAAGTGTAAAGATTTCATCTAAAGCATCTGAAGATTTAAATTCATTCATTTTTGCAATAACTTTTTTTGGCATTGCTAAAGCAACTTCTATTAGATCCTCATCAACAGCTTCTTTAATTTCTGGATTATTAACTAATCCTCCAAAATATTTATTTGACATTGCAATTGTTCTATTAACTAAATTACCAAGAATATTAGCTAAATCAGAGTTTATTCTTTCTACTAATAAATCCCAAGTAATACTACCATCATTATCATATGGTATCTCATGCAAGACATAATATCTAACTGCATCAACACCAAAAATATCAACTAAATCATCAGCATAAATTACATTTCCTTTTGATTTAGACATTTTACTTTCACCTTGTAACAACCAAGGATGACCAAATACTTGTTTTGGTAAAGGAATGTCCAAAGCCATTAGCATAATTGGCCAATAAATCGTATGAAAACGAACAATATCTTTACCAATTAAATGCAAGTCTGCTGGCCAATATTTTTTATATAAATCACCATGATTTCCATCAACATCGTAACCTAATCCTGTTATATAGTTACTTAGTGCATCAATCCATACATAAACAACATGTTTTGGATCAAAATCCACTGGAATTGACCAACTAAACGAAGTTCTAGAAACACATAAATCTTGTAATCCTGGCTTTAAAAAATTATTCATCATTTCATTTTTACGTGACACCGGTTGAATAAATTCAGGATGTGTTTCAATATGCTCAATCAATCGATCAGCATATTTTGAAAGTTTGAAGAAATATGCTTCTTCTTTAGCATCATGTACCTCTCCATCACAGTCAGGACATTTGCCATCTACTAATTGTGACTCAGTAAAAAAGGATTCACAGGCAGTACAATATTTTCCTTCATAGTGACCTAAATATATATCACCCTGATCAAAAAGTTTTTTAAATATTTTTTGGACTTGTAATTTATGATAGTCATTTGTTGTTCTCATAAACTTATCGTATGTTGTATCCATCAAATCCCAAATTCTTTTTACCTCAGCAGCTTTTTCATCAACAAACTGCTTTGGTTCTATACCTGCTTCTTTTGCTTTTAATTCTATTTTTTGTCCATGTTCATCTGTTCCCGTTTGAAAATATACATTATATCCTTGTTGACGTTTAAAACGAGCAATAGCATCGGCTAAAATAATCTCATAGGTATTTCCAATATGAGGTTTACCTGAAGTATAAGTAATAGCTGTAGTTAAATAATAATCTTTTTCATTTTTCATTTGCATCTCTCCTTTAAATAAAAAAACGCCCCATAAAAGGACGAATTATCGCGGTACCACCTTTTTTACACAAATGTGTCACTCAAAACTTTTAACGCAAGTTAAACGTTTATCTTTAACTATTCAAGATAACAGCTCCGGGGCCATCACATAAAGTTTAACTCTTAGTTTCCACCTGCCACTAAGTCTCTATAAGCGCCACTTTAACATTTTCCCATCTATGCTTTTCTATTTTACTTTAACAAACTATGAAACTAATGTCAAACTAATTTTAATTACTAAACATAATTTTATTATATACCTATTGAGTATATTATATTCTTATAATTTATGTAAGTTTGTTTCACGTGAAACAAACTTATGCTTTCCATGTTTGATTTAATTCCATATATATTTTTTGCATTTCCATATCTGTTTCTGCCATCAAATCAGCACATCTTTTTAGCCTTTTTTGAATATCCCCATTAGTTTCCTTAGCTCCCTTATATGCTAATTCATGCTCCAATGATGCCCAACAATCCATTGCAATTGTTCTAATTTGTATTTCAACTGGAATAAATATCACCCCACTCTTTTGATATACGGGAACTTTTATTATTAAATGTAAACTACGATAACCATTATTTTTAGGATATTGAATATAATTAGATTGCTTTATTTGGATAACATCATCATGTAAAACTAATAACTGAGCAATATATTGAATATCATTAATATAATTACATATTACTCTTAATCCTGCAATATCATTTAATTGACACATTCCTCGATAATTTTGTTTTAATCCTTTTCTTTTCATTTTCTCTAAAATGCTTGCAGGTGATTTAATTCTACTTTGAATATTATGAATAGGACTATATTCACATTTCAGCTTTAATTCTTCATCTATTATTTCTAACTTAGTTTTAACTATTTTTATTGCTGCTTTATATGGCTGCATTAATAAATTAAAATCTGTCTGATACTGATAATTATTAACTATATCTTTATTCATTTTGTTAGCCGAGAAGAAATCTCGGCCCTCCTTTCATATATTAATAATTTAATTGAGTATTATCTATACTCTCTCCATTGATAATTATATTATTAACTTTAATCATTAATACATCAAAATTATGGATATTTATGTTAAAAAAAACGCTAGTAGTGTCTAGCGTATAACATTCTTTAATTCAAAATATTGGCTCAAAGTATCTAAAGTAACAAATTGATATCCACGTTTATCCAATTCCTCTAATGCCATTTCTAATCCATCTATTGTAAATGTATGGATATCATGGATTAATATAACTGCACCATTGAATGCATTATTTACTATAGCATCTTTTATCTTATTGGCATCTTTTAATTTCCAATCCTCAGTATCCAAATTCCATAATGCAATTTTCATACCATTATTAGCAATAGCTTCTTTTGATACACTATTAGTAGCTCCATATGGAGGTCTAATAATTTTAGGTTCAAAACCAGTAATCCTAAATATTTCATTTTGTGTATCAATAATTTGTTTATTTACACCATTTATATCTAGTTTTCTTAAATCAGGATGATCCCAAGAATGGCTACCAATTTCAAACCCATGTTCATAAACTGTTTTAACTACATCGGGATATAATTTAACATTTTTTCCTAACATTAAAAATGTTGCACGTCCATTATATTTTTCAAATAATTCAATTGTCCTTTGTGTATTTGTTTTATGTGGTCCATCATCTAGGGTTATTGCAACCATCTTTTTATTTGGATCTATTTTAGGTTGCGCAGCAGGTTTAGCTACATCTAATGGTGCATAAGAAGGAATGTTTTTATTTGCTAATTTAATAAAATCTTTATTTTCCTCATAATTTATTTCTACCTTTTCTTTTAAGGTTTCATCTGTATAAATAACTAATTTTGACTTTTCAACTCTTATATTTGAATTATCAGAATTTATTTTATCAATTCCATTTATACCTATTAATGAAGTTTTATATAGATTTCTTAAACAATCATCAACTGTTAATACTGTATTATTTTTCAAATCATAGGAAAACAATTTATTTGTAGTTGATATAAGCTTTTCATCTTCATTAAATTTCTCAATTTTCAAATTTAAATTAACAAATTGATTATATACTTCATCTATTGAATAATCCATATACAAAATATCTTTACTATTTTTATTAACTTTTTGCTGTTTTATGTAATTTTTATAATACTGATTTATTATATTATTAAAACTTTTATTCTCAGTTTTAGGATAATATAACGATATATACATACTCTCAGTTTCATCTTTATAATGTTCTACATTTCCAACACCTTTATTTTTCTCATCATATACATTGTATTTATCATATACATTATCTTTGTTTATAAACCAAAATAATCCTCCTATAATAATTGTTAGTACGACTATAATTATTATTATGAAAACCATTCTTTTTTTATTAAAATTATCTCTCTTTATTGTATACTCATATTTCATCAAATTTCCCTATCCTTTCATTATTATATAATACTTTATTTCACAAATTAAATCAAATTAATAAACTATTTTAAAATCTTAATTCTTAATGTTTCACGTGAAACATTAAGAATTTATTTTAATTGAAAAAGACGATTTATTCGTCTTTTTGATGATATGCTGCATATACTTCATTTTTCTTAAGATTCCTTAATTTAGCTACTTCTTTAATTGAATCTTTAACAGACATTCCTTTACTTACATATTCATCAATGTGTTCAATAATAGTCTGCTCAAAAATTTGTTCTTTTATTACATTATTATTACCAGAAACAACTATAACCATTTCTCCCTTTAAATCATTTGATACGTCTATCACTTCACTTAAAAGACCTCTTATTACTTCTTCATGTTTTTTACTTATTTCCCTACATAAAGCAATTTGACGATCCCCAAATATCTCTAACATCAACTTTAATGTTTTAGTAATTCGATGCGGAGATTCATAAAATATAATTGTTTCTACATAATTTTTTAACATTTCTAATTCTTTTTTCTTTTTTTTATCTAAGTGATCTAAAAAACCATAAAATAAGAAAGGTTGTGGAGCTATACCTGAAATAACTAGAGCATTGAGACAAGCACTTGCACCACTTATTGGAATTACATTTATATTGTTATTAATTGCTTCTTTGACTAATTCATATCCCGGATCAGAAATAGCCGGATAACCAGCATCACTAACTAATGCTATATTATGTCCTTCCAATAATAAATTTATTAATTTTGGTATAGATTGCATTATATTATGCTCATGATGAGAAATTAATTTTGTTTTTATATTAAAGTGGTTTAATAATTTAATTGTATTTCTAGTATCTTCTGCACCAATATAGTCTACCTCTTGTAAAATTTTAATTGCACGAAATGTTATCTCATCTAAGTTACCAATTGGTGTGGCTACTAAATATAAACATGGTTGTTTATTTTCAAAACTTTTTTGTCTATTCATCAATATTTTCTCCAAACATTTTTCTTACTTCATTACTATAACTTCCATCTTCATTATGTGCATATAATGGAGGCTCAATTCTTAAACCTTTCTTTCCCTTATACATTCCCTCTACTAATAATACATTACTTTCACGACCTATCTTAGGATAAACAAACCTCATTCGTTTTGGCTCTATTTCATATTTCTGCATCAAATTTAAAATTTCAATCATTCGATCTGGTCGATGAACCATTGAAAATCTACCTCGATTATCTAAAATAACAGACGCAGATTTTATAATTTTTTCTAAATCTATCTTTATTTCATGACGAGCAATTGTTAAAAATTCATTTTCATTTAAATTACTTTCCTCATCTACTTTAAAAAAGGGAGGATTACAAATAACCAACCCAACTTTTGAAGCATTTTTTACATATTCATTTATATCAGCATGTATAATTTCAATTTGATTATCAAGTTTATTTAAAATAATATTTTTCTTTGCTAATTCAACAGCTTCTTTTTGTATTTCAATTCCGATAATATCCTTACTTGTTCTGTTTGATAAGAGTAAAGGAATAGCTGCATTATTAGTCCCGAAATCAACTATTTTTTTTACATCTTTAGTAATTGTACAAAAATTTGCTAACAAAACTGTATCTAAAGAAAAATTAAACATATCTTTTCTTTGAATTATTTGCAAATTGTTATAAGCTAATAAATAATTTACTACTTCCATATCTGACATTATTTACCACCATTTAAATTAAAAGTTATTTCATCTAATCCTACAAAAATAACTGCACCATTATTATCAATTTTTATTAAATCATTTATAACATTTAGTCCAAGAACTTTAACATCTTTACCTTCATACTTTACACGACTTCCAATTTTAGGAAAACGCTGCTTTTCAATAGTATAAACTTCATCCTCATACTTTAAACAACACATTAATCTTCCACATGCTCCAGATATTTTTTCTATATTTATAGCTAACATTTGATTTTTAGCCATATTAATTGATACACCATTAAATTCTCCTAGCAAAGAGGTACAACATAAGGGTAATCCACATGTTCCAATTCCTCCAACGACTTTTGCTTTATCTCGAGGTCCAATTTGTCGTAATTCTATACGGCAACGGAAAACAGTAGCTAATTCTTTTAATAATTCCCTAAAATCTACTCTTTCATCTGAAGTATACATAAATATTACTTTTGCTTTATCTAAAGTAAACTCACAATTAGTTAATTGCATATCAACTTCATAACGAGAAACAATATCTCGACATGTTATCAAAGCTTCTTGAGCATCCATTAAATTTTTTTCATAATCTTCTATATCTTTTAGTGTTGCTTTTCGAGAAATAGATTTTAACTCAGTATCAAGATTAAACTCTTCTATAGACATTAATTCTTGAGATATTTCTCCTAATTCAACTCCTCTAGCAGTTTCAACGACAACATGCTCTCCTTTTTCAAGTTCTAAATCTGTAGAAAAATAATAAACTTTTCCTGCACTTTTAAACTTTACACTTGCTAATTTAAGTTCTTCCATAACTAAATCCTTTCTATAATCTATACATCAAGCTATCCATTAATAACGCTACATTTGCATTACTTTCTATTACATAAATTGTTTCTAATACTAGTTCAATTTGTTTTATTAAATCATCCACAGATACATCTATAGATTTGAATAAATCAATATTTTTTGAATATAAGATTTTTTGATGATGTTTCACGTGAAACACATCTTTCATTGCTAATACTAACATATTTAAAAATAGTTTAATATCATTACGCTCTTTATATTTTTTTAATAAATTGGTTTGTGTATTAATAATTAAATTATTACGTTTAAAATACAAGTCTTCTATAAAATTAATAACTTGTACTTGCATAAATTCAAATCTTTCATCATATAAATCTATAGCTTCAGTAAGATCTACAGTTAAAAATGATAATATATTTGCAGCATCAACTGGAATGTTGTCGTTTATAAGTTGTTCAACAATTATTTCTTTACTATCAGGTTTAATATCTATTACTTGACAACGTGATAAAATTGTTGGTAATACTCTATTTATATTTTTAGCAGTAAACAAAGCATAGATTCCCTCTCCAGGTTCCTCTAACATCTTTAATAATGAATTCATAGCTTCTTTAGTAGAATATTCAATATTTTCAATTATATATATTTTTGCTTTTCCCTCCAATGAGGATTTTTTAAAAGTATCTTGAATTAGTTCAATATCACTTTTTTTTATTGATACAACTTTCCCATTAAATTTTATTATATCACCATACTTATTCTCTAAAACTTTTCGACAATCATTACACTTCATACAAGCTAAAGTTTCATCACAAATCAAAGACATCGCTAAAAAATTTAAAGGCTTATCTGTATTATTTCCTACCAATAAAAATGCATGTGGAATTTTCCCTTGTGAAAATTCATTATTTATTAAGTTATAAAAAATTGGCTGATATTTTTCTAGATATTCTTTCATAATTTACTCTTTATAACATCAATAACTTGATTTGTAACTTCCTCAATTGTTTTATTAGCATCAATTTTAGTAATTCTATCAGAATATTTATTACAAATAATCATATATCCATCATATACCTTTTTATGAAAATCTTTTGATTCTAAATCTAGTCTATCTACAACTCTAGCATTCTTTTTAATTCTAGCTAATCCAATTTCATAAGGAATATCAAAAAAAACTGTTAAATCAGGCATAATATCCCCAATGGCAAATAAATTCATTTGATAAACTTCATCTATACCAATTCCCCTTGCTATACCTTGATATACTAGTGAACTATCTACAAATCTATCACAAATTACAATATAATCATCCTCTAAAGCTGGTTTTACTTTTTCAATTAAATGTTGTCTTCTTGCTGCAGCATACAATAATGCTTCAGTTCTAGCTTCCATAGTAATATTTTTTTTGTCCAAAATTATATTTCTAATTTGTTCTGATATATCAATCCCACCAGGCTCTCTTGTCAATAAAACTTTATATCCTTCTTTTCTTAGTCTATCATATACTATTTTTGAAATAGTGGTTTTGCCACTACCATCAGGTCCTTCTAGTGTAATGAATTTTCCTTTCATCATATTTTCCTTTCACATTATTATTCAAAATAATCTATAGTAAATTATAACATATGTGTTACTTTGATACAATTTAATACTTTTTTAGCACTCTAATATTGACAGTGCTAAAAATTAAGTTTATAATAATAGTGTAATCAGATAGGTATACTGATTACACCCTTATTAGTAATTTCAAATTAACAATTTATTGGAAAGAGGCGATAGATATGAAATTACTTCCTGGATTTAGTACTTTTGATGATGTTTTTAATAATATGTTCAATGATTCTTTCCTTAAAAGTACTAGTAACTATATGCGAACAGATGTTAAAGAAGTTGATAATAACTATGTACTGGAAATGGAATTAGCAGGTTTCAACAAAGAAGATATTTCAATTGAATTACATGAAGGTTATTTAACTATTACAGGTAATAAATCTTCAAATGTTGATAAAAAAGATAATGATGGAAATATTATTCGTCAAGAAAGATATTCTGGATCTTGCAGCCGTAGTTTTTATGTAGGTGAAGATTTAAAACAAGAAGATATTAAGGCTAGTTATAGCAATGGTGAGTTAAAAATTATTTTACCTAAAATAGCATCCAAACAAGTTGAAAATCGTAAATATATTCAAATCGATTAATAAAAACAACTGTATGAGATAACTCGTTAAAGAGTTATTTCATACAGCTTTTTTATTAAATTGATCTTATTTATAAAAAGGATATTAAATAAATAACAATTAGCCCAGGAAACCCTAACATCATTAAAATAAATATATTTAAAATACTATAACCAAAAGAGTTATTAGTAAATATATTTAATATATACAAAACTATAAAAGATTTAATTAAAGCTGCTATAAATTTACGCACAGAAACACCTCTTATATAAAATATATGAGAAGTTTAAATTTTCTTTCTTCCTTCAAGTGATTTTAATAATGTTAATTCATCTGCATAATCAATATTACTTCCAATTGGTAATCCATTAGCTATTCTAGTTGTGTTAATATTTCTTTTAGCTAATAATTTAGCTAAATATAGAGCTGTCGTCTCTCCTTCACGAGTAGGATTAGTTGCAATTATTACTTCTTTTATAGAATTATCTAAACGTTCAAATAAAGAATCAATATTTAAATCTTCCATCGTTTTACCATCCAAAATCGACATAGTTCCATGCAATACATGATACAAACCATCATACTCTTTTACCTTTTCCATTGCAAAAACATCTTTTGAATCTTCAACAACACAAATAGTAGTCTGATCACGATTTTTATCTTTACATATATCACAAAGTTCATCTTCACATATATGACCACATTTCACACAATAATGAATACGATCTTGTATATTTTTAATTGCTTGAGAAAACTCTTCAACATAGTGTTTATCCATAGATAAAATATAATAAGCTAATCGCTCTGCACTTTTTCCACCAATTCCAGGTAAACGTTTAAAACAATCAACTAAATCTTGAAAAGGTTGTGGATAATTCATAGAAAACCTCCTTTATTCTTCAAATTCAACAATTTCACCAAACAATTCAATTGCTAAAGTTTGAGCGTCATTTAATTCTTCTTTAGTAGCTTGAAATGTGCCGATATGATGTAATACAATTGGCTGAGCTGGTGGAAGCGTTTTAGCCCTATTCATTTCAATATATGTATTTCTCATATTTGGCCAATCACTACTTTTAACAGCTATAAAATCATAACTATACCCTAAAATTTCTTGAAGAAAATTCTTTAATTGATAATAATTTTCTGTATCGTTTATCTCATTTACATTAGGTTGATGTTCAAAAGAAATAATAATTCCACCCTGTGCAGCTGCAACAGGGATACCATCACATAACATTGATGCATATTTTGCAGTGTTTAAGTTATATCTATAGCGAGCAATGACTTGCCATTTTTCTTTTATTTCATTAAGTATTTTTCTATCTGCTTGTACTAAAATATTTAAAATATCATCAAATAAAATTTCAATATTATTTTGTAATCTTTGTTCTTCTTTATCAGTTAATATTGTTTCTTTTAAAATACTAACTTCTTTTTCATTATTTTTTATAACAGATTCTATTGTTCCTTCAGAAACTTCTTCAATTTTATTAACTTTGTCTAATTCTTCTTCTATTCCTTGTTCATTAACTTTTTCTAAATCATTTATATTATTTACTTCTTCTATAATTTCATTCTCTATATTAGTTTTATTATCATTTTTTATTTTATTACATATTTTTAACATGGCCAATTCAAAATATGTATTAGCATCTAAAGATAAACTATAATGACTACTAGCTTCTATTAATATATCAATTATTTCAAAGGCTTCTTCCACTAAAATATAAGGAGCTAGATTATCTACATCTTTTTTTGATAAAACAAATAAAATATTTACATCTTCAGTATTCTTATAAATAATTATATCCTTTAATACATCTATTAAATCATAAGTAAGTCTTTTAATATCAATACTTGTACTCAACATATTATCTAATGATTCTAAAACACCCTTTAAATCTTTAGATAATAACTGTTTAATAAATAATATCTTATTATCCATAGATAATAGTCCATAAACCATATTTACATTATCTACAGACAAAACACTATTATATGCCAAACACTGCTCTAAAATACTTAATGCATCTCGCATACCACCTTCTGCTAATTTTGCAACAAGTTCTAAAGCAGGTGTTTGATATTCTTTATTTTCTAATTTCAAAACATGTTCTAGTCTAGTAACAATATCTGTATCTTCAACTTTCTTAAAATCAAATCTTTGACATCTTGAAATTATAGTTGGTAATATTTTATGTGGTTCAGTAGTTGCTAAAACAAAAACAATGTGTGCGGGAGGTTCTTCTAACGTTTTAAGTAGCGCATTAAAAGCTCCTGTAGACATCATATGAACTTCATCAATAATATAAACTTTGTATTTTCCATTAATTGGAGCATATTTAACTTTATCAATTAAGTCTCTTACTTCATCAACTCCATTATTACTGGCCGCATCAATTTCAATTACATCGGGATGTTCACCAGCTGATATTGCTTTACAATTAGGACAAGTATCACAAGGAGGGCATTCTCCAGTACAATTCAAAGCTTTTGCTAATAATTTTGCTACTGTAGTTTTTCCAGTTCCTCTAGGTCCAGCAAATAAGTAAGCATGAGAAATACGATTTTCTTTAATTGCATTTTGTAAAGTCGTTACTACATGTTCTTGACCTGCTACTTCTTCAAAAGTTTGAGGTCTATATGACCTATATAAAGCTTTATATGACATTATTAATCACTCCTCATTCCTACTTATTATACTATATAATATAAAAAAAGATAATTTAATTTAAAAAAGATTCAACTTATTATAATTGAATCACTCAATATCTACTAGGTTAATTATTTAAACTATTTTTTATTCTTTTGCTTTTAAAATATTCCTTTATTATTTTAGAACACTTTTCTTGTAATATACCACTAATAATCTCAGGATAATGATTAACAGGCGAATCAGACTTACAAATTGTTGTTAAAGCTAACCATCTATTTTCAAATGCTCCAAAAACAACTTTTTTTATTCTACTATTAATTATTGCACCAGAACACATTACACATGGTTCCAATGTTACATATAAAGTACATTCATCAAGATACCAAGAGTTTAATTTATCACAAGCCATATTAATAGCAATAATTTCAGCATGCGCAGTTGACAATTTTGTTGTTTCACGAAGATTATGTCCCCATGCGATAACCTGGTTATCCTTGACAATAACAGCCCCAACTGGAACCTCATCTTTATCTAGACATTTTAAAGCTTCTTGATAAGCCAACTCCATATACTCTCTATCTTGATCCATTATAAATCTCCTTTAAAAAAGCCACTACACATAGACGGTTATTCTTAATGCTGCTACCTTCCGGTCCTGACATGGTTCGAAGCCGCCTATTGTAATGGCAAATATGATTATATAACATCTAAACTATAAATTCAATAATAACTATAAACTTTTTAATATTTATGATTATAAATATAAATTCATAAGATATGCATCAACATAATCCTTATCAATTTTCATAAAGTTTTCATATGTTGCAATAATCTCAAATCCATATTTTTGATACAAAGCAATTGCAGATTCATTACTTGTAACTACTTCTAAATCAATTATTTCAATTCCCGCCTCAACTGCATAACCAATTAAAATAGCTACTAAATTACTGCCAATACCCTGATGCCAATAACTTTTTAAAACACTTACCCCTATTCCAGCTCGATGACTCAACCTTTTCTTTTTATTACCACTTAAAGAAGCAATACCAACAATCTCATCACCATCTTTAGCAACGATCATCACAGAATTAGGATCCTCATGAATTTCTTCAATCATCTGCATTTCTTGTACTTCATTTAAATTGCATTCATTCAAACCAAAAGCCAAATTATCACTTTCTCCTGCAACAATATTTAAATAATTAATTATTTTATTAGCATCATCTGGAACAGCTTCAAAATATTCTATTTTCATTTAATCACCTTCTTACAGCTTAATCATACCATATTTATTTTTTTAAATGTAGCTTTGTTATTATTTGGGTAGCTAAATATATTAATAAAGTAAAACCACATACAATTAACATGTCAATTAAAACAGGTTGTATCGAATTAAAACTAAAATCTGTCAATTTAATAATTTCATTATTAGCTTTAATAAACCAATATGATGGTAAAAATTTTGCCATTCCTAAAACAAATGGACTTAACATATTTTGTGGAACAAATGCGCCACAAATAAAACTTGATCCTAAACCAAAAACATTACCAACACCACTTAAAATCTCTCTATTACTAGTAAATTTTGCAATCATAAAACTAAATGCCTGAATAAAAATCATCAAAACTAATGAATTGATAACTAGTAATGCACCATTTGGTGTCATCATTGCATCACTATAAAGTATAAAACTAAATCCTACATACAGTAACCAAATAGCCAATCCAACTGTATAGTTACCTAGCATTAATTGACGATTCATACTCTTATAACTAACTGGTGAAATTAAATTCCTTCGTTTAATCTTTTCTTCATTAAACGAAACCATAACCATTGTTATAATTACCATTGTTATCGTAATTAACATATAGTTAGAAAAATTATAGTATGTCATAGGCATTGAAAAATCTACATCATTTTGTTTATCTAACATATCTACATCAATATTTTTATTTAAATCTTTTTTAATCAATTTTGTTAAATCTGTATCACTTACTCCAGCTTTTAGATAGATATTCGCAGTATTTAAATACTTATTTAATAGATTTTTACTATAGATACTGCTATACGAATCTGGTAATTCCATAGTCTCAATTGAAACATTTTTACCTTCAATAAAATCATTAGAATAATTATCTGGAATAATCATTATATAATCAACTGTACGATAAAATAATGCATCCCGTAAAGCTTCATCATCATCTTTTAAATTAACTAATTCTCCATGATCCTTAATATATTCTTTAAAACCCTTAATTAATTCAGTATTTCCATCTCTATTTATAATCGCAACTTTAACATCCATTGATTCATAATCAGTCGAAGTAGAATTATAAGTTCCTGCAAAAATAGCTAAACCAAGGAAGATAGCAGTATAAGCTAAAATCATTAAAGTATAAGTATTAGCTATTTTTAAATATTTTTTAAATACTGTCATATTGTTTCCTCCTTGTAATGAATAATGATCCTAATATTAGAAGAACACCAATAACAAATAAACAGATCATATTAGTAGTATAACGATTCAAATTATCATAATAATATAAAGCATAAAGTCCATCAGTAATCAAATTTACTGGGTTGATATAAGTTAAAACTGGTAAATTTGTTTGCATCCAATATTTAATATCAATAATCATCATTCCTGAAAAGAATGATAAAACAAGTGAAAAACTTGATAAAAATGAAATCTTTGTATCCTCTTTTTTAAATTTAAGAACATTTCCAGCAAAATTACCTAATCCAACTCCTGTAAAACACCCAATTGCAATCAAGAGAATAATATATCCTATCTGCTCGCCAAAGCCAACTCCTAATCCAAAGACTAAATAAGCCATTAGAATCATCATTATAGCAAATTGAATAATAAAAGCTGATAAGATACCCGATAACACAGTTATTAATTTTGAAATTGGAGAAATTCCAATTCTAGTTCCTTGTCGAGAAAGGTTCGCTTCAATCTGACTAGTTGTTCTTAAACCACAAAAACTAGCATTTAAACAGTTCATCCCAATCAATGTATAAAAATATACAACCGTTAAATCTGTATTTCCACCAATATTTTTGGTTTCAAAATTATTTTTAGATAAATTAACAGCATCTAATATATTTGTTTGTAAAGCCACTGGATTGATTGTCGCAATATTTTCAACCGTACTCATTGTACTGTTATATTCATTAGCAATACTTTCAAGAATTGTTTCATCTATTCCTGTATTATTTACAACTAATTTAATATCCTCATTAACAACATAATAACCCTTAATTTTTTCATCTTTTAATAATTGTTTAGCTTTATCTAAACTTGTGATCTGTAAGTTAATCAACTTCTCATCACTTTTTTCTAATCCTTTTAAAGTTTCCTTAAAATGAACATTCTCTTGTTCTTCAACCAAAGCAACATTAACAGTCTCAAATTCTTCACTAGCAGTTAAATTTGAAAAAGCTAAATTAAAGAAAGTAGCTAGTGCAAGTGGAAATACTAACGTCCAAAATATTACCATCTTATTTCTAATTAACGATTTAAATTGATATTTAAAGAAATGAAGAAACATTAATCTCTTAACTCTTTTCCTGTTAATTCTAAGAATACATCATTTAATGTTGGACGTTCACTAAATAAACTTGTATAACTAACATCATTTTCTCGGACATAATCAATTAACTTACTTAAATTATCTTCTTTAGTATTATAAGAAATATGAACTGTATTATTTTCAATCTCAATATTAATTATTCGATCACTATTTTTAAGACGCTCAATAAAAGATTGATTCAAAGATTTTAATTCAATTGTGATTTTTTCACCTAAACTAATCATATTTTTTAATTCATCTTTAGTTCCTGAAGCAATCACTTTTCCCTTATCCATAACAACAATTCGATTACATAATTGCTCAACCTCTTCCATATAATGAGTAGTATAAACAATTGTTGCTCCTAATTCAGTTAAACGTTTTATTCCTTCTAAAATATTATTTCTACTTTGAGGATCTACTGCTACAGTAGGTTCATCTAAAAAAATTAATTTAGGCTTATGAGCAATTCCACACGCAATATTTAATCTCCTTAATAATCCTCCACTTAATTCTTTTGGTTTAAACTTAGTAAATTCATTTAAACTTACTAAGTTTATTGCATCTTGTACATATTCATCTCTAATTTTTTTATCTTTAATATAAAGTCCACAAAAATAATCAATATTTTCAATTACACTTAATTCTTCAAATACTGCTACATCTTGAAAAACCACTCCTATTTTACCTTTTATATCATAAGCAGTTGGACTCATCTCTTTATTAAAAATCTTTATAGATCCAGAATCATATTTCAACAATGATAACACCGTATTAATAGTTGTTGATTTACCACTACCATTAGGTCCTAATAATCCTAAAATTTCCCCCTCATAAACATCTAGACTAAAATCGTCTAATGCAATTAAATCACCATAGCATTTAGTTAGATTTTTTATCTCAATAACTTTATTCATTTTTTTTCCTCCTTTTACATCACCACTATATATAAAATTTAAATTTTAAACTACCAATTTTAGATTACATTATCTTTATTTTATGCAACTATTAGTTGCAGCGCCGGTTTCTTTTCAAACATTCATTAATTTTTTTAGCATCTTCATTATTTTTTATAAAGACAATTCCTTTTACACTAAAATACACTATTATCGACATAACTAAAACACCAATAAAATTATCTAACTGAATAAAACTGTTAGTATACCCACAAAGGTAGTTAGAAGCACATACAACTAAAATAATTTCTACCACTGACAATAAATTAGTCAACCACTCATGTAATTCTAAATAATGAGTAACATTAATTAATAAGTTAACAATTATACAAATAATAAAAATCATTACAATTAAATCATTGGTCATACTTTCATGATTCAAATAAAATAATAATGTTTGCAATAAAATTACAAAAGTATATGAAACACATGTAGTAAGCATATAAAATTTAAACATTTTAATTTTTGTCATCCTATCACCTACATTCCAAATTTTTCTTTAAAACTACTTACATAATGACGAGTTATAATTAATCGTTCTTTATTAATTAATAATGCTTCATATCGACCATTCAATAAAGCTCTAATATTATCCAATTTATTTAAGTTAAGAATTATTGATTTACTTATTCTAACAAATAAACGTTCATCTAATTGTTTTTCTAATTCATATAATCTTAAATTAGTTTCATAAACATTATCTTTACAATAAATAAAAGCTCGATCTTCATTAACTTCAAAATAATAAATATCATCTATTTTAATTTGATAGCTACGATTATCTAATTTTCCAATAATAAATTTTTTATCTTCAAATAATGAAATAATTCTCCTAACTTCATCATTTATTTTATTACAACGAATTACAATCTCTAACTCATTATCCTCCTCACATTCAATGATTACTTTCACCAAATCCCTCCTTTATATCCACCTTATCATATTATAAATTATTTACCTATTTATTTTTGCTAAGATGCATATATTTAAGTTAAAACGCAAAAGCAAACTAAAATATTCAAAAAAGCCAGCTCATAATATATATGTCTTATTAATGCCACTTTATAAATATAATTAAATTTTATAAAAAAAGACCATTTAATAAATTATGAAATAATTAAATGATCATATATGTAATTGTATTATACTTTTTTAACTGAAAATAATTATTTAATAAAATGCTTATTAAGCCAACAAGCTACACCATCTTCATCATTACTTTGAATTACTGCTGTTGCCTGTTGCTTTAACTGTTCAACAGCATTAGCCATAGCATAACATTGATCAGATATTTTAAACATTGGTAAATCATTAACTGCATCCCCAAATGATACGACCTCATCGCATTCTAATAATTCTTTTAATTTTAATATTGCACTTGCTTTAGAAGCTGTTTTAGGCATTATTTCTAACCAATATTCCTCACGATAAATTTCTTGTTGGAAGGTAATGTTATATTCAGGATAATACTTTAATGCTTCATATGCTAAGTAAAGATCTTCGTAATCTCCAATAACCGTAAAATAAAATACTTCTCCTTGATATAAGCTATTTTCATCTAATGTCAAATTAATTCGGTAATCGTCTTGACGATTACTTAAATAATGTTTTACACCAACATGTAGATCTTTATTAATTATCGTAACACGTTCTTTATCATTGACTAGAGCATATACCATTGGTTTCAATCCCTTTGATTCCATTATTTGTTTAACTACTTCAACTTGTAAATGATTAAATACACTTTTATGCATAATTTTTCCACTTTGACCATTTACAATAAAAGTTCCATTATAAATAATAAGTGGTAAATTTTTTGTTAATCCCTCAGTAACAGGAGCAGCTGAAACTAGAGAACGAGCTGTTGCATATGTAAAGATCATTCCTTGTTCAACTAAATGATTAATTGTTTCAATACTATAATTACTAATTTTCCCTTGACTATTTAATAATGTACCATCTAAATCACTAATATATAATGTTTTCATATAGATAAAAAGATAACTACTTAGTTATCTTTTCCTTTCCTCCCATATATGGTTGTAGTGCTTTAGGAATATTAACACTTCCATCTTCATTTAAATTATTTTCAAGGAAAGCAATTAACATTCTTGGTGGTGCTACAACTGTATTATTTAAAGTATGTGCAAAATATTTTCCATTTTCACCATTAATACGAATATTTAATCTTCTTGCTTGAGCATCCGTTAAGTTAGAACATGAACCAACTTCAAAATATTTCTTTTGTCTTGGTGACCACGCTTCAACATCAATGCTCTTAGATTTTAAATCGGCTAAATCACCAGAACAACATTCTAATGTTCTAACAGGAACATCTAAAGATCTAAATAAATCAACTGTATTATTCCATAATTTTTCAAACCACATTTTACTTTCTTCTGGCTTACATACTACGATCATTTCTTGTTTTTCAAACTGGTGAATTCGATATACTCCACGTTCTTCAATTCCATGAGCGCCCTTTTCTTTTCTAAAACATGGTGAATATGAAGTATAAGTGTATGGTAATTTATCTTCTTCTAAAATATTATCAATAAATTTACCAATCATTGAATGTTCAGACGTACCAATTAAATATAAGTCCTCTCCTTCAATTTTATACATCATACTATCCATTTCTTCAAAACTCATTACCCCAGTAACAACATTACTGCGAATCATGTATGGTGGAATAACATAAGTAAATCCACGATCAATCATAAAATCACGAGCATATGAAAGAATTGCTGAATGTAAACGAGCAATATCACCCATTAAATAATAGAAACCTTGACCTGCTACTCGACCCGCTGCATCCATATCAATACCATCAAATTGTTCCATAATTTCAGTATGATAAGGAATTGGATAATCAGGAACTACTGGATCTCCATATTTAGTAATTTCGACATTCTCACTATCATCTTTTCCAAGTGGTACTGAATCATCGATAAAATTTGGAATTTTCATCATAATAGCTTTTAATTCACTACCATATTGTTCTTCTAACTCCTCTAATTTTTTTAATTCATCAGCCATTTCACTTACTTGTTTCTTATTATTTTCAGCAGCTTCTTTATTACCTTCACGCATAAATTGACCAATTTCTTTTGATAACTTATTACGTTTACTTCTTAATTCACTAGCTTTAGTTAAAACTTCTCGATAATCTTTATCTAATTTGTAAGCTTCATCTACTAATCCAATCTTGTTATCTTGAAATTTCTTTTTCATATTTTCTTTAACTAAGGTTGGATTCTCTCTTAATATCGCAATATCAATCATTTTAATTCTCCCTTGCTTATATATTCTTTAAAATTATACAATAATTATTTGCCTTATTCAATTATTATCATGATGTTTCTCTTTTAATCATTAGCTTTTAAACTAGAAACCATATCTATATGTTTAATTCGCATTGAAATAACTTTACTTATTACCCAGGAAATAATCAATGTTCCTAAAATTGCATATATATATGAAAATGTAGAAATAAAAATAATTACATCCATTGAATCTTGAACTGTAGCAATCATATATTCTATTAATAAATAACCAACAGGAAGTCCTAAAATTATACCAATAATACTTAACCATAAATTTTGTTGAACTAAAATCTTTTGAATTTGTCTATCTTTGAATCCAAGTACTTTTAATGTAGAAAATTCATAATAACGTTCTAAATATGATAATACACCTAAATTATATAAAATAACCCCACCTAAAATAATTGCTCCTAAAACTAGAATAACAATAATCAAAATCATCGCTTCCAGCAAGGTATCAAAACTATCTAATAAATCTTGTTGATATTGAATAGAAGATACATCCGGTAAATTATTTAACTGATCTAGATGTTTAGTTCCAATAATTGCTGAAGGTATATACTGATGTCCTGTTTTAAGATATTCATCCTTCATAATCGTGATTCCCTGTATGTTTGGTGTTCGAATAATTAAAGATACTTTAGACTGATAATATTTTTGATCAAGACTCCCTTTCCAGCTAACTATATCACCAACTTCTAAATCTAATTTATCAGCGGTCTTTTTTGATAATGCAATTCCTTGTTTTAAGGATTTAAAATTGTTTAAATTCTTTGCTAATTTAATATAATCATTATTTTCTAAAACTGTTAATCCAACATCTAAATTTTGATCAAAATTTTTTATTTTAGCACTACCTTCAAATAACGATTGACCAGACGTTTTTTGAATAATCATATTAACAGATTCATCACTAATATTAGTATCTAAATTTATTTTATATTTATAGTTTTGCAGTTTTGTATAACTCCAATCAGTTAAATTAGTCATAGTATCATAAAGTCCAAAGGCACTAAATAATAATGCTGTACAACCTAAGATACCAAAAATTGTCATCATACTTCGTAACTTATTTCGGATAATATCACGTATATTCCATTGAAATCTAAATGGCAATTTTGCTGTCCATGATAATGGGTGAGTTGTCCTATTTGTTAAAGAGTTACTATAAAGGATAGTTGCACCGCTCATTTTTAAATATTTAATGCAAACTAGAAAGCTAATTATCATACAAACTAAAGTACAGCCAATTGGTAATAAAAATCCATACTCTAGCGATTTACTTGTAAGATTATCTAAAACATACATTTCCTTAAACATCGGATAAATCAGGGCAGGCATTGTAACCATACCTAACCAATAACCTAAAATAGAACCAACAAAACAAATTAAAGTAGAATGTGATAAATAATGAAATAATAATTTTTTTGAATTAAAACCTAATGCTTTTAAAATCCCTAACTGCATTCTTTGGCTTTGTAAAACTCGATGCATGGTTGTAATCGTAATCAATATAGCAATAAACAAAAATGCCAATGAAAAAACTAAACCAATTGAACGATGCTGAGCAATTTCTCCATTTAACATACTTATACTAGGATGGTCTTTTTGTAAAATTAGTTGATATTCATCACCATTAAAAATTTGATTTATTATTTTATTAATATTCTCTTTTGAAGAAATTGCTAATTGATTTGGTTGATATAATGTAATTGGAAAATTATTAGTATTAAGATATGCAAAACCATATTTTTGACGATTAGGAGTCAATTGTTCTTCTTTAGCTAGATAAATATTTTCTGGTGATGATACTAAACCAATAATTTTTTTAGTTATTTCGAAACCTTGATATTTTATTGTTATTTGATCATTTAAATGATAATTATTTTTTTTTGCATATATAATATCTAACCAAATCCCATCCTCTTGATTATTAAAGGGCTTCCCTTGAATATTACTTAGAGTTGAAATACTATCACTATCTGTAATATATATCTAAACTGCATTTACTATCAGCTTTATCCGTTACAGGCAAGACCATTCTTTGATTATATTTAACTTCTTTTTTTAATATACTAAGTTTTTTATTATCAAATTGCTTTTGATATAACCATGCATCAGCTAAATTGTTATTCTTAATAAAACTATTAAGAGCCACTTCTAATCCATGATACTCACTTGATATTCCTGAGAAAATAAAAACTCCTAAAAACATCATAATAAAAATAGCTCCAAATTGAACCTTGTTTTTCCACAGATCTCGCAGCATTTTTTTAAATAACATTTACCATTCTACCTCCATTACATCAAGTGGATGTTCATTTATAGTAATAGAATTAATTTGTCCATTCTTTACTCGAATAACTTTATCACCAATTGCCTGTAAGTTAGCATTATGAGTAACGATAATCGTTGTCTTATGATATTCTTTACACATATCATAAAGTAGTTTTAACACTTTAGCCCCTGTATCACTATCTAATGCTCCAGTCGGTTCGTCACATAATAAAATATTAGGATTTTTAGTTACTGCTCGAGCTATTGAAACTCGCTGTTGTTCACCACCAGATAATTGATGAGGAAACTTCTTTTTGTGCTCTAATAATCCTACTTTATCCAAAATATCATCAACAGGCATTATATCCTTTTTTAATTCTTTCATCAATGCAACATTTTCATAAACAGTTAATGTTGGAATTAAATTATAAAACTGAAAAATAAATCCAACTTGTTTAGCTCGAAAATTAGATAACTCATTTTCATTTTTATTAGAGATTATGATATTATCAATAATAATTTTTCCTTCATCTAGACGATCTATTCCACCTAAAATATTTAATAATGTACTTTTTCCAGCACCACTAGGTCCTAAAATCACAACAAATTCACCACTGTTTATAGTAAATGATACTTTATTTAAAGCATAAATTTTCTTATTTCCGTTTTGATAAATCTTTGATACATTTTCAAATTCGATCATAAAGTTTCTCCTTTTAAGTATAATAAAAACATGTATTAAGAAACAATGAACTATCACTGCAAGTTTTTATTTTTGTTCGTTTACGACAATGCCTGTACATAGCATTTTAAAAACTTTTAAAAATTCCTCTTTTTGCATTTCAAGATCTTGATGCTTATCTAATACATGTCTAATACAATCAATAAACATATTAGTAATAATATCAATATATGGTGAATCAAAATCATCAATATTAAGATGCCAAGCCATATGCTGTTTAAATTTAATCAAAAACCAATCTCTTTTCTCTTTATATCTAGTAGATTTCAAATCAAAAAGAATAATTATTCTTTCATCCATAAAATACCTAAAGTCGCTTTCATCAAAAAAATTACCAAACTGTTTTAATGCTTCATCTACTTCTTCTAATGAATGAACTTTAATTTCTTCATTTAAATGAACTTCAACTAATTTATTTAACGATTTAATTGATGGGCTTAAAACCACACCTAATAACTCTTCTTTATTAGTGAAATAATTATAAAGGTTTCCTAGAGTAGTGTGTGCCTTATCAGCAATTTGCCGCATTGAAGCACCCTCATAACCCTTATTTAAAAATTCATTTTTAGCTGCTTCAATAATATCATTTTTTAACTCTTCTTTTTTTACCTGCATCATCTCACCTCCATAAATTCATCATACGCGATATATTCATTAAACACAATGCATTTAAATAATTAAAAATCATTAATTAACTATCGTTCATTATTAAAAATATTTTTATTTTAACTTTTTAAAAAACTATTTTTTTATATATAAATTTTTAAATTAATCTAATTAAAAAAATAACCTTAAAGTTATTATCAATCATCATAAAAGACAATTAACAAAGTAACCTTTCTGGTTATTTTAATTTTATAACTAACAATTCAACTTAATAATACTAAGTACTAATATACTAATCTTTAAGATACTTCTTAATTTCTTGCATTTTATAGATTTTTGCATATGCCTTACTTTGGTCAACTCCATATCGATCATCCACATAAGCAAGTACTCTCATACCTGCAGCATTACCTGCTGCAATACCATACTTGCTATCCTCAATAGCAATACACTCTTCCGGTTTCACTTGTAATTTTTCTGCAGCTGTTAAATATATTTCTGGATTAGGCTTACTTTCACTAAACATCTCTCCACTTAACAATTGATCAAAACACCCAACAAGATTACATACATTTTCCATTGTCTTAATTTGATGCATAGTAGAGCTAGAAGCAACTGCTGTCTTATATCCATGCTCCTTTAGCCAAATCAGTATTTCCTTAACCCCAGGATTTAACACACTATCATAATCATAAGAATGTATCTTGCAATAAGCATCAAATTTTTCTTTAAACTTCTCAATTGGCCAATCTAATTTCATGACACGCATACTTTCCTTATATGTATATGTATAAGAACTACCTACTAGTGAATGCATAAAATCATCACCTACTTCTGTTCCATAGCTCTTATAGAATCCTTTCAGTTGATCTAAATTTTTCGGTTCACTATCCACTAGTACCCCATCCATATCAAATATTACGGCCTTGAACATATCATTATATCTCCTTTTTCTTTGGTTATTAAAAAATATAGAAACTGCTCTTTTCTCTTTATACCATTGCTATACGTAATTAAGTAGCAAAATCAGAATATCATTATTTTTTTACATACGCAATACTTTTAAAAGAAGATTCAATTATTCTACTTACAACAATTAAATTTTTAGATTATCTTTAAACACCAATAGACTGTAATAAGTAGTTTATATTTAACAACTACCTATTACAGTCTCGTTATATTATTTTAAAATATACTAATTTAGATATTTTCTTTTTCTTAGTATACAATACCCAGATACACTCAATACTATAAAACTAATAGGCATTACTAATGACATCTCCTCGCCAGTTTTTATTGCACTCACTGTTTCTCCTGATTCTATTGCTGCAGTATTATTATCCACTGGTGGATTAGCTACTAATCCTGCCATTGCTTTTGTTAATCCATTTATCGCATTTTCT
>NZ_JBKTWO010000006.1:0-30648 GCF_047249845.1 Thomasclavelia sp.
ACAGCAAATGATTATACAGAATCAACATGGAATGCGCTTCAAGCAGTATTACCAGATGTAAATGAAGTACTAGGTAATGTAAATGCAATGCAAGGTGAAGTAGATGAAGTATATACAGAGTTAGTAAAAGCATTCTTGAATCTAAGATTAAAACCAAATAAAGACTTATTAGAGGATTTAATCAATAAAGCAAATGGATTAAATAGAGCAAGCTATACAGCAGCATCAATAAAAGTAGTAGATGAAGAAGTAGCAAAAGCAAATGCAATATTAAATAATCCAAATGCAACAGCAGAGGAAGTAACTGCTGCTATAAATGGATTAACAAAAGCAATGGCAGGATTAGAAGCTAATCCAAGTAATCTGGATAATGATGTTAATCCTGTAAAACCAGGAGACAGTACAGTAAATGCAATTAAAACAGGTGATGAAAATATGATTGGTGTATTTTTAGGGTTAATTGTGTTAAGTATGGCAAGTTTCTTAACATATTATAAAAAAAGAGAAAATTAATATATAAAAAGGGTTGTAATGAAATAACTTATTAAAGAGTTAAATTCGTTCAACTCTTTTTTATTTATAAAAAAATTTTAAATAATGTTTTTGAGGTATTAAAAAGAATTAAATTAAATAATTGTGTTTATATATATTTAAATAAACATTTCAGCAGAAATTCTTATTCTACTAATAATAACTGTTTTATTTTATGGTGATTTAATCAGCTTTTTTTGATAAAATAGTTAAAAAGATATATTGGGAGGAAAAAATGATAAAAAAGATATTATTAGTTATTTTTGTGATAATTTCAGTAAGTGGATTTTCTTTTGTCAATGCTCAAGATGATGAGGAAAATTTAGAACTTAACACAGATGAGTTGAAAAATAAAAATGATAATTATTCTTCTTTAACAGATATAAATGGCTTAAATTTATTTACTGATGATACACAAAAAATATTTAAGGAAAAAAAGAAGTATGAGGATGAAATGTATTTTAATACTAAAAAAAGTCTTTTTACTAATAAAATTATTGAAAAAAATAAAGAAGATCAAAAAGAAAAATTGTTTAAGCAGCCAATATCTTTTGATAAAACTGTTAAAGATGAAAAATATGATTTACCTATTGAAATAATTGTAGTTATTGTAACATTTATAACTGCAATAGTAGTCTTTTTAATAACAAGGAAAAAATATCAAGGGAGAGAGATCAATGAAAATAATTTTAACATTTACAAATAAGTATAAAAAGGTAGATTTTTTATTAAATGATGAAATGATTATTAAAGATGCAATTAAAACGATTATAGAAAATACAGAATTTAAAATAGATAAAGAAGTGGAATATATATATTCAAAAAGAAAACATGAAAAGGTAAATATAAATTATACATTTAATCAAGCAAAAATATTTACAGGAGATGAATTGGTAGTGGGGGATTTAAATAATGAATAAAATAAAAAAGGAATATAAAAAAGCAAATATTAACGCAAAAAGTGATTTTGATTTTTATCAGTTACAAAGAAAAAGTGATTATTTACTAGATTGTCAGATTACAAGGGAAATGGATGAGATATATTTTGAATATATGGTAAATAATGAAAAACCTTTTGAATCAATTAAAGATTTAACATTATTATCTAAATTTCAGGCATTGATTAATATACAGTGCTTACTTATGGATGCCAAACGGATTAGAATATCTTTAGACCCCCATAATTTATATATCGATAATAATATGAGACCTAAAGTAATGGATAGAGATGTCTATGAAGATATAAAATTTGATGAATTAGATTTTGTAAAGCAATATAAGTCATTAATTGGTTATTTATTACAAAATAAATATACATTTAATGACTTTTATCAAGGAGGAAACGAACTCTTAAGTAAAAATAAAATTACTGCCAATTATGTCAAGATCAATAATTTAGATAAATTAGTTAATGAATTAAATAAAGAGTTTGAAAGACTACAAACAAAGAGGAAATTGTCAATTATTGAAGTCGATAAGAAAAAATATACTCGTTTAAAAATCACTAGTAAAATAACAATAATTATATTAGTTTTAAGTATAATATTAGGCATTTATTTTGGTGGTTATAGATTACATGAAGAATCTATTTTTAAATATGCAAATGAGCAATATATTAAGCAAGATTATATATCTGTTATAGATACTTTAGATAATATTTCAATAGATAGAATGAATATAAATACTAAATATATTCTAGCAGTTTCAAATGTTAAATCTGAATCATTAAATGATGAACAAAAGAATAATATATTATCAAGTGTAAGCCTGAATTCGGATTCAAGAATTTTAGAATTTTGGATTTATTTGGGTAAATCTGATATGGATAAAGCTATTGATATTGCTAAGCAAATAGGAAATAATGAATATTTAGCATATGCTTATATGAAAGAAAAAGCAAAGATTGAAAATGATAAAAACTTGAGTGGATCGAGTCGTGAAGAAAAATTAAATGAAATAGAAGAAAATTTGAAAAAGATTAATCTAGGTGATGAGTAGAAAGGATCTATTATGAAAAGGGTTATTTATTTTAAAAAGGATGGTTATTTAGAATATCCACTGGAACAACAAATTGATAAAGATGGAATTCGAATAAAATATAATAATGACAAGATTACTTTTATAGATGGAGATAAGACTGAAAAAGAAATAATATTTCAAAATAAATATAAAGTAAATGAACAAATATTTACAGTTTTAAGTGATAACACTTCGTATTTTTTGAAAGAAAATAGTGTTATTTTAATTGGTCAAGATAATATTGATATTAAAATATCAAAGGGAAAGTATATCATTGATAATAATCTAATAATCGCTAGTGATAATAGTAGATTTTACATAAATGGAAAACAATGTTTAGAGAGTAAAGCTAGATTTAATTATGGGGATCAAATTTTATTAGATAATAATATTCTTTTAATTATTCATGAAAAATATTTAAAAATTATTGCTCAACACGAAAGTTATGATTGTAATCTACCTTATTATGATTTGCATGTAAATGTTGTGGAAGGTTTTCCAGAATATAAACGCTCACCTCGAGTAATTAAAAAGGTAAAGCCAGATAAAATTAATATTTCTAAACCACCAGCTAAAATAAGTAGAAAGAAAAATAGTCTAGTAAAAGTGATCGTTCCACCACTAGTAATGGCTTGTGGAACGGTAGCTATGTCGTTAATGATGGGACGTGGTTTATATATGCTGATTGGTTTAGCAGGAACATTAGTTAGTTTAGTCTTTTCAATAACTACATATTTTTCTGATAAAAAAGAATTAAAAGAAAAAAATGATATACGCGAACATGTTTATGAGGAATATCTATTGAAAATGCGTAAAAAATTAGCAAAATATAAGCAAGAAGAAATTGAAGCGTTACATTATAATAATCCTGATTTAAAAGGATTGGAGGAAATGGTTACACAATATAATCCACGAATATATGAAAGAGATATTAATGATGATGATTTTTTAACAATAAATGTTGGTTTGGCAAATGATAAGTATAGTTATCAGGTCACACTTGATTATGATGTTTTACAAACAGAAAAGGATGAATTGCTTGATGAGGCAAAAAAAATATATAATGAATATCAAACTATTGAAAATAAGCCTATTTTAATTGATTTAAAGAAAGCTCATTTAGGAATTGTAGGTGAAAAAAGAGAAATTCATGAACAGTTAAAATGGTATATTTCACAGATTACTTTTTTTCATTCTTATCACGATGTTCAGATAATCATGTTATATAATGAAAAGTTTAAAGATGAATTTGATTATATTAAATGGTATCCTCATGTGAAAATAATTGCTAATAATTTAACAGGAAATATTAATAATGAAAGAGTGAGAGATCAAGTTATAGGAAGTTTACATCAAATATTAAAGGATCGTAAAATTAAAAGAGATGAAAATAAAAAGGAAATGAATTTTTTTCCTCATTTTGTAGTAATTATTGATGATTTTCATTTGATCATGAATCATTCTATTATGGAATATTTACAAGAAGTAACCACAGAATTAGGATTCTCATTAATTTTTACTGCTCAAAAAAGAGCAAATCTTCCCGAGAATATAAAAACAGTACTAACAATGGAAGATATGGATATAGCAACATTATTATTAAACGAAGGTAGCGAAGTAAATAAAAAGTTAATAGAGCAAAGAATTAATGATGTTGATTTAGAAACAATGGCTCGTAATTTAAGTGTACTAAATCATATTAAAGGAATAAGTTCACATATTCCTGAAGCAGTAACCTTTTTTGATATGTATAAAGTAAATGAGCCCGCTGAATTGGAGATATTGCAACGATGGCAAAAAGGTGAGTCGCATAAATCGCTTGCAGTACCTTTAGGTCTTAGAACAGTAGATGATATTGTTGAATTAAATTTACATGAAAAAGCTCATGGACCTCACGGTTTAGTTGCGGGAACAACAGGATCAGGGAAATCTGAAACGATTCAATCATATATTTTATCTTTAGCAGTAAATTTTAGTCCTTATGAAGTTGGCTTTTTATTAATTGATTATAAAGGTGGCGGTATGGCTAACTTATTTAAAAAACTACCTCATTTATTAGGTACAATTACAAATCTTGATGGGGCTGAAAGTATGCGTGCCCTAGCTTCAATTAAAGCGGAATTAGCACGTAGACAGAGGATTTTTAATAATCATAATGTAAATAATATTAATAAATATAATAAATTATTTAAGATGAATAAAGCTACTGAACCATTACCACATCTTTTTATTATATCTGATGAGTTCGCTGAATTAAAAAAAGAACAACCAGAGTTTATGAGTGAGTTAGTGTCTGTTGCTAGAATAGGACGAACTTTAGGTGTACATCTGATTCTGGCAACTCAAAAACCAACGGGTGTTGTTGATGATCAAATTTGGTCAAATTCAAAATTCAAATTAGCTTTAAAAGTTCAAGATGAAAGTGATAGTAAAGAAATAATCAAAACCCCAGATGCTGCTTTTATTACTAAAGTAGGAAGAGCTTATTTACAAGTTGGAAATAATGAAATATATGAATTATTTCAATCTGCTTGGAGTGGGGCAATATATTCTACAAAAGAAGAAACCAATAAGATCGATGATAGAATTTATAAAATAAATTTATTGGGGCAAGGAGAATTAATAAATCAGGATCTAAGTGATAATAATTTCTATGATGAAAATATGACCACCCAACTAGATGCAACAGTTGAATATATTGCTGATTTGTATAATAAATTAGAACATCAAGAAATCACAAAACCTTGGCTACCGTCTTTAAAGACAAATATTCCTAGTAAATATATAGATGATATAAATAATATTACAGCAATTACAGAAATTGATTTAAATTGTCAACTTGGATTAATTGATATTCCCGAAGAACAGATTCAAAAAGATTATGAAATTAATTTTATTAAAGATGGGAATTTAGCTGTTTTTTCATCTAGTGGTTATGGTAAATCAACTACTTTAGGAACAGTTATGCTAACACTTGCTGTTAAAAATAATCCACAGTTATTAAATTATTATATTTTAGATTTTGGTAATTCATCATTAATTCCATATAAAATGCTACCTCATGTGGCTGATTATATGACTTTTGATAGCGAGGAAAAACTTAGTAAGTTTCAAAAAATTTTAGCTGAAGAAGTTAAAATAAGAAAACAATTATTTGCAAAAGAAATGGTTCAAAATTTTGATATGTATAATAACATGCATACAGATAAACCTTTAAAAGCTATCTTTATAATTATTGATAATTTTGATGTTGTTAAAGAAATATCAATGGATTTTGAGGAATTTATTATGAAAATTACTCGTGATGGTGTTGGATTGGGAATTTATACAGTAATTAGTGCTACCCGAGCAAATTCTGTTCGTTTTGCAACATTAAATAACTTTAAAAATAAAATAGTTCAATATTTATTTGATGATGGTGATGTTATCAGTTTGCTTGGACGTAGTCCATATAAACTTAGCGAAATAAGAGGAAGGGCATTAGTCAAACAAAAAGTAATTAGTATGATGCAAGTTTATGCTCCTGTAAAGTTTAATGATGATGTAGAATTTATTACTAATCTAAAAAACAAAATTATTGAAATTGCAAAAACATATACAGGATCAAAGATTCGAGGAATACCGGTTTTACCAGAAGTATTTACAACTAAAGATTTTATTAACTATAATTATGAAACAACAATAAAGAATATTGTAGGATTAAGTTTAGATCGTGTAGAAAATGTTAGTGTCGATCTACAAACCTCACCTTTTATAATCTTAGGTCCTGCAAAATCTGGAAAAACAAATCTGTTAGAAATTTTGATCAATCAATGTACAGGTAAATCATATGTTTTTGATTCTGGTAGTATGGAGCTATATAAATATCATAATGATAATAATATAAATTATATAGATGTTAATCAAATTAATAATTTTATTGAGCTCTTATTTGAAGAAGTTAATATACGCCAATCTGGATTAGAGGATGCATTAGCTAAAGGAGAAGTTGTTTCACCAAAAGATTATTTTAAAACATTGCCTGATTGGATGGTTTATATTGATGATGTTGATAATTTTATTCAAAAAGTACAAAATATTGCTAATATTGGAAAGTTATTAGAACAGGCAGCAAGTACAGGAATTGGAATTATAGCTACTGTAAACTCAAATAAACTAAAAGGATTTGATGAAGTGACTAAATTTTTTAAAAATACAACGAATGGTGCTATTCTAGGACAAATGGGGACGTTGAATATTTTTCCGTTGAATATGCGTGATATACCAGGTTTTGGTTATGCTGTTCTTTATGAAAATGGCGATATGAAAAAAGTTAAGCTCCCTAAATATATGGGATTTTCAGGAGAATCAGAAATAACGAAAAAGAAAAAATATATAGTTTGTTTTATAGCTATGTTTTTTGTATTAACAATTGGAATTCTTATTGGAAGTAAACTAGAAAATAGTAAGATTGAGGCAATAAATGGAAATCTTTATAATAGTGTTAAAGTTGCTGTAGTTAATCTTGATGAGGGGATATTATATAATGATAAACAAAGAAATTTTGCTAAAGAAATATTAGAAAATTACTCTGAAAATTATGTAGTAACAGGATTGAATGATGCTAAATCTGGTATTGATGAGGGACGGTATGCTGCATATATTATTTTACCGGCTGATTTTTCATCTAATGTAGTGTCAATAAATACTATTCCTAACAAAAGTTTATTAAAATATGAGATAAGTGGTAATTTATCTCAGGGAGCAACAGATAAAGCCTGGCAAAATGTGATGAAGTTAAAAGATGATTTGAATGATGATATTGGATATATTTATATTAGTTCAATCTTAGGAGAGTTTCATGATGCTCAGGATAATGCTTTAAAGGTTTTAGATAATGATTCTAAAGATAAAGATGTAATAATGGCTATATCTAATTTAGATTTAGTTGCAACATTAGATTTAAGAGAAGTTGAGCGACTTCAAAATGATATTGAAGATCTAGATATTAATCCGGATATTGAAAAAAATGCAGCAATAATAAATTCAATTGATGAAGCGTATAAGGGATATTTAAATAAAACCGCTTTACAATTAAACAGTCTTAAAAATGAATCAACTTTAATTATTGATGACTATAAAAATATTAAAGATTCATCTAATTCTATTAAAAATTTAATTAATGATGATGATAGTAAAAATTATTCATTAAATCAAACAATCACAATGTTAAAACAGTATAATGAGGATTTAGATCAAAATATTATTAAGATTTTTGATGAGTTGGATACTTCAATTGATAAAGAAAAGGAAGATAATGAACAATATATTAAAACTGCAAAATTAAATTTAGATATTTTAGTTGAAAATCTTGATAACAATCATGAAACTATAACAAAAAATATTTTTACAGAAATTCAAAATAAGATAGCAGATATAATAGCTCAGATTCAATCGAATGAAATAACTATAGATTTCAATAATTATCCTAAAATAAAAGATCTTCTTGATCAAGAGGAAAAAAATAAAAAATTAAACAGTATTGAAACATATATTAGTAAAGCAATTATTAAAACATTTACTGAAATAGAATATACAGACCTAGGATCTGAAGAAGATATTATTAATCTGGTAGAATTAAAATTATCTACTGATTTAAAATTGCAAGAGTTTTTAAAAATATATGCTGAATCTATCGGGATTGAAGAATCTAAAATTGAAGAATATAGTATTAGAGATTATATAAAAGCAAGCAATGAAGCATTTAAAGATCTTGCAAATTTAGATATTGATGAAAATATAGGGAAATTAACAGAAAAGTTTAAACTAGCTTTAAAAGATGATATTAAAAAAGTTATAGATATCAATAATGGATTATTATTAATAAACATAGATAAAATAATTGCGGAACAACCTATAAATACTATTAAAATAGATGAAAATATAAATGATTATAAAGAAGGGTTACAAAGTATACCAATATTTAATAGTACTATGCTGAAATCCATGATTAATCTAGTAAATTTATTGGATGTAAATAATGTAAATAAACTAATTGATGCAGATTTAGAGCCATTAGCCAAAGAACAGAGAGAAAGTAGAAATCATTTATTAGATGTAGTTAAAAAGCAAGAAAGCTTAAATACAATATTTCATAATAATTTATTATTATATAACCCTTTAGATATAATTGATCAAGAAGAGATAGAAACATATGTAAATGATTATCAAATTAATAATAGTACTACTAAGTCTAAAATTGAAAAGAAAAATTATGAATATGTAGATTTTGTATCTAAATCATATGATAATGCAAATCAACAAATAATTTTAACGAAAGAAGATGTTATAAAATATCAACAAGAGTCCGATATAAAAATTTTAACTGGATTAGAAAAGGCAAAATTAGTGAAAAATGAGACATCAAAAACTAATAATGACTTAATGAAGAGTTTTATCAGTAAGTTATCATATACACGAATTGGTAGTGTTTCAAATAATCAAGTCTATGATCTAGTAATAGCACCAGCTAATATGGAGGGAGTAAAATCTGAAAAGTTGGTTAGTCAAATAACAACAGATTATAATAATTTATTTATTAAGGTCACTGGAGCTAGTCTATTTATTTTGCTAATAATAGGTATAGTGAGTTCTTGTAAAAAAAATTATAGTGAAAAAAAAGATAGCCAAGTTAATAAAAATTAATTATTTGTTATTAATATAGAATAATTAAAAAACATTGAATATATCAAAGTAATTTGATTATTTAAAACGATATTTTAGTAGACTTTGTAAAGGAATATACGTTATAATATTCACATAAAATAATTAAGGAGGAAGTTTATATGGCGGGAGTAATTCGTTTAAATGCAGAAGGCTTAACACAAGCTTCATCACAGTTAAAGACACAAGGGAATGAATTAGAATCATTAATTAATCAAATGCAAAATGTAATTAATAGTTTACCTGATGCATGGGAAGGAGATGCAGCAATAGCTTATGCAGAACAGTTTGCTTCATTGCGGCCAGGGTTGGATAAAACACGTCAATTAATAGAAGATATTGCTGTTCAAATTGATCAGACATTACAAGCTGCTCAGGAGTTAGATGCTAATATTGCTTCGAAATTAAGATAATAGGTATTGTAAGTTCCTTTCAATAAATTTGAAAGGAATTTTTTATAAAGGGGAGGATTTTATTATGGCTTTTTATTGGTTTTTTGAGGATGTATCTCCTGTAAGAAGATTAAAAGATGAGTATTGTGAATTAGTGGATGATCTTAATTATCAAATTAAAAGAATAGAAGGTAATATAAAAAATATAAGTAATAGTATAGATGATCTACATAAGACTTTAAATAGTTATTCGAGTGCAAAAGGGATTATGGCAGAATTGTATTATAGTAAGATAGAGGAAAGTATAAATAATTATAAAAATATTTTAATATCGTGTGAAGATGCTTTAGAAAATGTTATAAAGAGGAGAAATCAGGCTATAGAGATTAGGGATAAGCTACAATATTATTATCAAATTGAGCAAAGAGATGATGTGGAATTTTCGTTAGGAGAAATTAGTTTATGAGTGATAATTATAATTTTGATATTGATGCCATAAAAGATGTTAAATCTTTTAGTCAAAAGACTGTTAAGGAATTAGAAGAGCTTCTTAAGATAGCTAAGAATCTTAAGGATAAAGTAGATACTTGTTCAGGATGGAAAGGTAAACAAAAAGATGAATTAATGACCTTTTTAACATTATTGATTAAATATCATAGTGATTTAGTTAATAAATCCGATGCGCCATTTAAACAATACAATAAAGCTTTTGATGATTTGTATAATAACCTTGAAAGTTACAAAGCTAATTCTAGTTCGTATAGAGAGTTGAATAATAAATGATAATTTTAGATTCAGAGGAACTTATTGCATTGAATTCTGTAATTGATAATATTCCTATATATGGGTTACAGTTAAATGATACTGATCTTAATGAAGAAAAAAGGGTAATTAAAACAATTAATAGTTTAAAAGATAAAGAAATAATGTTTGATGGATCATTTACTGATAAGGGATTAGCAGTATTAAGGTTATTGGAACTTTATAAAAAAAATACTATTCATATTTTTATTAATAGATTAAGGATTGCTCCATTAGATAATGAACAGTTAATTATTATTGAGCTGAAAGAAAATAATCAATTTTTAATTTCAAAAACACAAAAAGTTACACTTGAAAAAAAATTAATCCTTGCTATACCCTATCTACAATTGCCTGCTAAAAAAAGATTTATCCCATTTACAATTAGCGATATGAGCAAAAAAGATATTGAAAATGAATTAAATGATCAAAAATGGCGAGATATCTTATTAATTCAAAAACATGAGGAAAATCGAACTGTACTTAACAAACTTTATTATATGACAGAAAATATAGGATATTGCTATGATTATATTTTAGAAGCAAGGGTACAAAAAGAATCATTTGAAATAAGAATAGACCTCATGGATATATTAGAGATTGGGGGAGGAGAATAATGTCAGATACAACTTCAGTAATAGCTGGCAAGGAATTATTGGAAATAGCAGTAGAATTCCAAAACCTAGTCACTAGATTACAAAATCTATCAAATAAATTTAATGTGTATAAAAAAACAATGGAATCAAAAAACTTTTATGATGGCAGGAATAGAGAAAATCTAGATAAAGGAAATTATGCTGTTGCTCAACATTTAATTAATTTAACAGATTTTTATGGTCTATGTTTTGCGTATATATATTATGCATATGATAATATGGTTAAATTAGATCAGGAACTAGCAAAAGCAATACAAATGGCTTATCTTGAGGAACATCATGATGAATAGTATAAAAATAAATAAGAATAAATGGGAATCTAATAAACCAAGTACTTATAAAATCAATCAGTTAAGTTATATGGGGTTTGACACTTCAATCAATATAGTTAATGATAAATTAAAAAACACTAGTTATATAACAGGTTTTTCATATTCGGGCATTAATAATAGAATAAGAAAAGCTAATGAATTATTAGAACAGTTGTGTTATTATATAGGAGCTACATTAGATGATATCAATGATTTAATTGATGAACCATTTTTCCAATCCTTTGATAATAAAATAGGAATATTAGAAAAATTTGAAAAGATTAATTTGAATCAATATAAAACCAAGAATAACCTTGGAATAAAGCAGCATAGTTCATACAGTTATAATGATTATTATACTAAGCAAAATACTAAGGTAGATTACTCCTATGAAAAAGATAAAATAGGCTTTGCAGATATATTTAATAATTCTGAGTTAAAAGGTTATAAAGGAATGCCATCTTTTGCTGAAATGATGAAAGACCAGTATAAAAATGAAGTTGCTAATAATAATCTAGATATAGCCTATGATGATTATGTAGAATCTTTATTACACAGATCAGATATCCATCACACAGTAGATCGAGGGTGGCTGAACTTTCTTAGTGATGCACTAGATACAGTAGGTATAGTCTCAGCAGTGGCATTTTTTACTGGTGAGAATTTTATAACAGGAGAAATTTTAACTAAGGAAGAAAGAGATAGGGCAGTATTTGATACAATAGTTAATGTAACATTGTTAGCAACGACAATTTTAACAGCGGGTACAGGATCAATAGCAGCAGTAGGTACAAAAGCAGCAATAAAACAGACAGCCAAGAATGCTACTAAAGCATTAGCAATAGATATGATAAGTGGGGTAGCAGGTCTAGCAGCAATAAACATATTAGATAATGCAGGGGCTCCTAAATGGTTATCAATAATAGCTGGATTAGGAGTATCATTTACAGCAGGTTATTATGGTAATAAAAAGTTTGTAGATACTGTTCCTAATATTAAAGAATCAGCTATTGATGATTTAATTCAACAAACTGGATTATCGGGTGATCAATTAAGTGATATTATGAAATATAGTAAATTAGATGCAGCTGAATTAGCTGATGCACTTAAAAAAGGTGATTTACTAGATATAATACAAGGAAGAAATATTGATTTTAATAAGATTGATATTGATGATTATAATAATGCTGTTAAATCAGGTATTAAACCAGAGAATTCTCGAACTTTTGAAAATTGGAGTAAGAAAGGTGGGATAATAGAAATTAATAAAGATGGAACGACTTGGAGATATACGGATATAGATGGAAATGTAGTCTATTATAGAGATGGATTTCCAGATTTTTATTCATACAAACATCCCAATGTTGATCCTGTATCTATTAAAATATCACAACCTAAAGATAATAAAGTAGACGTTAAAAAAGCAAATATGGCTGCAGGTTTAGGACCTAATTCTAATCCTCCTGTATATGATTTAAAAAAGCCTCCAAAAGGATATACATGGCATCATATGGAAGATGGAAAAACCATGATATTAGTTAAGAAAGATATACACAAATTATTCACACATAAGGGTGGACAATCAATAATAAATGGTAAAGGAGTATAATTAAATGAAAATAGAAGTATATGAAACAGATGAAAAGGTATGTTTAGATGAAATAAAGATAGTAGAGAAAGAAATGGGAATCTTATTTCCGAAAGAGTACATAGAATTTTTACTAGACCAAAATGGCGGTAATCCAAAAAAATCAGAATTTCAGTTACCAGATGGGACAAACACAAGTGTTGTAAATGTATTTTATCCAATTGGGAAAATGGAAGAGAACTTACAAAGAGAAAATATGATTTTAGATGGAGAAATTCCAGAAGGTTATATTTCTATTGGAGATGATTCAGTAGGAAATGAGATTTTGTTAAAGATTAAAGGAGAAAATATTGGAGAATTATATTTTTGGGATCATGATGTTGATCCAGAGGAAGAAAATAATATGCATTTTTTAGCAAATAATTTAAATGCATTTTTAAATATATTGAAATAATATAAATTAAAATAAATTTTTTTGATGGAAAAGATAAGACGGGCTTAAATCTATTAAACTATTTTAAGATAAATGTTTATAAAAGAAATGCTGATTATAAAGGAAGTTTAATTGATAGAATGAGTCATAAAATGAATGCAGATTATTTAATTTTGGTAGGGATATTTTCCAAATAAAAATGTTTTTTATAATGTATAATGATGCTCAAAGAAATGTTAAAGCTATTAATTTAAATGGGGATAAATTAATTTTAATTAAAGTTTTTATCTGCTATATAATGATGTATTTTCAAGAAAATAAAGATGATATATATTATATATGATGGTGCTAGGGATCATGTTGATCAATATGGTAGAAATCATATGAATTTAATATAAAATATGTTGTAACACCTAAATTTTCCTATAAATATTAGATTTTTTATTGAATATATTAACTACATTTTACAGAATGTGGTTATTTTTTTATAGAAAAATAATATAAATATCGGATAATTATTTATAAATAGTAAAGGTAGTGGAGAAATGGAATCCTAATTTCCAAAGGTATTTAGAAAGAATAAATATAATTTTAGATGAGAGATCATAGAAAATTATATAAATTGAAAATGATAAAAGAGTAAGAAGTAATAAATAATATTTATGGTTAAATATTCAAATATCGCAAATTTATACTTAGATATAGTTCAGGTAGTATTTATTTTGTATTTTAATTTTAAATTCCTTTTATTTGACACAATTTAGATAATTGGGTAACATAGGTATGCTGGAGGTATATTATGTTATTAATAAATAAAACATTAATAAAAATGTCCAAGGGAATACGTGGCTGGATTGCGATAATTACTGGACTTAAAATATTAACATTGGTAGGAACAGTAATGTTTGCTAGAACATTATCTACTTTTTTAGGTGATTTATATAATCCTGCACTTACAAAAGATGAATTGATAGGAGCAATTATTAGTGCACTTTTAGCATCAATTCTAATTTTAATAGCCGACTTGTTGACTGGTGAAGCTCAGTATCGTTTAGAAGCTAAAGCTAGAATTCGGTTAAGAAAACAAATCTTTGAAAAAATGTTATTGTTAGATGTAGGTAAAATTGAACAAATTGGGGCTAGTAATACAATTAGTTCAGTTGGTGATGGTGTAGAGTCAATGCAGATTTATTATACAAAGTATTTACCAAGTCTTTTGTATTGTTTCTTTGCACCAATTTATTTATTTTTTCAATTAAAAGATACTTCTTTATTAATTGCAAGTATTCTATTGATTATTTCTTTGGCATTACCTTTGTTAAATAATTATTTTAGACAGACAATTGATAAATTAAAGAAGTCATATTGGACAAGTTTTCAGGCTTTAACTAGTTATTACCTAGAGAGTTTAAAAGGACTGGTAACATTAAAATTATTTAATCAGGATAAAAGAAGACATGAGAACTTAGAAGAAAAAGCTAATGATTTTAATAGTAATACTATGTCAATAATGAAAATTAATTTTGTTTCATTTTTAGTATCTGATGGTCTTATCTATTTAGGAATCGTAATTGCAGTGATTATTGCATGTATGCAATTAAACGAACAAAAAATTGATTTATCTAAAGCAGTATTAATATTAATGCTGTCATATAGTTTTTTTAGTTCAATTAGACAGTTAATGTCTGCAGCACATGATGCTTTAGCTGGAATTGCAGCAACTGGTAATGTTGATGAAATTTTGAATCTTGATACAACAAGAAAACAATTAACCTCTGTTGAAAGTGATCAGGAGATTTTAAAAAAATATGATCAAAAGGTATTAGATGATTTACATAATTATCAAGGAATTATACTTAAAGATGTTGATTTTAGTTATCGTAATAAACGGAAAATATTAACACATTTAAATCTTGAGATTCCCAGAAAAAAAACAACTGCTATTGTTGGTAGAAGTGGTTGTGGTAAAAGTACTTTAGCTAGTATGTTAATGCGTTTTATTGATCCAAAAGAAGGCTACTTATATTTTGAGGGAGAATGTTATTATAATAAAACACCAAATGAACTTAGAAAAAAAATTATTATGGTTCCTCAAAAAGTAAATATATTTAGTGGGAGTTTAGAAGATAATTTAAAAGTTGCTAAAGAGGATGCAAGTATTAGTGAATTATTGGATGTTTTAAAACAGGTTCATTTATATGATTGGGTTAAATCACTGCCTGAAGGATTATCAACTGATTTAGGTGATAGTGGAGCTATCTTATCAGGTGGACAAAAACAAAAAATTGGAATTGCTCGAGCTTTATTAAGTGGGGCACCATATATTATCTTCGATGAGGCTACATCGAGTGTAGATCAAAATAGTGAAGATGAAATATGGCATTGTATTAATGAATTAAGTCATACAAGAACCTTGATAATTATTTCTCATCGTTTATCAACGATTCAAAAAGCTGATCAGATTATTGTATTAGATAAAGGTATTTTGGTTGAGCAAGGAAATCATGAAGAGTTGCTAAAGAAAAAAGGTGAATACTATCAATTAGTAAAAGAACAAGAAGTATTAGAATCTCATGGAAAGCAGAGGTTAAATTATGAATCGTAATCAATCATTATTTATCCTAACTAAACGTTTATTAAAAATTGCTTCATCAATGAAAAAGTACTTTATAATATCAACGATCGTTAGTATTTTAGGAAATATTGCACAAATGGGATTAATGGGATTTGGTGCTTGTTTTATTTTAAGCGTAGCTGGTAAATTGAGTAGCTTAAGTACTAATGAATATGGTATTTTGATGGCAATTAGTGCTATTATAATTGTTGCTTGTCGTTATTTTGAGGGTTATTTTTCACATGTGGGTTCATATGAACTGCTTGCTAAAATGCGTGTCGATATGTTTGGTATATTACGTAATCTAGCTCCATCAGGATTAATTGAGTATACAAGCGGTGATATTATGTCAAGAGCAATGTCAGATATAGAAAGTATTGAGTTCTTTTTTGCACATACGATAGGACCTTTATTTACTGTGGTATTATTGCCATTAATTACTTTGATTGTTGCAGGAAGTATTGATATATTATTTGTTTATGGTTTATTACCGATTTATTTGATTGTAAGTATTGTGATTCCTTTAGTGGCAATTAAGTTAGGTCGTAATATTGGGATAAGTTATCGTTATAAATTAGGCAGATTGAAAACGTTTTTATTAGATAGTGTTTATGGTTTATCAGAAATTCAAATTTTTGATTATGGGACAAGAAGAATTAAAGAACTTGAAGAAGTTAATAGGGATATTAATCATACAACTCATAAATTAGCTTATCATCGTCAACTAGTAGTTTCCACACCTTCTTTTTTCATATATTTAGCACGAATTTTAATTATTGCAATTGCTTCATACTTAGCTATACGTGGTAATCAAGATACTACTGCAATTATAATTTTATCATTTATTGTTTCTGCTTCGTTTTCATCAACGCAATCATTAACTACAGTTGTATCTAGTTTGTTAGAAGCATATGCAGCATCTCAACGATATTTTGATTTAGAGGATATGGTGCCTGCGGTTAGTGAGATTACGCAACCAAAAGAATTAAAGAAAATTGAGAAGATTGAATTTATAAATGTTACTTTTAAATATCCTAAAACCAATAAAACAATTGTTGAAAAGATGAATTTTATTATTAATACTAAGGATAAAATTGGTTTAGTTGGTGAAAGTGGTTTGGGTAAATCCACACTAATTAGATTATTATTACGATTTTATGATGTTGATGAGGGCAAAATATTAATAAATGGAATTGATATTAAAGAATATTCATTGGTAGATTTAAGAAGACATATAGGAACGCTTGAACAAGAGACATTTCTATTTAATGATACAATAGCTAATAATATTGCTTTAGGTAAACCTAAAGCAACAAAAGAAGAAATAATTAATGTCGCAAAAATGGCAGGAATTCATGATTTGATTAATTCATTACCAGAACAATATGATACATTAATGGGGGAATTGCAAAATCGGTTATCAGGTGGTGAAAAGCAGCGAATAGGAATTGCAAGAGTGCTGCTAGTAAACCCGGATTTGTTAGTTATGGATGAACCAACAAGCAGCTTAGATGTAATCAATGAAAAGGGATTATTAAAGACGTTAGATGAACATTTTAGTGAAAAATCCTGGTTGATAGTTTCACATCGTCCTTCATCATTAACTAGTTGTAATCGTAGTAGTAGATTAGAAGATAAACAAATCAAAGAAAAAGCTTAAGGCTTTTTCTTTTTATGTTAAAATAAGTTTTGGAGGTAATAAAATGAAAGAGAACATGAAATATTTAACTAATCATTATCAATTAAGAGAGTTTACTTTAATAAGAATGCTTGAAATAGTTAATTTAAATAAAAAAGCTATATCTGGAGGAACCGTATTTTATGGTGATTCAATAACTGAGTATTGTAATTTAGATAAATATTATCCAGATATTAATAATAAATATAATTGTGGAATTGCTGGAATTACTTCTAAAATGTTATTAAATTTTATTGATGAAGGAGTAATAAAATTTAAACCTAAAAATGTTGTAATCATGGTTGGAACTAATGATTTGGGTAATACAGTAATGGAAAGTCCTCGCGATATTGCTCTAAATGTAAAAGAGATGGTTGAAATTATTCATTATAATTGTTTAGATGCTAGAATTTTGTTGGTGGGAGCGCTGCCTTGTTTAGAAAACACACATGGTTATAAAGCAACCTGCCAAGGGATGCGTAGTAATGATTTATTAAAAATGATTTTTAAGGAATATAAAAATATTATTCCTTATGACTATGTAACCTTTATTAATCCATATTCAAATCTTTGTAATAAAAAAGGACAACCCGTTGAGAATTATTATGTTGATGGTTTACATATTAATGATGAAGGATATCAAGCATATACAAAAGAAATAAAAAAGTTACTTAGCTAAATTGTATATCATTAGCAATAGTGTTAAAATATTATAATGCATAAAGGGGTGAATATTATGGATACAATAATTATTGTTAGAGATCAAAGTGATGATTATTTAAAGCTGAAAGACATATTAATTGATGACTATGATATTGTTATTTATGATGATATTAAACAATTAGATGATGAGTTTAGCGTTGATCAAGCAGTAGCAATTATTATCAGTTTAACTGATGCAAGGAAAGAAAATGTAATCAAATATTCTAAATATATAAATAAAAATAATATTCAAATCCCTTTAATCGTAGGTGGAGATTTCACTGGGAATCTTTTAAACCTGCTCAATCAGGATATTAGTGAAGTTATTGTAAAGCCATATAATAAATCAGTTGTAAAATTAAGGGTTGATAATGCAATTTGTCGTGCTAAAAATAATGAGTATCATATCATGGCAGATTTTGATTCTCTAACAAAAATATATAATCGAACCGCATTTTATCGTGAAGCAAAAAAACTGATTACTTATAATAAGGACATTAGTTATGATCTAGCATGTTTTGATATTGATCGTTTTAAAATCATTAATGATATTTATGGAAGCGGTGTTGGTGATGAGTTATTGATATATATTGCTAATACCGGTATTAAACGAATGAAACAACATAATGGATTAATTGGACGATTAAATGGTGATTTGTTTGCAATTGTTGTACCGCATCAAGATAAGATAGAAGAAACACTGCTTCAAGAAATGAATGAAGATATTAGTAATTTTAATTTAGGAATTAGCATTGTAATAAGTTTTGGTTATTATAATATTGATGATTTATCATTACCAATTAATAATATGTGTGATCGTGCAATGATGGCAATAAAAAAAGTCAAAAATAAATACAATACTAGTTATGCAATATATGATGATGAACTTAGAAATCAAGTTCTTGAAGAACAACTTATTATCGATGAGATGGATCGAGCACTTGAAAATGATGAGTTTATTCCGTATTATCAGCCTAAATTCAATATGGTTACAAAAACATATATTGGTTATGAAGCATTAATGCGTTGGATTAGTCCAATTAGAGGATTGATTCCTCCAAGTACATTTATTCCTATATTTGAAAAAAATGGTTTTATTTCTAAAGCTGATCGCGTGATTTGGCGAAAAGTCTGTCAAGATATAGATAGATTTCGCTGTGAAGGACGAATATTATTACCTGTATCAGTAAATGTTTCACGAATTGAATTATATGAAATAGATTTAGGTGAAAGTATATTAGATTTATTGGAAGAATATGATATAGATATAAATTTATTTCAATTGGAAATTACAGAAACTGCATATATGCAAGATAGTGATCAAATGATAGAAGCAGTAAATCGATTAAAAGAATTAGGTTTTACTATTTTAATGGACGATTTTGGTAGTGGTTTTTCATCTTTAAATATTTTAAAGGAATTGCCTTTTGATGTAATAAAAATTGATTTAGCTTTCCTAGAACACTTTGATAAAAATAATAAAGCAGAAAAAATTCTTAAATCAGTAGTTCAAATGGCTAAACGTTTAGATATGGAAGTTATTGCCGAAGGAGTAGAGACTAAATTACAAGAAGATTTTTTAATCGAGTTAGGCTGTAATCGAGCTCAAGGATATCGTTTTGCTCGACCGGTAAGTATACAAGAGATAACTAAATTGATTGATAGTGGTGTTATCAGAGTTGGGGATATTAAGGATGAGGATAATGCGATTGTTAATATCGATGATCTTTTGACAACTGTTTATCGACAAGGTGAGTGTGATTGGTACCGTCAGGCACTTTTGGAGTTAGATGCTCAAATTTTTGAATATGATTTTAAACGTGATAATATGATTATTTTTGATACACCAATCAAAAATAGTAATTCAAATCTTACTAAGATGGAAATTCCTAATTATTCACATAATATTAATCGATTAATTCATCAAAGGGATATTCAAAAATATAATATCTTTTTTAAAGGAAATAAAGAGGTAAAGATTACATATCGCCGTAATATGATCAATCGTGACACTGGTTATATTTGGGTTAAAGATATTGGTAAGACATTGTACGATGAAGATGGAAAGCCAAAATTATGCATTGGTGTTAGTAGAATTATTTCAGATGAGAAATTGAATGAACAAATGATGCGTGTTTTATCATTAATGGAAAAATCAACGGATTTTGATTCTTCCATTAATAATATTTTGACAGAAATGGGAAATGATTTTTCAATTGATCGCATTAGTCTTTTATTGAAAGAAAATAGTAATTATCGTTCACGATATTTTTGGCAAGATAAATCTATTAAAATGGAGATAACTGATACTTTTCAGACAGTAAAAAAAGATGTTCAAGAGTTGATTGGTTATTTTAAAAATAACTCAATTATTGTAGTTGATAAAAATACTAATAATTCTTTTAGTAAAATAAATAATCTTAATTTTTTTAAAAACAAAGCAAAATCTGTTGTGATTATAGCTTTGTATGATGATAGTGGAGAATTTATAGGATGTATGGCGTTTGCAATGATAAGAAATTATCGTAAATGGCGTAAAGATGAATTATGGGCGTTGCAGGAATTAACTAAAGGGATTAATGTTTTTTTAAATAAAGAGAAAATTTTTAATCATTTAAATAATACGCTCTTGATATATAATCAGCTTATGGAAAGATTAAATGATGGAATATTAATGTTTACATATGAAGATGAACCTCAAATAATATATTTTAATGAAACATATCAAAAATTATTAGGAATTGATAAGTTGAATAATCAAAATTTTTATTTCAATTATAATAATTGTATTGATAAAGATACTAGGTTTATAATTCATGAAGCAATTGAAAAATGTATTAAAACAAATCATGAACAGGTTGTTTACTACTCTATAAAAACAGCTAATAATCAAATTATAAAAGTTAAAACAATTTATTTATTTTCACAAGTAAAAGAAAATGATAAAAAGATTATTATTAGTGTTACATCAAAACAATGACACTATTATTATAATTTTGGTATTTGATTAGAAAAATTCTTAAGAAATGAGAAGATTAATCTATGTGTATATAATTATAAGAATAAATAATTAAAACTTTAATTAAAAATAGAATTTGAATAAGAGTACTATATTTATAAAGTATATGATTAAAAGACCCTATAAGGGTCAATGGAGATACTGTAGTGTTAATTTATTTTTTAATCAGTATTTAATTTGATATTATTACTTATAGATTGTTTGATAATGTTTTTGTAAAGTAGCAGAGAGATAGTTATACAGATTATTATTAACATTATCGAAAGTATTATTAGGGTATTAATAGGATATATAAATTTGAAATAATACATTGATTGATGGATTATATTTACCAATATCTTAGTTATAGAAACTCCTATTGTTGCTAATAGTACAATAGAGATTCCAACATAATATAGTGATTCATAAATAAGCATTTTGCATAGTTGTTTTCTACTTAAACCAATGGCTTGGAGGATAGCGATTGGTTTTTTTCTTATTTCCATGTTTGTAATGATTACATTTATAAAATTTAGTATACCAATTAAAATTAATATGAAAGAGAAGCAGTTTCCACCAATTTTTAAACCTTCAATCATAGGAGACAAAGAATTCTCAGTTTCCATTTGTGATTTAATTGTAACTTTATTTAGATCAAACATATCAATTAATTTTTCATTAATTTCATTATCATAAAATCTATCTGATGATATTTTTAATTCAAAGGTTTTATAATCATTAGAAATACGTTCCATTCCTTTTTCACTTACAAATAAAATGATATTATCATTTTCTGGTAAATAGTAATTTTCGGCATCTTTTAAGTATTCTGTAGATTGAGAGAATAAATTAACTAATTCAAATGAATTTTTTTTATTAGTTTCACCATTAGTAATCTCTATCTTTTTTCCAATTTTATTAGGTGAGATTGTATTTGATAATCCAATTACACCATTACCATCTTCAAATTTATTTTTGTCATAATTATTATTATATTTAATGAATTTATTAATTTGATTTTCTTTTAATATAATTATAGTTGCACAATACTCTTCAGGGTTCTCTAAGTAGTATTTAGTATCTTTATCATAAAATTGAAGTTTATCTTGTAAATTTTTATTAAATACATCTGGATCTGGTTTTAAAAAAACATTGATGCCCTGAACAGCTATAATATTTTTAATACCTTTAAGCTGATTAATTACTTCTATATCTTTTTCAGAAATTTCACTAATATTTTCACTTTTAGAACCAGTATTATTTTTTATATTAAATGTATAAGGTTGGGACTTTCTAAACCTTATTGAATAATCTGGATGAGCGAATACAGAGTTTGTTGTTAAGAAAGCTAATAGGCCAATAAATAATGATAAATAAACTGACATTGCTTTTTTCTTATCTTCGAACACATTTCTAAAAGCCATTTTATATATTTTACAACCTGTTTTACTTTTAATTTTATGCTTTTTATTATTGTTTTTGAAATTAGCTAAAATATTAAATTTTATGCCCTCAATAGGAGTGATTTTATTAACAATACGTGTTGATTTAGTACAACTAATAAATAATGTAAAGAATACTAATAACATTTATTTTACTGATATACAAAAATTAACAATAGTAAGAAAGCTCATAATTTAATGTAGTAGTTAATATGTTAAAAAATATCTTATTAGGCTTTAGGAATTGAATTTGTAAAACTAAAATATAATAGAGAAAAGATAGATTTTAAAATTAAATAAAAAATCTAAATTATAAATAGCTGATAAATATTTAATATTACTAATCACAAATAGATAATTTATTGTCCTTTTATTTTGTTTATGTATAATTATAGTTAATAGGAGGATTTAAAGTAATGGCAAAAATATTAATTATTGAAGATGAAGTAAAACTACGGCAAGAGTTAGAAGTTTATTTAAATAATAATGGTTATCAAACTGAGGTAGTTGAGTCTTTTGAAAATACATTAGAGCAGATGAAAAATTTTAATGGCGATTTAATATTATTAGATATTAATTTGCCAAATATAAGTGGACAATTTCTTTGTAAAGAGTATCGTAAAATTTCAGGTAAACCGATTATTATTGTTACGAGTCGAAATAACGAGATGGATGAGTTGATGTGTATAAATTATGGTGCAGATGATTTTGTTACTAAGCCATATAATCCTCTAATACTTATAGCTCGAATTGAGGCTGTTTTAAAGCGAATGCAGCCTGCTAGTGAAATTTTAATTAGTTATCAGGATATTAAATTAGATGTATCAAAAAGCAGTATTTTAAAAGGAAATCAAGTAATCGAGTTATCTAAAAATGAATTAAAAATATTTTATTATTTATTACAGCATCGAGGTACGATAAAGTCTCGTGAGAAGTTGATGGAATATTTATGGGATAGTGATATGTTTGTAGATGATAATACCCTAACTGTTAATATTAATCGTTTACGAAAGAAATTAGAGGATATTGGTTTAAATGATGTAATTCATACTAGAAGAGGTCAGGGGTACATAATTTTATGAAACTGAGTGAATACTTAAAGGATCAAATTATTAATATTATTATAATGTCAAGTGTAGTTGTATTGATCTGGATTATTTTGAGAGTATTTAATTATTCTAATTTTTTAGTTATTTATATACCATTGTTAATTATTAGTGCATATTTATTGATGCTTAGCTATGATTATTTTCGAAAGAGAAAATATTATAATCATTTTATTAAGAGCTTAGATAATTTAGATGAAAAATATTTAATAACTGAATTAGTCGAAAAACCCCATTTTTTAGATGGGAAAATTATGATAGAGAGTATTTATGAAATTGATAAAGCGATGAAAGAACATTTAAATGAATCATTATATCGTCAAAGTGAGTTAAAAGAGTATATTGAAATGTGGTGTCATGAAGTTAAAACGCCTGTGGCTACTTGTCAATTAATTATTGAAAATAATTCTAATTCTGTAAATAATAGTATCAAAGAAGAGTTGATAAGGATTGATGATTATGTTGAACAGGTTTTATTTTATGCTCGAAGTGAAAATGTTGAAAAAGATTATTTAATCAAGGATCTTGAATTAGGTAATTTAGTAAATTTGGTGATTAAACGAAATAAAAAAGACTTAATTAATAAACGAATTAAAATTGAACTTGATAATTTAAATATAAGTGTTGCTAGTGATAAAAAATGGTTGGAGTTCATTTTAAATCAGATTATTAATAATGCAATCAAGTATATTGATAAAGATCCTGTTATTTTAATTAGTGCTAGAAAATACAGAGATCGAATTGAATTAAGTATACATGATAATGGAATAGGAATTTTAGAAAGTGAGTTGAAACGTGTTTTTGATAAAGGGTTTACTGGCACTATTGGGCGTCAAAAACAAAAGAGTACAGGGATTGGATTGTATTTATGTAAAAAGCTGTGTTTGCGTTTAAATCATGAAATTAGGATTGATTCAGATAAAGATGGTACAACTGTAACAATTATATTTCCAGTCAGTTCTTATGTAACCTTACATTAATGTAAGGTTATGTTATTTTATTCGATGGTAGAAAAATAACAGATGGTTATAATAGTTATTGAGGTGAAGAGAAATGGAAAAAATATTAAGAATTGAAAATATTGAAAAGTATTATGGAAATAAAGGTAATATTACTAAAGCTGTTGATAATATTAGTTTTGATGTTGAAAATGGTGAGTTCGTAGCGATTATGGGAGCTAGTGGAAGTGGTAAAAGTACATTATTAAATTGTATTTCAACGATTGATAAAGTTACAAGTGGGCATATTTATCTAAAAGATGCTGATATTACTAAATTGAAAGGTTATAAACTGACAAAATTTAGAAGAGATTCATTAGGATTTATTTTTCAAGACTTTAATCTTTTAGATACCCTTACTTCATTTGAAAATATTGCTTTAGCATTAACAATTCAAAAGTCAAATTATAAAGGGATTGATGATAAAGTTAATAAAATAGCATCAGCATTAGGAATCAAAGATATTTTAAATAAATATCCATATGAATTATCAGGAGGACAAAAACAAAGAGTGGCCTGTGCTAGAGCAATAGTTACTAATCCTGATTTGATTTTAGCTGATGAGCCTACTGGAGCCCTTGATAGTAAATCAGCGCGTATGTTATTAGATAGTCTCAATGCATTAAATGAAAAGTTAAATGCGACTATCTTAATGGTTACTCATGATTCTTTTACAGCTAGTTATGCTGATCGGGTTATTTTTATTAAAGATGGTAAGATTTTTAATGAGATTATTAAAGGTGAGAATTCACGTAAAGTATTTTTTAACAGTATTATGGATGTTCAAACATTATTGGGTGGTGAACTAAATGAAGTTATTTAGTTTGGCACTTAGAAACATTAAAAAAAGTATTAAAGATTATTCAATTTATTTCATAACTCTAGTTATAGCTGTGGCTATCTTTTATATCTTTAATTCAGTTGATAGCCAAACAGCAATGATGTCAATTAATAAATCAACTATGGAAATTGTTCAAGCTATAGTAAATGTTTTATCTTATATTTCTGTTTTTGTATCTATAGTATTAGGTTTTTTAATTGTTTATGCTAATAATTTCCTAATTAAAAGGAGAAAAAAGGAAATTGGAATTTATTTAACATTAGGAATGTCAAAAATTAAAGTATCAACAATTTTAGTTTTAGAAACAATTATTGTTGGGGTTATATCATTAGGAATTGGTTTAATTTTAGGCGTTGGGTTATCACAGCTGTTATCAATTTTTACTGCTAAATTATTTGAGGCGGATATGACTAAATTTACATTTGTATTTTCTAGTGAAGCTTTGTTATCAGCAGTTATTAATTTTGGTTTTATTTATATAATTGTAATGATCTTTAATATTATTACTTTGAATCGTTTTAAGTTAATTGATTTATTATATGCAAATCGCAAAAATGAAAAAGTTAAAATAAAGAATGGCTGGTTGATTTTTACTACTTTTATTGTTTCAATAATACTAATTGGTTATGCTTATAAATTATTATATGATGGAGCATTACTTATTGTTGGAAGCGATTTTCTGATTATGATTATCTTGGGAGCGTTTGGAACTTTCTTATTTTTCTTATCAGTATCAGGTTTTTTGTTAAAAGTAGTTCAAATGCGAAAAAAGACCTATTATAAAGGTTTAAATATGTTTATTTTAAAACAAGTAAATAATAAAATTAATACCCATGTTGTATCAACTACTGTTATTTCATTAATGCTTTTAATGACGATTGGAATCTTATCATCATCATTGGCGATGGCTTCAGCAATGAATGCTTCTTATCTTGATAATAGTCCTAGTGATATTACAGTACTTTCTTTTGATAGTGAAGCATTAGAAAAATTAAAACAGGAACCATCTTATCAAGAAATTGTTAAAAAAGATTACCAATTTAGTTATCAAAATTTAAAAGGTCTTAATCAAGGTGATTTTATCAGCCCTAAAAGTGATATGTACAAAGAGATGGAAACATTAAAAAAAGAACCTATGAGAGTAGTTAAAGAAAGTGATTATAATCAAATCATGTCTTTAAATGGAAAAATAGATAAAAAAATTCAGTTAGCAAACAACCAATACCAACTAGTAGCTACATTACCAATGGCTTTGGAATATTATAATCAATTTTTAGAAGGTGATAGTACAATAAAAGTTGGGGATATATCACTTACAAGTTTAACTGAACAAGTTGTTGAATTATCAGTTACTAATGATAGTGGTAATGAAGGTTTTATTGTTGTAAATGATGAAGTTGCAAATAAATATGGTCAAACATCAGAACGTCATGAAATTTATTTAGTTGCTGATTATCAAGGCGATAAAGAAGTATGTGAAGAGAAATTTCAAGATTTTATATCTATTTTTAATAGACAAATAGAGGATGAAGGATATCATGTTGTATCTTTTACCCGAATTGAACTTGGGCAATCTGGAATTGGAACAAGCGCTCTATTTACTTTTGTGGGATTGTATTTAGGAATTGTTTTTGCTTTAGCAAGTGGGACAGTTTTAGCAATTGAACAACTATCAGAATCTTCTGATAATAAAGAAAGATATCGTATTTTAGGGCAATTGGGGGCAAGTAAGCCAATGGTTAATCGTAGTTTACTAGTACAAATTGGAATTACATTTATGTTCCCTTTAGTTGTTGCTTTAGTTCATAGTTTTGTAGCTTTAAATGAAATAAATTATATTATTAGTTTAATGGTTAGTATAAATATTGCCGATAATATTTTAATCACTACAATCTTTATAATTGTTGTATATGGTGGTTATTATCTAGCAACATATCTTGCAAGTAATCGAATTATTAATGAACGTTAATTGGTTATTCATAACGAATAACCAATTTTTTATAAATATAATTTCATATTATACATATTAAATTAATACATACTATATGAGTATTTATTTTTAGTTTAATTAAAGATGATTATAAAATTGTTTTGAAATCTTTACATTATTAATTTGCTATGTTTATAATAAATTAATGAGGTGAAAGAATGAAGAGAAGAGAACCGGTTATTCATGATTTAAATAAAAGTTATTTTCATGAAGTTGAGGATAATTATTATCAATGTTTATTTGTAGAAAACCCATTAGGTTTAATAACAATTAAAGATATGACAATAGAAGAATGTAAGTTTGTTAAAATTGATTTTAGTTTGATTAAGCTTATTAATACTCATATAGTAGATTGTGTTTTTGAAAATTGTGATTTATCAAATTTAGAATTTAATAAAGTTAGTATTCATCGTTGTCATTTTATAAATTGTAAGATGACGGGGGCAGGTTTTATAAATTGTTCTTTGCATGATCTATTATTTAAAGGAGTACAGGGAAGGTATTTAAATATTAGTTTTGGTAATATTCGTAATGTTGAATTTATTGATACAGTGCTTGATGAAAGTAGTTTTATGGAAATTGATGTTAAAAATCTGATTTTTAATCAAGTTAGTTTTATTAGTGGAGAAATTTTTAAAACAGGATTAAAAGGAATGGATTTTAAAACAACAAATATAGAAGGAATTAGAATTGATGATTATAGTTTAAAAGGAATTCATGTAGATATGTATCAGGCAATTGCGTTAGCTGGTTTATTAGGGATTATCGTAGATTAATTATTATGATAAAATATGTAATTTAAAGCTATTTAAGCACCTTTTTATCTCAATTAAAAAAAATAATGACAAAATACAATTCTGTGATATAATGATGAAGTTATAAGAGAGGTTGAGTAGATGAAAATAAGAAATATTGCGATAATTGCCCATGTAGACCACGGTAAAACAACATTGGTAGACCAATTGTTAAAACTATCAGGTACATTTAGAGATAATGAGCAAATAGCAGAAAGGGCAATGGATAGTAATGCGATTGAACGTGAACGAGGAATTACTATCTTAGCTAAAAATACAGCGATTAATTATAAAGACTATCGAATTAATATTATGGATACTCCAGGTCATGCTGATTTTGGTGGTGAAGTTGAAAGAATCATGAATATGGTTGATGGGGTACTATTAGTAGTTGATGCATATGAGGGTACAATGCCTCAAACACGTTTTGTTTTAAAGAAAGCACTTGCTGCTAAGGTTAAACCCATCGTAGTTATTAATAAAGTGGATAGACCAGTAGTAAGAATACAAGAAGTAATGGATGAAGTATTAGAATTATTTATGGAATTAGGGGCAGATGATGCTCAGTTAGAATTCCCAACAATTTATACATCGGCATTACAAGGAACATCAAGCTTGGATCCTGAATTATCAACGCAAGAACCAAATATGGATTGCTTATTAGATATGATTATAAGTGAGATTCCAGAACCATTAGTAGATGAAGAAGGACCATTACAATTCCAACCAGCATTATTAGATTATAATGATTATGTTGGAAGAATTGGGATTGGTAGAATACAACGAGGTAAAATGCGGGTTAATGAAAGTGTCACATGTGTGCGAGCAGATGGGACGCACAGTCAATTTAGAATTCAAAAATTATTTGGATTCATTGGTTTACACCGAATTGAGATTGAAGAAGCTGGAGCAGGAGATATTGTGGCTATAGCTGGATTAGCTGATATTGGTGTTGGTGAAACGGTGTGTACAACTGGTAAGGAAGAAGCTTTACCTTTATTAAAGGTCGATGAACCAACGATACAGATGGTGTTTGGTACTAATACTTCACCATTTGCGGGTCAGGATGGTAAATTTGTAACTGCCCGTCAAATAGAAGAAAGATTGTTTAAGGAAACTAATCGTGATGTATCGTTAAAAATTGAAAGAATTCCTAACAGTGAAGAGTGGATCGTTTCTGGACGTGGAGAATTACATTTATCAATCTTAATTGAAAATATGCGTCGTGAAGGTTATGAGCTACAAGTATCTAAACCTAAAGTAATTATTAAAGAGGTCAATGGTGTATTATGTGAACCATATGAAGAAGTAAATATCGAAGCTCCTGATGATTGTATTGGTAACGTCATTGAATCATTGGGATATCGTCGTGGAGTACTTGAAAATATGGTTAGTAATGATGGACAAACAAGTGTTACATATACAATTCCTTCAAGAGGGATGATAGGTTTTATGACAAACTTTTTAACAATGACTAAAGGATATGGGATAATATCACATTCATTTTTAGAATATCGTCCAATGGAGGGTGATGCTGTTGGTGAAAGAGCACTTGGGGTTTTGATATCAATTGACAGTGGACAAACAACCGCTTATGCTTTAGGTGGGGTTGAAGATCGAGGAGTAATGTTTATTGGTCCTGGAGTAGATGTTTATGAAGGAATGATTGTTGGTGAACATAGTCGTGATAATGATTTGGTTGTTAATGTAACTAAGGGTAAACAGTTAACCAATACGCGTTCTTCTTCAAAAGATTCAACAGTTGTATTAAAAAGACCACGTGTTTTCAATTTAGAAGCTTGTCTTGATTATATTAATGATGATGAATTAGTTGAAGTAACACCAGCAAATATTAGATTAAGGAAACGTTACTTAACTGAACAAGAACGTAAACAGCAAAATCGATTAAAAGCAAAATAAAAAACAGGATTACTCTGTTTTTGATCATGCCAATCTAGTAAGTTTTACTAGATTGGCACTTTTTATTGTTTAGTAAATGAAGTTATAATTTGGTGTGAAAACAATAATAATAACATTTATTTAATCTTATTT
>NZ_JBKTWO010000006.1:30658-87623 GCF_047249845.1 Thomasclavelia sp.
CTTCACAAGTATTTAAAATATAAGTATAGACGAGATGTTACTGTTAAATCAGGCCTGACCTAAGTATAGATAAAAGCAAAAGATTTTTTTGCTTGCCTTACTTAGGTTTTCTTTTTAAAGAAGCAGCATCAGTTTACAGATTTTAATCAGGTATAAACAAAATATAAGAATAAGGAGTGTGAGAATTAAGTGGAGCGGGATATTGTTAGTACCTGGTTGAAATTCTCAAGTATGTAATACTTGTTAAGTTTTATTTAAACCTTTGATTTATTTTAAATGAAAGCGGGAAAAGGAGAATAAAAATGAAAAGGTTAGGGAAAAAGAAAGTTATTTCACTAATTATGGTTTTATCAATGGTTGTTACAACTATTTTTAGTGCTAAAATCTCTAATGTTAGTGCATCAGAAAATGCTGAAAAAGCAAAAGCTCTTGTAAGTAAAATGACATTAGAAGAAAAAATCGGACAAAAAATCATGTTGTCTTTCCGTAGTGGATGGACAATGAAAGATGGTACAAAAATATCAGCAGTTCAAAATATAAATGATGAAATTTATGAAATTATTGGTAAATATGATATTGGTAGTGTAATTTTATTTGCTGCTAATTTTGATCCTAATGCAACAGTAAATGTTGAATTAACTGATGGTTTACAAAGAGCTGCTATGGATAAAGGATTAGGTAAAAATGATATTCCTTTGTTGATTGGTACAGATCAAGAGGGGGGAATTGTTTATCGTTTAACTGGAGGTACTGCTTTACCTGGTAATATGGCTTTAGGAGCTAGTGGTGACACTGAAAATGCTGTTAAAGCTGGTAAGATTATCGGTAGCGAATTAAGTGCAGTTGGTGTAAATGCTAACTTTGGACCAGATGCTGATGTAAATAACAATGCTAATAATCCTGTAATTGGGCTACGTTCATTTAGTAGTAATCCTCAGTTAGCAGCACAGTTTACTACTGCATATATTGAAGGAGTTCAAAGTAAAAATGTGGCAACAAGTGCTAAACATTTTCCAGGACATGGTAATGTAGCAACAGATTCTCATACAGGTTTACCTTCAGTTCCTGCTACTAAAGAGGAATTGTATCAAACTGAATTAGTTCCTTTTCAAGCAGCGATTGAAGCAGGAACTGATATGATTATGACTGCACATATTCAATTTCCTAATATTGTTACAGAAGAAATTTATTCAGATAAAAAAGGTGAATTAATAAGTCCACCAGCTACATTATCTAGAGAAATCTTAACTGATTTATTAAGAGATGAAATGAATTTTGATGGTGTAATTGTTACAGATTCTATGACAATGCAAGGGGTAACTAATTATTTTGATACAAATGAAAGAAATTTATTAGCTGTTAAAGCTGGAGTTGATATTCTAGATATTCCATTTAATGATATATCTTCTATGAGTGATATGGAAACTAAATTAATTCCATTGATTAATGCATTTGTTGATGCATATACTAAAGAGGGTGGATATAATGGAATTGAGTTATCTGTTGATGAGTTGGATAAATCTGTTGAAAGAATTTTAACTTTAAAATATAATCGTAATATAATGGATTTAGCTAATGACACTACTACTTTAGAAGAAAAGAAAGCTATTGCTTCAAGTGTTGTAGGTTCTGTTGAAAATCGTGAAACAGAAAGATTAATTTCTGCTAATGCTGTAACAGTTGTTAAGAATGAAAATGATGTATTACCACTTAAACTAACAAATGAATCAAGAGTAGTATTTGCATCTACATATTCAAGAAATAACAATAGATTTGTTTTAGCTTGGCAAAGAGCTAAACAAGCAGGAATTATTCCAGAAGGTGCAGATTATAAAATTTTACAACATTATAACTGGACTGGATTAAATGATAATGTAAATAGTGCTATAAATTCTGATGGTACCAAATTTGTAGGAACAAATAAAGATGTTTTAGATTGGGGGACTGTTCTTGTTCATGCATCAGAAATTAGTAGTGCTTCTGGAATAGATGGATATTTAGTAGCATGTCCACAATTATTTACTAAATATTGTAAGGAGAATGGAAAACAAACTGTTGTTATTTCATTAAATCATCCTTATGATGTACAGGCATTCCCAGATGCTGATGGTATTTTAGCTGTATATGGTACTACTAGCCTAGGATTAGATATTACTGAATCATTTGGTGGTGGTACAGTTGGAGCAACTGCAGCATTTAGTCCTAACTTAACTGCTGGTACCGAAGTTGTTTTAGGTACATTTGGGGCTTCAGGTAAATTACCTGTAGATGTTCCAAAATATGTTCCTGGTTCTAAAGTATATTCTACTGATGAAAATGTTTATGAATTAGGTTATGGTATTCAATATGATGCAATTGCTAAAGATCCTGATAAAACAGCTTTAAAGGAAATGATTGAAGAAGTAAAAGCTTTAAAAGAAGATGAGTTTACAGCTGAATCTTGGACTGCTGCAGCTAATGCATTAAATGAATTAAAAGATGTATTAAAAACAGCTGAAAATATTGATTTAACTCATAAATTAGCTCAATCTGTGGTAGATGAAGCCAGAACTGATTTACAAAATAAATATGATGCAGTATTAGCATTATTAGTACCTAATAATACTAGTAAGGTTGCATTATCAATTGCTCTTGAAATGGCTAAAGAAGTAACTCAAGAACAATTAGGTAAAGTAGTTCCAGCAGTAGCTAATGAATTTACTGCTGCTTTACAAAACGCACAAGCAGTTTATGATAAAGGAAATGCAAGTCAAGAAGAAATTGATAATGCATTTAATCGTTTAGCTCAAGTGATGCAAATGTTAGAATTCTATAAAGGGGATAAAACACAATTAAGTGCATTAGTAGAAAAAATAGGTGGATTAAACAAAGAAGATTATTCTACTGTAACATGGGATGTTTTAGATCCTGTATTAACAGAAGCTAACGGCGTTTTAGCTAATGCAAATGCATTAGAACAAGAAGTAAATGAAACTTATGATAAATTAGTAAGAGCATTCTTACAATTAAGATTAAAACCAAATAAAGAGTTATTAAATGAATTAATTGGAAAAGCTGAAAACTTAAATCGTGCATTATATACTGCTGCATCTTGTCAACCGCTAGATGCTGCATTAAATGAAGCCAGAGCAGTTTTAGCTAATAATGATGCGACCCAAGAAGAAATAGAAGTAGCACAAACAAATCTTCAGGTTGCATTGGATAATTTGGTAGTAAAAGATGTTACACCTGATGTTCCAAGCACTCAAGCTCCATCATCAGATGTTAAACCTGTAAATAATGGTGATTCTTCAGCATTAAAGACTGGCGATAATAGTATTATTCTTCCGTTAGCATTTACGGGATTATTAGCACTTGCAAGCGGTGCAATATTAATTAAAAAGAAAAAAGATTAATAGCATGATTTATGCTGTTAATCAATGACACTTTAATTTATTAGGATTAGAGTAACAAATAGGGGTAGAAAATTTGGTGATTATCACTGAGAGTTTCTACCTTTTTTATTTAGTTCATTCGATTTGTTTTTTATTGTCTTAATATGTAGATTTGTATCTTTGATTTTATCGTTTGAAATTTTTTGAGTATTATAAGTAGTTAATGAATTAATAATTTTGTCAAATCATGATTCTAAATAAAAATTAACGTACTTATTTAATTGTAGCAGCTATGATATAAAACTAGATGATGGAACTTTACGTACTATTATTGCTGGCATCATAAACTAATTTAATAAAGAAGTTCAAACATTATAGCACTTCTTTTAATTTTTAAATACTTGTTTTATTGATAAAGAAATTTTAAGAATGTATAGTTTAATTTCTATTTTTATTGATTTATTAAAGTACATACTATAAATGTTTAGTTATGTATATATGTATAATTGGATTGAAAACAGTAATTGGCAAGAAGGCCTGGATTGTATTATATAATTCATTTTTATGGTATACAGATACAATTATATGGTAATAAAGCACCTAAATTAGGAAATTTTAAAGTTTATATAGATAGCGAGTATCAAGAAACTGCTTCTGTTTATAATGATAGCAGATTAACTCAGCAGTTAATTTTTTCTCAAGAAGAACAAAAATTCAAGGAGTTTATAATAGTGTTAATCTTCAATTTGATTATGCAAAGGACTTCTTTAATAACAAATTAATTAAGACAGTTATTGAGATAATGGATTTTAAACAGGGATAAGCAGTGAGATAATTATTAGTATTAAGGATATACTAGATTCTAAAAAATATTTAGCTGTTGAATTGAATTTAACATATGACACTGAATTTTTAGACATTTTAAGTAATCAAGAGGATGTTATTATAAAATCAAAGGATGAGGGGAATGGAGTTTTACGTATTGTATTATCAGCAAAAAAGGCATAACTTTGGATTTTAAAGTTATTTAATCAATAATAGTTCAGTAAAACCTGAAGATACAAGGAGTATAATTTTGCTACTTACAGGATTATTAGTAACTACATTTATATTTTATAAAAGTAGAAAAAAAGTGATTGATCTTCAAATATAGGGGTCAGGTTAAGTTTTCATACATTTTAAATCTTGACATAGTATCGGTTGATCAATATTAAGATAAGGAAATATTGTTATTTATATTAAAAGTTTTAAAATTACAATAGATTACTGAGAATTTTATGTCCAATGTTGCAAAAGGGGCGAAAAGAAAATCTTAGCCTCTATTTAATTATAAAGTATGATTATCTTAGCGAAATTGATGTTATAATGTGATAAAAAGAAAGAAAGCTATTTTTAAGAGGAAAAATATTTCTGTTTTTTTTATTGCTTTTGCTAATAAATTTAATCTTTTGATAAAATAATTTATAAAACAGCTTATATTTTATCTTTATGAAGCAAAAAAATGCGATATTCACAATAAAATTTGCATAAATTTAATATTTATGATATTATAAGAATTGTAGAAACGGGGGAAAGATTTAGAAATGAAATCAATATTTGAAGTTCAATACAGAGGTAAAAACGCTAATACAACTGAAATTGAAAAAATGGTAAAAGAGGACGTTAAGGCAAAGGGAGTTAAAATCTCTACTATTGATACGTTGAACATTTATTATACACCAGAAACTTCTTCAGCTTATTACGTTGTGACTACTAAAGACGGTGAATCAATTAATAATGAAGAACCACTAAGTGTTGAGTAGTCTTAATATAATATCCAAGTGATATATCCAAAAATAAAGAACAGCAGAAATGCTGTTCTTTATTTTAGAAAAATTAATAATTATTAAAGATTATTATCGTCAAACTTAGTGGTTAATCGACAAGAAACATGCTATAATAATTTTGTTTTAAGGAGTGGAAAAAATGAAAAAAATTATTGTAGGTGTTTTTGCACTTTTATTATTTACGGGATGTTCTGGCGATAATGGTAGTCAGACACTTTTTGTAGCTGATAAAAATGATCAATTTGGTCTTATTGATATAGATGGTGATAAATATACTAGATTTATTTATGATAAATATGAACCGATAGGGAAGTATGGATATATTGTTGTTAAAGATAAAAAATATGGTTATCTTTCTTATGATGGTGAAGAAATTATTGAATTAGGAAAATATAAAAAATTAGTATCTATTTCTAATATGATCGTTGCTTATGATAAAAATGATAATCTATCAATTTTAAATAGTGAGGGTAAGAAGTTATATGATGATAAGAAAACAGAAATAATATTATCTGGATTACCAATCATTCATAATAATAAAGATTACATAGTTCTCTATGATACTGGGGAAATACTAGTAAGTAGTAAGGATAAAATTATAAGTGCTAATGTGAAAAATGATAATTATATGGCGGTATGTTTTGAAGAATCTATAGAGATTTATAATCAGAAAATTCTTGAAAAAGTTGTTAAAGTTGATTCTGGTGGTAATTACCAATTAATGTCTCATAGTAATGACAAGGGTTATTTGTTTTATGATCGTGTAGAGAAGAATGCTCTAGCATGTGATAATGAGGGTAAAATCATTTTTAAAGCTATGATAGATCTTGATGATTTATATTTTGACAAATCTGATAATATTACTGGAGTCAAAAATCAAACAACATATTTATTTGATAAAAAAGGAACTGCCACAGCGATTAATAGTTATTATCGCAATCTTGATAGTTATGTAATTAAAAACAAAGAGATGATCTATGGACCTCATAAATTTGTATATAATGGAAAAGAAATAGAGGTAGATAATATCCAGTTGGATCCAATGGCATCATATATTAATAGTAAACTTTTTCCTGTGTATGTAAGAAATAAGGGGTATATGTATTATAATTTTAATGGTAAACCGGCTCTTAAAACTGTCTTTGCAAGTGCGGAAATTTTTGATCGTAATAAATTGGCTATTGTTTCTAAAGAAGCTGATGAATATTATTTAATAAATCAAAGTGGTAAAAAAGTTTCTAAAAAATATGATCGGATTATTCATATTGGTGAGAAGTATTATGCTGGATTTGTTTCAGGTAGTAAATATGAAGTGATAGATACTAGTGGTAAAAAAATTATTGATGATAATTTTATGGACGATGGCTATGTTTTTACGTATAATGAAATAGTCTACGGAATTTTTAATAAGAGTGGAACAAGCTATGTCTATGATATGAATGAACTAGAAGTTATTTTTTCAGTTGAAGGAAATTTAGAATTTGCGGATGATGGATATTTTGTTACTGAAAATAGAGATGGTTATTATACATTGACAGGCGAAAAAATTTATACGAGGTAATGAAATGGATTATTATATTTATATGCTTAGTTCCTTAGCTATTATGTTAGTGATTGTAAAATTTGTTTTTTGTGAATTGGAAGGACATACAGCAAAAAAAAGGAACTTATTAAATTGGTATTTAAAACTATCTAAACCATTTAAATATGTTCGGACACGAAGTATTATTTTTATGAGTATTATTTGTTATTTAGTTGCTTCAATGCATCCGTTGTTTTCAATGGAATGGGCTGTTGAATTGATTGGATTTGTTGCAGTTGGAGTTATATTTGATGGTATTAGTCAATTTGTTGGCTATTATTATAGTAAGATTCGTTTTAAGAAAGATATTAATAATGCTCTTAAAACTAAAAATGAAATTAATAAAGCTATGGAATTGAGTGATAATGATTTAGTACAACAGAGCATGCCAACATATTCAAGTCAAGAAATAGTTTCAAGATATTTAGATGATCAAAGTCATTTAGCTGCAATTTCACTTGATGGCGGTGAATATGTATCATCGTTTAATAGCTTACCGCCAATTACATATGCCGTTGAAGCGCAATATGAAAAAGCTCAAGACAAACTTAATGATCGTAGTGTAAAAGTAACGAGATTAACAGATGACGGTAAACTTCCTTTTAAAGATGAGCGATTAGATGTTGTGGTAAATGAATTAGCTAATTATGATAAATATGATTTATATCGAGTTGTTAAACCTGGAGGATATATATTAGTAAATCAAATGGGTAGTGATAACTACAAAGAATTAATTAATATCTTCTTACCATTTAAATTACATGGACGCTGGGATCTTGAATCTGGCTCTAAGACACTTAGTGAAATTGGATTGGAAATCGTTGATGGAGTGGAAGAACATGGTTATGTTCGTTTTAATACGTTAACTTCGTTCATCCATTTTATGAAGGGAATCACGCGTGCTGATATAACTCAGGATCGATTTATGAATTTTTATGGACAGGTTTTAAAACAAATCAAAGAAAAAAGCTATTTTGAACTTACAACACATCGCTTTATGATCGTGGCTAGAAAAAAAGAGCTTTAAAACATTGATATGATTAATAAAATGACAAGAAGTAAAATTCTTGTCATTTTATTGCTTTTAGAAATGATTGTTGTATAATGGTACTAACTTGATATGCATATTTAATGGCTGCTTTAAGCATTAATAAGGAATCCTGTTAAAACCAGGAACGGTCCCGCCACCGTAATGATAAATGGTCAATAATCATTTAAATCAGAGTCGGATACTTACCATTATCTTAGGATACACTTTACGGATGATAGAGTAGTTCTATTTATGAGATAGAGTCCTTTTATGCGCTTTTTGGAGGATGTAATGAAAAAAATATCAAAAATAATAATTATTATATTCATGTTATTGATAACTGCTTGTAAAACTAATGATAAACATGTTAATCTAATAAATACTAAGGCAGTGAAAGTAAATGAAAGTGGTGTGGTAGTTGAAAGTGGTAATATTGTTAGAAGTAATGAAAATACTTCTGATTCCGTAGTTGCAGCAAATAATAAAAATAGAAGTTCAATTAATGATACAAATAATAATCAATCAAATAATATAAAGAGTAATGATTCTAATAAAGTATCTAAACCTGATGAGCAAATGATAAATGTAAGTATTACAATTGATTGTAAAACTATTCTTGATAATATGGATGATTTAAAAGATGGTTATTTAGATTTTATTCCAAAAGATGGGATTGTTTTGGAGAGTGTTGTTATAAGAGTAAAAAAAGATAGTACAGTTTTAAATGTTTTAGAGGCAGTAAATGAAAAATATAATTTAAATTTAAAAATACGAAAGTCACCATTTGGTGCATATATAACAGGAATTAAATATATAGAAGAAAAAATTTGTGGTAATAGTAGTGGCTGGATGTATAGTGTTAATAATGATTTTCCTGGGCAAAATGCAGGATCTTATCGATTAAAAGATGGTGATAATATAAAGTGGCGTTTTACGTGTAAACCAGGTGATTTAAAATAAGTATGTTAGAAAGGAAATTGTTATGGTTATAAAAAGTTTTAAAGAGAGTCATCCGATTGTATTATTTAGTTATTTTTTATCAATTATTATTTTATCAATTATTCAACGTAATTATTATTTAATTGTTTTAATAACGGTTTTGGCTATCATAGTAGACTATTTTTATAATAAAGATAACTTTTTAAAAGACATGAGATATTTTCTTATTTTAGTATTACTTGTAACAATTACTAATCCTCTTTTTGTAATGGAGGGTAAAGATATATTATATCAAAATGGTTTTATCACTATTACACTGCAGGCATTAGTTTATGGTCTGGTTTTTGGAATGTTATTGGGAAGTATGCTTTTATGGTTTAAAGTAATGAAAAAGTGTATTAGTGATAGTCATATAGTATATTTGTTTGGTTCTATCTTACCAACTATGGGTTTAGTAATTTCCATGAGTTTTAACATAATTAATAAGTTAAAAAACCAGTATCAAAAGATAAAAGAAGCAAATTATCATATGCCATCTAAAAATAAATTTATTTATTATCGAAATGTTGTAGTGATTTTGGTAACTTATGCATTTGAATCTTCATTGGATATGATGAATTCTATGATATCTAGAGGATATGGGAAAGCTAAACGTACTAATTTTCATTTATATAGTTTTAAAAAAGATGATTTTTTTAAGTTATTAGTCATTATAATTCTTAGCTTATTATGTTTATGGGGATATTTTGGTTATTATCAAAGTTTTTATTATTATCCAATGATTCAAATTTATCAATTTAAACTAATTGATATAATATTTTTTATTTCGTATTTAGCTTTAGCAGCTTTTCCGTTATGGTTAGGAGGAAAAAAGAATGTATAAGATTGAAAACTTCAGTTTTACATATCCTGAAGAAGGAACAGTTATTAAAAATATTTCTTTTGGAGTAAATGAAGGTGATTTTGTAGTTATTTCTGGTAAAAGTGGATGTGGTAAAACAACATTATTAAAACATTTAAAACCATCATTAAAACCTAAGGGTGAGGTAGATGGATTAGTTATTTTAGATGAAGAGATAGAGAATGATGATACTAAGATAGGTTTTGTTTTTCAAGACCCTAATGATCAAATAGTAATGGATAAAGTTTGGCATGAGATTGCTTTTGGTTTAGAAAATATAGCTACTCCCTTAAAACAGATGAAGCGTAGAGTAGGAGAAATTGTTAATTATTTTAATTTGCAAAATATCATTAATAAAGATACGCAATCTTTATCAGGGGGAGAAAAACAATTAGTTAATTTAGCTAGTGTAATGGTAATGAATCCTAAAGTTATTTTGTTGGATGAAGCAACTGCACAGTTAGATCCTGTTAATAGAGAAGAATTTATTAAGATATTAAAACAAATTAATGATGATTTTAATGTGACAATAATTTTTGTTGAACACCAATTAGAAGGACTGTTAAATGTTGCAAATCGCTTGATTGTAATGGATGAAGGTAAAATTGTTATAGATGATGATATTAAAAGTGCTGTTAATGAAATGTTAGCAAAAGAAATATTTATAGAATCATTGCCAAATTATGTAAGAATCTCTTCTTTAACAGATGAGTTGTGCTTATCTGTTAAAGATGCAAGAAATGCATTATCTGATTTTGATGATTTTGATATTAAGGATGTTGAAGATGTTGATACTGGTATTTTGATGGAAATTAGAGATTTAAATTTTGGTCATGATGATATTGTTTTAAAAAATCTGGATTTAGATATTAAGCAAAACGAGATACTTTCAATAGTTGGTGCTAATGGAAGTGGGAAGTCTACATTTTTACGCTGTATAGCTGAATTAGTTAAATTTCAGGGAAAAATAACTAAAGTTGGGTATGTTGATAAAATTGGTTATTTACCGCAAGACCCAACAACTTTATTTTTAAGTGATAAGGTAATTGATGACCTGTTAGTGGTTGATGAGAGTATGAAAAGTGTTGAGCTTCAATTAAATAATTTAGGAATAAGTGATTTGAAGGAAAAACATCCTTTTGATTTAAGTGGAGGACAAAAGCAGTTAGTTGCTTTGGCTAAAGTACTCTTGACTAAGCCTCAATTATTGCTATTAGATGAACCGACAAAAGGAATTGATGCTTTTAGTAAGGAGCATTTAGCAGCTTTGATTCGTGGTTTAAGTAAACATATGACGATCGTAGTAGCTAGTCATGATTTAGAATTTGTTGCTAAAATTAGTGATCGTGTAGCAATGATCTTTAATGGTCAAATGGAATCTATAGATACAATGAGACAGTTTTTTAGTAATAATATATTTTATACTACAACAATCAATAAGATTATGAGACAAAATAATTCAGAAGTAGTCTTATTAGAGGATCTTGGATTATGAAAATAACTAAAAATATGATTATATTAATTTTAATTATTTTAGTAACATTGATCGGTGTAGTTTTATTTAAAGATCAAAAATATAATTTGGTTATTATTTTATTGGTTACATTATCTTGTTTGCCGTTTTATTTTAAATATGAACATGATAAACCAAAAACTAGAGAAGTTATAATTCTAACTATCATGATTGCTTTAACGGTAATCTCACGAATTATTTTTATGATCACTCCAAGCTTTAAACCAGTAACAGTGATGGTGATAATATGTGGAATTGTTTTTGGCAGGGCTTCGGGTTTTATGTGTGGTTCTTTGTCAGCTTTGATATCAGATTTTGTGTTTGGAATTGGACCTTGGACACCTTTTCAAATGCTTGTTTGGGGAATAATTGGATATATAGCAGGAATATTTAGTAAACGGCTTTATAAAGATAAATATTTTTTATATGGATATAGTATTGTTTGTGGTATTGGCTATTCATTGGTCATGGATCTATGGTCAGTTTTAGCAATTGAAAATAGTTTTAATTTTACAAGGTATTTGGCTATTGTACTAACATCACTACCAGTGATGTTAGTATATATTGTTTCAAATATAATTTTTATGTTTTTACTTAGTAGGATAATGTTTCAAATCCTGCAGCGAGTAAAAGTAAAGTATGGAATAATGGAGGGAAAGATTTAATGAAAAAAATAGTAAGTTTAATTGTATCGTTAGTGATTTTAGGGGGGATCATTACTCCTGTTAATGGACAAACTGATGCTTTGTTAAAAGCACAGAATTATTGGTTAAATAATAAAGAACTAAATAGTTTAGATGCTGTTTTAACAGTTGAAGCGCTTGGTTTAGATGTTGAAGATAATAAGAATGGTTTTGTTGTCAATTATGATTTTGCGGCACCTGTTAATAGTTATGGCGAGATGGTAAAATATGAGGATATGGATTGTGGATATTTATCAAAAAATATTATGGCTCTAGTATCAATGAAGATAGATCCTTCTAAATTAATGCTAGCAGATGGTTCAATTAAAAATTTAATTGAAATTTTAAAATCAAAAATAGATGATGAGGGTAATGTTTTTTATGGAAACGGAAATCTTGAGTCGAGTATTATTTATACAATGTATGCACTATCAATTGTAGAACCTAATTATAATTTAAGTAAATTAGGTGCAAAGTTAGCAGATTTACAATTAGATGATGGATGTTGGGGATATAATGGAGCCTGGGGTGGTCCGGATGTAACAGGCTGGGCAATTGGTGCTTTAGCTTTATGTGGAGATACTTACCAAAGTTCTATTGATAAAGCATTAACATATTTTGTTTCTATTCAACAAGATGATGGAGCTTTTGTACCAAATGATGGTTGGAGTGTTGCCAATAGCAATACCCAAGGTTGTGTTGTTTGGGGGCTATTAGAATATGATGTTAATAGTGTTAAAGCAGGTGTTTTAAAAAAATCATATGAATCATTAATGACCTTTTTGTTAGAAGATGGTTCATTTGCATATAAAGCAGATCAGGATTATGGTGATAATTATGCTACGATACAAGCAGGTTTAGCATTAGGGGTTTATGAAAATGGTTCGTTATTTTCAAATCTTCGTAGTCAATATAAAGAAATGTTAAATCCACAGCCTAACATTCCTGAAAATACTCCTACACCAGAAGAAAATAAAACTATTCCAACTGATAAAACAGTAGCAGCAGTTAAAACAGGTGATGATGCGTTGATTCTAACAGGAATGTTTATGTTCATAGTTAGTGGGGGGATCTTTTTATCTGTTAAAAAGGTATTTTAAAATAGTTATATATAGTGGAATTTAAATTTGCTTTTATTATTAAAAGTGTACAAAAAAAGTCTTAAAAGAGTAATTTTTGTTGATATATTGGGACAATCTGTAAGCGCTAAATTTTATTGAAAAAGTACTTTAAAACAAGTGATTTAGGTGGTATAATTGTTTTATAGAAATTTTAAGGAGGAGTCATAAAAATGGCAGAAAAATTATCTTTTGTAGTATCTGATCCAGTGGGATTACATGCTAGACCAGCTACTATCTTAGTTAACCAAGCTAGTAAGTTTACAAGTGATATTAAATTAGTTTATAATGGTAAAGAAGTAAACTTAAAATCTATTATGGGAGTTATGTCTTTAGGTGTTCCTACTAAAGCTACAGTAGAAATCATTGCTGAAGGTGATGACGAAAAAGATGTAATTGCTTCTATTGCTAAAGTTATTAAGGAACAAAAAGTAGCAGAATAAAAATGAGAAGTCTTGGGACTTCTTTTTATTTATGGGAGGAAATATGTCAAAATCAGTTAAAACTAATGCACTAAGATTATTAGATAAAGCTAAAATTAATTATGAGATAAAGGAATACCAGTATGATGAAAAACACTTAAGTGGTGAGCATATTGTATCTCAAGTAGATATGGAAGCTAAAGATATTTTCAAAACTTTAGTATTAAAAGGGAATCATGATTATTTAGTTTGTTGTATACCAGTATTAGAGGAAATTGATTTGAAAAAATTAGCTAAACTATCTAATAATAAAAGTGTAGCAATGGTTCAAATGAAAGAGCTTTTACAAATAACTGGTTATATTCGAGGCGGATGTTCACCAGTTGGAATGAAGAAAAAATTTGATACATATTTTGATAGTTCAATTAATGAGTGTACTAAGATTGCTCTAAGTGCAGGAAAACGTGGTTTTCAAATGATTGTTGATGCTAAAGAACTAATTGATTATTTAAATGCAATAGTTGGTAATGTGATAAAGGAGTAGTTATGATTCAGTGTTATTATGGAAATGGAAAAGGTAAAACGACTGCAGCTATTGGACAGGCTTTGAGAATGGTAGGAGCGGGCAAAAAAGTGATGATGATTCAATTTTTAAAGGATGGTTTTAGTAGTGAAAATAAAGTTCTTGAAAAATGTGGAATAAAAGTGCTGGCTCAAAAGATGCCGGCAATGTTTGTTAATATGAATGATCCTGAAATGATTAAAGAGGTAACTATGTTAGTTAATGATTTATTTTTAATGATCGATGAAAGTTATGATGGTATCATTTTGGATGAATTATTAGATGCTATTGCATTAAATTTGATTAATGAGGGAATGGTTTATGATTATCTAGTTGATTTAAAGGATAATCATGAAATTATTTTGACAGGAAGAATGCCAAGTCATAAAATCAAACCAATTCTTGATTATTCAAGTGAAGTAAAAAAACATAAGCATCCTTATGATAAAGGAATTAAAGCTAGAAAAGGAATAGAATATTAAGGACTATTTACTAGTTTAAAATATAAATTGTAATAATTTCATGGATAAAACAAGTAGTCAAATTTATAGAGATTTGTTATAATTAATTCAAGAGGTGAAAAACATGGATTATAATAATGAATATCAAAGATGGGCAGAATGTAAAGACTTAGATCCATCATTAAAAGCAGAATTAACTAGTATGACTGAAAAGGAAAAAGAAGATGCTTTCTATATGAATTTAGAATTTGGGACAGCCGGTATGCGTGGGATTTTAGGGGCTGGAACTAATCGAATGAATCTCTATACGATTAGAAAAGCTAATGTTGGTTTTGCAAAATACGTATTAGGTTTACCAGAAGGAAAGGAACGCGGTATTGCAATAGGTTATGATAATCGTCATATGTCATATAAGTTTGCAATTGAAAGTGCTAAAGTCTTAGCAACTTATGGAATCAAATCATATATTTTTGAAAGTCTAAGACCAACTCCTGAGTTATCTTTTGCGGTCCGTTATTTAAAATGTGCAGGTGGAATTATGATTACTGCCAGCCATAATCCTAAAGAATATAATGGATATAAGGTTTATGATGATACTGGATGTCAATTAATTCCAGAATGGGGAGATCAAGTAGTCGCTTATGTAAATGAAGTTAAAGATGAACTTGGAATTGAGGTAATTAGTGATGAAGAAGCTTATCCATATATTACATGGATTGGTGAAGAAGTAGATGAAGCATATTATAAAGAAGTAATGGCAATTGAGATTAATCCAGATATGGATAAAAGTGATTTTAAAATTGTATTTTCACCACAACATGGGACATCTAATTTACCTGTTAGAAATTGTTTGACTCGTTTAGGATATAATGTGATTCCAGTATTGGCACAATGTGCACCAGATCCGGATTTTTCTAATACAGCATCACCAAATCCTGAAGTAGCCTGTTCATATGATCTTGCGATTAGAAAGGCAAAGGAAGTAGATGCAGATGTTGTAGTAATTTGTGACCCAGATGGAGATCGTTTAGGGGTTGTTGCTAAACATGATGATGAGTATGTGTTAATGTCTGGAAATCAAAGTGCTGCAGTTTATTTAGAGTATATTTTAAGTGAACTAAAAAAACAAGATAAGTTGCCAGCTAATGCAGTAATGTATAATACTATAGTTACAAGTGATCTAGGGGAATTGGTTTCTAAATCTTATGGAGTTGAAGTAGAAAAGACTTTAACAGGATTTAAGTTTATTGGTGATAAGATTCGTAAATATGAGAAAACTAAAGAAAAAGAATTTATTTTTGGTTATGAAGAATCTTATGGTTGTGTAGTAAAAGATTTTGTTCGAGATAAAGATGCTGTTCAGGCAGTAGTAATGGCTGCTGAAGCAGGGAACTTTTATAAGAAACAAGGAAAAGATTTAATAGATGTATTAAATGATTTATATGCTAAACATGGTACCTTTAAAGAGTCTCAAATTGCATTAAGTAAGGCTGGGGCTGAAGGTGCTAGGCGTATTAAAGAAATCATGGATAATTTAAGAAAAGACGCTCCAGCTACTATTGGTGGTTATAAAGTTGTTGCGGCTGAAGATTATCAAAACAGTCAAAGAGTAGAGGCTGATAATATTACAACTATTGATTTACCAAAATCAAATGTTTTGAAATATTATTTGGAAGATGGTTCTTGGATCGCAGCTCGTCCAAGTGGAACAGAGCCAAAATGTAAGTTCTATTTCTCAATTAAAGGTACTAATGTAGAAGATGCTAGCAATAAAACAGAAGTCTTCCAAAAAGATGTTTTAAATATTATTGGAGAATAGTATTTAATTAGAAAATGATATATTATCATTTTCTTTTTTTATTGCTTATGATTATTTAATAAATCATTTTGTAACGTGACCACTGTGTGACTGAGGCTTGTTATATTATTAATAGATTAAATAGAATAGAACATATTTGTTTAGAATATAAAAATAATCGCAGGAGGTAATTAATATGATATGTCTTAGAAAATTAGGAAAGAGATTTTTAACAGCAGGGTTAGTAATAACAATGATTCTTAGTGTTGTGACAGTTAATCTTTCAATGGTTAGTGCTTTAAGTGAAAGAAATGTAAAGCCAACTGAAACAATAGAAAATCCTACACCTATAAACATCGCAGAAACTGATGATGAAAGTTATGTAGTAGAAAATATGTCATATGACTCTATTGAGGTTACAATAAGTCACTTATTAGATGGTGTTAAAATTTATAGTGATGATAATACAGAAATTAATTCTCGAGGAAAAATCAATAATTATAAAAAAGCAGCTAATTATGATATTGTTAATGCAATAGTAACGACTGCAGGTAAAACACAAACTTTAACTGGTGAAGCATTAAGACATTTAGAAGCAGATGATGATATTATAATTGTTGTAAATTATTCAAAGAAAACATCTACTCAAACTGGAAATACAGTTTTTTATGATTATGATGTAAAACCTCGTGTCGTAATCAATGGTAGTGATAGAGAATCATCAACTGGTAGATACTGGGGAGCATACTACAGCATTAATTATATTGATAATTACAGTAATAAAAGTAATAATGCAATTCGTTTTGCAATGGGTACAACTAATATGAACTATACAATTAACACGTATAATCATGTTTATAATGGCAAAAAGATCAATGCTTACGATCGAGGAACAGGGGCTAATTCAATTAAAAATGGTATAATTAAAGGTTTAAGTGAAGATTATAATGAAGTATTATTTAATGTTGATAATCCTGGTGTATTTACTAATACACCAACTAAAGGAAAAACAATCTATAATGATTATACTTTGCAATTTACAAAATCAGGTGATAATTATAAATTTGATGGTGTAAAACATCCAAGTGGTAAATTTACTAAAAGTGGAGCAAACTTTTTTCCACTAAATGAACATGTTAATGAAACTTATGTGGATCAGGCTAATACTGATGGAAATAACTGTTTCTTTGGAATGCGTTATGATGTTGAATTTACATTAGGTGATTATATTGGTGATTTAAATTATTCATTTACTGGGGATGATGATTTATGGGTTTTATTAGATGGAGAAGTTGTATTGGATATTGGTGGTATTCATGATGCAATTAGTAAAAATATAAATTTATGGAATGCTCTAGAACAAAAAGGAATTGTAAAAGGTAATTTGACAGAAAAACAAAAAAATGAACCTCATCGTTTAACTATTTTATATATGGAACGTGGAGCATATGCGTCAAATTGTCAAATGAATTTTACTATTCCAAATGCATATTTGGTAGATGTTAGTGATGCCCCTAAAACTGATCTAACAATTGAAAAAGTTTCAAGTGAAAGTTCAACTACATTATTACCAGGGGCAAACTTTGTTTTAACTAGTGATGATAATCCTAATGATATTAGAAATTTAGTAACCGATGAAAAAGGTCAATTACATTTAACTAATTTAACTAAAGGAACTTATACTTTAACAGAAACAAGTGCTCCTGATGGATATCAAATCAATGAAAAAACTTATAAAATTATTGTTGAAGAAGTTGGAGGAGAAGCAGTATCTAAATTGTATCAACAAAATGGTACATTAATAGGTGATAATAAGATTACTAATGTGCCAATTAAAATAACATCAGAAAATATTCAAACAAATAAGACAGCATCGTTAATTGATTGGGATGAAAGATTATATCAAGTTGATCTTTATGCAGCTCATAATATTCTTCCAGTTGAAAAACAACTTAATTTAGCATTAATGTTAGATTTTAGTGGTAGTATGCCTTGGTTTGTAACTAAACCGACAGGTGGTAATATTAGTTATAGTCAGTTAAATACAAAAGCTAATAGAGAAGCATATACGTTAAGTACAGGAGGTAGTAAAGGCGTAAGTGCATGGAGTGGATATAAATATTATGTTTTACGTGATGGTGAAGGATCAAGTAAGGAATATAAGCCGGTTGCATATTTGAGTAGTAAAGAAGCTGGAAATAATTATAGTGCAGGCTGGTATTCAATTGCATCAGGTTCAAATGGTGAAAAAGGGAGACAAACTGTTGTTAGTCCAACTGAACGAATTTATGTTAGAGGAGCCAATGATCAAACTAAATTAGAGGCTTTACAAACAGCAATTACAAATTTTATAGAAAATTTAAAGATCGTTTCACCAAAATCTAAGGTAGCAATCATTCCATATGCTGGTCAAATTATTACTGGTGTTGCTAATACTAATCAATTTACTAATATTGATAATATAAATATTAAAGATATTTTTTCAAAAATTACTTTACTTGGTGGAACTTATCAAAACTTAGCTTTAGATCAAGCTTATTCATTATTAAATAAAAGTAATTATGATAAAGCAAATACTTATGGTATTTTATTTAGTGATGGTGATGTAAGTGGTGGTAATGGACAGTTGGTTAATACAGCAGCAGATAATTTAAAGAAAAAAGTTAATTTATTATTTACAGCAGGTATTTTTGGTGATACAAAATCTAGTGGGACTGAAAATATGAAAAACTGGGCATCAAATGATCCAGTCGATGCTAGTAAGAAATTAGTTTATATAAGAAATACTTCAACTGACTTAATTGATGCTTTTTCTGAAATATTTGGCTATATTACAGTTCAATTAAACAATGTAACAGTAGTTGATTATATTGATAATCGTTTTGACATCACAGATGAAAATGGTAATAAATTAGATATAAAAGAGGGTAAAGAAATTGATTTTGCTGGTGGAAAAGTAGGTAAAGATGAACGTGGTGTATATATTAAATGGACAAAAGTAAATTTATCATATGCTCAAGACCTTAAATATGGATGGCATCGAACTATTTATGTTAAAGCTAAAGATGATTATATTGGTGGAAATAATGTAAAAACTAACATTGATAGTATTTCAGAAGTAAAAACTGAAGATGGAAAAGCAAAAGAATTTATTACACCTACTGTTAATGTTAAAATTGCATTAGAAGTTGGTAATAATAATGATGTATTATTTAAAGGTGAAGTATATGGTAATGAAAATATTGAAAAATTAATTGATAAGATGTTTGATTTAAGTAATTATAATCCTAATTATAAAGGTGTTGATTTAACTAATTGTACGTTTACCTGGTATAAAGATGAAACTTTAATGGAGCCTGTTGATCTTAAAGAGTTAACAGAAGATGGAAAATATTATTTGAAAGTAGTTTATAATGTTAAGGAAGCAAATGCTCAAAGCAATAATAATACTACAAAAGATGGTATTGTTTATAATAACGGAACTGGAGTTCAGGCAATTAATAAAGATGATGAAACAAAAAATTATGGTGTTCTAGCAATTAATTTTGTTGCAGGGCAATTGAAAATTGAAAAAACAATTGATAATCAGTATGTTACAAAAAATACTGCATCAAAAATAAATTCAAATCAAACTTTTGTGTTTAAAATTCAACAATATCAGGTTAATAGTGATGGTAGTAAGGGAAGCTTAGTAAAAACTTTCTATCAAACAATTTCTTTTAATGCTAATGAAAGTGAAGTTACTAAAACAGCTGTTATTTCTGAATTAGAAAAAGGTTATTACACAATTAGCGAAGAAAGTTCTTGGTCAACAAAATATGATTTGAAGAGCATTAAAGATAATTATGAAAATAATGATGTATCAGGTACAGATATCTTAATTGGTGAATTAACTAATATAGATAGTAATGGAATAAAGACAATGTATGGCTTAGACAAGTCATGTAATAATAATTATGAAAGTATGGCAAAAGGTGAAGCAGCAAAAGTATCATTTAAAAATGAAGTTAATAATTGGTCTAAATGGTATAGTGATACTGGTCTAGCTAAGAATATTTTTAATCAATAAGAAGTGTGGTTTATTCACACTTCTTTTTAAAACTCTTACAATCGTGACCACCATGTGACAGATAATTGATATTATTTTGGTAGATAAAAGATATATTGGGGGTTTATATGAAAAAGATATTTAATATTATTAGTACATTTATATTTATAATTTTAATTGCTTTAGCAGGAATCTTATTTGTTCCTAAAGCATTTAATATTCAGCCAACTGCTGTTTTATCTGGAAGTATGGAACCAACTTATCCTGTTGGGAGTTTGATTTTTGTTGATCATAATGTTTCTAAAGAAGATATTGTGGTAGGTAAAGCAATTACATTTAAAATTAATGATACTACTTTAGTTACACATAGAGTAGTTGAAATTAATGATGAAGGGAATTATATCACTAAAGGTGATGCTAATAATTCTAATGATGGAGATGCAGTGAAGTATGAAAATGTTGTGGGTATGCCAAAATTTGTAATTCCGTATTTAGGTTATATTGCAACATATGCAACTACTAAATCTGGTATGATTTTGTTAGTAACGATTATATTAGTATTGATCTTACTAACGTTTATTCCTGATTGGATATCATCTGATAAAAAGGGTAAAGGTAAGGGAGGAAATTTGAGTGAAAAAAAATAAAAAGTTTACTTATAAACAAGGAGTAATTGCTGCTGTTGCTTGTACTTTAACGATTGTAGCAGTGACTATGGCAGTATTAAAGGCTGATGTAGGCAGTAAAACAAACAAGTTTAGTAGTAATGGTAAAGTAAATGTTGCGGTAATTGAAAATGGTAATAAAAATAATTTATATGAAACAGGAGATGGACTTGAGCTGCCAGTAATTTCTTCTACGCCAGTTTTAAAACAAATTCAAGTCATGAATGTTGATAGAATAGATTATCCAACAACAAATACTTATGTTCGAATTAGGTTAATACCATCATTTGTATATAATGAAGGTGAAAATCATGCGGGAGAAACTGTGGCAGTTAATATAGACATAAATGAGATCCAATATAATCTTGCTCTTTCAAATAATTGGGTAGCAAAGGAAATTGCAGGGGAAACATATTATTTCTATAAAAAAGCTTTAGCGCCTAATGCTATTAGTGAAGTATTGATAGATAGTGTAGCATATACTGGAACAATACCTGAGGGTGCTCATTTTGAACTAGAAGTTTTGGTTGATGGTGTGTCTGCGAATGGATCAGGGACTAAATATAGTTCAGCAGTTGAAGCATGGCAATTGGAAACATATTTGTCAAATGAAGAAATTGCGTCTATATTTACTAATGAAGTCCAAAAAAAATAGTAATTTAAAATCCGAGAACTATTATAGTTTTCGGATTTTTGGTTTTTAAAACAAAATATCATGTGCTATATGCGTAGTTATAGCGTCTGAGTAAATAGGCCTCTTCGTGATAAAATGGTTGTAGCCTGACAACTACAAAATGACGAGGAAACAAATCCATGAAAGACACAAAAAGTTTATTACATATTTTAATAGTACCAAAATACAGAAGAATAGTAATATACAATAAATTGAGATATGATATAAGGTTAACTATAAAAACACCGATAAATAGAAAACCAGAAGAAGGAGAATTATATTCATCTGCTGTTAGAGATAGCGTTAAAATAATTAATTTCAAAATTTATGAGAGAGCTGAAGAATAAATTGTCACTAATGATTTTTGATTGACGTAAAAATATGAAAACTGGAAATTTTGTGCAAGAGGATATTTTGTTGATACAGTAGGAAAGAATGAAAAATAATAAGGGATTATATTTAAAATCTGCAGGCGAAGACAAATTAAGTGGGAGAAATTTATTGACTCGTTTACAAAATAATAAGTATAAGGGAATAAGAAAAAGAAAGCTTAAGGGGTTAGTAAATGATGTTATAGCTATCGAGTATTCAGTAGTCAAAGGACTAGTAGAACAATAGATTGTTACAAAGGGAGTACATACTACATCTTTTAATATATTGAATATCATATATTTAGATTGTAGATATCTAATGTAAGACAACATTGGAGTAGGTTTTAAAAGTAGAAAAGTTTTTTATGTACAAAAAAGTAAAAATGATATTGATATATATAAAGATTTATCTATAACTTTTTTAAAACAAAAATAATATTTAACAACTGTGTGACTGCTACGTGACCATATTAGGATATATTATGTTTGTAAAAAGAATTCAATATAAAAATACACGGAGGAAAAGAAAATGAAAAAGTATTTTAAAGTATTAGCAAGTATAGGATTAGTACTTGCAATCGCAGTAGGATTTACATTCGCATATTTAACAGCTGATACAGGGGAAAAAGTAAATAGATTTACTGGTGCTGATAATATCACTGGTGAAACAACCGAAACAGAATGGGAACATGGTGAAAATGGATGGAATGATTTTTTACCAGGAGATGCAACTTATAAAAACCCAACTGTTGAACTTACTGGTAAACAAGATGCTTGGGTAGGATTAAAGGTTTCTGTAATCGATAAAACAACAGGTAGTGATGTAGAAATGTCTTTAGCAGATTTTAATGCTAAATATGGTACATTCTATACAGATGAAAATGGAGCATATACTGATCCTATAGATGTGACTAAATTAGCAGAAGGTATGAATATTGGTGCTGAAGATAATAAATGGACTGAAGCTGAATCACAATTCTATGTATATAATACAGTAGTAAAAGCAGGAGAATCTGCAAAACCATTATTCGATGCTGTTCAAATTAATACAGGAGTTTACAAATATTATACAACTAGCAGTGATAAAGAAACAGTTTATAAATATGAATTAGATGAAAATGGTAATAAAATTGAATCAACTAAAATAAAAGTAACTGAAAATACATTTATTAGTGAATCAGAAGTATTAGTTGATGAAAATGGTAACGTAATCAATGATTTAAAATTACCTACATTTGATATCGTTCTTCATGGTTATGCTGTACAAGCAAATTTAGATAAAGATGTAGCAATTGCAGAATTAGTTAAATTAGCAAAATAATTATAAATATTTAGGAGGAAAATAGAAATGAACAAAAAATTAAAATTAGGACTTGCATCATTAGCTCTTGTAGGGGTAATGGTTGTAGGAGGGTCATTAGCTTATTTTACAGATACAGATACTAAAAATAACATTGTAACATTAGGTAAAGTTGATGGTAATCTTGAAGAAGATACAGATGAAGAAAATGTAACAAAAACAGAAGACGGTTTAGAATATGAAGATAATATTACACCAGGTAAAGAATTATCTAAAAAACCATATTTAGTACTTGATCAAGAATCAGAAGATGCTTATGCACGTGTTATGATCAGTGTTAGTGGAGTTAATGGGGATAGTAGTGAATTAAGTGAGCAGCAAAAAGCAAAATTAAATGAACTTACTTTTGATTACAATAATGCTGAAGGTTGGTTTGTAGCAGAAGATGGATATGTATATTACAATACTAAATTAACTCAAGAGAATTCTAAGACAGCTTATGTTTTTAAAAATGTAACTTTCCCATCTAGCTGGGGTAATGAAATGGCAAATGTAAAAATTACAATTACTGTTAAGGGTGAATTGATCCAAGCTGATAATTTTACTCCAACTTTAACTGACGGTCATATTACAAGCTGGGGTAATGTTGATATCGAAGCTGCAAATTAGTAATCTATTTAGAAGGCTTTGGCCTTCTTTTTATTATTAAAGAAATATGTTTTATAATATAGTCTCGTGACTAGTATGTGACTGTAAAGCTCTATAATTATGTTAGTAATATAGGTAGAGTAGGGAGTGATATAATGAAAACAAAAAAAAGAATGATAACACTATTAGCGTGTGTAGTATTACTTGGAATATCTGTCTTTTCATATGCTGCTATTGTTAATAGTACAGATACAACTAAAAATGTGAGTACTTCTAATTTAGATATTGAATTAGTTCAAATAAGTAAAGATGGAAATTTAATTAAATCTGAAGATGGAATACTTGGTTTTGATTATGGTAAAGTAGTACCTGGTACAACTATTGATGAAAAGGTAGCTATAAAAGCAGCTGATAGTTCAAAATCTGCTTATGTAAGAGTAACAGTAAATCGCTATTGGCAAAAAGATGGAAAAAAAGATAGTGAGCAGATAATTAAACCATCAGCGATTGAACTTATTAGTAGTGATGATAATTGGATTATGATGGAAGATCAAAGTGATAGTGAAGTAGTTTATTTTTATTATCGTTTACCATTAGATACTGGTGATTTAAGTAGTAATTTTATTGAAGGTTTTAAGATTCTTCCTAAGATTGAAGGAAATTCTAATCGTTATGCTGGTTATAGTTGTCATATTGATTTCTTTGCTGAAGGAGTTCAGGTTGTAGCTGGCAAAGAGGCAATGTTAGCCGAATGGGGTGTTGATGCTACAATTGATGATAATAATATAATTACTGGAATCGTGGAACAATAGGAGGGATTAGGATGAAAAAGAGAATATTTACAATGATGTTATCTATCTTTATTCTGATGTTGTCAAGTGGTCCGATTTATGCTCAGGATGATACACTAATTACGTATGAAGGTGATTCTGGGAAATTTATTACACAAGAGGGTACTAGTCAAGGATTTGAAGATATGATGCCTGGAGAGACTCGTAAAGTTTCTGTTAGATTAAAAAATGATCATTATGATAAAATGGATTATTTCATGAGTGCTGAGATTCTTGATAATATTGCAGAAAAAGGTAATCAAGATGCGGTATATGAATTTTATATTGCTCGTGATGATGAAGTGTTTTTTTCTACTGTAATTGGTGGAACTGGTAATAGTGTTGGACAAGAATATCTTACTGATGATAATAAGATCAAATTAGCTCAATTAGCGAAAGATGAAGAATGTTTAGTTACTGTTAGTTTATCATTAGATGGGGATTCAACTGAAAATTCATATCAAAATAAAGATGGACAAATTCAATTAAATTTTTTAGTTGGTACACCAGAAAGTACAATGGCAAATAAACAGACGATTATTAATCGCATAATTGAATATGTGAAAACTGGTGATAATGCCCCATTAATAATTATGGGGGGATTATTAATAATCTCAGCTAGTGTCATTGTATTTATAAAATATAAACGAAGAGAGGAGAATTAATGATGGAAAAGAAAATAAATTATTCATTGAAATTAATTAGTTCTCTTTTAATAGCTTTATTAGTAATACTGACTTTAATAGTGCCTGCTTATGCAATTAAAGAATATAAAATTTCTTTTAAATCAGGTTCTAAAGGTGTTTATCAAGATGGTACTACTAGTAAGAATCTAATGGTAGAAATGAATCAGAGTTTACCTGTAACCCCAGATACATTAGCGGCTGATTTAAAGATTGAAGATGGTTATTATTTTAACGGTTGGAATTATACTGTAAAGCAATCAGGAATTACTAAAAGTGCTAACTACGTTGCTCAATATAAACGGATTATCGATGAAGCAGTTTATCGAGTTAGATATGTTGATGATTTTGGAAATGAATTAGCAACACAAAAGGTTGTTACTAGTAATGTTGGTATCATAGTGGCAGAAAATGCTATTAATATTGATGGCTATGCTGTCGATCAGCTTACTAAAACTGTTAAAGTAGATAAAAAAGGAACAGAGATTACTTTTATTTATGTTTCAACTGCTAGTGGTGAAGTTGAAACAATCACTCAACATGATGTAGTAATTATTGCTGGTGGGGTATCAGGGCCAGGGCAAGATGCTACTGGTACTAATGGTGTTAATCAAGGAAATGTTGAAGAGAATAATCCAGCAGGAAATACAGCTGGTGGTACTGAGGGTCAAGAAACAGAAGAGATTACGGATGAAAAAACACCGTTGTCAAAAAAAGGTGATACTGAAAGTGATAGTGATAATTATGCTATGTTAATGGGGATTGGATTTATTATTATTGCAATTGCTGCTGGTACTGTGTATGTTATCAAAACTAAAAACTCATAAGATGTTATAGTGATACTAAAAACAGTATAACTTTTTATTTTGGTTATTTTTTATTGATAAAATAAAGATTTATTTTATCGAAAGATTTACTTTTAATCATATTGGTAAAGTGATACAATACGCATATAATTAGCTTTTTAAACATTAATGGATGGTGGGGAAATTAATGAAACATAAATTAAAAGTATTTTTTCTAGGACAATTTAAAATAATATTAGATGATAAATATGTAATGACATATGATGATATTGGCTCTCAAAAGAATGCCAGATTATTGTCTTATTTGTTAAAGAATTATCATGTAAAATTAAGTAGTCAGGAAATTCAAACAATAATGTTTTCTGATGATTCTTCTAATAACCCTGCTAATGCTCTAAAAGCATTAGTATATCGTTTAAGAACGATTTTAAAAAAATTTTTTAGTACAGTAAATATAATAGTATCTGGAAATTCTACTTATTTTATCAATCCGGATTTAGAGATTATACTAGATATTGATATTTTTGATAAATTGATTACAGATGGTGAAAATGCGCAAAGTGATGAAGAACGAATAGATTTATTTGAAGAAGCAATTAATCTTTATGAGGGAACTTTTTTACCAATGCTAAATGATGAACAATGGGTAATCATTACGGGCACATATTTAGAATCAATGTTCATGACGACTGCTGTATATCTATTGAAAAAATATACAGAACAAAAAATGTATGATAGTGTTGAAAAATTAAGTACTAAAGCTTTAAGCTATGATTCTCTTAATGAGAATTTGCATTATTACTTAATTAAATCGTTAATTAAACAAAATAAGATGTCACTTGCTAAACAACACTATTTAGCTACTGAGAAGTTTTTGTTTGATGAATTAGGTATTAATCCAAGTGAAGAATTACAGGAATTATATCAAGAAATTATTAGCAGTCAACGGGTTAAAGAGGCTACAATATTTGATGTACAAGATAATCTGATTGAAGGAGAAATAAAAGGAGCATTTCAATGTTCATTTGAAACATTTAAAAAAATTTATCAATTAGATGTAAGAAAAGCAATTCGTAGTGGAATTAGTGAATATATTGTCTTGCTCACAATTGAAGCAAATGATCATATAAAAAGAAATAGTGAGATTATTGATGCAATTATTGAAAGTACTTCTTCATTGTTAAGTCAAACAATATACTCAACTCTACGAGTTGGTGACAGTTTTGCTAAATATTCTAATCAACAGTATTTGATCTTATTACCAAATTGTAATGATGAAAATGCACGATCCGTAGTTAAACGAATTTTGGATAATTTTTATAAAGCTGATAAATATGAACGTGTAAAAATTAATTCAAAAATTGATGAAATTAGATTATCGGAGGTTAGTAGTGATGGTAATATATTACGCGTTAAATAGTTTTAGATTATGTATTGATAGGATTGAAGATAATCTTTGTATTGGACGGTTATATACGCCACTATATTCCAAAGTACTTGTTTTTAAAGATTTAACGAATATGGTTTTATTAATGGATGAGATCTTTGATAAAAATAATTATCCTCGAGCATATCAAAATAAACGTTCTTTTAAAAAATCTAACATAATAGAAAAAAAAGCTGAAATTAAATTTGAAATTGAAAAATTAATAAAAGAAAAAGGTGAGTTAGCTACCTTTGATATAATTGTTACTTCCAGACAACATACTTGTTGGCAGGGAATCATTAAAAATATGGATGGCAAAATTATTAGTAGTTTTAAAAGTGAATTAAATTTAATTGATTTTTTATTTAAGTTTTTGATATAACCAAAATATTACCATAATATGTTATTAATAGGCTATGGAGGCAATGAACATGTTAGATAGAGAAAAGAAAACTTTTATTATAGATATTAAAGATTGTAAGAATGATACATGGCAAGGTTCATTATCTTGGGTTCAAGGCAAACGTAGTGAAAATTTTCGTAGTGCTTTAGAATTGATTAAATTAATTGATTCAGTTGTGAGTAAAAATAATGATAAAGAAGATGTTGAATGATTATATATAAATGTCAAATGCTGTAGAGAAATAGCAATTGCTATTTCTTTTTTTATATTATTTAATCAGCTATAATGAAGATGTCATCATATAAATCAAAAGAAGATAATGAAAGCGCTATCTTTTTATGGTGAAATTATATTTAAATTATGATATAATATCATTGTCTAATTTAAATAGAGAAAAGGGGGAGTGACACATGCTCGATGATTTTTTAATACATGTATTTCATAAAGGAAATACTCTTGAGGCGTATAAACTTTTTGGTGCTCATTTTGAAACAAATAACCATAAAAAAGGTGTCCGCTTCACCGTATATGCACCTAATGCACGAAGTGTGCAGGTTATAGGTGAATTTAATGATTGGGATGGAAAAGACCATTACATGGAAAGATATACAGATGGTGGTATTTGGACTTTGTTTATTCCAGGAATTAAAGAGTATACATTGTATAAATACCGAATTGAAACACAAAATTTTGCAACTGTAGATCGTGCTGATCCATATGCTTTTTATAGTGAACTGCGTCCTGGAACAGCTTCGAAGGTTTATAATATTGAGCGTTTTCGCTGGTCTGATAAAAAATGGTTAAATAACCAGACTAAAAATTTTGATAAACCTATGAATATTTATGAGGCTAATATTGGTTCATGGAAAATGAAGAAAGACTTTACTGAAGAAGAAGATGGTGAATTCTATACTTATGAAGAAATGATTGATTTATTGATTCCATATCTAGTGGAAAATAATTATACTCATTTAGAATTAATGCCATTGACTGAGTTCCCATTTGATGGATCATGGGGATATCAAGCAACAGGTTATTTTAGTATCACAAGTCGCTATGGAACTCCCAAAGGGTTTATGGAGTTTGTAAATGCTTGTCACAAGGCGGGTATTGGTGTTATTATGGATTTTGTTCCTGCCCATTATGTAAAAGATGGACATGGATTATATAAATTTGATGGTGGTTTTGTTTATGATTATCCAGATATTAATCAAAGATATACTGAATGGGATAGTGTATACTTTGATGTAGGAAGAGATGAAGTTCGAAGCTTTTTAATGAGTAGTGTAGGATTTTTAGCTGAATATTTTCATATTGATGGAATTCGTTTCGATGCCATTAGTAATTTAATATATTGGAAAGGTAACAAGGAAGCAGGTATTAATGATGGTGCGCATGAATTCATGAAACGGATGAATAATCATATGAAAGGTTATTATCCAGGTGTCATGTTGATTGCTGAAGATTCTAGTGATTTTCCAGGAGTTACAAAATCACCAGATATTGGTGGTTTGGGTTTTGATTATAAATGGGATTTAGGGTGGATGAATGATACTTTGAAATATATGAAGTTAAATCCAATCTATCGTAAGTATGATCATAATTTATTAACATTTTCAATGGCATATTTTTATGGTGAGAATTTTATTTTGCCATTTTCTCATGATGAGGTAGTTCATAGTAAAGGTACTATTATTGATAAAATTTGGGGCAATAATGAACAGAAATTTGCACAATTAAAAACACTTTATACTTATATGATGATTCATCCTGGTAAAAAATTGAATTTTATGGGAAATGAATTAGGAGAGTATAAGGAATGGGATGAGAAGGTTTCTTTGGGATGGAATATTTTGACATATCCAATTCATGATTCATTTCATAATTTTATAATTAGATTAAATGAAATATATAAAGAATATCCTTGTATGTATCAACAGGATTATGGATTTGATGGTTTTGAATGGCTTGTAGTTGATGATAGTAACCAAAGTGTCTTTGCAATCGAAAGAAAAGACATGGAAGGTAATTCGTTGATTGCAGTAATGAATTTTACTGAAAATAAGCATGAAGGATATATGATACCGGTAAATAATCCTGGTAGTTATAAAGAAATTTTAAATAGTGATACAGATATTTATACGGGTGGTAATTTTGTAAATAAGAGAGCTATAAAAGCTAAAAATGGATCTGTATTAAATAAGGAGTATTATATACCAGTGTGTATTGCGCCTTTTGGTAGTATGATTTTTGAATATAAACCGATTAAAAGTAAGAGTGATAAATAAGGGGAGTTAAAATGTTTAAGACAAAAGAAGAATTTAAGTATGAATTTTCAAAAAGAATTATTGAGACATATGGAAGAACAGTAGAGGAATCGCATCTTACAGAAAAATTCTTAGTATTAGAATTAATGGTAAGAGATTATGCTTCTGTAAATTGGGCAACTAGTAAAGCTTTGATTCGTAATAATTATCAAAAACAAATGCATTATTTTTCAATGGAGTTTTTAATTGGACGTCTATTAGTTAATAATATGATGAATCTTGGTATCTACGATATTGCTAAAGATGGATTAGCTGAATATGGAATCAATATTCATGATTTAGAAGAATTAGAATCAGATGCAGGATTAGGAAATGGTGGTTTAGGAAGATTAGCTGCATGTTTTATGGATTCTTTGGCATCATTAGCTTATCCAGGTCATGGTCATACGATTCGTTATGAATTTGGATTATTTAAGCAAAAGATTGAAAATGGTTATCAACTAGAATTACCTGATCAATGGATGCAAACAGGATTTAATTGGGAGGTAAGAAAACCTAAACATCGTGTTCCAGTTAAATTCTTTGGTAAGATCGTTTACAATGAAGCAACAGGTAAATATGAACATGTAGATGCTGAAGAAGTTTATGCTGTTCCTTATGATGTACCAATTATTGGAAATAAAACGACAACAACTAATACACTAAGACTATGGGGAGCAGAAGCTAGTGATAATATACCAGCTAACCAAAACTTTAGACAATATATACAAAATGTAAGAGATATTTGTCAAATGCTTTATCCAGATGATTCAACTCCAGCTGGTAAGATGTTACGTTTAAAACAAGAATACTTTTTTACTTGTGCAGGTTTAAACTCAATCGTTAAAGCTCATTTAAGAATTTATCCAAATATGAATAATTTTCATGAAAAAAATGTTATTCAGTTAAATGATACACATCCAGTTTTAGCGATTCCAGAGTTAATGAGAATCTTAATTGATGAACAAGGTTATGAATGGGATGAGGCATGGGATATTACAACTCAAACATTTGCTTATACTAACCATACAATTTTGGCAGAAGCACTAGAAACATGGCCAATTGATTTGATGCAGTCATTATTACCACGAGTTTATCAAATTATTGAAGAAATTCATCGCCGTTTTATTGGATATGTAAAAATGGTAAGTAATCGGGATGAAGAATTATTAAGTCGAGTAATGATATTAAGAGATGGTACTGTATATATGGCTCGCCTTGCGATTGTTGGAAGTTTCAGTGTAAATGGAGTAGCTAAGTTACATTCTGATATTTTAGTACAACGTGAATTAAAAGATTTTGCAACTTTGTATCCAAATAAATTTAATAACAAAACAAATGGAGTAACACATCGGCGTTGGTTAGCGTATTGTAATCCAGAGCTTGCTTCGTTAATTACAGAATATATTGGAGATGAGTGGATTAAAAGTCCTGATAAATTAGAAAATTTAATGAATCATGTTGATGATACTACTTTACAAGAACGTTTTCTTGATGTAAAACGTGAAAGAAAACAAATCTTAGCTGATTACATCTTAGAGCATAATAAAATCAAAGTAGATGTTGACAGTATTTTTGATATTCAAGTAAAACGTCTTCATGCTTATAAACGACAATTGTTAAACGTATTACATATTATTGATTTGTATTTCAGAATGAAAGATAATCCAGATTATCGAATTGAGCCAAGAACATTTATTTTTGGGGCTAAAGCAGCTAGTGGATATTATTTTGCTAAAAAAGTTATTAAGCTTATTAACAGTGTTGGTGATATTGTAAATAATGATCCTGAAACAAATAAATATTTAAAAGTAGTATTCTTAGAAAACTATGGTGTTACTTTAGCAGAAAAAATTATGCCTGCTGCTGATGTTTCAGAACAAATATCAACTGCAGGTAAAGAAGCAAGTGGTACAGGTAATATGAAATTCATGATGAACGGAGCAATTACTTTAGGTACTTTAGATGGTGCGAATGTTGAAATATCAGAACTTGTAGGAGATGAAAACTGTATTATCTTTGGTATGAAAGATCATGAAGTAAAAGAATTACAAAATAGTGGTACTTATAATGCATGGGATATTTATAATAATAATCCGCATTTAAAACGTGTTATTGATAGTTTGATGGATGGCACATTTATTGAAAATAGAGAAGAATTTAGAGTTATATTCGAAGAATTAATGAATAAAAATGATGAATATTTTGTTTTAGCAGATTATGATGAATATTGCAAGGCTCAAATGAAGGTAAGAGATTTATATAAAGACCGTTCTAGCTGGGCTAAAGTATGTCTAATTAATATAGCTAAAAGTGGTTTCTTCTCGTCAGATCGAACTATTCAAGAATATGTTGATGATATTTGGCATTTAGATAAAGTTAAATTTTAAAAATATAAAAAGTTAGAGAAACTGGTTTATATAACAGTTTCTTTATTATTTATTATTAATATAAATTTACCAGGTAAAATTATTACTTAATCTTTTAAAAACATTGGGAGAGTAAGAGTTTAAGAGAATTTAACTTAAAATAATAAAAAAGTATAATTGCCTGGTAAAAAAATGAAAAAGTGTTGATATATATAGGTTTTGAGGTATAATGGGATATAGAAAGTGGCTTATTTACTAGGGTTTAATAACAACATAAGATGTATTGAAATTTAAATTTCATAGTGTTTCCTCCTTAAATTTCTTTAGTTTAATAACAACATAAGATGTATTGAAATACTACATCCTCTAAGTGCTTTACTTTGTCTACTGCTTGTTTAATAACAACATAAGATGTATTGAAATTAAATTTTGCTGTAGTTCTTCCACCATCTAAATTTAGTTTAATAACAACATAAGATGTATTGAAATCAGTATTCTAAATTTAAGACCTTAATTTCTTTCTTAGTTTAATAACAACATAAGATGTATTGAAATATCATCCTATCAAACTGCGCAATAAGCAAAATATCAGTTTAATAACAACATAAGATGTATTGAAATTCTGTAAAGTTTATATCATATGTTTTACTTCTCGTGTTTAATAACAACATAAGATGTATTGAAATCCACAAAAAATTTTATCGTTCATGGTAATGATAAAGTTTAATAACAACATAAGATGTATTGAAATGTTCCTGCAACAACTAGTTCTTTTGTTGTCTTATTTGTTTAATAACAACATAAGATGTATTGAAATTTGGTTGAATAACAAATAGAACCTACAATCAATAAGTTTAATAACAACATAAGATGTATTGAAATAAAAATACAAGGAATACTTGACAAATACAAGTAATGTTTAATAACAACATAAGATGTATTGAAATATATAATCCAGATTTAGACATTTTAGAAGTGTTTATGTTTAATAACAACATAAGATGTATTGAAATCAATTGATTTTGTTAATATACAGCGGAGGTGAAATTTGTTTAATAACAACATAAGATGTATTGAAATGTTAGAGCAATGCAGTATCAAAAGCCAAGTGAGTAGTTTAATAACAACATAAGATGTATTGAAATCTCTTTAAGTATTCTTGGTCTTGGTGCGGTTGCACTTGTTTAATAACAACATAAGATGTATTGAAATAATGGCACACAAAACGGAAAATACTCCGACCAATTTGTTTAATAACAACATAAGATGTATTGAAATCAAGAAATCTTGTTATTAACAATAGCCAATCTATGTTTAATAACAACATAAGATGTATTGAAATCCGCAAGTATGGCTTCGACATAATACTTATTGCACAAGTTTAATAACAACATAAGATGTATTGAAATGCCCAATTGTAAAAAGTCTGAGTGGTTATCCCTATAGGTTTAATAACAACATAAGATGTATTGAAATTTTAAGATTGGGTAAAGCACCGAAGAAATAGGAATTTGTTTAATAACAACATAAGATGTATTGAAATTACCATTTTATTCTGTCCTTGAGCACCTAAATACGGAGTTTAATAACAACATAAGATGTATTGATTTAAATTTTATATTTGTATATAGTCTAAATGATTAATTATAATTTAGTTTGGTATATGTCAGGAAAGCTATGTTTTTGTGAGGCTTTTGGGCATAGTTATTTTTAAAAATTTTTAATTAAAATATAATAAGAGAAGTGAACTATTATGAAAACACTATTATTAGTAAAAGAGTTACATATTTTACATTTATTAGATGTCTGATTTAGTATGTATCTTTTGAAAGGATAGAAATAATAATGATAGATAAAAGTAGTTTAATGTATATACCTGAAAATAGAAAGATACTTATTCAAGGAGAAGATTTTGTCTATTTATTACCATGTGAACAACTTAGTAGTTTGATATCTAATTTTACAATTACCTTCCCTAATGAATTAATTATATCAGATGATTATACTATAATGCCTCATGGCAGTGTTACGCTTGTACTGTTTAATTACAATGATGAAGTATATAGTTTTTTATTTGGACCAACCACAAAATCAATTAAAGTAGGCGAAATAGCGAATAAATGTGATGTCATATTTATTATTGAATTTCAACCAGCTGGATTTTTTCCTTTTACAAAAATAAATCAAAAAGAATTGACTGATAAAATCATACCTTTTTCATTAGTTGATGAATCATTAGATAATATTTTGAGTAATATTTTTAAAACTTCTTTATCTATAGAAGAATTATTATTTGAATTTGAAAAAATACTATTATTAAATATTCAATTTCAATATCCTAAAGAACTTTTATTAGCTATAAAAAACATTATTAAAATGGAGGGAGTTATAACTTCTGTGGAAATTTCAAATAATTCTTTTTATTGTTCAAGACATCTAAACAGGTTATTTAACTTTCATTTAGGTATGAGTATGAAATCTTTTTCAAGATTAGTGAAAATAAATAAATCTATTCATTTGTTAAATGAAAAGACGAATACATTAGCTTTAATATGTGAGAAACTTGGATATTATGATGTTTCTCATTTTGTAAAAGATTTTAAAATTGTATGTAATATTACACCTCAAGAATATAGAACTAATATGTCTGATTTTTACAGTGAAATAGCAAAGTTTTAAATTTATAATATTCTTATAATAGAAAGCGAGGAATATATAATGAAATTTAATGAAACAACAATTCGTATTTTAGTTAGAAAAAATTATGGAGAGTGTTTTGATTTTTATACAAAAAAATTAGGCTTAATTGCAATTTGGGGTGATAGAAATGGACCTTATACTTCATTTGCTGTAAGCAGCGATACACCACCATGTTTTGCTATCTTTTCAGGGGAAGCGATGTCTATGTTTCAGGGTTATCAACAGCCTGATATTGATAGTACAGTAAAAGATACTATTGTAGCGGTTATACCTACTCTTGATTTAGATGAAGATTATTTACGTTTAAAAGAAGCGGGAGTAAGTTTTATTGGTGAACCACAGTATATTGAGGCATGGGGGATGCGTTGTACTTATTTTAGAGATCCGGAGGGCAATTTGTTTGAATTAAATGATGCTAGTAGTATATAATTTAATTCGTAGTAAAAGATAGATTAAAAAAGGAGAATTATATGAACTGGGAGCCATGGACAGGATGCTATAAAACTAGTGATGGTTGTACAAATTGTTACTTCTATGGACCACATGCTAAACGCTATGGTCAAAATATTATTGAAAAAACAGATAAGTTTGATTGGCCAATAAGGAAGAATAAAAAAGGTGAATACAATATTAAAGGAAATAAAATACTTGCAACTTGTTTTGCAACTGATTTTTTTCTTCCTGAAGCAGATAAGTGGCGTAAAGAGGTGTGGGCAATCATTAAAGAAAGAAAAGATATAGAATTTCTAATTCTAACGAAGCGAATTGATCGTTTTCTTGTATCACTGCCAGAAGACTGGGGAGCAGGATATGATAATGTGAATATAGGATGTACTGTTGAAAATCAGGAATTAGCTGATTATCGGTTGCCGTTGTTTTTGTCTTATCCAATAAAACGACGTTTTATTGCTTGTGCACCACTTTTGGAGGCGATTGATTTAACTCCTTATCTTCATGGAGTGGATCATGTAACAGTTGGTGGTGAAACAGGTAAGCAGGCTCGTGAATGTAATTATGATTGGGTACTTGATATTCGCAAGCAATGTTTAAATGCAAACATAACATTTTGGTTTAAGAATACTGGTTCACTATTTAAACATGATGGTATAGTAGAAAAAGTAAATCCCTTTAAACAAGCTGGAAAAGCAAAAGAGCTAGGAATAAATATATCAGATGGTAAACCTTTATTTTAATATAACTGGTATTATTAAAGCAGAAAAATCTAGTTTAGTAATACTTAAAATATTTTAATATTAATTCTAGAATTAAAACTATTAATTTATTAAAAAAGTTTTAGTTCTTTTTTGTTTAAGTTATGATTATTTATAAACAAGTATAATTTAATTTAAATTACTGCATAATAAAACTATTATTTTAATTATATAAAAAAAGAAAAATAAGTAAGTTTTATTGCATTGCCTTAGTTAAGAAGATAGGCTATAATGAGGTAGAAAAATGGGGTGAAATTATGGAAAAAAGTGCCGTTAGAATGATTGCACAAATGGTTGCTTTGAAAAAAATAGAAGTATTACTCTTAAAAAAATACTATGAAGGTAATAGCCCAAGATTTTATTTACGAGATTTAAGTAACAATAATCTAAAAGAAATAAGAATTTCAGGTAAATATGTAGAAGAACAGTTTGTACATTACTATTTCGATGACATTGAAATAGATTTTTGTCGTGTTTATCAAATTGTTGATGCATATGGATTATCAGAGACTTTACAATATACAAACCTTGTTTATGATCATGATTTTTTAAAGCAAAACTATTATGATGGAGATGATTTAGGAAATCATTATTATAAGGAATATACAACTTTTAAGGTATGGGCGCCAACTGCTTTACAAATGAAAGTATCTATTACTAAAGGTGGTTGCGTATATACTTATGAAATGCAAAGAACTGATAATGGGGTTTTTTATACAAAAGCTGCTGGTGATTTTGATAATTGTAAATATGTATATCTAGTTAGACATCATGAAGGATTTTACCCTGCGCTGGATCCTTATGCATATAGTTCATCTTCAAATAGTTTAAGCAGTATGATAATAGATTTAAATAAAGTTAACATAGATTTAAATCGTAGTAGTCTTCCACCATTATTAAATAAGACAGATGCAATTATTTATGAGGTTAGTGTTCGAGATTATACAATGTATGAAAATAGTTTAAGCAGCTATAAGGGAAAGTTTAAAGGGATCTATGAAGAGGGGGTCAAAACTAAACATGGCAATAGTGCTGGTTTGGATTATTTTGTAGAACTTGGAATTACACATATACAATTAATGCCAATATATGATTTTGCAACTGTTGACGAAAATAACCCTGAAATATTATATAACTGGGGGTATGATCCAGCTCAATATAATGTCCCTGAAGGTAGTTATAGTAGTGAGCCTAATGATGGATATAGCCGAGTTATTGAATGTAAAGAGATGATTTCAAAATTGCATTCTAAAGGTATTAGAGTAGTTATGGATGTTGTTTATAATCATATGTATGATGTTAATGCTAGTGCTTTTGAAAGATTGGTACCAGGTTATTATTTTAGAAAAAATCCAGATGGAACATTATCAAATGGTTCCTGGTGTGGTGATGATTTAGACACAGGTGAATACATGGTTAGAAAATATATCCTTGAGATGTCAAAACGTTGGCAGCAGTTTTATGGTGTTGATGGTTTTCGTTTTGATTTGATGGGAATTATTGATATTACTACAATCAATCAGGTTTATGAGTTATGTTCAAGTTATGACAGTGCGTTTATGATCTATGGTGAGGGCTGGAATATGCCTACTAATTTACCAGATGATCAAAAAGCGATGCAAGATAATCATGATAAAATGTTAAATATTAGTTTCTTTAATGATGAATATCGTGAAATCATGAAAGGTGGAAGTGGTGATTTTGTTTTAGTGAATAAAGGTTTTATTACTGGGAATTTGTATGAAACTGAGCGTGCTAAAAATGTACTTTCTGGTTTGAATCGTTATTCTAAACCTGATCAAACAGTAAATTATGTTGAATGTCATGATAATGCTACGATTTTTGATAAATTATATATATCAAACGTTGAAGAAGGGTTATCAGGAATTTTAAATCGTCAGAAAAATTTAACAATCATAACACTATTAGCTCAAGGAATTCCATTTATTCATGCTGGTCAAGAATTTTATCGTACTAAAGGTGGAGTATATAATTCGTATAATGCCCCAGATAATATAAATTGTATTAATTGGGATTTTAGAGATATTTATAAGAATGATATTGATGATATTAAGAAAATAATTCAGTTACGTAAAAATAATAAATGCTTTCGATATGCAACAAGGGAAGAAATTGAAAAAAATATTTTAGTTGAAAATATAGATTATAAAATGCTAAAATATACTCTCAAACAAGATAGTGGTGAATATAAAGAATTTATTATTTATATTAATCCCTCTAGTTTTGCATTTGATTATCAGGAAAAAGATTATAATTGTATTTATGGTAATCTAAGTGATAATCAAATCGAACCTAAAACAATTGTTATTTTAGCCAAATGAAGGAGAAATAGATGAAGTTAATTGTAGGATTGGGTAATCCAGGTAAAGAATATGAAGGAACCCGTCATAATTGTGGATTCATGGTAATAGATAAACTTGCAGAAAAATTGAATGTTAATGTTGATCAGAATAAATTTAAAGGAATATATGTTAAGTTTAAATATCATGGAGAGGATATAATCTTATTAAAACCGCAGACATATATGAATCTTTCTGGAGAATCTGTCATTGCAACAATGCAGTTTTTTAAGATTGATAAAGAAGATCTGTTAGTGATATACGATGATTTAGATATGCCGGTTGGTAAATTACGGTTACGAAAAACAGGTAGTGCTGGTGGACACAATGGAATAAAGAATATTATTGCTCATTTGAATAGTCAGGATTTTAAACGAATTAGGGTAGGAATTGATCGGCATAAATATATGAAAGTAGTTGATTATGTTTTGTCAGGTTTTTCCAAATTAGAAATGGAAGCTATTACTCAGGGAATTGAAAATGCTGCAGATGCGATTATAGATTATCTTGATCATGATTTTGATTATATAATGAATCGTTATAATTAGAGGATATTATGAAACAGTTAGATGATATTTTAAGACAAAATGCAGCTTTTAAAACTTTGATTAATGGTAAAGGGAACATCGTTGTTAATGACATTAACGATGAGGCACTATTAATATCTAGTGCCTTTTTGACATTAAAAAAAGATATTGTAGTTGTTAAAGCTAATCAATATGAAGCGAATATGCTTTATCAGCAAATAATGTCAATAAATGAACAAGATATTTTATTATTTCCAGTTGATGAATCATATCGTATTGAAGCATTAGCTGCTTCACCAGAGCTATTAGGACAAAGGCTTGATACCCTTTATCAGTTAACTACTGATAAACCTAAAATTTTAATTACCCATAGCCAGGCTTTAGTAAGGTACTTGCCAAGTAAAAAAATATTTAAAGATAATTGTTTAAATTTAAAAATCGGGATGCAGATTGATATATATGATTTGCAAAAATATTTATTAAAAGCTGGTTATCAAAGTACTATCAGAGTTGATCAGCCATTTTATTTTTCTAAACGTGGTGGTGTAATTGATGTGTTTTCAATCCAACATGAATCTCCAGTAAGAATCGAATTTTTTGATGATGAAATTGATAATATTCGTTTTTATAATCAAAATAGTCAAAGAACTATAGAAAGTATTAATGAAATAACGATTATTCCAGCTAGTGATGTATTATATGATGATCAAGAAATATCAGCTGTAATTAGTAAAATTAATGATTTAAGAGATAAACAAGTTGAAGAATTAGATGAGGTTTATTTAGATGATTTTTTAAATAAGGTTTCTATTGATCAAGAAAATCTTCGCAATCATGATACGAGTTTTACGATGTATAACTATTATAGTTTATTTAAACAAACTACAAGTATTAAAGATTATTTAAATGACCCTTTAATTATTCTTGCCAATAGTCATGATATTAATTTTGCTTATAAAAATTATCTTGAAGAAAATCATTATTATTATCAAGAATTAACAGTAATTGGTAAAAGTATTAAAGGATTACAGCTATTTAGAGATTATTATGAAGTGATTGATGATGCTGTAATTGATTTTAAAGCTTTTGCAACAAATGATAAAGATGTATTATTTAATGCTCGTCATATAATGATTGATAATCAAGATGAAAAAATGATTATTAATCAAATCAGAACATATTTAAAGTTATCTAAAGTAGTCATTGCATTAGATGATGAACATCAATTACGTTTAATGTGTGAGTTATTTGATCGTTATGAACTATTATATACATTAGTAGGAACTAAAGATGAATTATATCCTGGCTTAAATATTGCTATTAGTAAGATAGGTTTTGGAATTGAATTAGTCGATGAAAATATTGTTATTATTAGTGCTAATGAATTATTTAAAACAAGAAGTATTAAAAAACCTAAGTATTTTAAATACAAAAATGCTAAAGTTTTAAAAGATTATCAGGAGTTAAGTGTTGGTGATTATGTTGTTCATGATAATTATGGAATTGGACAGTATTTAGGAATAAAGACACTCGAAGTACAAGGGTTTCATAAAGATTATTTATATGTTGCTTATGCTGGGGATGATACTTTATATATTCCTGTAGAACAGTTTAAGCTGATTAGAAAATATTCTAGTGGAGAGGGCAAAGTACCTAAAATCAATAAATTAGGTAGTTCTCAGTGGCAAAAAACTAAAGCTAAAGCAAAAAGTAAAGTTGATGATATTGCAGATAAATTAATTGAGATATATTCAGCAAGAATTAACCAGCCTGGATATGCTTTTTCACCTGATAATGAATTGCAGATAGAATTTGAAAAATCATTTGGTTATGAATTAACAATTGATCAACTTCGTTCTGTTGAAGAAATTAAAGCTGATATGGAAAAACCTCAACCAATGGATCGTTTATTATGTGGTGATGTTGGTTTTGGTAAGACAGAAGTTGCATTAAGAGCTGCTTTTAAAGCTATCTTAAGTAATAAGCAGGTTGCTTTTTTATGTCCCACAACAATTTTATCAATGCAGCATTATAAAACTATGATTGAAAGGTTTAAAGATTTTCCAGTACGGATTGCTTTGTTGAATCGTTTTACTTCAGCTAAGCAAAAGAAAGAAATTTTAAATGATCTTAAATTAGGAAATATTGATTTATTAGTTGGAACACATAGAATTTTATCTAAAGATGTTATTTTTAAGGATATTGGACTTTTATGTATTGATGAAGAACAACGTTTTGGAGTCAAACAAAAAGAAAAGATCAAAGAATATCGAAAAACCATTGATGTTTTAACACTTACAGCTACTCCAATTCCAAGAACTTTGCAAATGTCGTTGATGGGTATTAGAGGATTATCACAAATTGAAACCCCACCTAAAAACAGGCAGCCTGTTCAAACTTATGTAATCGAAAAAAATAATGTGTTGATTAAACAAATTATTGAGCGGGAACTAGCACGAGATGGACAAGTTTTCTATCTTTATAACCGAACTAATCAAATAGCTAATGTAGCTTATAATATTGAATTAATGGTTCCAGGAGCAAAAGTGGCTATTGGTCATGGTCAAATGGATAAAAATGAATTAGAAGATGTTATGATGCGTTTTGTGAATAAGGAATTTAATGTGCTTGTTTGTACAACTATTATTGAAACAGGGATAGACATACCTAATGCTAATACTATTATCGTTGAGGATGCAGATAAGTTTGGTTTAAGTCAGCTTTATCAAATAAAAGGACGAGTAGGTCGTAGTAACCGAGGCGCTTATGCTTATTTATTATATAATCCATCACGAGTTTTAAATGAGGAAGCTAGTAAGCGTTTAAAGGCAATCAAAGAATTTACAGAGTTAGGCAGTGGTTATAAAATAGCAATGCGAGATCTTGCAATTAGAGGATCTGGTGATATTTTAGGTGGAACTCAATCAGGATTTATTGATTCAATTGGATTTGAAATGTATATGAAGATCTTACAGGATTCTATAAATCAAAAAATGGGTAAAGAAGAGACTGTAGAAACGGAAGTTAAAAGTCTTAATATTAATGTAGAAGGGTATATTCCTCATGATTATGTTTCTAGTGATATTGAAAAATTAGAATTGTATCAGCGCTTAGATAATACTAAGACAATAAAGGGAATAGATCACTTAAAAAGCGAGTTTATTGATTATTATGGTAAATTACCTGAAGAAGTATCTACTTTAATAGAAAAACGAAAATTAGATATTTTAGCTTCATGTAAGATTATTGATAGTTTAGAAGAGAAGAAAGGTAAATTAGAAATTATTTTTAGTAAAGAATATAGTCAAAATGTTAAGGGGGATCGTTTATTTGAAACCGTTAATCGATTATTTACGAGACCAGTTTTTAAACAAATAGATAGTAAAATAATAATAATTTTACCTAAAGGTGATCAATGGTTAGAGAGGTTAAATGAATTGATTGTAACATTAAATTAATAATATAATTGGTAATCTTCTTATCATAATTTGATTTGATTAAAAGATTATGATATAAATATAATTGTAGGCACAGATTGTTACCATTAAATTAGGCAAGACTTGTGAACGAAATTCTTTTCGTTTGCGAGTCTTTTTAATTTATTATCTGTATCTCATTGTTAGAAATGGAGGAGGAAAGGAGATAGTAATGAAAAGATTTTTTAAAGTATTTATAGTATTAGCTATAATGGCCTCGTTTACAAGTCCAATTAGCGTTAGTGCTAATGACGTGGATGAAAATAGTTATGGAACAACTTACTATTTAGATTCTAATATTGATAAGGCTAATGGGGATGGATTAAGCCAGGAGAATGCCTTTGATAGTTTGGACGATGTAAATGAACATCTTTTTCAACCTGGTGATAAGCTCTTGATTAAAGCTAATTCACAGTTTACAGGTACTTTGTGGCCAAAAGGTTCGGGATGTGCAGGATATCCAATTATTATTGATATGTATGGACAAGGTGAAAAACCTTTAATTGACGGAAATGGTGCATATTTTATGCCTCAACAAAAGGATTGGCAGGGACCATTTACTGGTGAAGATGATAATCAAATTGGAGCTGCAGTATATTTATATAATCAAGAATATATTGAAATTAATAATCTAGCAATTAAAAATCAAGGTGATAATCAAAATCGTGATCGTAGTGGGATTAGGGTTGAAGGATATGATTATGGAGTAATCAATCATATTTATATCCGTAACTGTGATATTCGTGATGTTCGGGGATATAATGGGCAAGATGATATCTATTCAGTTATTCCTACTGATGAAGATGGGCGACCATTATTTGGATATGAAGGAGATAGTAATAATCCTAATACAACTAATACTTTTTGGGGAGCACGAACAACTCATCGAACGGGAGGAATCAATTTAAGTACATATACAGCACGGCTTTCAGAAGCTCGAAATGAGTATAATGTTCCTATACAAGAATTAGATCAAACAAAGAAAGTAACGATTTTTAATGATATTTTAATTGAAAATAATACGATTGAAAATTGTCAGGCTAATGGTATTACGACAACAAATGTTAAGGGAAGCTTAGATGATGAAGCATTTAGACATACAAATATAATTATTCGTAATAATTATATTCATAATGTTACTAGAGCTGGTATCGTTCCTTTATATACAAATGGTGTATTAGTTGAATTTAATAAAGTTGACACTTTTCAAAGTACTTATGAAGGATATGGTTGTGGAATTTGGTGTGATCGTGCTAATGATATGGTTTTTCAATATAATGAAGTATGTAATGGTCAAAATGGTAATGATGGAATGGCTTTTAATTTAGATGATATGACACAAAATGGAATTATTCAGTATAATTATACTCATGATAATTATGGGGGTGGTTATATGTTGCATGTACGTCAAAACTCATATAATCGTAATAATGTTATTCGTTATAATTTATCAATAAATGATAGTGGTGTTTTTGCAGCCCATAATGCTCAAATTGTAGCAGTTGGTGAAAATGAGACTACTAAGATTGAAAAATCAAAAGTTTATAATAATACCTTTATTTCAAATAAGGATTGTCATGCTGTTTATCAAGGGGATGAAGTTTTTTATAACAACAATATTTGGTATTTCACTAATCCTAGTGTCGCTTCACGACAAAAATGTTTTGAACCGGGAGCTAATTCAAATTTTAATAATAATGCTTATATTGGTTGTGTAGCCCCAAAAGATGAAAACATGTATTCTCAAATGCCACAGTTTGTTGGTAAAGATAATTTATTTGGTTTAAATAAAAGTAAAGCTTTAAAGGCAGCTGCCTTATTATCATCATCACCATATCTTAATAAAGGGGTTAACATTGATAATAATGGCGGAAAAGATATCTTAGGACGAAAGATCGACACTGATGTAAATTTAGGGGCAATTGATGGATTGGGACACGTTCGTGGTAATGAGGTGTCTACAACGGTTATTAATGCCAATGATAGTCAATTAAAACGTTATTTATCAGATGGTACATTACAGACCGATATAATAAATGAAACTGCCTCTGAATCAAATACTAAGTGGGTCAATACGACTTTTGATGGGACAACTTCTAGTCCTGCAGTTATCTATACAAAAAAATTAGATAATTATATCGAGTTTTCTTTTACTGGAATTGGGGGAAGTTTAACTCTAAAATATGGTGCCGGGGCAGGGAACGCAATTATTAAAGTATATCAAAAAAATGCACCTGACCAGGAAATTAAGTCTATTTCAGTTAATACATATAATCCAACACCAAGTATGAGAAAAACTTTTATAAGTAATTTAAGTGAGACAAATGAGGAATATATAATTCGTGTATATAACAACGAAAACGGTAAAGCTACTAATTTTTCATCATTTGTATCTGAAGTAAAAAATGCTGAACCCGATGTATCGGGGTGTAGTAATGATACTTTAGCAGGAGTAATATTATTACAGCCAGTAAATCTAACGATTCCGTATGAAAAGACAGAAGCTAGAGCAACATTAGAAACTTATGCATTTATGGACACATGTAATGAAGATACAGGAGAACCAGTAATTACTTATACTGTTGATAATGGAGGACAAATTGCTGGAAATACTTTAATTGTTGATGAAGCCGGGACATACAAAATAACAGCAACTGCTGTTTATAATGATGTTACAGTTTCTGATACAAAAGAAATTAAGGTTACTCAAGGAAAAGAACCCCAAGTTAATCTCCAACCAGTCGATAAACAAAGACTGACAGCATTGGTAAATATTTGTAGTAATCTAGATTTGGATTATTTTAATGATGAAAATAAAGAAGCATTTAATGTAGAGTTAGTTAAAGCAATTGCACTATTATTAAGTGATGATATAACTCAAGAGCAACTTGATACAATGGTTAAACAACTACAAAAGGCAAAAGATGCTTTGATTCAAAAACGTTTTGATGCCCAAGATCCTGTCATTGTTAAAACTGGTAATTGGGTGACAATAACAGATGCTACTTTACATAAAGGTTCCGCATTGAAATCTGGTGTTGCTGATGAAAAGATGTCGTTAGAATTTAATGGTAATGGAATTACAGTTTATGGTCGAAAAGCAGTTGGTACAGGTACGACAAGATTTATTGTTACAGCAATTGATGGTAACCAGGAAACAGTAGTTATTTCTAAAGATGTGGACTGTTATCAAACTGTTAAGGAGGACCAACAAGCGTTATTTAGCTGGGAGGGTAGTGAAAATGGTAATTATCGTTTAGATATTATCAATACTGGATATAAAAATCCAAATGCGTCTAATCGTGATATCAATACTATCATTGATTATATCGATGTAGAGCATGCTGAATCGATAGTATTGGATAAGACTTCTTTAATAAAATTAGTTAATGAGCTTAGTGAAATAGAATTAAATAAATATATTGATAATCAACCAAAATTAATCTTTATAGAGAGATTAAATGAAGCAAAATTATTACTAGAAACAGCTACAGACCAAAACCAACTAGATGATATGGTTATAGCTTTAAATGAAGCTAAAGAAAATTTAACTAGTAAACTAGTAACAAAGATAGAAGCAGAAAGTGAAGATGTTCTTAAAATAGGAAATGAAGCTAATTGGAGTAGTATCATTGGTGAAAATATTTCTAATTTAGCTATTAAAACTGATTTAGAGGGAAATAAAGCCGAATATACTTTTAATGGTGATGGTATTGAAGTAATTGGCAGAAAAGCGGTTGGTACAGGAATTGTTAAATTTACAGTTTACAAGATTGATGGACAGGACGAAACTATTGTTGGAGAGCCTAAATTAATTGATACTTATCAAGCTGAGATGGCAGATAATCAGTTATTATTTGCATATTATGGAGTTGCGGGAACATATCGTATTGAATGTGAGAATACTGGAACTTATAATGAAAATTCAAACGGTTCTAATAACATGATCGTTGATTATTTCAATGTAGTAAACAAATATGAGTTAGATATTAATAAACAATTCTTACAGATTGCAATAGAATTAGCAGATGGAATTACTGAAGCAGAATTAAGTGCGGTAGTACCAGCAGTAGTAACTGAATTTAAAGCAGCGTTAGCAGAAGCTAAAATAATCTATGCTGATGATACTGCAAATCAGCAACAGGTAGATATTTCAGCAATGCGATTAACTAAAGCAATGCATATGTTATCATTTATCAAAGGTGATAAAACTAAACTAAGTGAACTAATAAATAAAATCAAAGAGCTTAAAGAAAGCGATTATACAGTAGAATCATGGCAAAAGCTACAGATAGTATTAGCTAAAGCAGAAGTATTAATGCAAGATGAAAATGCATTAGAATATGAAGTAGAAGAAATGAATCAAGAGCTTGAAGAAGCATTTGATCAATTGGAAGAGATAAGTAAGAGTAATAAAGAATGGTTACAAGCAATTGTAGATAAAGTCATGAACTTGGAAGAAGAAAATTATACAGTAGAATCATGGCAAGCAATGAAACCATTATTAAATCAAGCAAATAAAGTTTTAAATGATTCAAATGCAACCCAAGAACTGATTGATAAAGCAAAAGAAGATTTAATCAAAGCATATTTAGAATTAAGATTAAAACCAAATAAAGAACTATTAGAAGAATTGATCAATAAAGCAAATCAATTAAATAAAGCCGGTTATAATGAGACATCATGGACAAGATTAGAAAAAGCTTTAATTGAGGCTAAAATAATCTTAAAAGATTCTAAAGCAAGTGAAGCTGAGATAAAAACAGCTTTAGAAGGATTGGCTATGAGTATTGAAAAATTAGAAGTTAAAAAAGCTGTAGATAATGTAACTAATACTAAAGAAGCAGTAGATACAGGTGATGCAACTAGCTTTATTAGTATAGTCAGTTTAGGTGGGGCTTTAGGTATCTTAGGATATTTAAAAAAGAAGAAATAAGCATAATTTATGTAGATAGGTCATTTAGTGGGCCTATCTTTTTGTTTGTATGATTAACAAAAAATGAATAATGTTCATTTTAAGGAGGTAAATATGCATAAAAAAACGGACACGCATTACATTTGATTTACAAACAAAAAATATGATACAACTTCTTATAGTAAACACACTAAAAGATTATATCCTTATATTTTTAAATGAGATTATTCATTTTCATGGAAATACTATTTTAAATTTAGGAGGCAATATAGGAATGCTGATGGGATAGTAAAAATTTGATGATTGGGTTTTATTATAATGATTCATTTTATCACTATCCTAATCCTAAAAAAGTAATTGAAGAGATAGGACGGATATTAAAATATAGAGGAATGTTTAAGACATTGGTCATTTGTCAAATTATGAGTTTGTTTATTCGATACAATCGAGGAGGGGTGTTAAAATTTATTCTAAAAAAGAAATAATAACGTTAATGAGTGAAATATTTTATGAGCTCGAATGGACTAAATTATTAAATAGTGCTTACATAATAAAAGGAGTAAAAAATACTTTAGCAACTAATAAAAAATATCTAAGAACAATATATCAGCTAACTTTACAGGATAAAAAAGTTCGTCAGATCAATTTAGCTTTATCTCTTGGTTATGCTTATTCTAGTGTTTTCATCATAATAAAACATCTTAGAAAGGATGGATTGATTATTATTAAAAATAATAATATATTTCTTACTTTTTAAGAAAAAAACTTGCTAAAGAGAGTTTAGTATTATACCAATAGGTTTATCTGTGGCTTGAAAAACATGAGATCTTATCTTGTGAAGCTTTATAATACACAGATAAAATAACAAATAATTATTGATAATAAATTTATTCTGTTATTAATAAAGAAATAAAAAGATTAAATGTTGTTAAATTATAACATTTAATCTTTATTGCTATAGTTTTGTAAAATAGTATCAAAATCTAAACCAATCTTAAATCCTAATGTAAAATAATCATCAATACAATTTTGAAAGGCTTCAAAATTATATGTCTCTATTACTTTTAATGCACTTTGATAAACTTTGATCAATTGCTTGGAAACATTGTTGGAGTCACTAATTTCCTGATAATTTTTTAGATTATCAACATGTAATTCAAAACCTACTGACATAAGCAAATGCAAACCATCAATATAATAGTCTAAAAGTTCTTTATCATTTGTTGAAGAGTTATCCCAAAAGCTAAATACCTTAGCTTCTTCACCAACTTTACCTAGTTCACAGAGAAATGCTAATACTTTGATATTAACTTTATCTTTGTTTAAAACAGCATGATTAGGATCAGTAACTAATTTTAATTCATTAGTCACATGTTTTTGATAAATTTTATTAATCTCATTCATTTTAATTAATCACCTCTTAATAATTATTATACTCTTATTTATGTCATTTTCATGAATTATAATAATTCAATATAATCATTTTTTATATATTCTTTATCGTAAGTATTATTTGTTAAGTCTTGAACAATTGTTAAAAAAGATTCATCAACAAGATAACACATATAACTAACTTGTTCACCATATTCGATATTGATACAGTTAATATTATGGATTTTAAGTAAATGTTCGAATTTTTTTGTAAATGAATAATCAATTGTTATTTTATATAAAGGAACGCTGTGTTTTTCAACTATTTCTGCCTGTTTTAACGCATCAGCAACACTTTGGCGATATGCGCGAGTTAATCCACCAGCTCCTAATTTTATTCCTCCAAAATATCTTGTAACTATAGCGATAATATTAGTCAAACTGTTTTTTTCTAAAACATCTAACATTGGAAGTCCTGCTGTGCCACTAGGTTCACCATTGTCATTAGCTCTTTTTTTATTTCCAACGATATATGCAATACAGTTATGATTTGCATCATGATATTTATCTTGATATTCATGAATAATTTGCTCTATTTTTTCTTCATCATTGCATGGAATTAAGGTACAAATAAATTCAGACTTTTTAATTATCCATTTGTAAGTAATAATTTTACGTATTGATTTCATTAAATCCCTCATTTCTTTATTATCATAACATATATTACTAGAAATATGGGAATAAATTTGATATATTAGTAACGTAACTATAGGAGGAAAGAACCATGAAAAAAATAGCGGTTTTAGCAGATAGTGGATGCCAATTATTAATTGGGTCGTTAGAAGATCAGGGCATTTATATTGTTCCTCTAACGATAACTATGGAAAATGAAACATATTTGGATTTAAAAGAGATAACTGCTCTAGAAGTTTTTAAAAGAATGGAAAAAACTGGCGAGATAGTTAAAACATCACAACCTTCGACCGGATCAATTCAAGAGGCAGTTCATAAAATTAAAGCAGCTGGATATGAGCATGTTATAGCTCTTTCAATTGCAACGGGATTATCTTCAACTTTAAGTGGGATGAAATTAGCTTGTGATATGGTAGGAATTCCAGTTACATTAATTGATACTAAAGGGACTGCAAGTAATCATCGTTATTTAGTTAGAGTAGCTAAAAAACTGATTGATGAAGGTAAAGAAATTGATGAAATTGAAAATATATTAACTGATATGGTTGAACAGTCAGGAACTTTAATCATGGCTCCAAATTTGGATCATTTGAAAAAAGGTGGTCGAATCACTCCTGCAGTGGCAATGCTTGGGAATTTGTTGAAGATTGTACCAGTAATGAAGTTGAATTACGAACTTGGTGGTAAAATTGATACTTTGGATAAGGTTAGAACAGTAAAAAAGGCTAATTTAAAGATAATTGATCACATGGTAGATGTATGTGGTGTCAATAATAAAGATTATATCATTGCTATTGAACATGTTTTAGTTGATGAATTAGCCAAAACAATGAAACAGACTTTGATTGATCGTATTGGAAAATGTCAAATTACAGTAAGAGAATTACCAGCTGTAGTAGGCGCTCATATGGGTGTCGGTGGTGTTGGATATCAGTATATAAAGAAGTATGAGGGACTATCATGGAACGAATAACAAGTTTTGGTGTTGATCATACAAAATTAACTAAAGGAATCTATATCTCAAGAATAGATGATGATTTGACAACATATGATATTAGAATGACTGAGCCAAATGTTGAACCTGCTTTAGATCCTAGGGCAGCTCATACAATTGAACATATTGGAGCAACACTGCTTAGAAATGGTGAATTTAAAGATAAAATTATTTATTTTGGACCGATGGGTTGTATGACAGGTTTTTATTTAATTACTAGAGAGTTAGATTTAAATCAGGTAATTATGATTGTTAAAGAGGTGTTCAAACAAATTGCTAATTGGGATCAAGAAATTCCTGGTGCAAAAGCTGAAGAATGTGGAAATTATAGTTTTATGGATTTAAATAAGGCTAGAGAGTCAGCTAAATATTTTATTAATTCTTCGTGGCAGCATCAATATCATTATTTATAATGAATAGGTAAAATATTATGATTAAGAGATAATATTTTACTTTTTTTTTGTTTTTAATGTTTGCGCTTACATGATTGGTTGACTTAAAGGATTTTAAAATTTATACTGAAATTGAGGTTCATAAGAAATATAAAAAGAGGAGGGAAAACAATGAAGTTAAAGAAAAGAATTAAAAGTATGTTTATTTTTAGTCTAGTTATTTGTATGCTTTTTTGTCAAGGAATGCCATTAAAAGCGGTGAATATTCAAAATGATGGTATACATATAAATGTACTAGATTATGGTGCTGATCCAACTGGAGTAAAGGATAGCACAACTGCTATTTGGGACGCTTTACAAGCAGCTAAAGAAGCTGAAGATGATGGTAAAAATCAGGTTATATTAGATTTTCCTAAAGGAGAATACCATATTTATAAGGATTATGCACAAGTACGGGAGTATCATACTTCTAATACTAATAGTATTCAAAGTCCTGAAAAGACAATTGGGATTTTAATAGAAGGGCATAAAAATCTTACAATCAATGGAAATGATTCATTATTTATGATGCATGGAAATATTATGGCTCTTGCTGTAGTTGAATCTCAAAATATTGTTTTACAAGATTTTTCTTGGGACTTTGCGGTTCCTACAGTTTCAGAAATGACAATTATGGAAATGGGAAATGAAAATGGTAAAGATTATACAGATTTTTATATTCCTAAATGTTTTCCATTTGAAATAGCTGGAAATACAATAAAGTGGTATAGCGAAAAAAGTCCCTATACAGGTGAGTATTATTGGAGTGAAACAGGGATTCACAATGCATATTCAATCGTAGGTTACTTACCTGAAGAGGAAATGACAAGAGCTTATTTTACTAATGAAACACCGTTTCAAAATGTATCATCAATTACAAAATTAGATGATACTGTTGTTCGAATAACTTATACTGGTAATAACCGACCTGCGATGCAAAAAGCTGGAATGGTTTTAGAATTAGCTAGCAGCGCTTATCGTGAAACAGCTGGAGCATTTACATGGGAAAGTAAAAATGTTGTTGCAAATCGTATCAATGTTCACTTTATGCATGGATTTGGCTGGCTGATTCAAATGAGTGAAGATGTTGCATATTATGATTGTAATTTTATGCCTCGTGAAAATTCTGGTCATATAACTGTAAGTTATGCGGATATTATTCATGCTTCAGGTGCGGCAGGAGAAATTATTATTGAAAATTGTAATTTTTCTAATTCACATGATGATCCAATCAATCTTCATGGAACATTTACTCGTGTTGAAAAACGCAAGGATGATCATACATTACAGTTAAAATATATCCATACACAACAAGGTGGTTTTCCACAATATCATGTTGGTGATAAAGTAGCTTTCTTTACACGTGATACTTTAGAATCAACTGATAATGAGAATTTATATACTGTAAAAGAAGTTATTTCTAATCCTGGAGAAAATGGTAATGATCTTCGAACGATGGAAGTTAGTTTTGAGGAAAGTTTACCAGCTAATCTTACTGATAAGATTGGTAATGAACCAAAATATGTGGCAGAAAATGTAACATATGCTCCAGCAGTAACAATTCGTAATAATACGTTTAAAAATGTTCCTACTAGAGGTATTTTATGTACAACAAGAAATAAAGTATTAATTGAAAATAATATCTTTTTAAATATGTCAATGGCAACAATATATTTATCAAATGATTCAGATGAATGGTATGAATCAGGACCAATTCGTGATATGACGATTAGAAATAATACTTTTTATATTAAAAGTATCGGAAGAACATCATGGGAGTATGCTCCAGCTGTTTATTTCCATCCTGTAACTAAAGGAGGAGGATTACCATCACAAGATAATCCAATTCATAAAAATATTACTATTGAAGATAATACATTTTTTATGGATGTTGATACTGTTGTAAAAGCTGAAAGTGTTGAGAATTTAACGATTCGAAATAATAAAGTATGGCGTACTGATCCAGATGTAGTAATTGAGTTAGAGACCAATAAGAATGAGTTAGATATTGGTGAAAGTCAACAATTAAAAATTCAAACTAATGGTGATAGTCATACTCGTCCACAAGATAATGTTTTTGAATTTACAAAATGTAAAAATGTAGTTTTAGAAGGTAATACTTATGATGATGGTTTAAAAAAGTATGCTGTTTTAAGTGGTATGGATGAGAGTAATTTAACTAATCATGATAAAGATATTAAAGTTGTAAATAATCGTAATGAAGCTGTTAGTAATCCAGTAGGAGTAATTAACTATGCAAGTAGTAATCCAGCTGTAGCTTCAGTGGATAATAATGGTAAGATTATAGCAAATAAACAAGGTAAGACAGAAATTTATGCTTATTATGTTTGGAATAATACAATTATTAAATCTAATGCTATTGAAATAACTGTAAGTAGTAATCAAATACCAAAGGAAACAATAGAAATTCAAAACAATCAACCGATCATTTTAAATCAAAAAGAACAACAAATTAAAGTGACAGCTACAACAAATTCTTCATCTAAAATAGAGTGGGAGATATTAGATTTTTTAAATAATGAAAATAGTTCAGTAGCTACAGTAGATGATGATGGTGTTATAACAGCTAAGAAAAATGGAATTGTTTGGTTAAAAGCTAAAATTGGAACTAGTGAGGATAAGATACCGGTAATTGTTTCTTTACCTGTAGTTGAAGGTTTATCACCTGCTTTTAGTGTTATAAGAGAAAGTAAGGGAAACTATGAATTAACTAAAACTGATTTGACTATTGATTTACAAAAAGGTGATTTATATCAAAGTGATAATACTGTTAATAACTTATTTTTGTACTCTATCCCTCAAGATATTGATAAGAATAATCTTAGAACAATTGTAAAAGTCACAAATATGCCAATTCGAGAAAATAGTCAATGGGATACAGCATCATTTATTTTGTATAAAAATGATGATAACTATATTACAATTGGTAAAAAATCACATTACAATGGAATTTCTAGTGTCAGTGAGACAAATGGAGCAGCAGTCGAAACAGGTGGCAATAGTCAGCAGGATAATGTTGCAACCGCATATTTAGGTTTTAGTAAAAATGGGAATTCTGTTTCACTAGATTTTAAAGTTGAAGGTGGAAGCTGGCAACATCTAAGGGATATCGATGGCAGCATGTTAGGTGCAAATTATAAAATCGGTTTTGCTGGATGGGAAACTAATGATCGTAATAAAAAAATCAACTTTTCAGATTTTAAAGTTGCAGAGAATACTATTAGCTATGAGGAATTAGAAAAACAAAATAGTGTTTTGTGGGGAGAATATGAAAATACTGCTCCAACAATTAATAATGTACGTTTTGAAAAAGATAGTTATAATGTAGGTGATCTAGTAAAAATTAAATATGATTTAAATGATAGTGATGGAGAAGGTAATAGTTTATATTTATGGACTTATTATCAAGATGGAAAGTTAAAACAGGAAGTTACAGATATTCCACAATTTAGAGTAAATTATGCAGGGCAATTAAAATGTGAGGTTTATCCTAAAGATAGTAATGGAACACCTGGTATAAGTAAATCTGTGCAGATAGAAGTAGATAAAAATACGATTGATTATAGTTTAGATGAATTAAGTATTAATGGTAATAATTTATTAAAAGATGATTTAAATCAAAGAGTATTTGACGTTTATTTGCCAGTAGATCTATCTAAAGTAGATTTAAGTTATCATGCAATCATGATTGATGAAGGGTCAACTGAAGTAAGAATTAATGATAAACCAGTTACAGATAAGTTGACTAATGTGGATAAAGTAGTTTTAGATATTAAAGATGGGGATATTGTTATTGTTAAAAGAGATGGTATTGTCTACCAGATTAATATTCATACAATAAAAAGTAATGAAACAACTACTAATAGTATTTCAATGCCTGAGATAGGATTTAATATAACGGATTTTTCAACTGATAATTGGGTAATAAATACGACTCAGCAAAGTTCCCAAATTCAAATTAATGTAGGAGATAATATTGGTAAAGTAGAATTAAAATCTGATTCTTATCGAAAACCAATTAGTTTAACTAAAGAAAATAATCTTTATCAAGCAAATATTAATTTTAATAATGGTCTAAATACGTATTATATTATAGTTACAGCAAAAGATGGAATAACAACAAAGCAATATATTGTAAATGTGATTTATCAAGCTGATTATAATATTTTAGTTAATGATATTAAAATAAATGATATATCATTATCAAATTTTAGTAATGATGTATACGAATATGTTTTAGATATTGAAGAAGATACTCAAGCATTAAAGGTAGCAGTAGATTATGATGGTGAGACAAAAATTGCCGTTAACAATGATACATTAGAAGGTAATACAATTGTATCAAGTGATTTAAAAGATGGAATTAATGATGTTTATGTCATGGTAACAGCTTATGATGGTATTACTAAAAAGGTTTATCATATTCAGGTAATTAAACCATATGCTCAAAATACAGAAGTATTAAAAATAGAACTAGATAATCGAGAAATTAAAGATAAATTTGATGAACAAGGAAATCTTGAAACTATTGTATCAAATGATCAAGTAGTTTTGGATATAGCATGTCAAGATAGTCAAGCTTTAATCGAAATTAGTAGTGGTAAGGAAAAATTTGAAAAGACGGGAGAAATTATTCAATCAATAAATATATATAAGGAATCACCAGTTATTGATATTGTAATTACTTCACGTGATGGTAATCATAAGAAAAAGTATCATCTTGATTTACAAAAAGCAACTTATCTATCAGATCTAACATGGAATGAAGGTGCGACAGTAGGTTATGGTGAGATTCAAAAAGATAAAGCATCAAGTGGTTCAGCAATTCGTTTACCAGATGAAAATGGAAATCCTGTTACTTTTGATAAAGGAATTGGAACTCATGCTCAATCAGTTATTTCATATGATGTAGAAGGTAAAGGGTATCAACGTTTACAAGGATATGTAGGAATTGATTATGCTAAGTTTAATGATGGCTATGATGGTGTACAGTTTGAAATATATGGTGACGACACTAAATTGTTTGATAGTGGTGTAATGTTAAGTAAAACTCCAATGAAATATTTTGATGTTGCAATTGGTGATGCAAAAGTAATAACTTTGAAAGCATTGCAGGGGAATAATAATTGGAGTGATCATTCAGATTGGGCGGATATTAAATTTACTTCAGAATTTATGACAGCACCAGTTAAATATTATAATCAGACTATAATGCCTAGTGAAAATGGTATAATTACTTCAAGTATACAAGATGATTTAATTGAGGAAAATACATCTGTAACATATACTTTTACTCCAAATGATGGCTATTATTTAAAAGAGGCTAAAATTAATGGTAATGTTGTGTCATTAGATAATAATCAATATACAATCAACGATGTTCAAGAAAATATTATTGTTGAAGCAGTATTTGAAAAAAATAATTTTGAAACAAATAAAATAGCATTATCAATCGCAATTGATATGGCTAATGCAGTAACTCAAGAACAGTTAGGTAAATTAGTACCAGCAGTAGCTGATGAATTCAAA